>JAEKNN010000036.1 GCA_016464795.1 Candidatus Amunia macphersoniae | reverse complement strand
GGCTGGGATCCAACCACGCGCTGGATCATTGCCGAGGTCGAGATGGAGGAGGTGCCGGAATTCGGCTTGCGTGGCGGTGGTGGCATCGGCCCAGCCGAGGATGGACGGGTGGGCGTCACCCTCATCGTGCCCGACCTGGACCGCCCCGATGAGCCCACCCTGCAGGACGTCCGCGACGCGCTCATCCGGGTTGACGGCAAGGACTACGGCGCGCACAGCCCGCACTGGATCTCCAGCTTTACCGACATGACGCGTCAGGCCGTGACGTATCGCCGCGGGCGCGTGTTGCTCGCGGGTGACGCCGCACATATGCACGCTCCAATGGGCGGGCAGGGTTTGAACATCGGCGTGCAGGACGCCGTCAACCTGGGGTGGAAGCTGGCTCAGGTTGTCAACGGAACATCACCGGTGAGCCTTCTCGACACGTACCAAGCTGAACGGCATCCGGTTGCTGCCCGTGTGCTGCAGAACACGATGGCGCAGAGAGCGGTGGGCGCCAACGACGAGCGCACAGTCGCGCTTCGCGGCATCCTGGCTGAGGTGCTGGCGATGGATCAACCGCGCAAGCACATCGCCGCGATGATCTCCGGCCTCGACGTCGCCTACGACCTCGGTGCGGGACACCCGCTGCGCGGGCGCCGCATGCCTGACCTGGATCTTGTGACCGCTGATGGCCCCATCAGCGTTTTCTCGCTGCTGCACAGCGCCAAGCCCGTGCTGCTCAACTTCGGTCGCGCCGGTGGGTTCACCATCGCACCGTGGGGCGAACGCGTTCAGTTCGTTGATGCCTCCTACGCCGGCATCTGGGAGCTCCCGGTGGTCGGCGAGGTGACTGCGCCGTCGGCCGTGCTCGTCAGGCCCGACGGACACGTCGCCTGGGTGGGGGAGGAAACCGATGCGGGATTGCGCGATGCGCTAACGACCTGGTTTGGACCGTGATCAGCTGATGATGTCGCTCGCAGCGATGACTGGCCAGCTCGCCTCGCCCGGGACGTTGAGCTAGGGCACTCCTGCGCCCGTCGGCGCCGGCTTTGAGTCCTTGTGTCCGATCGGCGCCCGAAAATGCCGGTAATACGTGGAGACCAACAGGCGGCGTAACCGCGACCGAGATCAGCCGGCTGCTGGAACGTTCGATGCCGCCGCGCGCGGACCCTGAGGCCACTATTGCTAGGTAGTGCGCCTAAGAACTTCTAGACCGCTACTCTCGGGGAAGCCGGGGGGCACCACACACCGACCGCAGCGGCGCGATTTCGAATCAGCCGCTGGAGCGGGAGAAGGGGTTCGAACCCTCGACCCTTACCTTGGCAAGGTAATGCTCTACCACTGAGCTACTCCCGCTCGCGGCTCGCGAGTATATCGCAGCCTTCCCAGCCACCCCAGGGCGCGGGGCGTCAGCTCCCGGTGAACTGCGGCGGCCGCTTGCCCATGAAGGCGGCGATGCCCTCGGCGAAGTCGCTGCTCTGGGCGGCCGCGAACTGCGCCTCCTCCTCACGAGCGAGTTGCGCCGCCAGATCGTTGTCGAGGGAGCTGTTGATCAGCTGCTTGATGAGCCCGGCCGACCGCGGTCCGCGACCCAGGCGGGCGGCGAACTCGCGAGTGGCGGACGGGAGGTCGGCGTCACCCACAACCTTGGTGACCAACCCGATCCGGAGCGCCTCCGCTGAGTCGAGGGTTTCGCCGAGCATGGTCATCTCCAACGCCCTGGCGGCGCCGATCAACCGCGGCAGGAAATAGGAGCTGCCTGCGTCCGGCACCAGCCCGATGCGAACGAACGCCTGGATGAATGAGGCCGACTCGGCGGCGATGCGGAAATCGGCCGCCAGCGCCAGGGACATCCCGGCCCCCGCGGCCACGCCGTTGACCGACGCGATTACCGGCTTCTGCAGTTCGCGCATGGCCTGGATCATTGGCACGTAATGGTCGCGAAGGTGCGAACGGATGTCCGCGTCGCCGTCCTGGGCGCCTGCGCGCAGATCCTGCCCCGAACAGAAGCCCCGCCCCGCTCCGGTGACCACCACCACCCGTACGGCGTCGTCGGTTGCCGCATCGCGGCAGCCAGTGGCGATGGCGTCGAGGACGCCGTCGGTGAGGCCGTTGAGAACCTCGGGACGGTTGAGGGTGAGGGTGAGAATCCCCTGCTCGACGGCACTGAGGACGACTGGAACTGTGCTGACTGACATGCGGTCACTCTACCGCTGCGGTCAGCCCAGCGGCCTCGTCGAGGGTTGCGCGGACGCCAGCTCGCCCAGCTCGCGCAAGCGCTCGAACGTGTAGATGCCGGTGTTGTGTCCGTCGTTCCAGACCACGTTGAGGCCATACGCACCCACCAGCGAGATATCGGCCAGATCGTCCTCGCCGGGATCGAGATCCGGCCGAACCATGAACCTGCCGGAGCTGCCGAGCTCCCCGTGACAGGCTGCACAGGGGCAGGCGCGCCGCAGAGTATCGAAACGGATGCGGTGCACCACCTGGTCGTCCCATTCGATGACCAGCGAGCGGGCCGGCTCGTCGTAGTCGAACCGCGCTGGCTTCATGCTCATCGGACCAGCATAGGCCCGGTTGCGCCGACGCACGCCGGCTGGGCCTCCGGGGCGGTCCCCGATCTGAGAGTCCGCTGAGAACCGCCTCCCAGCCGGCCCGCTTTCCACTGCCTCTCAGAAACGTGCTCCAGACTTCGGCACCGAGATGAAGCTCCCACAGATCCGGCTGAGCCGCCGCCAGGCACTCAGCGTCGCCGCGGGCGGCGCGTTGGGCGGTGCCGCCGTGTACTTCGGCATCGAGGAGCTGGGCGGCTCGACGGCGGCCGCGATCAACACGGCCAGCGGCTGGCGGAGCCCGCTCAACGAGCGGCGCGCCTTGGCCGCCCACCTGCTGCGCCGAGCGGGTTTCGCCTACTCCCCGGCCGACCTGGATGCCGCGGCAGCGTTGTCCTACAACGACCTCGTCGACAAGGTGGTGAGTGAGCAGGCCCAGCCGTTGACGGCGCCAGCGGACGTGACCAACCACACTTCGCTGGCCCAGGCCTGGTACACGCACATGGCCACCACCCAGGCCCAATTCCCGGAGCGCATGAGCCTGTTCTGGCATGGCGTGCTCACCAGCGACTACCGGGAGGCCGGGCGTTTCCCCTTCGTCTATCAGCAGAACCTGCTCTATCGCAGCGCGGGCCTCAAGGACCTGCGCACGCTGCTCGCCAGCGTCACTCGCGACCCGCTGATGATGCGCTACCTGACCCTTGATGCGAGCACGGCCACAGCCCCCAACGAGAACTACGCGCGTGAGCTGATGGAGCTGTTCACCCTGGGACCGGGCAACTACACAGAGGACGATGTCCGCGAGTCGGCTCGGGCTCTCAGCGGGCTGCGCATCGTGCTCTACGACGCCAACGGCTCGCGGATCACCGCCCCCAAGTACAGCGCCTCTGACAAGCAGAGGTACACGGACCAGATCAACCAGCTGGTCAAGGCCGGTGCGTCCTACCGGGGGACGCTGGTCTCGCGCCTCCACGACACGGGTACCAAGAAGTTGCTCGGCCACTCCGGCAATCTCGGCGCGGACGATGTGATCGACATCCTCCTCGCCCAGCCCGCCTGTGCGCCGTTCCTGACACGACGGGCGATGACCTTCTTCGCCTCACCCGCCCCATCCGACGCTGACGTCAACACCGTGGCGACCCAGTTCCGGGACAGCAGATACGACCTCCGCACCCTGATGCGAGCCATCTTCCGGAGCAGCGCCTTCACAGCTCCGTCCAACTACCGCTCGCTGATGCGCTCGCCCACCGACTACATGGTGGCCACCATGCGCGTGCTGGGCCGACCGTCCCTGGTGACCACCGCGGCGCGAGCGGCGCTGGGCATGGATCAGGTGCTCTACGACCCCCCCAACGTCGCCGGCTGGCCGTCCAACGCCGGTTGGGTGAGCTCGTCGAGCCTGCTCAGCCGCATCAACTTCGCCACCGCCGCCACCACCAAGCTCACGGGCGCCCCGGATGCCGGCGCCGCCGTGGCCACCCAGCTCGACAACGTGCTCAGCCCTGGGACCACGGCCGCCCTGACGGCTGCCCACACCGAGAGCGACAGGTGGTTCGCGCTCCTCGCCAGTCCGGAGTTCCAGTTGAAATGAGGATCCCGTCATGAGTGTCACACGTCGCGATTTCCTCGCGGCCGGGCTGGTTGGCGTGGGCGCCGGCGTCATCGTCCCGCCGATCCTTGCCAAGGGGGTGTTTGCAGCCGGCATCGACGGGATCCACAACAACCGCGTCCTGGTGGTCGTGCAGCTGGCCGGGGGCAACGACGGGCTCAACACGGTGGTCCCGTACGCCGATCCCGCCTACGCAGCGTCGCGCCCCACCGTCGGGGTCCGTCCGGAGAGCGTGCTCCACCTCGACGCCCAGGTTGGCCTCAACCCGGCGCTGCCCAAACTGAAGTCACTGTATGAGGCGGGGCAGATGGCGATCGTCCAGGGTGTCGGCTACGACAAGCCGACCTACTCGCACTTCGAAAATCTCTACGTCTGGGAATACGCCGATCCGCAGCGACGCCAGAGGGATGGCTGGTTGGGCACGCTGCTCGGCAAGCAGCTGGACTCCCAAGGGCATCCCCTGGCCGGCTGCGCGCTCGGCGAGGCCACCACGCCGCCCGAGCTCCGCGCCGGCAATGCCACGGTCAGCGTCATCCAGTCAGCGAAGGGCTACACCGTGCAGGGCGGACCCGGACGTCAGGCCACAGCTCCGCTGCTCTACAGCCGGACGCCGGGGATTTACGGGGCACTGTTCGATCAGGCCCTGGGCACTGCCGAGTCGGGCATGAAGGTGCTTGCCGATGGGGCCGCCAGCTACAAGCCGGCCGCGCAGTACGCCGCCACTGGGGTCGCCCCGGCGGCGAACACCCTGGGGTCGGCCCTCCAGCTCACCGCCCAGTTGATCGCCACCGAACCGTCCGTGAAGATCTGCCACGTGGTTCTGGGTGGATTTGACACCCACCAGCAGGAGTCGACCAGGCAGACCACCCTGCTCGCCGAGCTGGACACGGCCATCAGCGCCTTCATGCAGGACATCGCGGCGCACGGGCAGGCGGACCGGGTGGTGCTGATGACCTGGTCGGAGTTCGGCCGCCGCATCAAGGAGAACGGCAGCGCCGGCACCGACCACGGGGCGGCAGCACCGCTGTTCATCGTCGGCAAGCCTGTCAAGGGCGGCCTCTACGGCGAGCAGCCGTCGCTGACCAGCACCGTCGACTCCGGCAACCTCAAGTTCACAGTCGACTTCCGCAGCGTGTACCAGACGCTCATCAGGGACTGGCTCCAGGGCGATGCCGGGGCAGTCCTGGGAGCCTCGTACCCGGAGCTGCCGATGTTCACCTCCCAGTCGCCGGTGTTCAACCCCGCCTAGCCCGCGCCCTCGCGGCAGCGGTAGCATCGCGGCGGCTACCCTCGGTGGATGAGCGACCCCATCGGCACCACCATTGACGAGGCAGAGCTCGACCTGCTCGCCGGCAGCGAGTTCCTCCGCCTCCTCGGTTGTCATTTCGATGAAGCCGGCCCCACCCGCATGACCGGCTGGCTGGAGGTGGGACCGCAGCATCATCAGCCCTTCGGCCTGCTCCATGGCGGGGTGCTCGCCTCCGTCGTCGAGACGTTTGCATCGGTGGGGGCGTGGCTGGCGGTGCGTGACAGCGGACGCTCGGCGGTGGGCGTGGCCAACTCCACGGACTTCCTCCGCTCGACCAGCTCGGGCCGCCTCGACGTGGTCGCGGCTGCCGTGTTCCAGGGGCGATCGCAGCAGCTCTGGGACGTGACCATCACCCGGAGCACTGACGGCAGGGACGTGGCTCGCGGCCGCGTGCGCCTGCAGAACATCGACAGTCGCTGACCGCCCTACACTGACCCCGATGTCGACGCTGACCGCCATGTTCTTCGGGCTGTGGGTGGCGCTCACAGTGGGATTCGTCCTGGTCGAGGTGCACACCCAGGCCTTCTACGCGCTGTTCGTGGCAGTGGGCGCCGCCGCAGCGGCGGCAGCGGCCCTGCTCAACGGCAGCCTCTGGCTCCAGGGCCTGCTCTTCGCGGTGGTGAGCGTCGGCGGCTGGTCACTGATCCGGCCGGTCCTGCGAGCCCGCTTCGATCGCTCGGCACCGGTGACCAAGTTCCTCGGCATCCAGGCAAGTGCCGACGGGCTGGTGGGCCAGCGCGCGATCACCCTCGACACCGTCGGTGACGAGCATCATCCGGGTCACCTTCTGTTTGCCGGCGACCGGTGGCTGGCGGTGTCGGATTCCGCAGAGCCGCTCCCCGCCCAGGTGTCGGTGGTTGTGGTGGCGGTGCGCGGCACCACCCTGTTGGTCCACCCTGTGTGATGAGCGACATCAGAGGCCGCATGGCTGGACGTGAGCTGTGATCAGCCGCAGGCACAACACGTCGGGGAGAGCCAATGGTTGACGCCGGCACCATCGTCGTCTTCGTCGTCATCGTGGTGGTGGCGCTCTTCATCATCATCGCGCTGGCGCAGTCGATCAAGGTCGTGCAGCAGGGGTACGTCGGCGTCGTCCAGCGCTTTGGCCGCTACGTGCAACCGGTCCGTCCACCCGGGGTGACACTGATCAGGCCGTTCATCGATCGGCTGGTTCGAGTGGACATGCGCGAGACGCCGCGCACCGGTGACCGGCAGGAGGTGATCACCGCCGACAACGTCGCGGTGGCCGTCAACGCGACCATCTTCAGCCAGGTCGTCGACGCCCAGATGGCGCTGTTCGCAGTGTCGAACTACTTCATCGCCATCGACCAGCAGGCGCGCACCACCCTGCGCAACGCCTTCGGCAACGTCAGCCTCGACCAGGCACTCTCGCAGCGCGAGCGAATCAACGCCAGCATGCAAGAGCAGATGGAACAGGTCACCGACAAGTGGGGCATCCGGATCAGCCGGATCGAGATCGTCGACATCACCCCGCCCGCCCAGATCCTCCAGGCCATGGCGCTGCAGAAGCAGGCCGACCAGGAAAAGCGTGCCCGGATCCTCCAGTCCGAGGGTCAGCAGACGTCGGCCGTCAACATCGCCGATGGCAACCGTCAGGCCGCCATCAAGAACGCCGAGGGCGAGAGGCAGGCATTCATCCTCCGCGCTGAGGGCACACGACAGGCGCTCATCCTCGAAGCTGAGGGCCGCGCCCAGGCGATCTCCACCGTGTACGCGGCGATCAAGGCGGCCGCACCCGACCCGACGCTGGTCGCCATCCTCCAGCTGGACACCCTCGCCAAGTTCGCAGACAGCGACAACACCACCATCGTGGTGCCGGCCGAGTCGGCGGCGCTGCTCGGCGCTGCCCAGGCGCTTCGCTCGGTGATCAGCGATGCGCCGTCCTTCACGGCACCGGCTGTGACGGCCCCGCCACCGGGCTGACCGAACCGAGCCGTCGCAGCAGCGTGAGTACCATGAGCCGGCGATGACTGCCGCACCACTGCTCCGCGCCCATGCTGACCCGCTCGGTGACCTGCCCGTCGCATTCGACTACGACCACCTCTCGCTGGTTCCGCGGGTGTCGTCGTCGCTCACCCACCGCCTGGATGCCGCCCCCACGCTGCAGATGGGCCCGCTGCAGATGCGCCTGCCCCTGGCGGCCGCGCCGATGCCGGACGTCTGCGGGCCGGAGATGTGCCGTGCGCTCGCGGCCGCCGGTGCGCTGGGCGTGCTGCACCGCTTCCAGCGAGTGGACGAGCAGGTCGCCGAGTTCACCGCCTCGCACGACGCCGCACCCACCACCGTGGGTGCCGCGGTGGGCGTCACCGGTGACTACCGTGACCGCTTCGCGGGCCTGTACGGCGCCGGCTGTCGCATCGTCTGCCTCGACACCGCCAATGGCGCGCATGAGCAGGTTGGTGACGCCATCCGCTGGATCCGCGAGCAGGCGGACGACGTCTTCATCATCGCGGGCAACGTGGCCACGGCGGAGACCTTCCGCTGGCTCGAGGATCGCGGCGCCGATGCCATCCGGGTGGGGATCGCCGGCGGCAGCGTCTGCGAGACGCGCACCGAGACAGCGGTGTACGCGCCAACCCCGCACGCCGTCGCGGAGGCGGCCCAGGTGCGCCGCCGCGCCCTGATCATCGGTGACAGTGGGGTGCGCAACCCGGCCGACATGTGCAAGCTGCTCGCGCTCGGCGCCGATCTGGTGATGGTCGGCTCAGCCCTTGCCGGCACCCGCGAAGCGCCTGGCCGGGTGATCGTCGTCGACGGCAAGAAGTTCAAGATCATGCGAGGCGCTGCGTCCTTCTCGGTACAGCAACAGGGCGGCACCGAGGATCCCGGATACATCGAGGGCACCGAGACCCTGGTCCAGTACAAGGGTGGTGTCGACGACGTCGTCCGCCGCTACCTGGGCGGCCTGCGCAGCTCGATGTCCTACATGGACGCGCGCACCCTCGAGGAGTACCGGGAGAACGTCAGCTTCATCGTCCTGCGCTGACCGCGGCGCGACGGTGCTGCTCGGCCCTCAGCGCTGCCACCATGCCCGCGGTGTCATCGCAGAAGACGCCATCAGCACCGTTGTGCAGCGTGCGAGCAGCTGCCGGGCCGGAACGGGCTCCCCAACCGAAGAGCAGCATCCCGGCCCCATGCACGATGGCCGCGCGCGACGGGGTGCAGGTGCGGTGGTACAGGTTGACGGCGTCGACACCCGCCGATCGCAGTGTCGAGGTGCGGCGTGCGGCGGTGCTGGGGCGCAGGAGCAGCGTGGGGAACACCAGACGAACATCGGGATAGCGGTGGCGCCACGACGCCAGCGCGTCGACCCGCCAGTAGGTGAGCCAGAGGCGCGCGGGATCACCATGCTCGCGGGCGATGGCCACGACCTTGTCCGCAGCCGACGGCGCTGTCATGTCCAGGGCCACGTCCATGTGCGGACCGCATTCGCGATACACCTCCTCGAGCGACGGCACCGTCGCCGGGAGCTGGTCGCGCCGCAGCCGTGACACCGGCCGCCCCAGCCGGGTGAGGATGCCGGGGTGGACCAGCACCGGCACGCCGTCGGCGGTGAGCGCGACGTCGCTCTCGATCCCCGTGGCCCCCAGGTTCCGTGAGCGCGAGAAAGCCGCGAGGGTGTTCTGCTGGTCGCGACGCACCGCGCCGCCCCGGTGGGCGAAGCCGATCAGGGGCGCCGGCGCTGCTCGCGACGAGAGGTCTGGTGGCACCCGAACGACGGTAACGCCTCCGTCGATGCGGAGCCCCGTCTGAGTGCGCCAGGGCCCGGCCGCGTAGGCTTGGACGATGGGCGACCCACAGGCTGACCTCTTCGGTGTCCCCGCCTCCGGCGTGACCGTGCCGGGCGGGGAGCCGGCCGCTCCGGGCGCTCAACCACCGGGGCGGTCGCCGGTGCCGCTGGCGGCCAGGATGCGGCCTCGGACGCTCGAGGAGTTCGCCGGGCAGGACCGGGTGGTCGGCCCCGGGAGCGTGCTGCGCCGCGCGCTCGACGGTGACCAGCTGCCCTCGTTGATCCTGTGGGGGCCGCCGGGCAGCGGCAAGACGTCGCTGGCCAACATCCTCGCCGAGATGTCCGGGGCCGCCTTCGAGTCGGTGAGCGCTGTGTCATCCGGGGTGGCCGAGCTGCGCAAGATCATGGACCGGGCGCGTGAGCGGCGCCGGATCGGGCGGCGGACCGTGCTGTTCATCGATGAGATCCACAGGTTCAACAAGGGGCAGCAGGACGCGGTGCTGCCCGACGTCGAGAGCGGCACCGTGACGCTCCTCGGCGCCACCACCGAGAACCCGAGCTTCGAGGTGAATGCCGCGCTGCTCTCGCGCGCCCGGGTGCTCCGCCTCGAAGCGCTCGCCGAGGCCGACCTCGGCGGGCTCGTCGACCGCGCCATCGCCGACGAGACCCGAGGGCTGGGCGGCGACGATGTGGTTCTGGAGCCCGCGGCGCGCGCTCGACTGCTCAGCCTCTGCGGCGGCGACGCACGGGTTGCGCTCGACGCCCTGGAGCTCGCGGTTGCTGCCACCCGTGACCGCAACGGTCAGGCGGTGGTCGACGTGGCTGCGGTCGAGGGTGCGCTGCAGAACCCCTCGCTCCTCTACGACCGAGCCGGCGACCAGCACTACTGGCTGGCATCAGCCTTCATCAAGTCGATGCGCGACAGCGACCCGGACGCCTCGGTGTACTGGTTGGCGCGGATGCTGGAGGCGGGGGAGGACCCCATGTTCTGCGCGCGGCGGATGGTCATCTTCGCTGCCGAGGATGTCGGCCTCGCCGATCCGGCGGCGCTCGGGGTGGCCGTGGCCGCACAGCAGGCTGCCCATTTCGTGGGCATGCCCGAGGGATATCTGCCCCTCGCGGAGGCCGCGCTCTACCTGGCCACCGCACCCAAGAGCAACTCCGCGATGCGCGCCTACCTCAAAGCGGTCGACGACGTCCGCGAGACCCTGCACCAACCGGTGCCCCTGCATCTTCGCAACGCCTCGACTGCGCTGACCAAGGGCATGGGGTTCGGGGCCGGCTATCGATATGCGCACGACCAGGCTGACGCCATCGTCGATCAGCAGCACCTGCCGGACAGCCTCGCGGGCCATCGCTATTACACGCCGTCCAACCACGGCTCCGAGGCTGACATCGCCGCCCGGCTGGGACAGATCAGCGCAACCGTTCAGGCCCGGCGGTCAGCTGGCGGCGAGGGCGCACCTGCCGACGATCAATCCTCCACCGTCGGGCACCACTGAGCGCGCGGCGTCAGGCGCGGACGGCGCTGAGCACGTCGTCCAGCGCCCCCACGGTCAGCTCGAGATCCTGCTGGGTGTGAACGGCTGAGCAGAACGCGCTGGTGTGGAGCAGGTCGACACCCTGCTCGCGAAGGCGGGTGGCCAGGACAGCCTGCCGCTGCGGGTCGGCGAGCCCGAGGTGAAGGATGCTGGCCAGGCGTCGGACGCCCCCCTCCACACCCCGTCGCCGCAGGACGTCCTCCCAGCCGGCCTGCAACTGGATGGCAAACGCCGTGGCCACCTGCTGGGGGCGGCCATCGGCGCACAGCTCGAGAGTGGCGATGCCCGCCGAGGCGGTGAGGGGGTTGGCGTTGAAGGTGCCGGGGTGGGCGATGGTGGTGGCCAGCAACTCCATCAATTGGCGCCTGCCACCGACCGCACCACCGGGCAGGCCGCCGGCCATGATCTTTCCGAACACCGACAGATCGGGACGGATCCCCAGGACTGATTGCATGCCACCCGGGGCCACACGGAACCCGGTGACCACCTCGTCGATCACCAACAGAGCCCCGGCACGGTCGCACTCCTGGCGGGCGGCTGTTGCCCATCCGTCGGGGAGCGGGATGCGGCCATAGTGGGCACCTGACCCCTCGAAGATGACGGCGGCGACGTCGCCGCGGGCGAGCTCTGCGCGCAGTGCCTCGACATCGCCCGACGGGATCACCCGGGTGCTCTGCACCTGGCTCGATGGGACCCCCGGGGCCGGGCGTGCCACTCCGCCCTCGATGTTGACGCTGACAGCGTCCGACCAGCCGTGAAAGTGCTCGTCGAGCTTGATCACGACGTCGCGTGAGGTTGCGGCCCGGGCCACCCGCAGCGCCAGCATCACCGCCTCGGTGCCCGACGCCGTGAAGCGCACCTCATCGACGGAGGCGACCGCCGCGCAGATGCGCTCTGCCCACTCCACCTCGAGCGGATGACCGGCGCCGTAGTGGGTTCCACGAGCCGCCTGATCGCAGACAGCCTCCACCACTGCCGGGTGGGCGTGGCCAAGCAGCAGGGCGCCGTGCCCCATGGTGAAGTCGACCAGCTCGCGTCCATCGACCAGCCACTTGTGCGAGGCCTGGGCGCGGCTGACGTACAGCGGGGGGGAGTAGGTGCGCGACGCGTGGGTAGCGCCGCCTGGGAGCACCCGGGCGGCCCGCTCGGCGAGCTCGGCGGAGATGTCGGTCACCCGCCGATTGTCGTGCTCATGCGGCGGTTGTGGGCCGGCGCGTCACCAGCCTGGCGACGTCATGCCAGACGTGGGCACCACCGCCGGCGTACGTCTCCGGCCCGAGCACACCACGCAACAGGTCCACCTGCTGTTGCTGGTGGTCACTGCCGGACACGATGACGGTGCCCACGCCCAGGCGACGCAGGTCGTCACGCATAGAACCCACCCTGAGCCGCCCGACGTCCAGCGGGGCGCCGAACTCCAGCCCCGCGAGTGCGTCGGTGAGAGTCGACGGGGCGTAGTAGAGGGTGCGTCCCTGGCCGTACGCGTTGCCGTCGATCATTCGCCAGCGCAGGCCCGCCTCCGCCTGCCAGATGAGCACTCGCAAACCCGAGCCGTCGGACAGCGGTGCGATCAACACAGTGTCGCCGGCAGGGATGTTCGCCGCGTCTGAGCTCGCGAAGTACGCAGGAGCGGTGGCGGCGGTGACCGGGATGGCGGCAGGCAGCAGTGTGGCCAGCGCGGCGGCCAGGAGCGAGCATCGCACCAGGCGGTCGCGTCCTTGGCGACGCAGAGCGTGCTCCACGCTGACGGAGACCACCAGCGCGATGCCCAACCACGCCAGCACCATCAGGCGGGCCGGGTCGAGGTTCTCGAGCAGGGGAAGTCTGTCCAGCACGATCCAGGGCAGAGGGATCGATGTGGCCACGCCGCCAAGGTGAAGGTGTGGGCCCAGCGCGAACAGGCTTGTGATCAGCACCACAGGCACCGCCCAGGTGACGGCCGCGGACACGGAGCGCAGCTTCTGCCACGCCACCAGCAGCAGCAGCATCACCGGCAGCCCGATGTAGGCGCCGGAGTCCTCGGTGACGAGTGTCCAGGGGTCGGCCGAGAGCCCGGCCATGCGCAGCAGTTGGCGTGATGCCGGCACCAGCAACGCTCCCGCGTCCGCGACCACCACGTCGCCCGGAACCAGGCGTCCGCTGGGCCGGTACGGCCCGAAGAATTGCACGGCCAGGGGAACCGCCGCGAGCACCAGCGCGGCACTTCCAGCCACCGCCAGCACGACTCCCAGCCGCCTGGCTGCGGCTCGCGTGTGAGCAGGATGTTGGAGGGCCAGGACGCCGGCGCCACAGGCCCCGATCGCCGCGGTGGCGAGCACCATCTCCTCGCCGATGAGCAGCTGCGCAGCGATGGCTACGCCGAGGAGGAGACCCACGCGCCACGCCGCCCAGCGTCGGCGAACCACAGCCTCATAGACCAGCAGCAGCACCACCGGCGGGAACCAGGCCATCGCAGTTTGGGCGTGACCCAGAGTCTCCCCCAGCAGGGCTGGGCTGAAGCCATAGACGAGCCCTCCCACCCAGGCGGCCGCGGCAGAGGGGACGATCCGCCTCAACGCACCGAAGGCAGCGCATGCGGAGAGCAGGGGAGCAGCGATGACGAGGACGTCGTAGGTGGCATAGGGGCCGGCCAGCAGGGTCAGCGGTGTCAGCACGATGCCCGGCAGCACCATGCTCGTGTTCCACATCAGGTTGACGCCCCCCGGCGCCTGGATGGCATGGGTGATCAGGGGGTTGTGACCATGCCGCAGGGCGTCGGCCACCAGGTCGAGCCAGTACACCACCTGCTTGGCGTCGGCATCCAGCCCGATCCATGAATGACCCATTACCGGCAGCACGCGACCGAAGAGCGCGAGGGCCACGAGCACATACAGGACGGGATACAGCGCCCCGCGTTTCATACGAGCGCCACCCTACACGCCCGGGGATCTGGCCAACGTGTCGTGGTCGCGTGTGGGTGTTATGCCGAAACGTCGAATGTTTCCGAGCGGGCCCACCGTATGTTGCGGGCGCGGTTGTCCCCGTGGGTCACCGTCCCAAAAACCGCGGGAGAACAACCTTCCCTGATCACCAGCTGGGCACTCTCGGGGCGGGCGCGAGCGGGTTGTCGCTTGCGTTGTTGACCGACCTCGACTACTTCGTGTTGGAAAAGGCCGAACGCGCCGGCGGTCATGCCGTCTCCACGTCAGTCGATGGATGGACCTTCGACCGCGGTCCACACATCATGTCCTCGCGCAATCAGCTTCTTGAACCGAGGCTCTGGGGGATGCCGCCACGATGACGGCATCCCCGCGGACTGCGGCGACGGTCAGCCGGCGAAGTAGCCGGCGACGTCAGCGATGAGCTGGAGGGTGCCGCCGCTGCTGCTGGAACCGAAGTTGAGGTCCACCTTGCCGTCAGCGCCCACCGGGGCCACCACCAGGTTGGGCACGGTCTGGCCGGCCACGAAGTTGAGGTTGGAGGCAGTCGGCGAGGTGGTGCCATCGGCGTACACAGTGATCCAGCCGTCGCTGGTGGGACCCGTGACGGTGACGTTGAGGACCACCGCGGAGACCCCGCTGGCGGGCACGCCGCCGCGGCCGGCGACCTGCAGGGCCACTGTTTGATGCGCGGCCACCGGTCCGTTGGCGCCGGTGTTGGAGCGGGTGTCGAGCACCCGATTGGGGGCCAGCGAGCCGAAGGCGCCGGCGCCGCTGGGGGTGCCCGAGAGGTAGTAACCGGCGACGTCGGCGATCAGCTGGACAGTGCCCCCAGCCCCACCGGAGCCATTGGCGAGGATCACCTTGCCATCCGAGCCCACCGGGGCGATCACCAGGTTGGGCACGGTCTGACCGGCCACGAAGTTGAGGTTGGAGGCAGTCGGTGCTGTGGTGCCGCTGGCGTAGACGGTGATCCAGCCGTCAGCCTGCGGTCCGGTGACAGTGACATTGAGGACCACCGCCGAGACCCCGCTGGCGGGCACCCCGCCCTTGCCGGCGACCTGGAGGGCCACCTGGCCGTGGGCGGGCACCGGACCGCTGGCGCCGGTGTTGGAGCGCGTGTCGAGCAAGCGTGTCGGCGCCAGCGAGCCGAAGGCGCCCGGCGAGTTGGGGGTGCCGGAGACGTAGTAGCCGGCCACGTCAGCGATGAGCTGGAGGGTGCCGCCGTTGCTGCTGGAACCGAAGGTGAGGTCCACCTTGCCGTTGACGCCCACCGGGGCCACCACCAGGTTGGGCACGGTCTGACCGGCCACGAAGTTGAGGTTGGAGGCGGTCGGTGGGGCGGTGCCGTCGGCGTACACGGTGACCCAGCCGTCGGTGGTGGGGCCGGTGACGGTGACGTTGAGGGTCACCGCCGAGACTCCACCGGCGGGCACGCCCCCACGTCCGGTGACCTGCAGGGCCACCGTTTGATGCGCTGACACCGGTCCGTCGGCGCCGGTGTTGGAGCGGGTGTCGAGCAAGCGTGTCGGCGCCAGCGACCCGAACGTCCCGGGAGACGCAGCGGCCTTCACTGTGAGGGTGAAGCTCTGGGTGGCAGCGCTTCCCACACCGTTGTTGGCGGTTATGGTCAGCGGGTATGGGCCTGCCGTGCCCGCGCCTGGCGTGCCGCTCAGGGCGGCGGTGCCGTCATGGTTGTCGGTGAAGGTCACGCCGGCGGGCAGTGTCCCGGTTACGCTCAGCACCGGAGTTGGGGTCCCTGTCGTCGTCACCGTGAATGACCCAGCGACGCCCGCTGTGAACGTGGCGTGGTTGGCGCTGGTGATCGCCGGTGCCGTCGTCTGTATGCCCGTCGCGACCGCAAACGGGGTGCCGTTGAGCTGAGCGAACGTCGGGCTCGTGGAGGAGGCCGCCACGAAACGCGTGCAGCCCGTTGTGGCGTCGAAGTTGACTGCTGACGCCGGGCCGACGGGTTGCCACGTATTGGCGCCGGCGTTCCACCATTCCAATGCGTTGCCAGCGTTCATCCCGCAGCGCAGCACCGCCGCTTTCAGCGGCGGAGTGCCTCCGGCGAACGGCAGCACCCGGACGTCGAAATAGCCGCCGGACGTGAAGGGAGGTGGGCCCGCCGGGTTGCCACCGTACTCTGCGACGGTGACCAGTCCGGGACCGGCGAGGATCGTTCCCAGCGTGTTGGGGGTGGTCGACGTGAATCCCGCGCTGACCGCGGCGGTGCCGCCAAATGAGTCGAGCGCTGTGGCTGAACCATTCACACCTGCGCCGGTGGCGGGGACGATGAGTGGAAGCCACACGTTGCTAACACCGCTCGAGGACAGCGCGAGCGAGACATTGAGGAGGAAGTTGCCCGACTGCGTTGGAGTTCCCGTGATCGCGCCCGTGGCCGAATCCAACGACAGGCCTGTCGGCAGTGGGTCGCCGCGATTGGTGAGCGACCAGGAGTAGGTGCCGGCTCCGCTGCGGCGCTGCAGCGTCGCGTTGTAGGCCGTCCCCGTCTTGCCACCGGGCAGCGAGGTGGTGGTGATGACAGCGTCGCCCGGCGTACCCATCACCAGCGAGCCGTAGCCAGATGTCGGCAGGAAGGAGGCGTCGCCCGGATATTGCGCCAACACGTCCTCCAGACACGCGCAGCCGGCGGTGATCGCGGACGTGGTCAAGCTCGCCACGCCGTTGTTGAGGGGCGCGATGCCGAGCACGGTGCCGAAGTTGTAGCTGAAGGTCACCGACCCGCCGGGAGCCCCGGAACCCTGGGTTGGCGACACCGCCGCCGTCAGGGTGACCGGCTGGTTGTTGCTGAGGGTCTGCGCCGATGCCGCCACCGCGATGCTGGTCGCCACACCGTTGGCCAGGGGCGGACCGGGGCTCACCGGTCCGTAGGCGCCGATGTTGCCGGCCGGAAGGCCGTCGGTGTGCTGGAAATAGCCCCCGACGTACAGAGTTGTCCCAGCCACCGCCATGGCGTTGGCGAAGCCGCCACCAAGGCTGTCTTCCTGGAGCCCGGTGCCGAGAGCGGACCAGGCGGAACCGTTCCAGAAAGCCACGCCGTACACAGGTGTCGGTGTTCCCGTGCTGTTGACGACGTGGGTGAAGTTTCCGCCGACGTAGAGCCCGCTCCCGGAGACGGCGAGGGAACGCACGTAACCGTCCAAGCCTTCACCCAACGGCACCCAGCTGGTTCCGTTCCAGGCGGCGATGTTGTTGACGACCTGTCCGCCGGCGTGCCTGAACCCGCCTGACGCGTACACCGTCGAGCCACTGACGGCCAGGCCGCCGACGCTGCTGTCGGTGCCGTTGCTGCCTGCCGCGCCGAGGGCATGCCAGGCAACCCCATCCCACATCGCCACGTTGTTGGCGGCGATGCCGCCGCCGGTCCCGTCATGGTTCCGGTCCCCAACCCTGGAGAACTGACCCCCGACATAGACGTTGTTCCCGGAGACCGCGATGGTGTTGACGAAGCCGTCCACGCCGAACCCGACATCGCTCCACTGCGACCCATCCCACATCGCCAGGTTGCCGCCCACTCCGCCAGGTGAGGGGGAGCCGAAGCTGCCGCCGACGTACACATCCTGGCCGCGAGTTGCTAGCGCTCCGACTCCCTGGAAGCTTCCGCCGAGCGGGCTCCACTGCTGGGTGGCGGGACTGTAGACGAAGAGGATGCGATTGCCGGACGGGTCAGCACTGGTGCCGACCGCGTAGACGGTGCCGGAGGGATCCACGGCGATGGGCCCAGCCGAGGCGAACGGGGGAAAGCCACCTCCAAGCGGCTGCCAGTGGGTGCCGTCGAACTCGCCCACGCCGTTGAGCGCTATCGGGCCAGCGAAGAAGTTGCCGGCCGCGTAGAGATGAGTGCCATCCGTCGCCATGCTCGTCACCTGGTTCGACAGTCCAAGGCCAGACCCCAGCGGCGCCCACGAGGTGCCGCCGGGTGCGAGCGCCGCGATGTGGTTGGCGGCCGGTGATGCCCCCGTGGTGAAGCCGCGGCTGTCGACCGCCGCGTTCAGAGCGCTGAAATGGCCGCCCGCGTAGACGGTCCCGTCGCCGGCCACGGCCAGCGCATCAACGGTGAATCCCGAGCTCGAGCTGGCGTCGAAGGCGCCACCCAACTGGGTCCAGGTCGTGCCGTTCCACTCCTGGACGCCGTAGGCGCTGCCGTTGCCGATCTGGCCGGCGACATAGACATTGCTGCCGCGGACAACCATGTCGACCTCACGAGTCACGCCGTTGCCCAGCGTCGACCAGCTCTTGCTGTCGGTGTGCCACACCGCGATGTTGTTCGCCGGCGTGGGAGTGGTGCCCGCGTTCGCCTGGCTGAACGAACCCAGGGTGTACACCAGGCTGCCGCTGGCGACCAGTCGACCCACGGTTCCGAACGAACCACCGGTCACCCCGTTGGGTCCGGCCGCCGCCGTCCCTGAGGTGCAGGTGTCGGGTGTGGAGGAGTTCGTGTTCCCCACCGGGTTCCAGGTGCTCGAGGCAACGTCCCACTCCGCCATCGAGCTGTAGCCGTGGTGACCTCCGGCGGTATTGAAGCCGCCGCCGATGATGATCCCACCGGTGCCGTCGGCGACGATCGACGTGACCTGAGCGACCGCGCTCGCGGCAAAGCAGTGGTACTCAACCCCTGGCACCGCCGACGTCGAGTCGGTGAAGCTGTTCCACCTGATGCCGTCCCATCGAGCGATGTTGTTGAACGTGTCCGTGCTCCCGTTCATCCCTGTGATCAGATATCCGCCGATCAGCAACTGCCCGTTGATCGGGGCGACGACGAGGATGGTGCCGGACCCGGTGGGGCCAGGGAGGGGCGGCAACCAGGCGCTGGTCGCGGTGTTGAACTGGGCGATGCCGTCGGCGCCCTGCCCTCCCGCCGTGTCGAAGCTGCCCCCGATGTCGAGCGTGTTGCCATCGAGAGCGAGGCTGGAAACGCCCGCACAGCACGCGGTCCTGGTGAGGCCGCTGCCGAGCGCTGACCAGGTCCCGGCCGCGCTGTCCCAGACCGCAATGTTGTTGGCCGGTACCGTCCCAGCGTGAGTGAATCGACCGCCCACGAAGACCTTGGTGCCGACGGTCACCATCGCGGCGACGTTGCCGTCGACGCCTGGGTTGATGAAGCCAGGGCTCCACGCTGAGCCCGATGCCGCGGCGCGCGTCACCGGGGTAGCGCTCACCATGGCCACGGCGACCAATGCGGCCATCGCGACTGTGGCGACGGCCGAACGTGATGCTGAGATTCTGCGACTCATGATGGATCCCCTCCGCGACCGCGGCTTCGAATCGAACGGATATGTCGGTGCGCCGCCATCTGAGAACGTCTGCGTACCAGCCGCGTACCACGCTCAGAAACGGTGGTCCCCCGCCATGCCGGGGGGCCGATTGGCCTCAGGCTCCGTTCAGCTCAGCATCGAGGGCAAGCAACTCGTGCGATGGTCGAACGCGCAGCTCAGTGCCCAGGCGTCGAGCGCGCGCCCCCAGCTCACGGGCACGCCCAGGGCGCGCACACCTCAGTTGCAGCCGAGCGGCACGCAGCAGGCGCATATCGTCCGTCCGGTCCAAAGAGGCCGCGCGTTCGGCGAGCTCGGCTGCCTCGGCGATGTCACCGCCGCGCTCGGCCTCGCTGATGAGGAGGTCGAGGATGGACAGCGCGCGGCGCAGCGCTGCCTCCCGTGGGATCACCGCCCACTCCTCGCGGAGATCGTCAGGCAGGGCTGGTCCTCGGTAACGAGAGAGCGCAGCTCTGGCCGCCGCCGCTGCCGGCGCATCGCCACGCTGACCGAGTGTCACAGCGCGAGCTGCCTCGACGATGTTCACACGCTCGGCAGCTAGACGATCCGTCAGGCGCGGACGCGCCAGATGCAGAGGAGGAAGCACGTGGGCCACCAGCGCATCAGACCCTCCGCCGCGAATGGAGTCAACTCCAGCCGGGCGGTACGCCGGTGGTACGTGGCGACCCCACGCTGGCGCGATGTCGCTGTCGGTGGTGCTTCGCCTGAACGCTGTGGCTCTCGGCGAGGGTCGCCTTGCCGGGGAGGTATTCGTCGTCGGTGTCGACCGCTGGAGCGTGGTCCAGTCTACGGATGAACTGCTCATCGTGCTTCACGACAGCAGCGCCCACATCACCGGTTCCGTGGGGCAGGACGTAGGTTCAGCGGCGGTCCCCGCGGACTGCGGCGAGGGTCAGCCCGACACGAAGTAGCCGGCGACGTCAGCGATGAGCTGGAGGCTGCCGCCGTTGCTGCTGGAGTCGAAGTTGAGGTCCACCTTGCCGTTGGCGCCCACCGGGGCCACCACCAGGTTAGGGACGGTCTGGCCAGCCACGAAGGTGAGGTTGGAGGCGGTCGGTGCGGCGGTGCCGTCGGCGAAGACGGTGATCCAGTTATCACTGGTGGGGTCTGGTGACGGTGACGTTGAGGACCACCGCCCAGACCGCCAGTGCCTCGGTGTCTGTCGACGCGGGGTAGAACAGAGAGTCCGCCCCCCCGCCGTAGGCGTTGCCGTCGACCCGTTTCCGACCGTGGTGACCCAGCGCACGACGAGAGCGCTGGCAAAGCAACGGGTACAGCACGGGGGACAGCACTCGCCGCTTCACACCAGCGGCACCCTACACTCCGGAGAGTCGGCGACCGGCGACGTAGCCAAGTGGTAAGGCAGAGGTCTGCAAATCGGGTCTTAGGGCGTTCGGGCGCGTCCGGGCGAGTCCGAGTTTGTTTGTGGCATAAGGACTTTCCCACCGCCGACGTTCGCCACCGACCGGGCGATTTCGCCGACGAAGGTGTCAGCGAAGGTGTCATTTTGTGGCGCGACGCCCTCCGCTGCTATCGGTTCGGAGAAACTCCGGAGGCTGGGCCGAGATTCCGGATGCCCCAGTGGACTGGACATCTGGGTTCGAGGGGGGACCACTGCAGGATCCGCCGGCCGCTCGCTCCTGGCGGTCGATGAACTCATGCAGGCCGGCGGGAGAGATCCTCGTGAGACGACCCAGCTTGATGGCGTGGAGCTCACCCTTCTGCAGGAGCTCGTAAACGAACGTCCTGCCGCACTGCAACGCGCCACAGACGTCGTCGACAGAGAGAAGCCGAGTTGGCTCGGGCAACGGGTCCCGGGCATGGTCGGTGTCGATGGAGGGGAGGGTGGTCACAGCAGCACGTTTCATACCGACATGACCCGCCTGTTTTGCTCGGGAACCGGCATGAGCGCGTGGAGCGAGAGGCCGGAGGATGGGGCTGGGGCCGGCGGGCGCCGCACGGCGATGGAAGGTTGCATCCGACGTCCTCCGTGAAGGGTTGGGCAATCCATGCAAGCAGCTGCCGCGTACTCCTCGCGTACTCCTCGCGTACTCTCGCGTACTCCTCGCGTACTCTCGCGTACTCCTCGCGTACTCTCGCGTACTCCTCGCGTACCCGGCAGACCGCGTGGCGCGCTGAGCCGCCAAAGTTGGTGGTACGGCCAGCCCAGCGCAGGTAGTACGCCCTCCCCCGGTTGGCCGGTTTGGTGGTACGGCCAACGCGATCGGAACTCGTGGCGGGTCGTGAGCTGGCGGTACGTCCAGGACGGTGCCGGATTGCCTCGGCGCCCGTTGGGTCGATGTAACGATCCTGCAACGATTGCTCGGGGCGTCCGGCCAATCCACACGAGGGCTGCGCGACGCCGACCGCGGCGCCGGAAGCCGGGCCAGCCTGAACAGGAAATGCAGCACCTCGATGACGGCCGCGACCCGGCTTGGCCGCCTTCCAGTGGTGCTCGCGGCGACAGTGCACGCTCAGTCGGGATGGCCTTGCCTGCGCGGCCTTCACACTGGGGGCGTGCTTGGCGCCGCCCGAGCACGGAGTCACGGGGCGAGGAGATCAGGCTGCGGTGCCACCGGCAGGTGGACAGTGACGGCGTTGTTCGCCATCGCTTGCGGTCGCCGCTGGACGCGTACAGCGCCAGCACGGCGGCTCCAGAATGCGTCATTCGCTGCGTACCCGAGGGTCTGCGGAGCTGTGAGAAAGGGTACGGTAGGCACTGCTGCAGCGAACGCGAAACCACAGCGGAAACATGAGGGGGACCAGCACGAGCGCGAGGGTGTGAGCGGCCGGGAGCGCGAGAACGTCATGAGGTTCGACTCACGGCATGGGGCGGCACACCAGGGCCGCGGCGGTCTGCGCTGTGTCCCAGGTCGAGACCGGTCGGTTCCGGGCCTCCCAGGCCCGCAGGACGGCACGGGTCTGGAGCGCCCGGCGCTGCTGGTGCTCCCCGCGGCGGCGGAGCTGGGCGCCAGGTGCTCGGCGGCGGCGCGCAGCTTGGCGATCGCCGGCAGCGCGGGACCGTCGACGGCGAGCGCGGCGGCAGCGAGCCCGATGTGGGGGACTACTGGCTGCGCTTCCCGCCGTCGCCGCCCGCCGCCGACCACTTCGCGAACCTCACCAGCGTGCGCCGACGACGACGTCCGCGCGTACTCCGTCCCGCCCAACCGCGCTCATCATCCACCTGTCTCCCCCAACCCCCTCTCGCTGTTCCCTCGTCCGCGCTGTGGTTCGCGGGCGCTGAGCAGGTGACAGCCGTACCCTCTCCCACCACAGCGCGTTTCGACGCGTTTCGACACGTGGAGTACGCTGCGGGTACGCAGCGAATGACGCGTACTCCTCCCCAGAGTGGGAGGACGGCCCACCCCGATTGGCCTCCGCCGGCCAGGGGTGCAGACGGCGTGTCATGACCCGTCTCGACCCGCTCGCCGCCGGGGCTGAGGCCAAGCCCACCGCCATGTTGCTCAGGGACGCGCGCGTCTCACGGCGTCACGCCTGCGCGCACCCTGTGCCCTAGCATCCCGATACATGCAAACGTCTACGAGCACGCGTTGGCATCCGACCGGCCTGCGAATCTTCACGAATCGTGACCCTGACGAGATCACCCAAATCCTTGGGCTCGAACCAACTGCTATACGCAAGGCTCGCGGCACCGGCAGGTGGGCCTGGGTGTGGCTGTGGAAGACGAGAGTTGCCGATACCGAGCCCTTCGCCGCCCATGCCGCCGACTTCATGCGCGAATTGGGCCCCCGCGAGCAGTTGCTCCGCGAGATCGCCGTTGGATCCTCCGTGGAGCTTCGGACCGGCTATGCGGCGGCTCTTGGCCAGGGCGGTATCACCTTCGGCTGGATCTCGTGGCGGCGCTGGCTGCAATGCATGCGGCCGTCAATCTGGACCTCTACCCACCGAGTGCGGACTTGGACCTCAATGCCGATCTCGACGAGACGGACCTGCCAGAAATGCCGGGCGAGGCGGTGGACGACGCTGAGTCAGCGTACGAGGACGCCGAGCGATCGTACCTTCTCGCTTTGGATGACGGAACAGGTCGAGACGAGCTAGCTCGTCGCTCACGGCTCGTGGAAACTGCGGCGGGCGACTGGGAGAAGATCGCGTACGCGACGTTCTTTGCGCGGCGCGTACAGATTGGCGGGACCCATCGTCGGGTGATCGAATTGGAGATCCGCGCCGAGAAAGCAGAACTGTTGCGCGAGCTATGGGCCGACGTTTCGGCAGCTCATGCGGGCAAGTATCGCGCCGAGCGGCCAAGCTGATTACAACGGGTTAGGGCCGTCGGCTGTGCTCGGTGTGTCCGCGCACCTTCGGCGACCGCTATGGCAGCTGTCGTCGCCGCTTTGCGCGGCCCCTCCCAACGATTCCGGTCTGAACTGTCCGATCTGGTAGCCCGGTCTATCGAGTCCGACGACTCGCGCCGCGCCGAGGTCGCGATCCGCCGTCAGCCGACGAGGCGGCTTCGCAGATCCTCGACGCCGCGGCGCCACTCCTCGGCAGTGGGTGTCTCATCCCAGAGTTCACGCAGCTCGGAAGGCGCGGTCACAATACGGTCAAGCACGGCTGTCGCTCGCTCTACCAATTCCCCGCTCGGCTGCTCTGGGTGAGCGGCGACCCATTGATCAACCTTCGCCGTGTACGGGTTGCTGTAACCGGGCCGGCCTCTAAGCCGGGCCAGGACCTCGGTGGCAGCAAGGGCGTTAGATGCGACGTCGAGCTCGAGGTAATCGTCTCCGACGGCTTCGACGTCGGCCAGAGCCGACTCAACGAGCGAAAGGTCAGCTACGCCATCGAGGTCGTACGCCCAGTCATTCGCCGGGTCGTTGTCGAAGGCCAGTGCACCCCACGCGCCCATGTCAACGCCCTCCCACCCGTCTTGGCAGCACGCGGATGGTATACGCCCCCGCGGGCGGCAGCACGAGTACCCGTTTCCGACGGCAGTCGACGCGTGGGATGCCCTTGATCAGCCGCCGGCCAGCCGACACCTCGTTGACACCTATGCGACCAGTCGCCGACGTCCAGCGGCGGACGCCCGCGGCCCCGCGCCTCAAGCAATGCGTCCTGGCCGGGCATTGACGGCCATCGACGGACGTCACAGGCGCCAGCTGGTAGTTCGCTTCGTATGGCCATCGCGGTGCTCGTAGACGGCTTTATCCGCGTACCCTCTGACGCTGCTTACGGGCTACTGTCTTCGGATGGATGAGGAAGAGGTCGCCCTTTGTGATGCCGACGGCCATCAGTCCAACGGCACGCTGCGACGCGAAACGTTGACGGCCCAAGGCGCACACCGTTTGACCATCAACATCCGAGGACGCGAGCCGGTGTCCGCCGACTCGTCTGACTACTTCGAAGCGATGCAGCTCTTGAGGCTTCAACTCGAGGCAATCGGCTTGCGATTGTGCTGTGCCGGAGCTCGACGGGATACGTGGGCGTCAGGAGTGCAGCGGGACATGGGGCAGGGACTGAATTGCTACATCCTCACGCTGCCGCGGAGCGCTCGTCGCCCCGACCAGATCGGCATCTTCGAGCCCGCGGCCTGCGAACTGATTGGCACAGTCACAGAGCAGCGGGCGTACTTCGATACGTGGCTGGCTTCGACGCGTGAAAAATGAGCGCTCCCCTTGGCAGTGCGGGTGACACCCGCTGGGGCGTCCCATTTGGAACTCCGCAGGGCCTCGGCCCATTGTTCGTCGCCAACAACTAGAGACTCTGTTTGCAGCTACTCTGGGAACCATGTCGAGGTTGACCGCCGAGCGCGCTAGCGAGTACCTGGCGGTTCTATCGGAGATGGACGCTCACCGCATCGAGGCCGGCGGCAAACCGCCGCACTGGAATCGCCTCGTCAATCGTCTACAGACCCTGTACCTAGAACTCCGACAGAGCCCCGACGGTCGTCAAGCCATCGGTGACCTGATGGACAGCGAAAGCGTCACGGTGCGTGAGTGGTCAGCTGGCCACGCACTTGCCTGGGAACCAGCCAAGGCCCAGGACGCTCTGGAGCGCCTCGCCGCTGAAGGCAAGGGCCTCGCCAGCTTTGAGGCCGGCATCACCCTCCGGGAGTTTCGTCGTGGCAAGCTCAAGCTCGACTGGATCCCGAAAAGGGCCGTGAGAGCACCCGAACCGGAGGCTTGACACCTTTGCTGACACCTTCACGAGAGGCCATGGCCGAGAAATGGCGAACGCAGACGGCCCGAGCCCACGCGCAAGCGAACGTACCCGATATGCCCAACCGCTGGCGGACGTCGCCAGTCCTAGCTTGAAAACCGTAGGCCCAAGCGATCGGTCGGGCCCCCTCCGCCGCGCCAACGGTCTTGACACCGTGTCGACGCCACAGAGGTGGATCTACCATTCCCTTTGTGCGCACGTGGAAGCGTAAGCCGAGCCCTCTAACCGGCCCTCGCACGTCGTCTTACGCGTCTACGCCATCGTACGTTGGCGTAGATCGTTACGAGGGCCAGTTCGCCGTGACAGGCGGGCGTCGATGGGGGGTGCTCGTCGGTGCCACCCCGGAGGCAGCGACGCTCGGCGCGGCGGTCCGTCGCGGATTGGACAAGGCGTCCTCTGAGCAGGTGCTCTGGGCTGCATCGCCCGACGAGTACAGCGCCGAGGCCGCACGTCACAGAATGGGTTGGCGACACTTCATGGTCGACGGTCTCAGGCTGCCCGAAGATGGCGAGTACCACCCGGAGATCCTCATCGAGGTCGCGATCTCGCCTGAGGGGAGCCTGCAGCTGCGGCCGAGCCAACGTCATCGGGAAAGCAAAGCGCGCGACCCCCTCGAGGTCAGCGCGCAGTCAAGCGACGCGGAGTTGGGTCGTGCGTTGCTGGAACTCAGCGACTCGCTGGTGCCCCAGTGGCCCATCGAGCACTCGGGTAGCATCACTGTCGCCAATGGGCGGCTGCTCGCCCATGCGTTCGTGAGCGTAGACATCACGCAACATCCCGCTCCGCCGTTCATCGCCCTCCCGTCACTGGACGACGTCGCGCTTCTCGCCAACTCGATTCGCGAGGTATTAGCCACCGGGCCGCTCGTCACTGCCGAACCCGACCCGCAGTGGGCACTGATATTCAAAGAACGGATGGGCGACGAGTACCCTCGGCTTCGCCCGACCGGCGCCGTGCACTTCGACAGCGACCGCGCGGGGCGGCTCGACCTCTGTGCGATGAAATACGGACCAAACGGCGCCGGTCATGGGATCTCGAGCTCGCGGTTACTCGCTCCGGTGGATGACGTGGAGCTCGTAGCGGCGCTCGGCGCGGCGTTCAGGGCGGCAACGAGCGCCCCCGATGTCACCTCGCCCTTTGGGTACAAGACTGCTTGGCTTTCGGTCCGGAGCGGGGATTCAGCCGCCATCATCAGCGCCCTCAGTCTGCGTCCCGGGCACCCAGCCACATGGGCAACAGCTACGGAACTGGTGGCGGGTGAGACGGATGCCGTGATGGTCACGCCGCCGGTGAGCGCGTGGACCTTTCTCGTCACGCCGGCGTGGATCGGGCGCAGGCCCGACATCGCCGACCTGAGTCGTCAGCTCGGGGCTGAAGTCTGTTTCTTCGAAACGCACCGGGTTACAGAGATGCACGGCTGGGCGCGGGCGGTGAAGGGCAAGATCACGCGGGAGTTCGAGTACGTCGGCGAACAAGGGACGCGTGTGAGTACCGGCGCGATAACGGCAGCAGAGAGACGTCTGGGGATCGGACCCGCAGCCAGCTACTTCCCCAGCGGCGATGAGGACCCGGCAGTGGCGCCAACAGAGGAAACCGTCATGCGCCTGTTCAACGCCTGGGTGATGCCGGCTACGACGATGACGCCCGCTGCCTCCTCCTCGGAGCCAACCTGCGACGTGCGGGCGCTTTCCTAGCTCGAGCACGTCGCCAACGTCGCTGCGATCGACCATCGCGACGTGCTCTGTTGGACGGAGTACAGCATCGAACGACTGGACTATGCGGCCGCACTATCGCGACTCGGGCTCATTCGCCCCAACCCCGTCTGAGGCCAGGACTCGGCCTCCCGTCGGGCGCACCAACCTGGGATTGACACCTTCGTCGACACCCTCGCCTGCGATCGTCGGCGGCTACTGCCGGACGCCGCTAACCGGATCCCGCCCGGGGCCCCGAGCTCATGCAACCGCTACCGACCGACTGCGGAGACGGCCCGCGCCAGCTGGTAGACCGCGGGGACTCCCCCGACCGGTTGGATGGTGAGTGTGATGTTCGACCTTGACGGAGACGGAGGCCGTGATCAGAGTGACGCCCGTGGGGGTTGTCTCTATCGCTGACGAGTTCATGGACGATCTTCGAGCGATTGGTCCGGTCGAATGGTTCCGGCACTCCGTAGGTTTGGACTTGCGTCATCTCGACGCGCCGCTCTTCGTGTGGCGGTTCGTACCCGAGGCCCCAGAACTGGTGGGCCGGCTCGGCACAGCACTCAGGTCGTTCGCCAGGACAGTCGCATGGGACTGGGGTCGCCATGAACGTCGCATTCTCGACGGCGCCAATTGGTGGTTGACACTCCGAGAGGTCAGACAGATTCAGGATCAGCGCAGGCTCGCGACCGACTCCGAAGCCAGGGCAGCGTTGGCCGCGGAGCAGCCGGGCTACGTGCGCGAAGCTTGGATGGAACTACCCGCGTTCGGCAGCCATATACGCACCGTGATGTCACCCACCACAGGCTAGTGGTCTGTCTGTGAAATAAGCTGGTACTATGGCGGTGATGCCAAGGATGGCCGCCGCCGCGCTCTCGCTCACGTC
>JAEKNN010000053.1 GCA_016464795.1 Candidatus Amunia macphersoniae | reverse complement strand
TCGTAGTCGCGCACCATGCGCGCACCTCCTTTCCCGTGGGCTTGCGGCATCCGGACCTGGTGCGTCGCCGAGGTGGCTGGCGGGCAGCGCCGGATGCAGGAAAGCTTGTTGTGATCAGCCCCCGCGGGGACCGGGCGAGCATAGCAGGAGGCGGCTCGAGGTCACCTCACTCAGCCCTCGGCGGCGGAGGCGCAGGTCGCGCACGTCCCACGGACGAAGAGAGGCTCGTCCAGGGCCATCTCGAAGCCCATGGTCGCGGCGAGGGCTGTGGTCAGCGGCTTGACCAGCGCAAACGGGACGTCCTGGGTGGCGCCGCAGCGAACACAGACCGCGTGGTGGTGGGCAACGCCCTGCACCTCGAACCTCGCCGTGCCGTCAGCGAAACGCACCTGGGTGAGCAGTCCAACATCGGCGAGGTCTGCCAGCACTCGATATGCCGTCGACCTGTCCATCCTGGAGCTGGCGGCGGCCAACCGTTGCCAGACATCGTCGGCGCTGAGGTGATGACCGCCCGCGTCGCCCAGGGCTTCCAGCACGGCGATGCGCTGCGGGGTCACACGCAGGCCGGCGCGCCGGAGAAGACCGGGGATACCGGAGACGTCGGCCGCCGCTGCCACATCACTCGCCGCGGCCTGCCTCGCAGTGACGCCCGCTCTGCCCATGATCACTGAATCATGCCAGACGATCGCGGCGGCGACCGATCGGCGTGGGGGGGCGCCTAGTCGATCCAGTCCCCGCCTGAGCCGGCCACAGCCTTCCGGTAGACTTCGAGCCCGCGGCGAGGTCAGCTAGCTCAGTTGGTTAGAGCGCACGGTTCACATCCGTGAGGTCGAGGGTTCGAATCCCCCGCTGACCACCAACTCCGCTGCATCAGTGCAGCGCGCACTATCCCCCGATGGCCTTGTAGCCAGCCTCATCGAGCAGGTCGCTGCCCGACTCGTCGACGTTGTTGAGCCGCACCATCCAGCCCTCGCCGTAGGGGTCGCCGTTGACCCGCTCCGGCGCGTCCGACAACTGGTCGTTGACAGCCGCGACGGTTCCCCCCACCGGCACGTACAGGTCACTCGCCGCCTTCACCGACTCGATGGTGCCGAACTTCTCGCCGGCCTTCAGCACGGCCCCCACCGTGGGAAGCTCGATGAAGATCACATCACCCAGCTCGGCCTGGGCGTGATCACTGATGCCGACGGTGGCCACTCCGCCTTCGAGATGCACCCACTCGTGGCTCTTGGTGAACCGGTATTCGCTGAGGTCAGCCACTCAACCATCCCCCCGTGGACGCTTGTAGAAAGGCAGCGGTACCACCTCTGCGGATGCCTTGCTGCCGCGGATGTCGACGGCGACGTCGCCATCACGATCGAAATCGGGCGACACCGATGCGGTGGCGACCGCGGTGCCCACTGTGAACCCGAATGTTCCGCTGGTGATCACGCCCACCTGGCGCCCATCCTGGATGACAGGCTGGCCGTGGCGGGCGATGTGACGCGGGCCCAGCCGCAGCCCCACGAATCGCCGCGGCGGTGCCCCACGCAGCTGACGGAGCGCATCTCCACCGATGAAGTCGCCCTTGTCGAGCTTCACCGTCCAGCCCAAGCCGCAGCTGTAGGGGTCGGTGGCCTCGTCCATGTCCTGACCGTACAGCCGCAACCCGGCCTCGAGTCGCAGGGTGTCCCGAGCACCGAGCCCGGCGGGCACCATCCCGTGCTCCCCACCCGCTGCCATCAGCGCATCCCACAACTCCACAGCACCCCCGGCGTCGACCACGATCTCGAATCCGTCCTCGCCGCTGTAGCCGGTGCGCGAGATTCGCTGGTTGACGCCGTCCGGCACACCAGCGATCCGGGCCCGGCTGGTGGCGAAGGATCCCATCTCGCGCAATGACCCGCCACCGTCCAGCGTGGTGATGGGCTCGAGGATGTCGACGCTGCGCGGTCCTTGCACGGCGATCAGCGCCAGCTCGTCGCTGGCATCGACAAGGTCGAGCTCGCCGCCGCCGTGCTCACGCATCCAGGACACATCCTTCTCACGCGTCGACGCGTTGACGATCACCAGGTAGTGCTCCTGGTCGCCGCGGTAGACGATGAGGTCGTCGAGGATGCCCCCCTCCTGGTTGCACATCACCGTGTACTGCGCTTGCCCGTCGTCGAGGCGAGAGACGTCGTTGCTGACGAGCTGCTGCAGCCACCCCTGGGCTGCATCGCCGCTGACCAGGACTTCGCCCATGTGGCTGACATCGAAGATCCCGGCGCGCTGGCGGACGGCCAGGTGCTCATCACGGATTCCGCTGTACTGCAGCGGCATGTCGTAGCCGGCGAAGTCGACCATCCGCGCGCCTGCGGCGACGTGACGGTCGAAGAGTGGTGTCCGGCGGCCCATCAGCGGTGCGAGTGTAGGCAGTTGGTTGAGCGCCGGTGGCCCCATTGGCGGCTACCATCCCGCCCGTTCCGACAGGGAGAGTGGATGATCATCGCGCTGCTGGTGGTGGCGGCACTCCTGGTGGTCGCGGCTGCCGCGGCGCTCAGAGGGTTGCGCGCGCCCCTGCCCAGGATCCGCGGCCTCCTGGTGGTGGATGGCCTGCGGGCGCCGGTGGCGGTGGTGCGCGACGGTCACGGTGTGGCCCACGTCGACGCCACCTGCATGGAGGACGCCGCCTTCGCGATGGGGCTGGTTCACGCCCAGGAGCGCTTGTGGCAGCTCGATCTCAACCGGCGGGTGGCGACCGGACGAATCAGCGAGATTGCCGGGGTGGAGGGACTGGGGGCCGACCGCTTTCTTCGTCGTGTGGGGCTGCGCCGCATCGCCGAGGAGGAGGCGGCCGTACTCGACGGCGAGACCCGTACGCTGCTCGAGGCATACGCCGCCGGGGTGAACTCGATCATCGCCCGGAGCCGACGTCTGCCCGTGGAGTTCTCCCTGCTGCGAATCCGTCCCGAGCCCTGGAAGCCGGTGGACAGCATCTGCTGCGCCAAGCTGTTGGCGCTCGGGCTCAGCCTCAATTGGGACGTGGAAATGCAACGCCTGCAGCTCCTCCGAGCCGTCGGGCCCGAGGTGGCGGCCCGCCTGGACCTGGTGTATCCGGAGAGCAACCCCACCATCCTCGCCGCCAGCGCCGCCGCCGCCGGCCCCCGTGCCGGCGTCGAGGCCCTCGAGCTGTACCGCCAGGCGGCGCAGTGGCTGCCCAGCGCCGTGGGGGCGAGCAACGCGTGGGCGATCGCTCCCGGCCGCACCGCGAGCGGGAGGCCATTGCTGTGCAACGACCCCCACCTCGAGCCGTCGGTGCCCTCGATCTGGTTCGCCGCCCACATCCGCGCCGGTGACGACTTCGAGACCACCGGGGCGACGTTCGTCGGTCACCCCTTCCCTGTGATCGGCCACAACCGCCACGTGGCCTGGGGCTTCACCAACTCTTGCGTCGACAGCCAGGACCTGATCGTCGAGCAGTTCGACGCCGCCGGCGCAACCCGATACCGCACCGAGGCCGGGTGGGAGAGATCGCGCGTGGTGCGCGAGGTGATCCGCGTCAAGGACGCCTCGGACTCCGTCGAGGAGGTGGTGATCACCCGCCACGGACCGGTGGTGGAGCGTTGCGACGACGAGGCCACCGGACGCTGGCTGGGACTGGCCCTGCAATGGACGGCCCTGATCCCGGCCAACGCCAGCCAGACCCTGCTCGACCTGCAGCGGGCCTCCGACTGGACGACCTTCCGGGCGGCCTTCGCCGGGCTCGACGCGCCGTCGCAGAACTGCGTCTACGCCGATGTCGACGGCCACATCGGGTACTTCTGCAGCGGCCGTGTGCCGGTGCGGCGCCGGCCTCCCTCCGGGTTGCCGGTACCCGGCTGGGAGGGTGACATGCGGTGGGAGCGGTTCCTCACCGTCGACGAGGTACCCCAGCAGCTCGACCCTCCCGACGGTCTGGTGGTCACCGCCAACAACCGCATCGTCGGCGACGACTTCCCCCACCACGTCGCCAGCGACTACCTGAGTGGCTACCGCGCCCGCCGGCTGCACGATCTCCTCAGCGGTGGTGGTCACCGGGCGGATGGGATGCTGGCGATGCAGCTCGACCTGGTGTCACCGCCGGCGGGGGAGGTGGTGGAGCTGCTCGCCGGGGTGAGCTGTGCCGACCCGGAGGCCGAGGCGATGTGCCGGCGGCTCGGCGCATGGGACGCGCGCATGGCGCCGAACCGGATCGAGCCAACCCTGTACGAGGCGTTCATGCTGCGCCTGGCCGAGCGCGCCCTCCGTCCCCTGTGCGGCGACGCCTGGGGCATTGCGGCCGGGACCAGCCTCACCCACCCCCTGTTTCACTATCCGGGAAACCTCATCGGCCGGGTCACACCGCTGCTGGTCGAGAGTTGGATGGCCGGCGACGAGTCGTTGTTCGACGGCCAGGCCAGCTGGCCCGAGGTTGCAGCCCTGGCCATGGAGGATGCCGTCGCCGACCTGGCGCGCACCCTCGGCGTGCAGCGACGGTGGGGCTGGGGTCGCGTCCACCGGATCGTGTTGAAGCACCCACTGGCGGTGCGCGCACTCCTCGCTCCACTGCTCGACGCACCCTCGCTCCGCCCCGGAGGCGGCGCGGACACGGTGCTGGCGACCGGCCACCGCCCCGGCCTCGACTTCACCACGCGGGTGATGGCGCCGTCGTGGCGGCAGGTGTTCGACGTCGGCGCCTGGGACACCGGCTGTACGGCTGTGCTCTACCCCGGGCAGTCGGGGCACCGCGCCTCCCGCCATCACCACGACCTCTCCAGACGCTGGCTGCGCAACCGGCAGTTCCAGCTGACCTGGGGCGACGCCGGATTCCGCGGCCGCCGACGGCTCACCTTGACACCCGCCGAGCGGGGCTTGATCACCACCCAACCGTCCGTATGATCGGCAGAGGATGAACGCACGGGGCGCGTTGCGGGGCAGTCAGGCGGGACTGATCCGAGGCTGTTGCCTGGGGCTGCTGGTGCTGGCCGCGCTGGCCATCTTCGCTGCGGTGGAGGGGTTTCGCGCCCTTGCCGATCCCAATCTCGGTGATCTCCCCGCCGGCGCTGCACATGGCAGCAGCGTGGCAGTGATCGCCGGCGCGCTGGCGGGCGACGCCGCCACCCAGCTGCTCACCGGTGAGCACGCCGCGGTGACTCTGAGCGAGCAGGACCTCACAGTCATCGCGGTGGCGCGCAACCCCTCGCCGGACCGCTTCCGCGACCCGCAGGTGCGCATCCGCAACGGCCTGGTGGTGGTCACCGGACAGTCCAGCGTGGGTCCCTTCGGGGTCACCCCGGTCGCCAGGACGCAGCTAACCTTCGACAACTCCTCGGGCACCCCCCAGATCACAGCGCAGGTGGTCAGCTTCGCGGTTGGCCAGCTCGACCTGCCGCTGTGGCTGGCGACGCGACTCGACCCTCGCGCCTCAGCCTCCATCAATCTCACCAACCTGTTCGCTTCCAACCCGGCCCTGAAATTGCTGGCGCAGGCGATGGAGTGCGTGACGATCCATCCGGACGGGGTGCACGTCGGGTTTCACCGGCCAGGGGTGGTCGCGGATTCGAGCCGCTGCGGCTGAGGGCGGACCGGGCGTCGCCGGGAGAGCCGGTGGGGCGGGGACCCCGGCGCCTCGCTTCGAACAGGGCTTCGCGGGCGTGGGCGTCCCTACGAGCTCGCCACCGGCGAGCTCTTCGGTCCTCCGCCCGCTGCAGAAACTTGCGCGGCGCCGGGGTCCCCGCCCCGCCTCTCGTCCGGTGCCAGACGGGTCCTTGGGGCGCTGCGGTCGAACGCGCTCGACTTGAAGCTCCGAACGCACCGGCTGGGCTCGGACCGTGGTTCCGAGGGCGCGTCCTCGCCGCTGCGGCTCACGGTTGCTCGCGATCGCCACCCTAGAATCGGATGAGTGAAGCTTCAGGACATCCTCGACTGGTCCGCACAGCTCGCCGGCTGTGAGCAGGTGCCTGCTGACTCACAGGTGTACATCGAGGCGCCATCCGACGTACGCAGGGTGCTGTTCGGCATCGACATCAGCCTTGCCGAGATCATCTGGGCCCAGCAGAGCGGCTTCGATGCGGTGATCGCGCACCACCCGCTGGGAGATCGGGCGCGGACGCGACTGGCGGAGGTGGTCCACCGCCAGGTGGACCAGATGGCTGCGGAGGGCGTTGCTCGCGAGGCAGCGGAGATGGCTGTCGCCACCCGCCTGGACGCGGTTCGGCACAACATCCACATGGGTAACGTCAACGCGCTCGTCGACGGCGCGCGACTGGTGGGCATGCCGCTCTGCAACATGCACCTGGCCTGCGACATCATCACCCGCAACGCGCTCATCGACACTCTGCGGTCCATGTCCGCCGACGTGACCGTCGGCGACGCCATCGAGGTCGTGGGCGAAACCTTCCCGGAGTACCGCCGCGGCCACGCTCGACCGGAGGCCTGGGTCGGCTCCACCAGCAACCGTCTGGGACGCTGGACGGTGGCCATCGCTGGTGGCATCAACGGCGGCTTTCCCGTTTTCAACGAGTATTTCCAGGCGGGCGTCGACACCATCTTCGCGATGCACATCGACGAAGGAGAGCTGCAGAAGCTGCGAGCCACCGCCGAAGAGGACGACGCCCTGGTGGTCACCGGCCACATGACCTCGGACAGCATTGGGATCAACGTGGTCATTCGCGGGCTCGAGGAGCGGGGCATCGAAGTCGTGCGTACCGGCGGAGTTGTGGCGCCGAGCTGAGAGCCGGTGGGCGGGGTAGTGCGCACCAGGTCGACCAGCGCGGGGTGCGTCCGTCAGCCAGCAGCGCGTGATCGCCCACCGGGTGCTGCACGCCGGTGCAGTCGAGTGAGAGGCCCGGGGAGTCAGTCCGGGACTGTGCTCGCGATACGGGCGATCTTGTCGGCCCAGAGTGGGTCGGTGGCGTAGTCCACGTTCATGCCGCGCAGCGTGGGCCCGTGAAAGAAGGAGCCATGTGCCGACAGGTAATTCTGTGCGACCTTCTGCGCCACGAACTGGATGCAGGCGTCGAGGCTGGGGAAGGACACCGCGTCGTTGTAGGGGTTGGCGTCATTGGCGCCGTAGCCGAATAGATTGTGCTTGTCGTGCGCGATCGCGCTCGTGCCCCACGCCGACTCGAGGATCGCGTGGGCGGTCAGGTAACGCGCGCTGACGTGCTGGGTGCGCTCCGCGCTGATCAAGCTGTCGCCGAGCCCGGTCAGCGGGGTGCCGCTCAAGAAGGCGTTGAGCTTGGCGGCGGTCTCGCCCGAGGGACGGGTGAGGTCGGTGTCGATGGTGAAGGCCGATGCGGTCACTGCCGTATAAACGATCCCCGTGTTCTGCGCCGCCCTCTGGGCGGCAGCGGCCTGGGCGGCGGCGGCGGCCTGGGCGGCGGCGGCGGCCTGGGCAGCGGCGGCGGCCTGGGCAGCGGCCTGGGCAGCGGCCTGGGCGGCGGCCTGCTCTGCGGCGGTGTACTGATGCTGGGCGGTGCTCAGATTCTGGTTGGCGGCGATCGCCGTGCTCTGGAACTGGGTCTCCTCGACAGCCACGACAGCCTCCGCCGTCGCCGCCTGCTGGCTGGCCACCTGGGCCTGCTCACGTGCCGTGGTGGCCTCGGCGAGTGCCCGCCGGGCCGCCGCCTCAGCGGTGGCGATCCGCACCAGCAGGATCTTGCCCGCCTTGTCGACGCGGTCCATCTGGGCAACTCGCTGGAGGGCGTCGCCAAGGTCGACCGAAGCAATGACGTAGGCGAGCATCCCGCTGCTGCCGCCGGACTTGTAGATGCTTCTGACGTAGGCGGCGAGACTGCTCTTGTCGTCACGCACCTGCTTGTCGAACACCGCCACCTGGGCGGTGTCGGCGGCAACCGCGCTGTCGAGGGTGGCGACCCTCGCCTGGGCCGTGGCCAGCTGCTGCTGCGCTCCGGCGAGCTGCTGCTGGGCTGCACCCAGCGCGGTGCTGGCCTGCTGAGCCTGGGCCTGCGCCTGGCCGAGATTCTGCTGCGCCTGGGACACGCTCGGGGTGCTGTCAGCGCGCGCCGATGGGGCGACTCCCATCAGTGCCGCGGCGAGCGATCCGGCCACGAGCGCGCGACAACGACGGGAGAGGGGCACTCGGCCCAGACTGCCAGCCGGTGCGGGGTCAACCCGTCGATGTCACCGCGCCGTCATGGGACCGTTGCCCGGCGGTGCGATCCGCGTGGACCGGCCCGCCGTGGGAGACCGTCGCTCAGGAGGCCTTCCGCTCCAGCAGCGCCTGGCGCACCGTGGCATCGAAGTGGAGCTCCTCGGCGTGACGGGGCCCGCAGTCCGGGCACTGGATGTGCCCACCGATGGGCTCGTCATTGGCGTCGAAATACACGACTGCCAGCCGCTCGGAGCGGCAGCGGGGGCACGTTTCCAGGGTCGCCATGGGGGTCTCCGCTTGAGCGTCCGGCAGGTCACGCCATCATGGCAGAGGGGGCGCCCGTGCGCGAGTCCCCTGCGCCCTGTGACACACATCGCGGCTCGGATACTGTGAGCGGCGGAGTGGCCACCACCTCGACGAATTCCGATCAACGGCGCCTGCTCGACAGGTATCTCGACGAGCTCGAGCTGTGGAATCGCCGGCTCAACCTCACCACGGTGGCACGCGGCCAGGCCTGGGACAGGCACGTGGGGGAGTCGGTGGAGCTCCTCTGCGCCGCCGCTCTCCCGGGCGGGTGGCGAGTGGCAGACCTGGGCTCGGGCGGCGGCGTCCCTGGGGTGGTGATCGCGGTGATGCGCCCTGACCTGGCGGTGACGCTGGTGGAGGCAGACCGGCGCAAGGCTGGATTCCTGGTGCACATCGCGGGCCTTCTCGAGCTCGGCAACGTGACGGTGGCGGCACGGCGCGCCGAGGAGATGGGTGGCGACCCTGCGCATCGCGAGGGTTACGACGCCGTGGTCTCACGAGCTGCCGCTCCGCCGCCACTGCTGGTCAGGCTGTCGCTGCCCCTGCTCCGTCCCGGTGGAACGCTGTGGGCCCTGGTCGCGAACGCGCAAGGAGCCGCATGTGACGTGGGCGGTGACGGCACCGTTGGGGCAAGCCGCGCGGTGGCACCTGGGATCCTGGCCGTCGAGAAGCGAGGACCGGATGCTGGGGCGCTGACCGAGGGCTGACGGGGAGGGGCTCAGCCGAGCCGCGCTCGCACCGCGGCCTCGACGGTGGCGCGCTCGCTCCAGGGCAGGCTGCCCGTGGCGGTGAGGATGGAGCTCTCGTGCCCCTTGCCGGCACACAGGATCATGTCGCCCGCCGCCGCGGCGCCCACCGCCCGGCCGATGGCCTCAGCGCGATCGGGGATGACGTGGAGGCTGTCACCGCGGCGGGCTCCGGCGCGCTCGGCGGCGGCGGCGATCTGCTCGCAGATGGACAGCCGGTCCTCACTGCGGGGATCCTCGTCGGTGACCACCACCACGTCGGCGAGCCGTCCAGCCGCCTCACCCATGGCCGCGCGCTTCTCGACATCGCGCTCACCCGCCGAGCCGAACACCACCCACAGGCGGCCTTGAGTGGCCAGGCGCAGCTCGATCAGCACCTTCTCGAGCGCGTCGGTGGTGTGCGCGTAGTCGATGACGACGCCGAAGGGCTGACCCAGGTCGATGCGCTCCATGCGTCCGTCGACACGTTCAAGCGATGCGATGCCTGCCACGGCGGAGTCGAATCGCGCGCCGGTGGCGCACGCCGTCGCCAGCGCGGCCAGGGCATTGGCGGCGTTGAATCGTCCGGCGAGATGCAGCTGCATCTCGGCATCGCCCCAGGGAGTGCGTGCCCGCAACCGAACTCCCTCAGGGCCAGAGGTGACCGCCTCGGCCATCAGGTCGGCGCGGGGGTCCGCGACGCTGTAGGTCAGCCGACTCGCCACGCCCATCACCGACAGGCGCGGGTAGGCGAAGTCGTCGTCGCGGTCGAGCACCGCCAGCCCATCCTCCCGTGCACTCACGAGCCCGAGCAGCCGGGCCTTGGCGGTGAGATACCCCTCGCGGTCGCGGTGCACGTCGAGGTGCTCGGAGGTGATCCGGGTGTACACGGCGGCCCGGTACTCCACGTCGTCGACGCGGTGCATCTCCAGGGCGTGGGAGCTCGTCTCCAGCGCGACATGAGTGCACCCCGCGTCGCGCAACCCCGCCAGCCGGCGCTGGGTCTCGAGTGCCTCCATGGTGGTCAGCCGGGTGGTGTTGGCGGTGACCGTGTCCCCTTCACGGAAGTCGACTGTCGAGATCTCTCCGGCGTGAAGGGCGGCTGCCTGCCAGGCCGCCCAGAGCATGGTGCTGGTGGTCGTCTTTCCGTCGGTGCCTGTGATCCCCGCCACGGTCATGGCGCGCGAGGGGTGGTGGAACCACGCTGCTGCCAGCGCACTCAGGGCGATCCTGGAGTTGTCGACGACCACCACCGGAACCCCTGGCGACGGGTTGACCTCGTGTTCGGCGAGGACCGCGATCGCACCGGCGGCGGCGGCGGCCGCAGCGTGGCCATGGCCGTCCTGGCGCCGGCCGGTCACGGCCACGAAAAGCGATCCGGGCAGAACCTCACGGGAGTCGTGGACGATCCCGCTGACCAGGACATTCGCCACCGGCGCCGTCGGGGTGATCCCGGCAGCGCTGAGCAGGTCGGCGAGGGCGATCACGTAGCCGCAGTCTAGGCTCAGCGGATACACGACTGATCCAGTCGGGTATTGGGTACCATCGATGCATGCCCAGCTCCCGCGATCTGCTCGACGATGCCCGCCGCGTCATCTCCGAGGTGACCCCGCAGCAGGTTGCCGGGGACCGAAGCACAAGAACCCTCATCGACGTGCGCGAGCGCAATGAGTTCGAGGAGGGGCACATCCGGGGTGCCGCCCACCTCAGCAAGGGGTTCATCGAGGTCCAGGTCGAGGATCGGGTGCCGGACAAGAGCACCCCGATCACCCTCTACTGCGCCGGCGGCACTCGCTCTCTGCTGGCCGCGCGCGCCCTTCGCGAGCTCGGCTACACCGACGTCCGCTCGATGAGCGGTGGTTTCAGCGGCTGGAAGCAGGCGGGTCTCGACTTCGAGATCCCTCGCGTGCTCAGCGTCGAGCAGAAGCGCCGTTACAGCCGTCACCTGCTCATCCCCGAGGTGGGCGAGGAGGGTCAGCGCCGCCTTCTCGACGCCAAGGTGCTGCTGATCGGCGCCGGCGGTCTCGGCTCCCCGGCCGCCCTGTATCTGGCCGCGGCGGGTGTGGGCACCATCGGGCTGGTCGACTTCGACACTGTCGATGACTCCAACCTGCAGCGCCAGATCATTCACACCCGTGAGCGCATCGGCATGAAGAAGACCGAGTCGGCGCGCATCGCCATCGAGGCGCTCAACGCCGACGTCACGGTGGTGCAGCACAACGAGATGCTCAACGTGAGCAATGCTCAGCAACTCTTCGAGCAGTACGACATCATCGTCAACGGTTGCGACAACTTTCCCACCCGCTATCTCGCCAACGACGTCGCCCTGTTCGCGCGCAAGCCGCTGGTCGACGGCGGCATCTTCCGGTTCGAAGGCCAGGTCACCACGGTGATCCCGTTCGCATCGCCGTGCTACCGCTGCCGCTACCCCTCGCCGCCACCGCCCGACGAGGCGCCGTCGTGCGCTGAGGCGGGTGTGCTCGGTGTGCTTCCTGGCATCGTCGGCATCCTCCAGGCAACCGAGGTGGTCAAGTTGATCATCGGCATCGGCGAACCGCTGACCGGCCGGCTGCTGCACATCGACGCGCTCGACATGCGCTTCCGCGAGTTCCGGGTGCCGCGTGACCCCAACTGCCCGGTGTGTGGCGAGAATCCCACCATCACCGAACCGATCGACTACGAGGGCTTCTGCATGATGCCCGCCGGGATCGCCACCGAGGCCGTGCCCGTCGGCGCCTGACCCGACTGATTCTCCCCAGCTGCCGCCTATCATCGCTCGGCCATGGGTGACGTCGAGCTCGTCAACGTCGAGCGTGGCGACCTGGACGCGTATGTGGCGACCATGCGACGCCTTTTCGGCCAACCCGTCAACGCCGGCCATGCCCACCTCAAGGACGTGCTCGATCGCTCCACCCTGGCTCGCATCGACGGCGAGGACGTGGGCACCGCCGCTGTCATCGACTTTCAACTCACTGTGCCCGGTGGCGGCCGGATCAAGATGGACGGGGTCACCATCGTCGTGGTCTCGCCGGTTGCTCGCCGGCGGGGCGTGCTTACGGCGATGATGGACCGGCTCCTGGTCGACGCGCGCGAACGTGGCGCCGCCGTCCTCGGGCTTGGCGCCACCGAGAGCTCGATCTACCGTCGCTTCGGCTACGGCATCGCCAGCTACAGCGGCACCGCGGAGATCGAGACGGCGCACGCCGCCATGCGCGTGCCGATCGTCGCCCCTGGCCGGTTGCGCGCGCTCTCTGTGGATCAGGCCTTGCCGGTGTGGCTGGACGTGGAGAGCCGCGAGACCCGGGTCGGAACCATCGACCGCAAGCCGGCCACCTGGCGGCGGCTATCGTCCCCCACCGAGCCGGACGATGCCAAGGGAGTGCTGCAGGTGGTGGTTCACGAAGATGACGCGGGGGTTGTGGACGGCTTCGTCAATTACCGGCAGGAGGCGCGCTGGAAGGACGAGGTCGCGGATTGGGCCGCGCATGTTGTCGAGTTCGGTGCGCTCACCCGTGACGCTCACCTGGCGCTGTGGCAACACGTGCTCGAGCTCGATCTCTGCGAGCAGCTGATCATGGACAGGTTCTGGCTCGACGACCCAGTACAGCATCTGCTCGCCGATCCGCGCCGGTTGAAGGTGATCCCGCGCGACGACCTCCACCTTCGTGTTGTCGATCCCGTGGCCGTGCTCCAGGCACGGCGCTACTCCCGGGAAGGGACGGTGGTCATCGAGGTGCGCGACCGGACCTGTGCGGACATCGAAGGACGCTACCGCCTCGACGGTGGGCTCGACGGCGCGTTGGCGGCGAGAACTGATGCTCCGGCAAACATCGTGCTCGACGGGCCGTCGTTGGGCTCGCTGACGCTCGGCGACGTCAGCGTGGCCGCCCTCCACGCCGCCGGGCTCGTCGAGGAGACGCGCGCCGGGGCGGTCCAGCAGGCCAGCGCGATGTTCGCTTGGCAGCCGCGTCCGCTGCTGACCTACATGTTCTGACGGCGGCGGGCGCCCCCACAAAGGGGGCGGAGCAGGCATCCTGTCGGCGATGGGACAGCTCATCGTGGCGGCCGCACCATCCTGGCGCCCCCTGGCGTCGCCATGACCACCGAAGTCGTGCTGGGCGTCGACATCGGTACAACAGCGACCAAGGTGGTCGCTGTTGATGTCGGCGGGGCGGTGCACGGGTCGGGGCGACGCGCGTACCCGCTCGAGGAGCCGTCGCCGGGGCAGGCGGTGCAGGATCCGACCCTCATCGTCGCTGCGGTCGTCGACGCGGTGCGGGAGGTGGTTGCGATGTTGCGCTCGGCCGGGACCACCGTCGCCGGCGTCTCTTTCAGCTCGGCGATGCACAGCCTGATGGCGTTGGATGCGGCCGATCAGCCGCTGACGCCGTTGATCATCTGGGCGGATGAGCGCGCCATCGAGCAGGCAGAGCGGCTGCGTCCCACCGAGCAGGGCCGCGCCATCCACCAGCGCACCGGCACGCCGATCCATCCCATGTCGCCGCTGGTCAAATTGATCTGGTTTGGTGAGAGTCAACCGGAGGTGGCCGCGCGTGCTGCGCGATGGGTGGGGATCAAGGAGTACGTCATCGCCAACCTGTGCGGCGCTTGGGTAATCGATCACTCGATGGCCTCCGGCACCGGGCTCATGGACATCCACATCCGTCGCTGGGACCACGCCGCGCTCGAGCTCGCCGGCGTTGATGCATCCCAGCTCAGCATGCTGGCGCCGACCACCGAGGTCCGCACCGGCCTGCTGGCCGAGCGAGCTGCGGCGATGGGCCTTGACGATGCCACGCCGCTGGTCATCGGCGCGGGCGACGGGCCGCTGGCCAATCTCGGGATCGGTGCCGTCCGCCCTGGCGTGGCCGCCTGTTCGATCGGCACCAGCGGGGCGATTCGTGTCGCCGTCGATCGGCCCGCCGTGGACGAGCACGGCCAGGTGTTCTGCTACGAGCTGGGCTCCTCACGCTGGGTGGTCGGCGGCGCCATCAACAACGGAGGGGTGATGCTGAAGTGGCTGCAGGAGACGATCGCGGACAGCGCCGCCGGGGAGATGGCGGTCCTGGAAAGCGCTGCCGAGGCGCCACCCGGCTCAGGCGGCCTGCTGATGCTCCCGTATCTCTTCGGTGAGCGGGCTCCACACTGGGGTGCGTTGGCACGCGGCGCTTACGTCGGCCTCACCCACGCCCACCGCCGCGAGCACCTGCTGCGCGCCGCTGTCGAGGGGATCTGCCTGCAGCTCGCCGTGGTCCTCGACTCGGTGCGCGCAGCGGGGATGGAGGTGCACGAGGTGCGCGCCACCGGAGGCTTTGCCCACAGCGAGTTCTGGCGACAGCTGCTCACCGACGCGTTGGGCATCGACGTGCACTTCCCGCAGGGATCAGAGGGTTCGGCTGTCGGCGCCGCGCTCCTCGGTCTGCATGCGCTCGGCCGCATCGCCGACCTCGACAGCACAGCCGACCTCATTCGGGTTGCGGAGGTGCGCCACCCCGACGCCGACGCGGCGGCGCTCTATGCCGAGCTGCGCCCGGTGTACGCATCCCTCTACGACGCGCTCGCGCCCGCCAATAGCGCTCTGCACCGTCTCCAGGTCCACGGCGACCGGCGAACTCTGGGACATGCGAGCGTCGAGAAACTCGAGCCACCGCTGGACTGATGGTCGTTGACCACCATGGTGCGCAGGCGCACACTCGCGCGGTGCCGGTTGATGTCGATGTCTGGGCCGGTGACCTCTGCATCAGGGCTGTGGTCGAGGATCGACCTGGCTGGGGCCGATGGGTCCGGCTGCGCGCGGCAACGAGACGTTCGCGGCGGCCGTCCACCAGCTGTATGGCGGGAGGATGCCGCAGTGGCAGATGGGCACCGTGCCCTTGAGCTTCGAAGGCGTGGCGCTCCCCGCGGACTATGCGCCCCTGCCGGCACCCGCCGGGTGGTCGTCTCCGCCGCCGCGAGTGGGTTGGCCGGACGCCCCCCCTCCGCCGCCAGCGACCGGCTGAGCGCCCACCGCGTCGAGAAAGCTGCCGAGCGTGCTCGAGAAGGCGTGTGGCTGCTCGAGGTTGGCAAGGTGGGCTGAAGCCTCGAACTCGCGCAACGCGGCGCCGGGGATGGCTGCGGCCATGGCGCGCGACTCCTCCACCGGCACGATCACGTCCGCGGTGCCACACACCACCAGTGTGGGGGCGGCGATGTCAGCGAGCAGTTGGGTGCTGTCAGGACGGTCTGCCATTGCCTGGATGGCACTCACCAGACCGTCAGGGCGGCATCGGCGAATGCGCCCGCGCACCGGATCGGCGATGTGCACCTCCTCCCGACAGCTCGCGCAGAGCAGCCGCTGCGTCATCGGTTCGACGATGGCTTCGACCCCACCGCTGCGGACCTCGTCGACCATCGCCGCCCGAGCTGCGCGGGCTGTGTCGTCGTCGGCTGCGGCGCGGGTGTTGGCGAGCACCAGTGCGTTTAGCCGTGCGGGCGCGGCGCGCAGCAGTGCCAAGGCGATGTAGCCACCCATCGAGACGCCGCACACTGCAAACTCGCGGATACCACGGCGGTCGAGCTCCTCGAGAAGCGTGGCCGCGTAGCCGTCGATGCCGATCTCGCCCGGCGCAACCGGCGACGCTCCGCAGCCCCAGAAGTCGGGTCGGAGGCATCGGTAGCGGCCGCTGAGCCACGCCACCTGCGCGTCCCACATCGAGGCGTCCAGCGGAAAGGCATGCAGCATCAGGAGGGCAGGGCCATCACCGGTGTCGTGGATGAATGGAGCAGTCACGCGTTGACCGCAGGGTGGGAGTCGAGCACGGAAAGCGAGATCGGTCGGAGCATGAGCGGCGACATTCTAGGCCGCGGCGGCGCCAACCCATTCCCGCACCTCGTTGGCGTCCGACCGTGCCTGAGAAGTGTGATCCCAGAGGGATCAGCCGGGCGTTGGCGCCGGCTCCACCACTGGGAAATCGTCGAGCGAGGCCGCTTCGATGGTCGTGCCGGCGTGCTTCTCGACGTCGCGAAGCTTGAGGATCTCGCTCGGCGTTATCAGGGTGATCGCCACTCCGGACCGTCCCGCTCGGGCGGTGCGACCGACGCGGTGCAGGTACTCGTCGGGGGTGGTGGGCACGTCGTAGTTGATGACATGCGAGATGTCGTCGATGTCCAGCCCGCGGGCGGCGACGTTGGTGGCGATCAGGTGCTTGGCGTGGGTGGCGACGAAGGCTGCCATGGCGGCGTTGCGCTCCTTCTGGGTGAGGTCACCGTGCAAGACGCCCACGCTCTGGCCCCGACGCTCGAGCTGTGCCTGGAGCAGGTCGGCGGTGCGCTTGGTCTCCACGAAGATGAGCGACATGACCACGTCTGGCTGGTCGAGGATTCGCATCATCACGTCGACCTTGTCCGCCCAGGTGGTCTGCACGTAGATCTGGCGTACGCCGGCCGCGATCTCGGGCCTGATGCTGATGGCCACCGTGATGGGGTCGCGCATGTGGCGCATCGCCAACCGCCTGACCCACTCAGGCATGGTGGCGCTGAACAGCATGGTCTGCCTTGCGGTGGGGCACTGGCGCAGGATCTTCTCGACATCGGGTGCGAAGCCCATGTCGAGCATGCGATCGGCTTCATCGAGCACCGCGAAATGCACCCGCTCCAGGCTGATCGACCGGCGCTGGATGTGGTCCGCCAGGCGGCCAGGTGTGGCCACCACGATGTGTGCGCCGGCGCGCAGCGCATCCAGCTGGCGGCCCATCGAGTCACCACCGTAGATGGCCACCGAGGTGATTTGGTGGCGCTCGCACAGGACGGTGATCTCCTCCTCCACCTGAACCGCAAGCTCTCGGGTGGGGCAGAGGATGAGCGCCTGCACCGAACCCTTGCGCGGGTCCAGCTGCTCGATGATGGGGATGCCGAAGGCAGCGGTCTTGCCGCTGCCGGTGTGCGCCTGGCCGATGACGTCGCGGCCCTTCAGCGCGAAGGGGATGGCGCCCGCCTGGATCGGTGTGGCGACGGTGAAACCCATCTCGCTGACAGTCGCCAGCATGGCGGCACTGAGCCCCAGCCGGTCGAACGGAGCGGAGGGTTGAATCGGTTCTGTCGCGGCCTCGTCGTCCTCGCTTGCTGCGGTGGGGCGGGGCCTCGCGACCGGCGGTCTGTGTGACCGCGAGCGAAAAGATGCACGCAAGACAATTGCCAGTGTAGTCGACAAGGTGATTTCGACGCGGTTTCCGCCACGCCCCTAAGATCGGGCGATGGCCGACGTCCTCTGCACGCTGTCATTGCCGGAGCCCTTCGACGACATGGTGCGGCCGCATGCCGGCATCGACGTGCTCGGCCGCGTGCCTCCCCCCGACGAGCTCGTCGAAAGGTTGCGGCAGGCACCGGTCGACGTTCTCTGTCCACAGCTTCGCGACCCGATCACCGCCGAGCTGCTCGATGCGGGACTGCCTCGACTGCGCTGCGTGGCGCTCTACGCCGTCGGTTACAACAATGTCGACGTGGCGGCTGCGACCGACCGCGGCGTCGCGGTCACCAATACCCCGGGAGTGCTCACCGACGCCACTGCCGACTGCACGGTGGGCTTGATGCTGACGACGACGCGGCGCCTCTGCGAGGGCGACAGGGCGATGCGGTCGGGCGAGTACCAGGGCTGGGAGCCAGGCTACATGCTCGGACTCGAGCTGACCGGCGCGCTCCTCGGCATCGTCGGATTCGGACGTATCGGCCAGGCGGTTGCGCGTCGGGCGCTGGCCTTCGGCATGCAGGTGGCGTACGCGACCGACGTCGAGGTGACCGTCGAGGACGACCTTCGCGGCAGGGTGACCGAGATGGAGGTCGCGGCTCTGCTGTCGAATGCGGACGTGGTCTCCCTGCACGTCCCGCTCACCGACAGCACCCACCACCTCATCAACGAGGCGTCGCTCCGCACCATGAAACCCACCGCCTGCCTGGTGAACACCTCGCGGGGCGCTGTGGTGGACGAACCGGCCCTGGTGCGCGCTCTGCGTGAGGGCTGGATCGCAGGTGCGGGCCTGGATGTCTACGAGAACGAGCCACGGCTCGCTCCCGGCCTGGCGGAGTGCGCCACCGCTGTGCTCTCTCCGCACCTGGGCAGCGCAACGGTCACGACCCGCTCGGCGATGGCACGCCTGACCGCGCTGAACGTCATCGATGCGCTGCAGGGCAGGGTGCCGACCAACGCGGTCGATCCGGACGTTTGGGCGGCAGGACCCCCGCCACCGGTAGCGTGACCCTCCCCGAGGCGGAGCCGGCCGGGCCGCAGACGCCGGCGCCAGGTCCGATCACAGAGCTCGACAACGAGTTCGAGCCGCGGCTGGTGGTGCTCGACATCGATGGCACCCTGATCGACGACGATCTGAATCTCCAGCCGCGCACGCGAGCTGCAGTTCGTGCCGCAGCGCAGCGCCTGCCGGTGATCCTCGCCACCGGCAGGATGTACCGCTCAGCACTGCCATGGGCCGGCGAGCTGCAGGTCACCCAACCGCTGGTGTGCTACCAGGGCGCGCTGATACGTGAGCTGCCCAACGGCGCGACTGCCGGTCGGGTGATCTTCGAAGAGGGCCTCGATCCCACTGTGGCGGGGCGCGCGGTGGAGATCGCCCGCGCCCACGACTGGCATGTGCAGGCGTACCAGGACGATGAGCTGCTCTGCGAGCAGGACCGTCCCGAAGCTCACCTGTATGCGCGAATCGCCCAGATCCCCATCCGGTATGTCGACGATCTGGCCAGGATCGTCACCAACGGCAGTACCAAGATCGTGTGCGTCTGTGAGGACCGCCAGGTGGTGGAGGAGTGCGTCGCCACCATGGAAGCCGACCTCGGCGACCGGGTCCGGGTCACCCGATCGATGGCGCAGTTCGTCGAGCTGGTCAGCCCACGGGTCAACAAGGCCCAATCGATCGAGCTGCTCTGCCACCGCCTTGGACTGTCGCTCAGCGCCGCGCTGGCCGTGGGGGATGCCCCCAATGACGTCGAGATGATCGCCGCTGCCGGGTGCGGCGTGGCCATCTGGCGCGCCCGCCCCGAGGTGCTTGCCGTTGCCGACGCCACCTGCGCGGAGCCGGAGAGAGGCGGAGTGGCCGACGTTCTCGAGCACTTCGGCCTGGCCGGTTGAGCGCTGGCCGACATCGCGCTCGCGGAGTCCCGGAGTCCCGAACCCAGGATCAGTCGGGAACTGTGAACCCGCGGCCGTTCTTGCGGCCCAGCTCCCCGCGCTCCACCCGATCGCGCAGCAGCGTCAGGGGCGCCCAGCGTTCCTCGCCGGTCTGGCGGTGGCCCTCTTCGAGGATCGCCTGGACGACGTCGAGGCCGATCAGGTCGGCGAGCGCAAACGGTCCCATCGGCCAACCCAGGCCGTTGCGCACCGCCAGGTCGCAGTCGTCGATCGACACGTCGCCGCTCTCCACCAACGAGAACGCCTCCTGCATGGCGATGAACAGGATTCGGTTGGCGACGAAGCCGAAGCTCTCACGCTCGACCAGCACTGGCGACTTGCCGATCGACCGCGCGAAGTCCATGGCTGTGCTCACCGTCACCGGGGCGGTGTGGGCACCCCTCACCACCTCGACCAGCGGCATCACCAGCGCCGGATTCATGAAGTGCACGTTGAGCAACCGGCCGGGGTTAGGCATCACATCGGCGAAGAGCGAGGACGGCAGGGTGGAGCTGTTGGTGCCGATCACCGCCTCCGTGTCGGCACATTCGCCCACCGCCTCGAGGATGTGCCGCTTGGTGTCGCGGTCCTCGGCGACGCTCTCGATGATCACAGTTGCTCCCACGGCGGCAGAGTTGAGGTCGGTGGTGGTGACCACGCGGCCGAGCGCGTCCTCGCACTCAGCCGAAGCGAGCTTGCCCTTCTCGACCCGCTTGCGTAGCAACGTGCTGCACAGCTCGGTGGCGGCGTCGAGACGCACCTGGCTGCGGCTGTACAACCGCACCGGCATGCCGTGCAGGGCCGCCTGGTGCGCGATCTGCGCGCCCATCGCCCCCGCGCCCACCACACACAGCGTTCCCTCCATGGCGCGCCAGTCTAATTGACACGGACGTCAACGTCGCGACCTGCTTCCGGCACGGCTGAGGGTGGGGGGCGGTGCGGCCATCGCAAGTTTCTGCAGCGGGCGAAGGACCGAAGGGCTCGCCGGTGGCGAGCCCGCAGGGACGCCGCGCCTGCGAAGCCCTGTTCGAAGCGATGGCCGCACCGCCCTTCACCCTCAGCCGCCCGCGCCCGCGCCTCGTCCGGGCACGGTCATCGCCTCCGGGTCCAGCAGCGACGTCAGCTCGTCGTCCGTCAGGTCGGTCGTCTCGCGGGCCACCTCGCGGACCGTGCGGCCGGAGGCGTACGCCTCTTTGGCGATGGCCGCGGCGGCGTCGTAGCCGATCCGCGGCGCCAGGCCGGTACAGGTCATCAATCCGCGCTCGAGGGACGCCGGCCCATTGTCGGTGGCGCGGAGGCCATCGATGCACTGGCCGGCGAAGTTGCGCGAGCTGCTGGCCAGCAGTGAGATCGACTGCAGGAGGTTGTAGGCAGCCACCGGCATCATCACGTTGAGCTCGAGGTACGACCCGGCGGCTCCCGCGAAGGCGACTGTGGCGTCGTTGCCGATCACCTGCGCCGCCACCATCGTCAGCGACTCCACGATCACCGGATTGACCTTTCCCGGCATGATCGACGAGCCGGGCTGCACCGCCGGGATCTCCAGCTCCGCCCAGCTGGCCCGCGGTCCCGAGCCCATCAGGCGAACATCGCTGGCGATCTTGTAGAGCGACACCGCCACCGCGCGCAGCGCACCGCTTGCCGCCACCACGTTGTCGAGCGTGGCCTGGGATTGGAAATGGTTGTCACTCTCGGTGAACCCCACCCCCGTTGCCTGCGCGAGCCTGGCGATCACGCGCGCGGCGAACTCAGGGTGGGTGCCGACACCGGTGCCGACGGCGGTGCCGCCGAGGGCCAGCTCGCCGAGCTCGGCGAGGGCCTGCCGGCAGCGCTGCCGGCCGCGCTCGAGCTGGCCGGCGTAGCCGAGGAACTCCTGGCCGAGCCGGATCGGGGTGGCGTCCTGGAGGTGGGTGCGCCCCGTCTTGACAACCGGCCAGAACTCCGCCGATTTGCGCCGCAGCGAGGCCTCCAGCACCTCCAGGGCAGGGAGCAGATCGTCGCTGAGGGCCACGGCGGCGGCCACATGGATCGCCGCCGGGATCACGTCGTTGCTGGACTGGCCCATGTTGACGTGATCGTTGGGGTGCACAGGACTGCGCGAGCCCCGCTCACCACCGAGCAGTTCGATGGCCCGGTTGCTGACCACCTCGTTGGCGTTCATGTTGGTGGAGGTGCCGCTGCCTGTCTGGAAGATGTCGATGACGAACTGGTCGTCGAACCGACCCTCGATGACCTCCCCCGCCGCTGTGCGGATGGCGTCGGCGAGCCGGGGATCGAGCTGACCCAGCTCCTCGTTGACGGATGCAGCCGCCTGCTTGATGAGGCCAAGCGCCCTGATGAAGCCGCGGTTGAAGCGCAGGTCGCTGATCGGGAAGTTGAGCAGGGCTCGCATCGAGGTGGCGCCGTAGTAGGCGTCCTCCGGGACCTCGAACTCCCCCATCGAGTCGCGTTCGCGACGGGTGGCGGTGGTGCTGGTCATGAGGTGCGCTCCCGAGCTGCGCGGCCCGGCTCGCGGCCCGTCTCTACTGGTGGATGGGGATGATCATCTCGAACTCGGCTCCCTCGCCGGGTGCGGAGCGCGCCGAGACGGTGCCGCTGTGGCGTTCGGCCACCGTCTTCACGATGAACAGCCCGAGGCCGCTGCCGGGGACCTTGCGTTGCCGTTCGGCCACCGACCGGAAGTACTTGTCGAAGAGGTGGAGCGCGTCCTCGTTGGGGAAGCCCTGTCCCTGGTCGCGGACAGCGAAGTGGGCACCGCCTCCGTCCCCGAACGCGCGGACGGTGATCGTCGAGCCCGGCGGTCCATGCTTGACTGCGTTGCCGACCATGTTGGTCAGGGCCAGGGTCAGGCGGCGACGGTCACCACGGATGGTGACGCCGTTGGCGATGTCGGTCTCGATCACCGTGTCGCGGAGCTTGGCCTCCATGCTGACGTGATCGACGGCTCCGGTCACGATCTCGTCGATCGAGATGACCTCGAAGTTGAGCTGGTCGTCGGGATCCTCGAGCCTGTACACCTCGGCGATGGCGTTGACCATCCTCACCATCATCTCAGTGCTCGCGGTGATCCCCTCGATGGCCACCATGGCGGTCTCCGGAAGCCGTCCGAGCATGCCTGTCGACAGCAGCTGGCCGTAGCTGTTGAGGATGGTCAGCGGCCGGCGCAGCTCGTGAACTGTGATGCTCATCGAGGTGCCCCGGGCACTGCTCAACGTGGTCACCGCGCTCAACCGGCCGGCCAGGGTCGCCGTGACGGCGGTGGCCAGACGGCGACCGATCACCGACATCTCATCGTCGGCGTTCTCGGCGAGGCTCAGCAGCCCGGCTTCGTCCATCTCCTGGTTGGCCACCTCCAGGGTGGCACGCCTCAGCACCGCCAGCCGGGAGAGAGCGCCGTCGAGGCGCTGGTCGATGCCGGTGGGCCGGTCCCCGGCGAGGTCGAAGAACGCGGTCATCGGACGCAGGTCGTCGGCGGTCATGGCCACGAGAACGGCGTTGATGAACTGCCGCGGACCGTGGTCATCACCCTGGGGATGGCGCTGTTCGGCCTCCGTGCTGGGGCGACGCATCACGTCGGCGACCCGCTCGGCATGGGCAGCCAGGAAGTCGCTCAGCTGACCGGTCATGTGCGTTGCGAGTGTATTGGCTCTGATGGTTGCGCAGCCGCACCGTCAACGAGGCGTTGCGCGCCGTTTCAATGCGGAGAAGGGCACCGTTCCGATCCGACGCCACCGGCTTGACGCTCTCGACGCGCTCAGACCGAGGTCAGCAACTCCTTGGCGGCGACCATCTCGGCGACTGCCACCTCATCGATCGAGGGGGCGGCCGCACGCCGGCGGTGACGCATCCACAGCCCGGCGCCGAGAATCCCGAAGGGAAGCATCTGCACGTCGACGAGCACCGACATGGCCGCGGCGTGGCCGCTGGAGACACCGGCGTGGGCGAGCATGCCCACCAGCACCCCTTCCCGGATGCCCAGGCCGTTGATCGAGAACGGCGTCAGCGTCGCCACCAGGGTGACCGGTATGGCCACCGCGAACACGGTCCAGCTGATGTCGGCGCCGATCGCCTTGGCGAACACCTCCAGCGCCAGGATGTTGACGCCCCATCCGGCGGCTCCGACCACGATGCACTGGACGATCGCGTGGGGGTGGCGGCGGTAGCCCGAGAACGTCTGGCCGAACGAGTGCAGGGTGCGCACGAACGCGCGCGAGCTGCGGGCGACGACGTGGCGGCCGAGGATTCTGTCGGCCGCAAGCGCTGCCACCCAAGCCAGCATCATCACCGCCGCGAAGACGCAGGCCCCGATCAGGGAGCCGATGCCAACCCAGCCGCGGAGCAGCACTGCGGCTGCCAGTCCCCAGCAGGCCATCCCCAGAGTCCCGGCCATCCGGCTCCCGGCCAGCGAGGCGAGGATCTTGCCGTGGCCCACCACCTTGCCCATCTCCACTGTCCGCATGGCGTCGCCGCCGATACCGGCCGGAAGCAGCTGGCTGAAGAAGAGGCTCTGCAGGTACGACGATGAGAGGCGAGTCCAGCCGAAGAGGTGGTGATGCTGCTGATGCTCCGCGTGGGCCATCTGATTGCCAACCCCGAGCCCGGCGCTGGTGCGGAGCAGGACGCCCCACTCGAAGACCGATGCCAGGCAGGCTATGGTGGTGAGGGCCAACGCCAGCGACGCCCAGCGCCAGTCGGCGTGGACCAGGCTGCTGCCCGCCTTACCCATGTCCACGTTGTGCACCAGGAAGGCGACGCCGGCCACGGTGCCGCCGATGCGCAGCCATGTGGACGCGAACAGGGCACGAAGGATTGCCATCGATCTCCTCACGTCGAGCATTCAACCACCGATGCACGGACTGTGTCGGTACGTCGGCGCGCCGTTACCTCTGTTAACGACGGCCGTCGTAGAATCTTTACCTGCGACTCCAAACCGGCGTCTGCGGCGTATGGCGGAGTGACAGCCCTCCCGTGATCCAGATCCGTCGCGCACGAGCTGACGACGACGAAGCCCTCGGGCGCCTCGACGCAGCCACCTGGACTGCCGATGTCTCACCCGCCCCAGCGCCGCCTCTTGGCACGGCGTTCTTCAGCGACCGCAGGCAACCCGAGGACACACTCGTCGCCGAGCTCGACGGCGCCGTCGCCGGCTATGCGCTGCTTCGCCAATCCGTTGCGATTCCAACGCACGCCCACGTGCTCGAACTCGGCGGCCTGGCCGTCGATCCCCAATGCCAGCGCAGCGGCATCGGCCGCCTCCTGGTGGAAGCGACAGTCGACGAGGCTCGCGCCCGCGGCGCAAGCAAGCTCTCCCTCCGAGTCCTGGGCAACAACGGCAAAGCTCAGCGGCTCTACGCTGCATGTGGATTCGTCACCGAAGGCGTGTTGCGCTCGGAGTTCATGATGGACGGCCGTTACATCGACGATGTCCTGATGGCCCGCCACTGGGTGGCGCAAGAGTAGACCGGTCGCGAGCCGGTCATGGGGCGCGTCGTCGAGCCCGCGAGGACCTCACCAGAACAAGCACGCCGCCGACCAGTATCAACTCTGCCACAGTGGTGATCCCGACCTCGCCCCGGGCGGTGATGCTCGCGTAGATAAGGTTGGACAGCACCAGCATCGCAGCGAGGGCGACCAGCATTGCCCTGGCGATTCGCTGGGCCATTCTCACGGCGATCAGTATGCTCGCTCCGCAACCGGCTTCACGGGGCCTGGAGCGCTCACTCCCCATGCGGGTACGGCTCGCGGAACGTGGTCTGTTCGGGGTTGAAGATCAGCTCGATGTCGTCGACAGGGCCGTTGCGGTTCTTGGCAACTATCAGCTCGGTGCGGTTGCGGTCGATGTCCGGCTTGTGCATGCCTTCGCGATAGAGGAACAGCACCACGTCGGCGTCCTGCTCGATGGAGCCCGAGTCGCGGAGGTCGGAGAGTTGCGGGCGCTTGTCGTTGCGCTGCTCGCTGGCGCGCGAGAGCTGCGACAGCGCCAGCACCGGCACCTCGAGCTCCTTGGCGACCGCCTTCAGCCCCGAGGAGATGTCCGACACCTCCTGGACTCGCGATTCCTGGCGGCCGCCGTGCATCAGCTGCAGGTAATCGATGATCACCAGCCCGATCCCGTGTTGCGACCTCATCCGCCGCGCCCGTGCCCGCAGGGTGGCGATGGACAGGCGTGGGGTGTCGTCGATCCACAACTCCGCCTGGGTGAGCTTGTCCATGGCCGCGGCGATGCGCTGGAAGTCGAGCTGGCTCGCCTGCCCGGAGCGGAGCACGTGCGAATTGACGGCCGCCTCGCTGCAGATCAGCCGTTGTGCGAGGGCCTGGCGGCTCATCTCCAGCGAGAAGATCGCCACCGGCACCCGCGCCAGAACCGCGGCGTTGCGCGCGATGTTGAGGGCGAACGACGTCTTGCCCACCGACGGGCGGGCCGCGAGGATGACCAGTTCCTGTGGCTGCAGTCCCTGGGTGAGGTTGTCGAGCCGTCCGAAGTTGGTCTGCACGCCGTTGATCAGCTGCTTCTTCTGGAGGCGCTCCTCGAGCATCTCCCAGGTGTCGTGGACCAGCTTGGCGATGTGGGTGGCCTCGGTGCCGCGCCGCGCCTGACTGATCGAGAAGATCTTCTGCTCGGCGGACTCGATGGCGTCGCCCGCGCTGACGCTGTTGTCGAAGCCCAGTCGAGCGACCTCCCCGCCGGCTCCGATCAGCCGCCGCCGGAGCGCGTGGTTGATCACGATCTCCGCCCAGTGGCGCACCGAGGCCGCTGTGGGCACTTCCAGGGTGAGCTCGGAGATGTAGTCGAGCCCGCCGGCGCGGCCGATCCCCGGACCGCGCTCGAGCTGCGACTGCAGGGTGACCTCGTCGATGGGGTCGCCGCGGTCGGCGAGCGCCACCGCGGCGCGGTAGATGTGGGCGTGCCGCTCGGCGTAGAAGTCCTCGGGCTCGAGCACGTCGCGGATCTCCGCGATCGCGGCCTGGTCGATCATCAGCGAGCCGAGCACCGCCCGCTCCGCGCCCAGGTCGCTGGGGGGCACCCGGCCCGAGGTGATCGTGCCGGTGACGTTGAGAGCGAGGTCGGAAGCGGGGTGCGTGGTCACTGGGCGGCGACGACGACGCGCAGTGTCTCACTCACCTCCGTGTGCAACTGAACGCTGACCTCATGGGGACCGAGCGACTTGATCGGGGGATCGACCTCGATCTTCCGCTTGTCGATGTCGATCCCGGCCTCGCGCTTGAGCTGGGTGGCGATGTCGGCATTGGTCACCGAGCCGAAGAGCCGTCCGCCCTCACCGGTCTTGGCGTAGATGGTGACCGTGAGCTTCTTCAACCTGGCAGCCACGTCGCGCGCGTCTGTCAGCGCCTTCTCGGTGCGCCGCCGCACCGCTTCCTCTTTCTGCTTGAGCTGCTCGACCATGCGGTCGTCAGCGACCACCGCGATCCGCTTGGGCAACAGGAAGTTGCGCGCGTAGCCGGGCGACACCTCCTTGACGTCACCGGCCTTGGCGGTTCCCTGAACCTCCTTGACGAACAGCACCTTCACCGGCCAGCGCCGGTCTGACGACCACTCGACGCGTCGTCGTGCCGGAAGCGCGTCGCGATCACGGTGGCGATTCGTTCGCCGTTGCGAAGGTCCACGTCGAACACGCTGCGTCCTTCGAGAATCTGTTGCTGCACATCGGCAACAGCGTCATCGGGACAGGCGGCGATGTACAGCCGCAGGGCCAGCATGGACAGAGCCAGCATGTCGATCTCCCCGACCACAGGGATGGCGTCGGGAAGGTTGATGAACGGCGTCACGATGACGCCGATGGCAGCCCCGAAGGCGAGCTTGGTGCGGCGGGGCACACGCGGGTCGCGCATCAGGCAGTAGGCGAGGCGCGCCTGCTTGGGAAGGTCGAAGGCGAGGCGTTTGAGGAGGCGGAATCGGCTCAACATGAAGCGCGTAGTCTACTGGCGCCGACAGTCGCCCCGGGGGTCAGCCGGCCAGCAGGTGGCGGTGCTGCTCGAGCCAGTGACGGGCTGCCCGGCAGTCGTCGGCAGGGATGGCGCCCTCGAGGATCGCCTCTTCGATGGCGCGCTGCACGGTGCCGACCCAGCGGCCGGGGGTGCGGCCACCCGCCATCTCGATGATCTCGTCGCCGTTCAGCGGCGGGCGCATCCGCGACACCGCACCGCCGGCGTCGAGCCGTGCCATCCGCTGCTCCAACTCATCGATGGCGTCGGTGTCAGGGAACGAGGAGGCGTGAGTGTCGGCGCGGGCGAGCTCGAGGAGGCGGCCGCGCTGGTCGGCAACATCTCGCACCAGACGGCGCACCGCGGCGTCGCTCCACTCGTCGGGGCGGTACTGGATGGGACGGAGGTGGTGCCGCACCAGCAGGGCCACCGCGTCGATCTCAGCATGGCTGAACCGCAACCGCGACAGCAGCTCGCTGGCCATGTCTGCCCCCACCGCCGCGTGGTTGTAGAAGGTGTGCTTGCCGGCTTCGTCGATCGCATGGGTCGGTGGCTTGCCCACATCGTGAAGCAGGCCGGCGAGGCGGAGGACCAGCTCGGCCGGGGTGTCGGCGACGGTGTGGGTGCTGTGGTCGAAGACGTCATAGATGTGGAAGCCGCCCTGTTCGACGCCCACCATCGCTGCCAGCTCGGGAAACCACACGTCCAGAAGGCCGCCGTCGCGAAGCAGCTCGAGCCCGGCGCGGGGGTTCTCGGACAGCAGCAGGCGGCGCATCTCCTCGGCCACGCGCTCGGCGCTGAGGATTGCGGACCGGCTCGCCATCCGGGTCATCGCCTCCGGCAGTCCGGGTGCGGGCAGGAAACCAAGCTGAGCGGTGAACCGGGCGGCGCGGAACATCCGCAGTGGGTCCTCGCTGAAGGTCAGCTCGGGATCGAGCGGGGTGCGCAGCACCTGGTGGCGCAGGTCGTCCAGTCCCCGGCCGGTGACATCGATGATCAGTCCGTCGAGGCTCTGGCAGAGCGCGTTGACAGTGAAGTCCCGCCGCCAGATGTCCTCCTCCAGGGTGCCCGGGCGGACGTCGGGCTTGCGCGACGCTGCGTCGTAGCGCTCGGCACGAGCACGAACCACCTCCACGATGAAGCCGTCACCGCGGATCTGCCCGGTGCCGAAGCGTTCGAAGCGCTGTGGTGGAGCCCACCCGAACTGCCTGGCCACATCGGCGAGGACGTCGCTGCCGTCATTGTCGACGGTGAGCAGGTCGATGTCCTTGCCGCCGCGGCCGAGCAGCCGGTCGCGCACGAAACCGCCGACCACGTAGGTCTCGACACCGCGGCGATGGGCGGCGTCGGCGACGGCCTGGACAACGCCTTCCTGGCTCAGCGGTGTCGGTCGCTCGCGGATGTCGACCCTCATGCAGACGTCGTCGGCGGCGACCGGCGTAGCAGCCCAGTGGCCAGCACCGCGGCGAGCAGCGCGCAGATCCCGGCGCCGATGAAGATGACGTGCAGCTCGTCGAGGATCGCCCCGGTTTCGAGGGCGTTGTATGCAGGACAGCGCAACGGTGTGTCGGGGCACAGGCTGGCAGCCCTGGGAAGCATCGCCTGCACACTGTAGAAACGACGCAGCCCGATGGCAGTCAGAACCGAGAGGCCGGCGAGCATCCCCACCAGCCGGGCGGCCACGTTCAGCGACGCAGCCACCCCGTGCAGCCGTTCTGGGACTGCGCCCAGGATGGCGGCTGAGATGGGCGCGATCGACAGCCCGAAGCCCAGCCCGCAGGCGATCAGCACAGGGTCGCTGGGGTGCGACCAGGCAGCCCAGGCGAAGCCGTCGCTCAGGGTGGTGGTGGTCCAGCGGGCCATCAGCGCGAACATCGCTGCGGTGACGAGCAGGCCGCCGCCGGCCACCACCCGATAGCCGAGCCTGTCGACGAGCAGCCCACCGACCACTGCGCCCACCGGCACGGCGGCGAGCAGGCGGGCCAGGACGAGTGCGGCCGCCAGTTGAGAGTCCGGGTCGACGGTGGCCCGGGCGAACACGGGGATGTCGACGAGCGCCGCCATCAGCGCCGCCCCGGCAGCCAGGCTGGTCAGGAGCGAGCCGAAGGCGGCGCGGTCCCGAAGGGCGCGCAGGTCGACCAGAGGGTCGCCTGTGCGCAGCTCTCGGAGGACGAACAGGACGCTGAGCACGAGAGCGCCGGGCAGCAGCACCGGGGCGGAAGGTCCCACCACGCTCTGCTGGGGATCGGCGCTGGCGAACACCAGCACCAAGGCGGCGAGCACCAGCGCCAGCAGCAGCGCCCCCGGCCAGTCGACCCGTGCCAGGGCACCCGGCAGCCGGCGCAACGGGATCAGCGGACGCACCGCGGTGGGGATGGCGAGCTCGCGGGCCACCAGCAGCAGCGCACTGAGCAGCGCCACCAGCACCACCGGTGAGGTGATCGTGGCGCTCCCCACCAGGGGCGCGAAGACGGTCCCGATGGTGAGGCTGTCGGTGAGCACCGGCGGTGCCGCGATCGCCAGGACGGTGCCGGTGACGCACACTGCAGCCAGCACCCGGCCTGGCCAGTCGGGCAGCCGGGGACGCGAGGGGTGAGCCTGGTCCTGCGCCGGCTCGCCGCGGGCGCGAACCCCGGCGGCGAGGAGCGCGGCCAGCGGCATGTTGACGTAGAAGATGGCGCGCCAGGTGCTCAGCGTGGTCAGCGCCGCCCCATACAGCGGGCCCACCACGCTGCCCACCTCTTGAACACCGCCGACGATCCCCAGCGGCAACCCACGGCGGCGCGGCGACCAGAGGTCGGCGACCAGCGCCAGGGTCACCGGGACCAGGCCACCGCCGCCTGCGCCCTGGAGAGTCCGTCCGACCACCACCGCACCGAGGGTGTTCGCCGACGCGGTCAGCAGTGACCCGCCGGCGAACAGCACCAGGCAGAAGGTGAGTACCGGGGCGCGCCCGAACAGGTCGCTCAGCCGCCCCAGCAGAGGCAGCACGCAGACATAGCCGAGCAGAAAGCCGCTGATGATCGGCGTCGCCTCCTGGAGGTGAGTGAGGTCGATGCCGACCGAGCTCATGATCGCCGGCAGGACGGTCACCACAACGTAGGTGTCGGCGGCGCCGAGCAGCACCGCAGCAGCTGCGAAGCCAAGCCGGCGAGGGGCTCCCGGCGGAGCCTGCGCCGGCCTCTCGGTCACCTCAGCCGGCCGGCGGCGTGATGCTCACTGCTTCACCGTACTTGTCGAGAACCACTGTGAAGGTGCTGGGATGCGCCTTGTCGAAGAAGGGTCCGACCATGACCACCCGGCGGAGCTGATGCGATGAGGCGTCCACTCCAACGGTCGCCTGCACAGCCTGCGACGGATCGGCGCTGGTGAGCAGCGCCGCCACCCTGGCTCCCGGGATGGCACAGGTCACCTCCGCGAGCTGCTCGCTGTTGAGGCGGTCGCCGGCCGCGTTGGCGGGGGACGAGCAGACTCCGAGAAGGCTTGAGAGGCCGTTGCTGGGATCGAGGAGCTTGCCGGGATCGCCGAAGCCGTACTTGGAGGGTTCGGTCTTGTCGAAGGTGCTGCTCAGCGGCGTCCGGGCGTAGAAGGTGCCTCCCGCCGAGACCACTTCGACTGACACACTGAAGCCACTGTCCACCACCCGCAGGCTGCCGGCGAAGCCGTCGGGCCGTTTGGCATCCCCATCGCCGCCGGTGATCAGGGGACCGGAGCCGCCGCTGACGTTCTGGCTGGTCAGGGTGAAGTGCAGCGCCGAGGCAGAATCCACGCTCTGCTTGGCATCGCGCAACAGCTGGGCGGGATCGACTGGGGGAGTGCCGCAGGCGGCCACCAGCAGCCCGAACCCGGCGACGAGCACACGGCTGGCGACACGCACGCGTCTTCTCCCTGGTTGGCTGCAGTCGAGTATAGACAGCGTTCGCGCCACCGCCGGATGCTCGCCCGGCGCTCCGCTCGGTCCCGACGGCAACCGGACGTCCTGGCGACCGCATCCGCTGGCCCACGGCCGTCGGCCCTCACCAGTACAGTCCCTCAGAACCGTTTGGGCCAGTGGGAGAACCTCGGATGCCGGACGTCAAGAGACTCACGCGTGGCGCGTCGCCGATCCTGCTCCTGCTTGCCGCTCTGTGCTTCCTGCTGCCCTTCGTCGGGGTGTCCTGCAACACCGCCGCAGCCGGTGCGGCCATCGGCAGTGTCGGCTCCATCGGCGGCTCTTCCGGCTCGAACAATGCCGGCGCCTCCGCGGCCTGCCTGCAGGCCCTCAACGGGCGCGATCTCTTCGCCTACAGCGGGGTGAACCTGATCACCGGCAGCAATCCGTCCGTGGACACCAACATCCCGGGTTGTCCGAGCAGCTCCTCGCCGTCATCCGGCGCCGCTGACTCGCAGCCCCCACCGCAGGGCATCGGCGTCCAGCCGCTTCTGGTGATCGCCCTGGTCCTGATCGCCGTCGGGATCGTGGCCACCGTGCTGCGCGCACCGCTGCGAGCCATCGTCGCCGGCGCTGCCGCACTGCTGGCGCTGGTGATGGTGCTCGCCAACAACTCCGCGGTGCACGGCACCATCGTCGCCAAGCTCAATGCCAGCGGGGGCGGAGCTCTGTCGTCGACCGGCTTCTCAGGCGCGCTGGACAGCTTCATCAACATCCACCCCGCGATCGGCTTCACGTTGATCCTGCTGGCGCTGGTGATGGCCATCGTGGTCAACGGCGCCGCCCTGCTGCTGGGCTCAGGCCTTCGGCTCACGGGAGCAGTGGCCGGCGCGGCACCGACGTCGCCGGGCATGGCTCCCCCTGCCCCGCCTCCGGGGCCGCCTCCCGCTCGCCCGCCGAGCTGATCGTCACAGGCGGCCGCCTCACCGGGTGACCTCCAGCCAGACGGCGGCGGCCAGTCCAAGCAGCACCACGACCAGACGCAGCGGCTGATCCGGCACTCGCCGCGCCGCCGTCGCGCCCAGGCGTCCCCCCAGCAGGGTTGCCGGCGCCAGCACCACCACGAACCCCCAGTGCACCGGCGCCAGGAAGGCGAATGCGATTCCCGACACCAGGTTCATGGTCCCGGCGAGCGGAACCTTGAGCGCGTTGAGCCGCTGCAGCGCGTCGTCGATGGCGACGGCCAGCACAGCCAGCACCAGGACGCTGACAGCGGCCCCAAAGTAGCCGCCGTACACCGCGGCCACGAAGATGCCCCCCCGGAGCAGGGAGGACCGGCTGCGCTGCCTCGCCTCGAGCACCCGGGCCAGCCACGGTTGTGCGAGCAGGACCACGCAGGCGACCACGATCAGCACGGGCACCACCCTGGTGAACACGTGGGCGGGCGTGGTCAGCAACAGGATGGCGCCGAGGGCCGCCCCGCCGACTGCGAACGGCAGCAGGTTGATGAGGCGTTGTCGCTGGCCTCCGAGCTCACGCCGGTATCCGAGCACGCCGCCGAGCGCAGCCGGGACGATGCCGACGGTGTTGGTGACATTGGCGTCCAGCGGCGGCAGCCCAAGCGCCACCAGCAGCGGGAAGCTGAGCAGCGAGCCGCCCCCTGCAACAGTGTTGGCGAAGCCGGCCAGCACCCCGCCCGCGAACACCAGCAGCGCATCGCGCAGGCTCATCCCTGGGGCTCGACCTCAGCCCCCGCCACCCCTCAGCCCCCGCCCCCAAGGAAGGGAATGCCGTAGGTCTGCGGCTGTGCTCCCACCGAGCTCGACCACACCTCGGCGATCGCATCCGCGGTCCAACCGCCATCGCGATACGCGGCTGCGATCTCCTGCGGGTGCGACCACAGCGAGAGCTTGTCACCGCCAAGCCCGATGCACTGCCCGGTGATCCCCTTGGCGGCGTCGGACGCCAGGAACACCAGCAGAGGCGCCACGTCCTCGGGCATGCCCATGCCCATCTGCTTGCGCACCATGTCCGGCAGCGGCTGCCCCTTCTCGGCGCTCTCGACCATCTCGGCCATGCCCGGGATGCTGGCGATCATCCGCGTCAACGCGTTGGGAACTATGGCGTTGACAGTGATCTCTGCACGCGCCAGCTCCATCGCCCAGGTTCGCGCGAACGCGGCGATGCCGGCCTTGGCACCCGCGTAGTTGGTCTGCCCGAAGTTGCCGCGCTGACCCGCCCACGACGACACCACCACGATGCGGCCGCCTCGACCCTGCTCGCGCATCCGCACAGCGGCAGCTCGTGCGCACGTGAACGTGCCGCGCATGTGCGTCTCGATGACCGCGTCGAAGTCCTCGTCGGTCATCTTCCAGAGCACCTTGTCACGGAGCAGACCGGCGTTGGTGCACATGATGTCGATCCCCTCGAAGCTCTCGACGGCGCGCTGCACCAGCTTGTCAGCCGCCTCCGCGCTGCCCACGGCGACCACCTCGGCGACGGCCGTGTGACCCGCGTCGTTCAGCTCGTGCACCGTCTGCTCGGCGACATCAGGGTCGATGTCATTGATGACCACTGCGCAGCCGGCCTCAGCCAGAGCGAGCGCGTACGCCCGGCCGATGCCGCGACCGCTGCCGGTGACAACGGCGACCTTCCCGTCGAGGTTCATGACGTCTCCTGGATGTCCCTGGTGTGCTCTGCGCGACCCCCCGGCGCGGGGCGCCCATTGTCGCGGTCGCGTCCTCCGCCGTGCCTCAGCCCCCGAGGTGCCCCCCGCTGGCAATCTGGGCGATGACGTAGGCGACCCACGGAATCCCCGCGAGCAGCAGCCAGCGGCCTCGCGCGCTGCCGTTGCGCAGCAGCAGCAGCAGCGCGATGGCCACCCCCAGGGTGAGCAGGCCGCCGAGGACTCCGTTGAAACCCGGACGCCACGGGGTGAAGGTGAGACCGACGAAGCCGAGCACGCACGACTGGAATGCGGCCGAGCCGGCGACGTTGCCGAACGCCAGGCCGTCATCACCGCTGCGCACCCACAGCACGCTGTTGAAGGTCTCCGGCAGCTCGGTTGCCACCGGGACGACGATCAGGGCGAGTGTCAAGGGATCCGCGTGGAGTGCGCTGGCGGTGTCGTTGAGAGCGCTGACGAAGAGGTTGGAGCCCACCACCAGCATCCCCACCGAGACCAGCAATTGCAGCACCACCGCCCAGGTGGGCGGCTCGCCATGGCGGCGGCGGAGCAGGTGGAGCGGCTCGGGCATCTCCTCAGAGGGGCCGCCACCACGCAGGGTGGCGCGCACATACAGCCCGTACGCCGCCAAGAGGCAGATGCCCAGCACGATCCGCACCGGTCGCGGCAGGACGATTGCGATCAGCACCAGCGAGAAGGCACCGATGAACACCCCGAGGTCGCGGCGCGCCTGGCTCCTGTCGAGATGCAACCTGGGGTCGCGACGGCGCAGCACCACCGCGAGCCCGGTCACGGCCACCCCCAACCCGAGCAGAAGGAAGGGCGACCCCAGCACAGCGCCGCTGGCCACCGACGTGGCCGACGGCTGCTGGCTGATCAGGGCCACCACCGGCACGAAGGTCTCCGGAAGCGAGGTGCCCAGCGCGGCCAGCAGGCTGCCGGTGGCCCCGCTGGCCAGCTTCAGCCGGAACCCGAGCCACTCCACAGCGTTGGTGAACAGCTCCGACGCAGCCACGATCAGCACCAGCCCGCCGATGAACATGAGCGCCTCGGTCATGAGCCGTCGCCTGAGTTGCCCCGACTGCGGATGCGGTCGAGTGGTGCGCTCAACCAGCTGGTGCCAAAGGTGGCGACGTTGCGAAGCGTGACCGGCTGAACCCGGTGCACCGGCGGCGCGCCCTCGGAGCGGGCCAGGGCGTCGTACACGCGCTGGCGGCACCATGGGAAGGCAGTCCGGGGAAGGCGATCGGCCGACACGAACACAGTCCGCCAGGCCTCGATGCTCCAGCGAAGCCGGCCGCCGGCGACCTCGGCCAGGAACACGGCGTCGGCCGCGTTGCGAAGCCCGCTCCACGAGTACACGCCCACCAGGCCGCGGATGTTGACCCGCAGGCCGGTCTCCTCCTCGGTCTCGCGCACAGCGGTCTCGGCGGGATCTTCGCCGGGATCGACGTGGCCGCCGGGCAGTTCCCACCCGGGGGGGAATGGGCGCAGTTGGAGCAGCACGCGCGAACCGTCGACGATGGCTGTCTGCGCGCCCTGCACCGGCCACGCGACTCCGTCGACAACGACCTGGGACGGCCGCCGCGGCCGCTGGTCGCGCCCTGTCAATCCAGCTCGACGCGCTCGGGACGGCGCGGTGCCGCCTGCGCCGCGCTGGGTCGCCGGGCCCGCGGCCGACGCGGGGTGCGGGTGCTGTTGTGCTCGATGATCACCGCCAGGGCCAGCAGCAGCTCGCGCTGGGCGTTGAGGAGGTGCAGCTGCGCCTCAGGGGGGACGACCTCACCGAGAGAGCTGGCCAGCAACCGGCTGACGTCGCCAACGATCCTGCTGGGGTCAAGTCCGAACGGCTCGGTCACTTGTGAGCCCCGGCGAAGGTGACCCGGAGCATGCCGTCGTCGAGCTTGCCCCTGATCACCGTGGTGCCATTGAGGACGCGCGGCAGGCTGATCTCCCGCTTGTAGGGACCAACGCTGACGAAGAGCTCGCCGGCGCGGTGGGTGATGTCCACCTGGTCCTTCTCCACAAAGGGCAGCTGCAGCTGAAGCTCGTAGTTCGAGCCCACCTTCTTGAGATGCTGGGACACCGTCTTGTGAAAGCGCTGGGTGGGGTCGGTGGCACCGAAGATGGACTCGGCCATCTCCCCGAGCGACTCCAGGCCGACGATCTCGTGATCGAAGAGCCGTGTCCGCCGGATCGGCACCGGTGAGAATGCCGTCTCCACCAGCGCGTCGTACTTCTTCTGGGAGCGGTGCCAGGCGTCGAAGTACCCGTCGGTGACCTCGTCGGGAAGGACGCGGTTGACCACCACCAGGTCGGTGAGGTAGTCGTAGAGGCACAGATAGGTGAAGGCCCGCTGCGCCTCCTTGACCACCATCTTCTCCAGGTTGAGCACCAGCCTCACTGTGCAGACCTTGGGGTCGCCCAGGATGTTCTTCATGCCGTCGAGGTCGAAGAGCAAGTCCTTGATGTGGCCGAAGATGTCGTCGGTGGGCAGCGGAATGTTGGTGAAGGGCTGCACCATCGGGCGCGCCATCTTCCAAACCTTTCGCTCCAGCGGAAAAATCTTGGTCAGGTACCAGCGGGCGACGTCGGGGAAGGCCAGCAGCTGCAGGGTCTCGCCGGTGGGTGCGCAGTCGACGATGACCACGTCGTACTTGCCCTGCTCCTTGTGGCGCTTGATCCACATCAGGCTGGCCACCTCCTCCATGCCGGGCGGGGTGGCCATCTCCTCGGCGACGAAGTCGTCAACGCCCCAGGACGCGAAGAGCGAGATCAGGTACCTGTGCACCCGTTCCCAGTGCTCCTCCATCTCGTGGAGCGCGTTGATCTCCTGAGCGTCGAGGTTGGCGGCGACGCCGGTGGGCTGATCACCAAGCTCCACGTCGAGTGAGTCGCCGAGCGAATGGGCGGCGTCGGTGGAGATGATCAGGGTGCGGTGGCCGAGCTTGGCGCAGGCCACCGCGGTGGCGGCGGCGACAGTGGTCTTGCCGACCCCGCCCTTGCCGGTGTAGAGGATGACCCGCACAGAGCCTACTTGACGACGTTGCTGACGATGATGTCAGCAACGATGATGAGCGCGATCATCAGCGCGGCGATGATGGCCACCCGCTTGAGGTCGGCGGGCACGTAGGGCACGCGGTCGAAGGGGATCGCAGCGTCCTCGCTCTCGAGCGGCTGGATGTAGCCGGCCGCCTGGGCACGGGCCGGTCGTGGACGGGCTCCTTGGACCGGCGCCGCTGCCGGAGAGACACGTTCGACCCGCCGCCGACCCTGCCCTGGGGTGGATGCGCCAAGCGACGCCGAGCCGGCGGCTGCCGCACCCGCTCCCACCGCCAGCGCCTCCTGGCCGGCCTCGGCGGCCGACGGCGTGCCGCTCCCACCTCCGGCTGCAGGCAGGTCCGGCGCGTACGAGGGGCCGGGGCGGCGCGTGACGGCGCGCTGCTTCTGCTTGCGGGTCTTCTTGGCCATGGCGCGCGGCCAAGGGTATCGGATAGCGTCCGCCGTCAGACGTTGAAGCGGAAATGGACGACGTCCCCGTCGCGAATCACATAGTCCTTGCCTTCGAGACGCTGCTTGCCCTGCTCGCGCAGCGCGAGGTATGAGCCGGCGGCGAGCAGGTCCGCGGCGTCGCACACCTCAGCGCGGATGAACCCCTTGGCGAAATCGGTGTGGATGGACCCTGCGGCGTCGACAGCGGTGAGGCCACGGCGGAGCTCCCAGGCGCGAACCTCCTTCTCTCCGGCGGTGAAGAACGTGTTCAGCTGGAGCAGGCCGAAGGCCAGCCTGGCAAGCCGCTCGAGCCCCGGCTGCTCGATCCCGAGGTCGGCCAGGAAGGAGTCGCGGTCGGCCGGCTCCAGCTCGGCCAGCTCGGACTCGATGCGTGCGGAGATGGCCAAGGCCTCGCCGCCACTCTGCTGGGCTCGGGTCGCGATCGCCGCGGGCACGCCGCCGCTGGCGGCCTGATCGTCGCTGACGTTGACCACCACCACCAGTGGGGTTCCCGTCAGCAGCCAGAGGTCGCGCAACTGGTCGCGCTCCCCTGGGCCCAGGCCCATGGTGCGCACCGAATTGCCGGCGTCGAGATGGTCGCGGACTCGTTGCAGGAGCGCGATCGTCTCCACCGCCTTCTCCCTCTGCAGTCGTACAGTCTTCTCCGCTCGGTCCAGACGCTTGCTGACCGTCTCCAGGTCGGCGAGCTGCAGCTCCAGCTCGATGACATCGATGTCGCGCAGCGGGTCGACGCCGCCCTCGACGTGGCTGACATCGCCGTCCTCGAACGCGCGCACCACCAGCGCGATCGCATCGCACTCGCGAATGTGGCCGAGGAACTTGTTGCCCAGCCCCTCGCCGCGGCTGGCGCCTCGCACCAGCCCGGCGATGTCGTTGAAGGTCACCGTCGCGGGGATCACCTTGGGAGGAGCGAACAGCTCGGCGAGACGGGCCAGGCGCGGATCGGGCACGGCCACCACGCCGGTGTTCGGCTCGATGGTGGTGAACGGGTAGTTGCCCACCTGCGCTCCCGCCGAGGTGAGTGCGTTGAAGAGCGTGGACTTGCCGGCGTTGGGCAGCCCCACGATGCCCACCGACAGGGTCACAGCAGCTCCAGCTCGAAGGCGCGATGCAGCGCTCGCACGGCGTCGGCGACGCGGTCCCTGTCGATGATGCAGGTGACCCGGATCTCGCCGGTGCTGATCATGCGGATGTTGATCAGCTCGCCGGCCAGGGTCTCGAAGATGCGCGCGCACACTCCTGGCGTCCCCAGGATGCCCGCCCCCACAACGGTGACCTTGGCGATGCCGCGGTCCGCGTCGACACCGTCGGCACCGACGTCGGCAGCAATCCTGTCGAGCACCGGCTGGGCGCGGTTCAGATCGGACTCCGCCACCGTGAACGAGAGATCGGTGTGCCCGGAGTGGCTGACGTTCTGCACGATGATGTCGACGTTGACGTGCGACTCGCCGAGCGGACCGAAGACCGCTGCGGCGATCCCGGGGCGGTCGGGCACACCGAGCAGCGTCACCTTGGCGACGTCGGTCTCGTGGGCGATGCCTCGCACCTTGGGGCGGTCTTCCATCGGTTGATGCCTGCGTATCAGCGTGCCGGGACCATCGCCGAAGGCCGAGCGCACCCGGATCGGCATGGAGTATGCCTCGCCGATCTCGACAGCTCGTGGGTGCATCACCGTGGCTCCGGCGGCGGCCATCTCGAGCATCTCGTCGTAGCCGAGCAAACCGATCGGGCGTGCGTCGGCGACCAGGCGGGGGTCGGCGCTGTGAATGCCGGCGACGTCGGTGTAGATCTCGCACTCGTGGGCCTGCAGGGCCACCGCCAGGGCCACCGCGGTGGTGTCGGAGCCGCCGCGGCCAAGCGTGGTGACGTCGAGCTGCTCGGTGGCGCCCTGGAAGCCGGCGACGATGACCACGCGTCCGGTGGAGAGCTGCTCGATGACGCGCTGCGGGACGATGTCGGTGATCCGCGCGCTGCGGTGGGCGCCGCTGGTGCGAATGCCCGCCTGCATGCCGGTCAGCGAGACGGCCGGCACGCCGCGGGCATGCAGGGCCATCGCCAGCAACGGGGCGGTGACCGTTTCGCCGGTGCTCAACAGCATGTCCATCTCTCGGGACGGGGGGTCGTCATCGAGCTGATGGGCCAGGGCGATGAGCTCGTCGGTGGTGTCACCCATGGCGCTCACCACCACCACCACGCGCTCGGTGCGCTGGCGGGTGAGCGCGATTCGCGCCGCCACCGCGTTGAGCCTCGCCACCCCGCCCAGGCTGCTGCCACCGTACTTCTGCACGACCACGCTCACGGCCGAACCTCCACGCGTGACCCGAAGTTGCGCGGCCGCAGCACCAGCACGCTGCCCTCGACCGACAGCCGCGCCGCCGCGGCGCTGAGCGCAGCCGTCAGCGGGGCCGGGTCGCGTGCGGTCAGGGCCAGGATCGACGGCCCAGCCCCGGCAAGGCAGGCGCCGTCGGCACCGGCTGCGTAGGCCGCGTCGATCAGCGCGCCCATCGCCGGGAAGAGCGACGCCCGCTGCGCCTGGTGCCAGCGGTCATCCATCGCCTCGCGCAGGGCTGAATAATCCTTGAGCAGCAGGGCTCGAACCAGCAGGGCGCAGCGACCGGCGTTGAAGAGGGCGTCCGCCCGCGAGAAGGAGGTGGCAACCACCTGGCGCGCCTCGTGGGTGGCCAGCCGACGCTGGGGGGCGAACAGCACAGCGTGCAGCTCGTCGGGGACGTCACACCGCTGGGGCGCGGCTCCGGGCGCGCAGATCGCCAGCCCACCGAGCAGCGCCGCGGCCGCGTTGTCGCTGTGACCCTCGAAACCGCTGACGCAGCCCAGGATGTCACTCTCCTGCCACGACGCCCGCTGCAGCGCAACGGCAACCAGCACCCCGCTCAGCGCCGCGGCTGCGCTCGATCCCAGCCCACGGCTCATCGGGATGGCATTGACGCAACGCAGGGTCACGCCGCGCTCGTCGTCCGGCACGCCGAGCTGCGTGCAGGCTTGCACGTACGCTCGCGCCACCAGGTTGCGCAGCGGGTCGAGCAGCTCCGCGTCGGCGCCACCGCCGTCCACGACGACGGCCACCACGCCATCTCCCGTCCCCTGGGCGTGCACCTCGTTCTGGAGTTGCAGCGCCAGCGCCACCAGGTCGAAGCCGGGCCCCAGGTTGGCCACGGTGGCCGGCACTCGCACCGTGGCCTTCATCGAAGTCCCAGCGCGGCGGCGATCGATGCGGCATCACTGGCCACCAGGACGGGGGCCCGCAATCCCTCGGACGCCACCGCGAGATCCTTGAGGCCGTTGCCGGTCAGCACGCACAGAGCCGCGGTGCCCGGGGCCACCAGGCGGTCGCGCACCGCCGCGCGGAGCACCGCCAGAGACGCAGCCGACGCGGGCTCGCAGAACACCCCCTCGACCATGGCCAGGTCGCGCTGGGCCACCAGGATGTCGGCGTCGTCCACGGCCAGGATGGCGCCCTCGGACTGGTCGCGCGCGTCGATCGCCCCCTGCCACGAAGCAGGGTTGCCGATGCGGATGGCGGTGGCCACCGTGTCGGGATCGGCGACGGGCCTCCCCCTCACCAGCGGGGCCGCTCCCGCGGCTTGAGCGCCGATCATCCGCGGCAGCCGGCTGCACAGGCCCTCGGCGAAGTATTCACGGAAGCCGCGCCAGTAGGCGGTGATGTTGCCGGCATTTCCCACCGGGATGGCCACCACCTCGGGCGCGTCACCGAGGTCGTCGACGATCTCGAACGCCGCCGTCTTCTGACCCTCGATGCGGTGAGGGTTGACGGAGTTGACCAGGGTCACCGGAAGCTCGGCGGCGAGGCTGCGCACAGCACTCAGGGCGACGTCGAAGTTGCCATCGATGGCCAGAATCTCGGCGCCGTGCACCTGGGCTTGCACCAGCTTGCCAACAGAGATGCGTCCCGAGGGGATGACCACCAGGGTGCGCAGGCCGAACCGCGCCCCGTATGCGGCGGCAGACGCCGAGGTGTTGCCGGTGCTGGCGCACACCAGCGCGGCGCTGCCGTCCTCAAGCGCGCGCGCCACTGCCACCACCATGCCCCGATCCTTGAAAGAGCCGGTGGGATTGAGCCCCTCGAACTTCAGGTGCAGTGAGCCAAGTCCCATCTCCGCACAGAGTCGCGGGGCGGGGATGCTCGGTGTCTCGCCCTCGAACAGGGTGATGCGCGGTGTGGCTGGGGTGATCGGCAGCCGCGCCGCATACCGCGCGATGACCCCCTGCCGGGCAGCCATCACGCCACTCCCACGCAGTCCATCGAGGTGACAACCGCCGCGACCACGGCCAGGGAGTCGAGCGTCTCGAGGGCCCGCTCGAGCATCTCCCCGGCGACCGGTGCTGTGACCACCGCCAGCTGCGCTGCATCACCCGCTCCCGCCGCGAGCGCCTGCGAGGCGAGCACCGGGAGGCCCCGATCTTCGAGCGCCTGCACCACCAGCCGGGCTGCCTCGTCGACGTCGCGGAGGCGCACCCGAATGTACGCGCCCCGGTCGAGCGCACCGGCGTCCGCGGCGGCCGGCCGCAGCCTCGGCAGTGGCGGCGGCTCGGTGGGCGCGCGCACAGTGGCCACGATGTCGGAGACCACCGCGCTGGCGGTGCTGTCACCGCCGCCACCGAGTCCGCGCAGCAGCACCGGCCCGGCGAGGTCGGAGCTGATCACCACGGCGTTGTCGGCGTCGTCCACCCCGTGAAGGGGGTGGCCGGCGAGCACCAACGTCGGCCGCACCGTCAGCACCACCGATGATCGCGTGCGGGTGGCTTGTGCCACCAGCTTGACGGAGCCTCCCAGCCGGGCGGCGCAGGCGATGTCGGCGGGCTCGACGCCGCGGATGCCGACGGTGTCGACATCCTCGGTCGCGAACGCGGCATCGAAGGCCAGGCGGCTCAGCAACACCAGCTTGGCGGCAGCGTCGTGGCCGTCGATGTCGGCGCTCGGATCGGCCTCCGCGACGCCGCGCCGCTGCGCCTCAGCTAGAGCATCCTCGAGGCCGTCGCCCTTGCGTTCCATGCGGCTGAGGATGATGTTGGTGGTGCCGTTGATGATCATCTCCAGCGAGGAGACCAGGTCGCCACGAAGGCTGTCGCGGAGCACCGCCACCGCCGGGATGCCGGCGCCGGCGGCGGCCTCGTAGCGCAAGGACACGCCGTGCTCGGTGGCGAGGGCCGCCAGCTCCAGCCCGTGCACCGCCATCGCCGCCTTGTTGGCTGTGACCACCGGCTTCCGCGCTCGCAGGGCCCGGTCCATCAGAGCGCTGGCGCGGTCGACACCGCCCATGACCTCGACCACCAGGCCCACCCTGGGGTCGTCGACGAGCTCCTCTGGGTTGCTGTCCAGCCGGACCTGGGGCAGCTCGACGTCGCGTGGCCGAGTGAGATCGCCAACCGCGACGCGGCGCAGCACGGGTGTCGCCCCGGCGCGTTCCCCGAGCAGCTCCCAGCGCTGTACCAGGCGTCGTGCCACCGCTCGACCCACGGTGCCGAGACCCACCATGCCGACGCCAACCTCTGCCGCCATCCCGGCCGAAGTCTAGGGGCGACGACGGCAGCGTCAGATCAGGTGTCGCTTCCAGGCCTGCAGCACGGCGGCCGCGCGGTCGCGGCAGTCGAGCTTGGCGAAGATGTTGCTGACGTGGGTCTTGACTGTGTTCTCGCTGACGAAGAGCGCGGTGGCGATCTGGGAGTTGTTGTGTCCGTCAGCCATCAGCCGCAGCACCTCGAACTCGCGAACGGTGAGCCCGGCGTCGTCAGCCGCCGCGTCGACCATCTCGGGGTCGAGCAGCGACTCACCGGCGGCCACCGCCCGGATGGCGCCGGCGAGCTCCTCGCGCGAGGAGTCCTTGAGCAGATAGCCGCGTGCCCCGGCGCGCAGCGAGGGGAAGATGTAGTCCTCGTTTCGGTAGGTGGTGAGCACGATCACCCGCGCCTGGGGGTCATCGAGGCGGATCCGCCGCAGCGCCTCGATTCCGTCAAGGACCGGCATCTGCACATCCATCAGGGTGATGTCAGGCCGTTCGCGGCGGGCCAGCGTCACCGCCTCCTCGCCGTCCGCCGCCCTGCCCACGACCTCGATGTCGTCCTCCAGCTCGAGCATGGTGATCAGCCCCTGACGCACCACGGGATGATCGTCGACGACGAGCACACGGATCACTGGATGATCACCACACTCAGGCGCTCACCGCCCGCCGCTGGGGCTCGAGCGGCACCCGCAACAGGACGGTGGTGCCGCCCCCGGCCGGATCACTGACAACCTCCAGCTCGGCGCCGATCAGCCGGGCGCGCTCGCGCATCCCCACCAGGCCGAAGCTTCCACCGCGGGCGCCCGCGCTGTCCTCGCTCTCGGTGTCGAAACCGAGGCCGTTGTCACGGACGGTGAGCACCAGCCGGGTGCCGTCGGCGTGCAGGTCAACGTCGACCAGCCCCGCTCGACTGTGCCGGCCGGCGTTGGCCAGCGCCTCCTGCATGATCCTGAACACGGCCACCTCGGCCTGGGGACCGAGCGCGAGGTCACGGGGCACGCCCTCGTTGCGGACCGTCACAGCGATGCGTGTGCGTTCGCCGAAGCGCTGCGCCTCCAGGGCAACCGCGGCGGTGAGGCCGGCTGCCTCCAGAGGCATGGGTCGGAGGTCCCAGACGCTGCGGCGCGCCTCCTGAAGAGCCAGCCTGGCCTGCTCCCGGGCGGCGATGAGCAGGTCGCGCGTCTGCTGGCGCTTGTCCCGCGTGGACATGGCCTCGGCGGCCTCGAGCTGGAGCACGATCCCGGTGAGCTGCTGGGCCAGGGTGTCGTGGATCTCCCGAGCCAGGCGGGTGCGCTCCTCGAGCACTGCCAGCTCGCGTCCCTCGGCAGCGAACTGGGCGGTGCGCAGCCCCAGTCCCACCTGGTCCGCGACAGCGCCGAGCAGGATGCGCAGGCGTTCGGGCACCTGGACTGACGCGGGCACCAGCGCGGCCACGGCGCCGAGCGCTGGCCCACCGGCAGACACGGGGATGGCCACCACTCGTCCCGCCGGTGAGTGGCGCATTGACAGGGCTCCGCTGGCCAGCGCCGCCGCGACCCCCTGCGCCATGTCGTCGCCGGCCTCGCCGAGACGCGCCGGGTGATGGGTGACCAGGTGGGGAAGGTCGTCGGCCATGGTGTAGCCGGCTGCCGCGGTCACCGGCAGGATCGCGCGGACCGCCTCGACCGCCCCGCTCAGCAGCTCGGCGGGATCGAGCGACCGGGTCAGGGTCGCGGCCAGGGCGTTGAGCGCCACCAGCTCCTCGTTGCGGTCGCGCAACTCCTCGGTGCGTTCGGCGACCCGCTGCTCGAGCTCGCGCGCCGCGGAGAGCAGCGCCTCTCGCGAGGTGTTGATCTCCACCCGCATTCGCTCCAGCGCGTCACTGAGGAGCCCCACCTCATCGTCTCCCTGGCGGGGCACCGGCTCGTCCATCCGGCCCTGCGCGAGGTGCTCGGCGGAGGTGGTCAGCGCCCGCACCGGGCCCACCAGCCGCCGTGAGAAGACGGCGGCGAAGGCCACAGCGATCATCCCGATCAGAACCGCCAGCGGCAGCAGCTGGAAGAGCAGGATGCGGCGAACACCTGTGCGAATGCCGTCACCGAGCGACGCCGTGGCCGGGGCCAGCTCGCGTGTGGGCACCACGGTCGCCAGGGTCCAGTGAACGGTGTTCACGGGGGCTGTGAAGAATTCCCTCGGCACTCCGGCGATGGTCCTGTCGACGACCCTCGGGCTGGCGCCGGTCAGCTGCTGGGCGGACAGCCCCGGCACCGCCATCGGCCTGCCCTCGAATCCGGTGGTCAGCTGGAAGTCAGTGAGCGCGGTGCCGGTGGCTGTCAGCCACCGTCCGCTGCGGCTCAGCAGCAGCGGGTAGGCGTCGGGCAGGGTGGAGATCGAACCGGGCAGCAGGCTCGCGATCGCGGCGCTGGAGAGCTCGGCGCCGACGAAGAAGTCCGGGTTGGCGGTGAGGCCGCTCCAGACAGTCACCGATGAGCCGGTGCTGAACGACGCGCTGTCGATGTCACTCCACGCCGGGTACAGAGGAGTCTTGGAGACGTGGGTGGGATCGGCAGCGCTGGCCGGGGCTCCGGCCCCCACGGTTCGCAGAGCCGTCTCCAGCTGGCGGTCGACGAGGTGGGCAGGATCGATCCTGTCGCTCTGGATGAAGTTGGTCAGCGAAGCCACGTCGGTCACCGGCGATTCGATCAGCTCCTGGTTCGCCCGTCCATACAGCCAGACAGCGGTGAGGGTGGGGTGGCGCTTGCGCAGCCCATCCAGGGCAGTGGCGATCTGCGCACGGCCAGGGCCCATTGGATCAGAGATGGTGCCGTCGGGCTTGAGCAGCGGGCTGCCCGACCCCACCAGGGTCACGGTCGGGCCGGCTCCTGTTCCCAGCAGGCGGGCTCCCCCGGCGACCCGCTGGGCGGGCTGAACGGTGGGGCTGGTGGTGTGGAGGAGAGGGTCGAGGGTGTCGGCGAGCTCACCCAGGTCGGTGCCCAGGCTGTCCAGTGGCGCCGCGATGCTGGTGGCGGCGTCGGACGCGGCGCCGCTCTCGCGCTGCTGGGCGTCGGCGACGATGGTCCGATGGGCCTCGTCGACTGTGCTCTGGTTGACCGCCGCCAGCTCGGCGCCCACCAGGGCGGTGAGCGCGCCCACGGGCAGCAGGGCAACCGCGAGCATGGCGATGAGGATCCGCCGGTTGAGACGGCGGGTATGCGACCGGCGCGCGAGCAAACGGGTCATTGGAGCCGCCTCCAGTATACGGTCGGCCCCACGCCGGCCCCGCAAAGATCATCCCAACGGGTGATGGCAGTCGGCGCAGCCCGGTGTCACAATCCCGCCCTCAGCCGCTTTCGGTCGGCTCAGACATTGGTGCGGGAAAGAAAGCCCGCCGGGGAGAACCGCGTATGAAACATCGTCGGATAGCACTTGCGCTGGCGGTCCCAGCGCTGATCGCCACCGCCTGCGGAGGCGGTGGTGGGGCCAGCTCCAGCACCGCGGCACTGGCGCCGAACCAGGTGCTCAGGTTCCCGCTGGTCGACGACATCAAGACCCTGGACCCGGGACACGTCTCGACTGCTGTCGACATCGCCTTCGTCCAGAACGTCTTCGGCGGTCTGTACAAGTTCGACGACAGCCTCAAGGAAGTGCCGTACATCGCCACCGGCATGCCCGACATCTCCTCGGATGGGCTCACCTACACCTTCAAACTGCGCCAGGACGTGAAGTTCTCCAACGGTGACCCGGTCACCTCCAAGGACGTCCTGTACAGCTGGAACCGTGCCGCGCGCCTCAACGACTCGTACGGCATCGTGATGCAACCGGTCGACGGCTACACGGCGGTGGCGCCCTCCGACCCCAAGGCGACCCCGACAGCGACCACCCTGTCGGGCCTGTCGGCGCCCGACCAGTACACGGTCAAGGCCAAGCTCTCAGCGCCCGCCGGCTACTGGATCACCGAGCTGGCGCTCTGGACCACCTCGGTCGTCGACCAGAAGGTCATCCCCAGTGACACCGACAAGACCTGGTGGGGCAACCCCGCCACCGCGGTCGGCACCGGGCCCTACAAGCTGACCGCCTACGTGCCCAAGGACCACCTCTCCTTCACCAACGTCGCCAACTGGTGGGGCGGCAGCACCGGCCACCTGACCGACATCGAGGCGTCAGTGCTCGCCGACCAGTCCAGCCAGGTCACCAAGTACAAGAACGGCGGCTTCGACATGGTCGGGCCGGCGGACCAGTACCCACCGCTGGATGCTGTCCGCAACTTCCAGAAGGACCCGTCGGTCTCCAACCAGTTGGTCAACATCCCCGGTGGGCGCACCACCTGGGTCGGCTTCAACTTCAAGACAGGCCCCTTCGCGCCCGACCCCGCAGTGGGCGTGGACGACCCGATCGCCAAGGCCGGACGCCGGGCGTTCAGCGAGGCGATCGATCGCACCCAGCTGACCAACGTTGCCTGCGGTCCCGGCGGCATCACCTGCAAGCCGGCGACCGGCGGCGTGATCAGCAAGGGCCTGCAGAGCTACCTCGGTGACAAGACCGACCCGCTGACTGTCTTCGACGCCACCAAGGCGAAGGCCGACCTCCAGACCTGGGACCCGACCGGCAGCAAGCGCCAGGGTCTCCAGTACTGGTACAACGCCAGCAGCAGCAACAAGCTGTTCGCCGACAACCTGCAGTCGCAGTGGCAGACCAACCTCGGTGTCAAGGTCGACACCCAGAGCACGGACTTCCCGACCTTCCTGACGGCGCGCCAGGACAAGAAGTACATCCTCTTCCGTGACAGCTGGGGTGCCGACTACGACAACCCGCAGGACTGGTTCGACAACCTGTTCATCTGCTCGCAGGCGGCGACCGGGCTCGGCAACAACGACGGCATCTGCGACCAGCGGATCGACACCGCTGTGGTCAAGGCTGAGAAGGAGACCGGCAGCCAGTCGATCTCGGACTTCACAACCGCGGCCAAGCAGCTGCGTGACGACGTGGCCTACGCCGACCTCAGCTACGGCGCCAACCAGTACTTCATCAAGCCATACGTCCAGGGTGGTGGAGGCAACGCCCTCTACGACAACTCGTGGACTGGCATCAGCATCCTGGCCCACTAGTCTGTAAGTTCCCCCAATCGCATCGGGGAAGCAGCGGCGTATCATCCGGGGGGCCCGCCACCGTGGCGGGCTCCCCATCCTTTGTCAGCACCAGTCCCTCTTCACAGGCGGGAGATCCGCAATGTCTCGAGGCACAGCCATCTACGGAGCCAGGCGCCTCCTGCTGGTGCTTGGCACGGCATTCATCGTCTCCTCGGTCACGTTCCTGGCGATCCACGCGCTGCCCGGCACGGCGTTCACCTGCGAGAAGAACCCCGCCGGCTGCGCCCACCAGAACGCGGTCTACGGGCTCAATGACCCGCTCTTCATCCAATACCGGACCTTCCTCTGGAACCTGATCCACGGTGACCTCGGGTACTCGTACATCAACCAGGGGACGCAGGTGGTCCCGCTGCTGCTCAGGGAGGCCGGCGCCAGCCTCCTGCTCGGGCTCTTCGCGATCGTCGTCACCATCGTGGTCGGCCTGATCATCGGCGTCACCGCCGCCGTCAGGCAGAACACCTGGCTCGACTACGCGCTGTCCAGCTTCGTGGTCTTCGGGTACAGCATCCCGAGCTTCGTGCTGGCCACTTTCATCATCATCCTGACCGGGATCGCCCTGCCGAATTGGGCTGGCAGCATCGGCTGGGGAGCTCCGGAGCAGATCCCCATCCCGGCGATCGCTCTGGGCCTTCCCTACGCTGCGGTTGTCGCCAGGCTGGTGCGAGCCAGCATGCTCGACGTGATCCGCCAGGACTACGTGCGCACCGCCTGGGCCAAGGGACTGTCGTCGCGGGTGATCATCGTCCGCCATGCCCTGCGCAACGCGCTCATCCCGGTGATCACCATCGGAGGCCCGCTGGTCACCGCGATCATCACCGGCTCCGTGGTCATCGAGACCATCTTCGGCATCCCCGGCCTGGGCAAGGAGTTCGTCGTGTCCATCACCACCCGTGACTACGGCATCGTCGTTGGCCTGTACACGTTCTACGCGGTGCTCGTCGGTCTGGCCAACCTCGGCGTCGACCTGCTGTATCCAGTGCTCGATCCGAGGATCAGATACGCATGACCACCATCACCACCGGCCTGAACATGGGACCGCCGATCGCCCCGCCGGGGTCGCCCGAGGCCACCGACTATTCGATTGCCCCCGAACAGGTGAGCCTGTGGCAGGACGCATGGCGGCGCTTCCGTCGCAACAAGCTGTCGATGTTGGGGATCTTCGTGTTCGCTGTGGTGCTGATCACGGCGCTCGTCAGCATCTTCTGGACCCCCTACAGCCTCTACCAGCAGGGGCTTGCCGACATCACCGACCCGCTCAGCCGTTCCCACCCTTTCGGTGTCGACTCCTCTGGTCGCGACGTGCTCAGCTACATCATGAAGGGCGCCTTGGTGGCCATCGAGGTGGGCGTGCTGTCAGCTGTCATCACCTCACTGGTGGGGATCAGCGCGGGCCTGCTCGCCGGCTACTTCCGGGGCTGGGTGGACTCGCTGGTCAGCGGCATCACCTACATCGGCTACGGCATCCCCAACCTGCTGATCGCGTTCCTGATCCTCTTCATCTTTCAGCGGCAGAGCCTGCTCAACGTCATCATCGCGTTGAGCGTGACCAGCTGGATGGACATGGCCCGGCTGGTCCGTGGCCAGACGCTGGCCCTGCGCGAGCGCGAATACGTCGAGGCCGCCCGCGCCACCGGCACCAAGGACTTCGCGATCATGGTGCGGCACGTGTTGCCCAATGCGCTGGGGCCGATCATCGTGCAGGCCACCTTCCTGATCCCGCAGGCGATCCTCTTCGAGGCCTTCCTCAGCTTCCTGGGATTCGGCCTGCCGTCGCCCGACCCGTCGTGGGGGGCGATGGTGTCCACCGGTCTGGCCGACAGGTTCCTTGCCTACCACACCATGATCGTGCCCTCGATCGCGCTGCTGGTCACCCTGATGGCTGTCAACTTCATCGGCGACGGGCTGCGTGATGCGCTCGATCCGCGGTTGAAGCGGTAGATGCCGGCGATCCTGGAGGTCAAGGGCCTCAAGACTCAGTTCCTGGTGCGTGGTGGCGTGGTGCGTGCCGTCGACGGCATCGACCTCCGCGTCAACCGTGGCGAGACCGTCGGCATCGTCGGCGAGTCCGGCTCGGGCAAGTCGATGACCGCGCTGTCGATCCTCAGGCTGGTGCCGGAGCCGGGGAAGATCGTCGAGGGCAGCATCACCTTCGATGGCCGCGACGTGCTGGCCATGAACAGGGACGAGCTGCGCAAGTTCCGCGGCAACGACGTCTCGATGATCTTCCAGGATCCCATGTCCTCGCTGAACCCGGTGCTCAAGGTGGGGTACCAGATCGAGGAGGCGATGAAGTCCCATGATCGGTTCAGCGCTGAGGAGTCGAAGTCCCGCGTGCCGATGCTGCTTCGGCGCGTGCGCATCCCAGATGCCGACCGCCGCGCCAAGGAGTTCCCTCACCAGTTCTCCGGAGGCATGCGCCAGCGGGCCATGATCGCCATGGGGCTGTCCAACGAGCCGGACGTGCTCATCGCCGACGAGCCCACCACCGCGCTCGACGTCACGGTGCAGGCGCAGATCCTCCAGCAGCTCCGCGACCTCAACCGTGAGCTCGGCACCGCGATCGTTCTGATCACCCACAACATGGCGGTGGTCGCCAACATCTGCACCTGGGTGGTGGTGATGTATGCGGGTCGAGTGGTCGAGCAGGGGCCCACCGCGGAGATCTTCCGGAGCCCTCAGCACCCCTACACCTGGTCGCTGCTGCGCTCCATCCCGCGCATCGACGAGAAGCTCGGCGGCAAGCTCCTGACCATCAGCGGCCTTCCTCCCGACCTGACCAACCTGCCGCCTGGCTGCAAGTTCCATCCACGCTGCCGGTTCACAGTCGATCGCTGCTTCACCGAGGAGCCCGACCTGTTCAACGTCGGTCCGCAGCACGAATCGCGCTGCTGGGTGCAGATGGACAACGTGCCCGACCCGGACTCCGACCTGCGTGAGGCGCCGGTGGTGCCACTGGAAGAGGACGCTGGCGCACTGGTGATCGCTGGGGAAGAGAGTGCAGCAGCAGTCTGAGGCGGCGGCAGCGCCCTCCTCGGCATGGGCGGCAGGCAAGGGCAGCGCCCTGATGTCGTTGCGCGACGTGTACAAGCAGTTTCCCAGCGGCCGCCAGACGGTCCGCGCAGTCGACGGGGTCAGCCTCGACGTCCTGCAGGGAGAGACCCTCGGCCTGGTCGGCGAGTCGGGGTGTGGCAAGTCCACGCTCGGCCGGGTCGTCACCCAACTCCAGCCGGCCACCGCGGGGAGCATCTTCTTCGAGGGCAAGGACCTGGCCGCGCTGCACGGTGAGGATCTTCGACAGATGCGTCGCCGCGTCCAGATGATCTTTCAGGACCCGTACGGCTCATTGAACCCGCGCATGACAGTCGGCAACATCATCGGCGAGCCACTGCGCAACTTCGGCCTGGCCCATGGCAAGGAGCGCGACCGGCAGGTCCAGGAGATCATGCGCGTCTGCGGGCTCAACCCCAACTTCAACAACCGCTACCCTCACGAGTTCAGCGGCGGTCAGCGCCAGCGCATCGGCATCGCCCGGTCGCTGATCCTGCGGCCCAACTTCATCGTCGCGGACGAGCCCATCTCCGCCCTGGACGTCTCCATCCAGGCGCAGATCATCAACCTGCTCGAGCAGCTCCAGGACGACTTCAACCTCACCTATCTCTTCATCGCCCACGACCTGTCGGTGGTTCGCCACCTCAGCGATCGCGTGGCGGTGATGTACCTGGGTGTGATCGTCGAGGTGGCCAACAGTCTCGAGCTCTACGACAACCCCCTCCACCCCTACACAACCGCGCTGCTTCAGTCGATCCCCGTCCCGGACCCTGTGATCGAGAAGGACCGCACGCCGATCATCCTCAGCGGCGAGATCCCCTCGCCGATCAACCCGCCCAGCGCCTGCCGGTTTCACACCCGCTGCCCGATCGCGCAGCCGATCTGCTCGGAGGTGCGGCCTGAGCTTCTCGACTACGGCAACGGGCACCTCGCCGCCTGCCACTTCGCCGGCAAGCTCCAGGGCTCGCTGGCCGAGAAGGTGGCCGAGGAGTCGGTGGCCGAGATTCGCGCCGCGATCGTCGCCGACGAGCCAGGCGGCGTCGACGGCGCGACCCCTGTCACCGCCTAGGGTGCCGCTCGCAGAGACACCGGCACCCACGTGGCCGCCGCACGTTGGCACTGGTCCGGCCCGACCTGATGCGTGACCGCGCCGCCACCGCGCTGGACGCCGCCGTTGCGGCGGGCGCGGCGTACGCAGACTGTCGGGTGGTGGAGCGGACCGTCCAGTCGGTGACTATACGGAACGGGCGGGTCAACAATGTCAGCGAGCTAGAGGACGCCGGGACGGGGATCCGGGTTCTGGTGGACGGCGCCTGGGGCTTCTGCGGCACCCAGCGCGACGACCCGGCAGGCCTCGAGGAGGCGGCCCGGCTCGCCGTGCGCATTGCGCGGGCATCCGCTCGCACACCGGTGGCTAGGGTCCGATTGGCTCAGGCTCCGGCGGTCACCGCGACGTATGTCACCCCGGTCTCGATCGACCCCTTCTCGGTCACCCTCGACAGGAAGATCGACCTGCTCCTGGCCGCCGATGCGGCCATGGATGTGGCGGGCATCACCACGCGGGTGGGCTCGCTCGGAGCAGTGCGTCATCACCAGATCTTCGCGAGCACCGAGGGCTCCTGCATCGAGCAGACGATCATCGAGACCGGCGGCGGCCTCGACGCCACGGCCACCGGCGACGGTGAGGTGCAGACCCGCAGCTTCCCCAACAGCTTTGGACGTCAGCAGCTGGCCGCCGGCTGGGAGATCGTCGAGGAGATGGACCTGCCCGGCAACGGCACCCGGATCGCCGAGGAGGCGGTGGCCCTGCTGAGCGCAGATCCGTGCCCCTCGGGGCGGATGACGCTCATCCTCGACGCGACCCAGGCGGCACTCCAGGTGCACGAGTCGTGTGGGCATCCCACCGAGCTGGACCGCGTGCTCGGATTCGAGGCGGCGTACGCCGGAACATCATTCCTGATGCCGGACATGCTGGGACGCTTCCGTTACGGCAGCGAGCAGGTGACCATCACCGCCGACGCCACCAGCCCAGGTGGTCTCGGCACCTTCGGCTATGACGACGAGGGCGTTGCAGCTCAGCGCACGCTGCTCATCGACAGGGGCATCTTCACCGGCTATCTGAGCTCGCGTGAGACCGCATCGCAGGTCGACGCACCGAGCGGCGGAACCGTTCGTGCGGAGAGCTGGAACCGGCTCCCGCTGATCCGCATGACCAACATCAACCTCGAACCCGGCACCTCGAGCCTCGAGGAGATGATCGCCACCACCGAGCATGGCGTGTACCTCGAGACCAACCGGTCATGGAGCATCGACGATCGCCGTCTCAACTTCCAGTTCGGTACTCAGGCCGGCTGGGAGATCCGCGATGGCAGGCGGGTGCGCCTGGTGCGCAATCCCCTGTACAGCGGCAACACTCCAGAGTTCTGGAACTCCTGCGACGCGGTGGCGGGCCGCGCGGAGTGGCGGATGTATGGAGTCATCAACTGCGGCAAGGGACAGCCCGGACAGGTGATGCACGTGGGCCACGGCGCCGCTCCGTGCCGTTTCCGCAATGTGGCGGTCCGGCCGGCGTGAGCCAGGCCGCGCTGCACGGCGGTGACCTTCTGGACATGGCCGACCGGATCCTGCGTCGCATACCCGCCGGCCGTGAGGCAGAGGTGACAGCCACCCGGACAGCGTCGGCGCTGACCAGGTTCGCCAACGGTGCCATTCATCAGAACGTCGCGGATTGCACCACGCGACTGCGCTTGCGGCTGATCGGTGACGGACGCGCCGGTGTCGCGGAGATGCAGGCGGAGAGCGATGACGCGGCGGCGGCGCTGGTGCAGACGGCCGAGACCGTCCGCAGCCAGGCACCGCCAGGAGAGCCCGTTCCGCTGTACGCGCCCGACGGCGGGCCCGACGCGGAGACCGGCTACGGCGCTGACACAGAGGCGGTCACGCCCGAGCAGCGGGCCGACCACGTGGCCGTGGTCTGTGGGGCAGCTCGAGATCGCGGTCAGACAGCTTTCGGTGCGTGCGAGACCGGGGTGACCATGGTGGCGATGGCGAGCACCACCGGCCTGCGACGGAGCGCACGCCACAGCGTTGCCGAGCTGATCGCCGTCTGCCGCGGTGAGGACGGCTCGGCGTACGGCGCGCGGTTCGCAGCCGGCGTCTCAGACCTCGGTGTCGAGGATCTCGCCGCGGAGGTCGTGGAACGATGTGCGCGCAATCAACGGGCCCAACCGCTGGAGCCGGGCACCTATCAGGTGGTGCTCTCGCCCTACGCCGTGGCCGAGATGCTCGAGTACCTCGGGCTCATGGGGCTGGGCGGTCTCGCGCTGTCGGAGCAGCGCAGCTTCATGCGTTTCGGCGATCCGATCATGAGCGCGTCGGTGAGCATCAGCGACGACGTCACACGCCGCGAGCTCGCCCCGCTCGCCTTCGATGGGGAGGGCGCCACAACCCGCCCGGTGACGCTCATCGACAATGGGGTGGGCAGGGCGGTGGTGCACGATTCAGTGACCGCGACGCGTGCAGGGGTGGCGACCACCGGCCATTCCTTCCCCCAACCCAACAGCGACGGGCCGCTGCCGCGCTATCTCTGCCTCACCCCCGGCGAGGGCAGCGAGGAGTCGATGATCGCTGGATGCGAGCGTGGCCTGCTCGTGACACGCTTCTGGTACGTGAGACCGGTGCATCCACTGGCCACCATCATCACCGGCATGACTCGAGACGGCACCTTCCTCATCGCCAACGGTCGCGTGCTGCGACCGGTGCGTGATCTCCGCTTCACCCAGAGCATCGTCGGTGCCCTTGCCGACGTGCGTGCCATCGGCGCCAACAGGCTGGCGAGCCGCGGCTACCACGGCGCCACGCTCGCCCCCTGGATGCACCTCGGCGGCTTCACCTTCAGCTCGTGAGCGACGCCGTCCACGGCGGCCGTGTGCGTGGCCTGTGGGGTGGCGCGCTGGCCGCCGTCGCCATCCTGATAGTGGTTCGCAATCTCACCGGGCTGGACAGCGCGCCACTGGGCGCCTATACGGATGAGACATCCATCGGCTACAACGCGTGGGCCATCAGCAGCCACGCCGTCGACGAGCACGGTGCCCATCTTCCTTTGTACTTCACCGCTTTCGGCGAGTACAAGAACCCGATCTACATCTACACGCTCAGCGCCTTGCTGCGGGTGCTGCCCCTCACCATCACCACCGAACGGCTGCCGGCGGCGCTGTTCGGACTGATCACCTGTGCGTGCACGGCACTGATCGCATGGCGTCGCAGCCGATCGATGCCGGTCACGGTGCTGGTGCTCGTGATCGCCGGGTTGGTGCCGTGGCTCACCGTGGAGAGCCGGGTGGGTTTCGAGGTGGTCTCGATGGTCGCGGCCGTGTCGGGCGCGTTGCTCTGCTTATCGATCGCCCAGGACGGTGGACGGGCTCGCTGGTACGTCGCTGCCGGAATCCTCATGGCTGCTGCCGTTTTCGCCTACAGCACCGGCCGCGTCGAGGTGGCCCTTTTCGCCATCGCGCTTGCGGTCGCTGAGGGCTGGCGCCCCCACTGCTCGCGAGATTGGGTGCTGACGCTGGCACCCATCGCCGCTGCCTATGCGCTCCTGGCGGCGTGGAGCATTCAGCATCCCGGTGCTCTGACGGCGCGGTTCAGCGCCATCAGCATTGCTGCGGACGGGGCTCCGGCGCTCACCGTGGCGGGGAGGTTTGCCGGCAATTACCTCACCTACCTCGGCCCCGACTTCCTGTTCATCGCCGGTGACCACAATCCCCGGCACAACACTCAGCTCGGGGGGATGTTGCTGTGGGTGATGTTGCCGCTGCTCGCGGCCGGCATCGTCAGCGCTTGGCGGCGCCGCGACGAACCGTTCGTGCGCTTGCTGTGCCTGGGTGCGCTGCTGGCGCCGGTGAGCGCCGCACTCACAGAGGAAGGGGTCCCTCATTCATTGCGCGCGGCGGTGATGCTCCCCTTCCTCCTGCTGCTGTGCGCAGAGGGCGCGATCCTGCTGGCCGCCGTGGCATGGCGGCGCTTCGCGTATCTCGGCGCGGTGCTCGCTGTCGCCGTGCAGGGTTCGACCTTCACTGTCGACATGCTTGGCGCGTGGCCGACCCGATCGGCGCTGGCATTCGACGTCGGTGAGATCGATGCCATGACACGCGCATCAGCATTGGCCGGCGGGTCACAGCTGCTGGTCTCGCAGACCCTCGATGAGCCGTATGTTCAGGCCGCGTTCGCCCTTCGTCCCGCGCCGCCGCGGTCCTTTGTCTCTGACTCGGCAAGCCCTCTCCTCGCTGAGATGAACATCAAGCTCATCGACGCGTCGAGCCTGCCCACCCGGTCGGGGGCGATCGCCGTGCTGGCCGCCTCGGATCCACCTCCGGCTGGTGGCCACCGACTGTTCGATGAGGCCGTCCCTGCGCCGTCGCAGGGGAGCGGCGCACCGCCCCACCCAGCCGTGACCGTCGTTGTGTACAGGCTGCCCTGACCGCCCCCGGGCGACCAGGGCGTGTATGGTTCACGCCACCTCAGTTCAGGGAGTGAAGTTCATGAGCGACGTGGTCATCATCGAGGCGGTCCGCACCCCTCTGGGGCGGGGCAACCAGAAGAACGGCGACCTGCGCGATGTGCATCCGCTGAAGCTCGCCGCTCACGTGCTCGGCGAGGTCGTCGGTCGCGCCGGCGTCGACCCCGCGCTCGTCGACGACGTGGTGATGGGCTGCGTCAGCCAGACGGGGGAGCAATCGATCAACGTCGCGCGCCAGGCGGTGCTGCTGGCCGGCTTTCCAGTCGAGGTGCCGGCCACCACCATCGACCGCCAGTGCGGCTCGTCCCAGCAGGCTGTGCACTTCGCAGCCAACCTCATCCAAGCCGGCGTGTGCGACATCACCATCGCCGCCGGCGTCGAGAGCATGAGCCGGGTGCCGATGGGCAGCACGGTGCTCCAGGGCCCGGGTTCCCCCTTCCCACCCGAGCTGCTCGAGCAGTACGACCTGGTCAACCAGGGATTGGCCGCGGAGATGATCGCCCAGCGCTGGGGGATAACTCGCGATCAGGCCGACGCCTTCGCCGCCGAGTCGCACCGTCGCGCCGCCAGAGCCCAGGCTGCTGGACACTTCGACCGCGAGATCGCGCCGATCGTGGTCGGGGAGAACGGCGAGAGTGTGGTGGTGTCCCAGGATCAGGGGATCCGTCCCGCGACCAGCGTCGAGTCGCTGGCGCAGTTGCAACCGTCCTTCCGCGCCGACGGTATCCTGCACGCTGGCAACTCCTCACAGATCACCGACGGGGCCGCGGCGATCCTGCTGATGTCGCGAGACCGGGCTAAGGAGCTCGGGCTCACGTCTCGTGCCAGCATCCGGTCACAGGCGGTGGTGGGCGTCGACCCGGTGACCATGCTCACCGGCCCGATCCCGGCCACCAGCCGGGTGCTCGATCGCGCCGGCCTCGATCTTGATGACATCGACCTCTTTGAGGTCAACGAAGCCTTCGCTCCGGTGGTGCTCGCGTGGGAGCAGGAGCACCACCCCGACATGGCGCGGGTCAACGTCAACGGCGGAGCGATCGCGCTGGGCCATCCCCTTGGGGCCAGCGGCGCCCGTCTCATGACCACCCTGCTGCACGAGCTGGAACGCCGCGACGCCCGCCTGGGCCTCCAGACCATGTGCTGCGGGGGCGGTTTGGGCACGGCCACGATCCTTGACCGCAGGGCCTGACGGGCCTGCCGCCCGGGTCACGCTTCTGTCGCGGAATCCTCGCATCGTCGGAAGCGCTTGGTATGCTCAGCGGGACTTGCGTCTCACCACCATGACCACCAATATGCGAAGCCGATGAAGAGAGTCCTGATCATCGAAGACTACTACGCGTTGGCGGACATCGAGTCGTTGCTCTGCACCATGGAGGGCTACGAGGTCCGCGTCGCCAAGAGCGGGGACGAAGGGCTCACAGCCTTCACCGACTTCAAGCCCGATCTCGTCCTGCTCGACCTGATGCTTCCGGGTGAGTTGAGCGGGACTCAGGTGCTGGAGCGCATCCGCTCTGACCATGGCGACGGGTCCAAGGTGCTGGTGGTCAGTGCGCTCGTCAACGCAACCACAACGCCCAAGCTCGAGGCGTATGGCAACGTTCAGACGCTCGCCAAGCCATTCAAGATCAAGGAGCTCGCCTCGCGCATCCAATCGATGCTCGCGGCCTGAGCTCCCACGCCATGCGCGCCGACCCGCCCTCGTGGTGGCGTGACGATGAGCCTGCTGCGCGAACCTCGCATCGCACCATCCCCACGCAGCGGTGCCCGTACCTCGAACAGATCCTCCGCGAACCCGCGGTCTTCGGGCTGCTGACCCGATTCAAGGCTGACTGCCACGTTGATCATCGCACCCACAACTTCACCGGCAGGCATCCGGTGCCACCGTGCATCAGTGAACCCTCGACCTGCCACTTCTACCGGGACAAGTGGGTTGAAGAGGGCCACCTGATCGACCGCTACCGGGACTGAGCGCACCGGGACTGTGCGCCACCCGGACTGTGCGCTGCCGGGACTGTGCGCTACCGGGAGTGTGCGCCGACTGCGATGCGCGGCTCCGCCTCCGGTGCCCCAGGGCCATCGACCTCGCCACCACCGTAGACGGCGAAATACCGCGCCTGCGGATGGTGCAGCACGATTGCCGCTGTCGATTGCTCCGGGACCAGCTGAAATCCCTCGGTCAGCTCGACCCCAATGAGATCGGCAGGGACCAGGGAGAAGAAGGTCTGGTGGTCGGCGAGGTCTGGGCACGACGGGTAACCCCACGAGTAGCGCCGCCCTCGATCGTGGTCGAGCCCCAGCTCACCGCGGATGCGCAAGTGCAGCCATTCCGCGGTGGCCTCCGCCATCTGGGTGGCAAAGCCGTGCACACGCAGCATGTCGTCGTACTCGCCGTCGCGCTGGAGCTGCGCGCTCAACTCTGATGCTCCAGGACCGGTGGTCACCAGCTGCAGTGCCACCACATCACGCTCGCCGTCGCGCGCTTCCGACAGCGGACGCACGTAATCGGCCAGGCAGAGACGATTCTGAGCGCGCTGGCGCGGAAAGGTGAAGCGCGCGAGCTCCACATCGTGTCGCTTGGGATCGTAGATGACCACCGAATCGCCGTCGGCCAGAGCCGGCCAGTAGCCGTAGACAGCCTGAAGTCGCAACCAGCCGCCGTGCCGAGCCTCATCGATGGAGCGGGCGAGCCGCGGCTCCAGCTCCTGCTCGAGCAGCTCCGCCCAGCGCTGCGGGTCGTGAACACCCTTGAACTGCCAGCTCATCTTGAACAGCGAGTTGCGATCGATGCACGGCGTCACCTCATCGATGGAGATGTCATCGAGAAGGTGCGCACCCCAGAACGGTGGGGCGGGTATGGCGATGTCGGTGGCGGTGTCGCTGCGCGCATTCAGCGGTACCCCGATGGCGTTGGCGGTCGCAGCGGCATGCCGGCGGGCCTCGCGCTCGCTGTCACGTTCGGCTTGATGCACTGCCTCGTCGTGCATGCGCCCGAGCAAGGCGACGCGTCGTGGCTCGTCGCGCAACTGTTCGACAGTATCCAGCCCTTCGAAGGCGTCCTTGCAATAGAACACGCCGGCGTCGTACGTGTTGCCGTCATCGAGGGTGAGGATGCGCCGGCCGAAGCCGCGATTGATGGCGGCACCACCGATGATCACCGGAAAGGCGAGCCCGCGTGCCGACAGCTCGTGCAGGCACAGCGGCATCTGCTTGCTGGTGCTGACCAGAAGCGCGCTCAACCCGATGATGTCGGCCCCGACCTCGACCGCACGGTCGATGATTGTGGTCAGCGGCACCTGCTTGCCGAGGTCGTGAACTGTGTAGCCGTTGTTGCTGAGGATGGTGTTGACCAGATTCTTGCCGATGTCGTGGACGTCTCCGTACACGGTGGCGAGCACGATGGTGCCCTTTGAGGTGCCTTCGACACGATCGAGGTACTTCTCCAGCTGGCTGACGGCTCGCTTCATCACCTCCGCGCTCTGCAGGACGAAGGGCAGGATCAACTCGCCCGCGCCGAAGCGATCACCAACCTCCTTCATCGCCGGCAGCAGCACCTCGTTGAGCACCGCGACCGGGGCACGTTCGCCGACGGCGAGGTCGATCTGCTCCTCGATGCCGTCGCGGCGCCGCTGCAGGATCTGCGCATGGATGCGCTCCGCAGGGGGCATCCCCGCGAACGGATCGACTGTGGAATCGGTGGCCACCGTCTCGGCGCCGTCGAAGTGACCGATGTACCGAGCCAGCGCATCACCGCGCCGATTGAAGATCAGGTCCTCAGCGAGCTCACGCTCGGCGGCGCCGATCTCAGCGTACGGGGTGATGTGAGCCGGATTGACGATCGCCGCATCCAGTCCTGCCTGGACACAGTGGTAGAGGAACACGCTGTTGAGCACCGGCCGGCTGACCGCCGACAGGCCGAACGACACGTTGGAGACACCGAGCACGGTGAGAACGCCACCGAGCGTCTGCTTGATCCGCCGGATCCCCTCGATCGTCTGATGCGCCGAGTCGATGTACTCGGCCTCACCGGTGGCCAGGGTGAACGTCAACGCGTCGAAGAGGATCTGATGTGGCTGGAGGCGAAACTCATCGCAGGCGATGTCGCGGATGCGCGTGGCCACCGCCAGCTTCCGATCGGCGGTGTTGGCCATCCCTTGCTCGTCGATGGTCAGGGCCACCACCGCCGCGCCGTGATCCCGCACCAGCGGCAGCACAGTCTCACAGCGGGTCCGACCGTTCTCCAGGTTGACGCTGTTGACCACCGCGCGCCCGGGATAGGACTCCAGGGCCGTGCGAATCACGGCGGCGTCGGTGCTGTCGAAGATCAGCGGGGCATCCACTGACATCTCCAGCCCGCGAACGACCGCGCGCATCTGCTCGGCCTCATCGCTGCGCTCGGTGACGGCGACGCACACGTCGAGCGCATGCGCGCCTCCTTCTGCCTGTCCTCGCCCGATGGCCACCATCCCCTCGTAGTCCTCCTCGAGGAGGAGGCGCTTGACGGCACGCGAACCCTGGGCGTTGACGCGCTCGCCGATGAGCAGAGGTGCGGGTTGTTGATGGAGGTCGACCGCGCTCATGGCGCTGGCCAGGCGGGGCACACCGTCACCAGCCCGCTGAGGCGCAGGCAGTGACCGGACGCGTGCCACCAGCTCGGCGATGTGCTCGGCGGTGCTGCCGCAGCAGCCGCCGACCGCGGCCACCCCGAGGCGGCGCACGAAGTCCTCGAGCTGCGCGGCCATCTCCACGGCGCCGAGCGGAAAGTGAGCTCTGCCACCGACATTGCTGGGAATGCCGGCGTTGGGGATGCATGCGACGGGCACCGAGCTGCGTTCGACGATCAGCCGGATGCCGTCACGCATCAGCTCGGGGCCGGTCGAGCAGTTGAGGCCGATCACGTCGACCCCGAGTGAGTCGAGGATTGCCACGACCGCACCGGGGTCGGTGCCGAGAAGCATGGTTCCACTGGTGTCGAGCAGGCTGACCGAGGCATGCAGCGGAAGCACCACACCGGTCCTGCTGAACGCCTGGCGGCACCCGAAGATGGCAGCGCGCACCTCCAGGATGTCCTGTGCGGTCTCGATGATCAGCAGGTCGCTACCGCCCTCGACGAGACCTTGCGCCTGTTCGGTGAAGGTCTCGACGAGCTCGCCGAAGGTGATTCGCGACAACGACGGGTCGCTCGACGACGGCAGAAAACCGCTCGGACCGATGCTGCCAGCGACAAACCGCGGCTGCTGCGGTGTCGAGTACTCATCAGCCAAGCGGCGCGCCAATGCGGCTGCCGACCGGTTGAGCTCGAGGGTGACCTCCGCCTGGCCCCACTCCACCAGTCGAACCCGGGTGGCCTGGAACGTGGCCGTCTCGAGGACGTCGCAGCCCACCTCGAGGAAGGAACGGTGCACGCGCTCGACGAGGTGCGGTGCGTGCAGCACCAGACCGTCCATCCACCCCTCGAGCGCAGGGCCACCGAAATCGGCGGCGGTCGGCTCCAGTGCCTGCAGGCCGGTGCCCATCGCCCCGTCGTAGACGAGAACACGCTTGCTGAGCGCATCGAGAAAAGACTGGCGTGGCATTGCCATCGATTGGGACATTCCCTCTCCTGTGAACTTCGCTTGATTCTACTGGCGAATTGAGTTCTCGCGGCCGCAACCGCGACGGTGGCCGTGCTACCCTCGACCGGCAATCGCGGATTGCGCCGCACAGTCTTTCCGAGGAGATCCTCTTGGCCCGACGTCCACCTCGTCCCGGCGGCGCGCGCCGCCGCGGCCCCGCACGCCGCCGGGACCCGGCGGCCGCAGCAGAGGCTGCCGAGGTCAAGGAGGAGACGATCGAGATGGACGCCACGGTCGTCGAGCCGCTGCCCAACGCCATGTTCAAGGTGAAGTTGCTCACCGGCCAGGAGGTTCTCGCCTACACCGCCGGCAAGATGCGCAAGTTTTACATTCGCATCCTCATCGGCGACAAGGTGCGGGTCGAGCTGAGCCCGTACGACCTCACGCGCGGGCGGATCACCTTCCGCTACAAGTAAGTCTCAGATGGCGGTCTACGTCATCGTCATCGCCGCTGTGGTGCTGCTGCTGATCGCCGCCTACCGGTCCCTTGGCGGCTCGTCCGGCCGTCCGGTCGAGGCGCGAACCCTGCTCGGCTCACTCCACGCGCAACTGCAGGAGTCAGTCGATCACCTCTCGTCATGGCTCGACTCACCGGACGCCCTGGCAGCCGAGGCCGCCCGCACCGGCCGCCGCGGGGCGGCGGGGGTGCAGCAGACGCTGGACGGAATCCCCAATCCCGTCACTCTCGATGACGCGGACGCTGCGGCACGTGCACTGCTGGCGGCGGCGGCCGAGGACTCTGCGTGGGCCTGGCGCCTCGTCCAAGCGGATGCCGACAGCCCCGGGCTGACCGCCGCGGTGATCGCGCTGCGGGACCACGCTGCCGACTGCTGTGCCGCCGCTGCCGGCCTACTCGCCGCCGACGCGCCGCGCGGCGAACCAGGCGACGGTGTCTGAGATTCCCTCCTCCAGAGGCACCCGCGGATGCCAGTCGAGGAGCGCGGCGGCGCGTGTGATGTCCAGACGCGAGCGGCGTTGCTCACCCGGCTTGGCCGCACCGTGAGCGGCCGGGGAATCGACACCGGCGGCACGCGCGATGTGCGAGTAGAGCTCGTTGACGTCGCACTCCCGGCCGGTGCCGATGTTGTACGCGCCGAGGTTGTCGGTTTCCGCGGCGCGCAGATTGGCAGCGACGACGTCATCGACGTGCACGTAGTCGCGGGTCTGGCCGCCGTCACCGTTGATCACCGCGTCGCGCCGGTCGAGAAGACGCTCGGCGAAGATCGCCACCACGCCTGCCTCCCCGTGCGGATCCTGGCGCGGGCCGTACACATTGGCGAAGCGCAGGGCCACGAACTCCAGCCCGTGCACCTGCGCAAAGACGTTGCCATAGCTCTCACCCGCGAGCTTGGCGGCTCCATATGCTGATGCCGGCACGCAGGGATGACCCTCGGGCGTGGGCAGCTCGTCAGTGTCGCCGTACAGGGCGCCACCACTGGAGGCGAACACCATCCGACGAACCCCCATGCGCACGCATGTGGCCAGGAGGTTGACGGTCCCCAGGACATTGATGCGAGTGTCCAGCACCGGATCGGTCACCGAGCGCCGCACATCGATCTGGGCTGCCAGGTGGAACACCACGTCCGGGCGGGCGGTTGACACCGCCTGGCCCAGGCCCTCCCCGACGATGTCGACCTGGTGGAACTGAGCCGCCGGCGGCACCTGCTCGCGACGCCCGCGCGACAGGTCATCCACCACGCTCACCTCAGCCCCAGCCTCCAGCAGCGCCGAGACCAGCGTGGACCCGATGAATCCCGCCCCCCCGGTCACCAGCGCCCTCACGGCGAGACCTCGTGAAGCGCACCGTCGGCGACACGGGGCAGACGCACATGGGTGACAGCGAACACCACGAATCCGATGGCGACCACGCTCCCGTAGCTGATGCTGCGGTCGAGCAGCGCGATCGACAGTGCTGCATCGCGGCCGACGCCACCGATGCTCACCAGCACGCCCACCATCCCAGCCTCGACCAGCCCGAGGCCGCCGGGGAGGAACGGCACAGTGGTCAGCAGCGCCGCCACGAGCGCGATCAGCAGCAGCTGCGCGGGCCCGAGCGAGCCGCCGTCGCCGAGCGCAAACACCACAAGGGCCAGCCGCGCGCTCTCCATCGCCCACACCGACGCCGTCAGGGACAGCAGCAGCGGCATGTTCCGGAACGACTCGACAGTGCCCACGCGGAAGCTCTCGTAGCGGTGGAACACGGCTTCGGGGAGCAGGCGTAGCAGCCGCTGCCCGCGGCCGGCTCGCATCACAGCGATGGCGCCGACACCGGCGGCGCAGACGCTCACCCCCACGATCAGGTAGGGGATCAGCACTCCCGGAGCACGGTCGTGGAACACCACCGCCCCGGCGCCCATGAGCAGGGCCATGAGAACCACCAGATCGAGCAGGCGCTCAGCGATGATGGTGCCCAGCGCGCGCCCCACCGCCACCTGCTGGCGGACCCGCGCCAGGTAGGCGCGATACACGTCGCCCATCTTCGCCGGAACCACGCAATTGACGAAGAACGAGACCACCAGGATGGGGATGAGTGGCGCGGTGGGCCGGTCCTCGCCGGCATTGCGCAGCAGCAGCTTCCAGCGCCAGCTGCGCACCAGGAAGGATGCCTGGAACACCACCAGCGCGGCCAGATAGAGGGCGAGATTGGCATGGCGGATGCGTGTCAACGCGTCCCCCCAGTTGATTGGCGCCCGCCAGATGGCAACTCCGACGATGACTGCGGCAGCGAGCAGCGACAGCACCGTGCGGCGATTGAGCAGCCGGCCGGGCGGCGCCAGAGCACCGTCCAGCGCCGGCGTCGTCACCGGGGGGCTGAGTGACACAGCATGCAACGGTAACAGCGCACCGCTCCGCGGGCATTCCCCGGACGCTGTGTCAGGGCGCGCGTCGCCGTCCCACCCGGCTCATCAGCGGCCGTCGCTGCTCGGGCGTTGCCAGGTCCTCGAGATGGCGCTCCCGCTCGGCAAGAACCCGGGTCACCGTGTCGATCCTGGTGCCGTTGCCCTCACCGCGCTCGGAGAACGGACGGCTGTCCCATTGGCGGATCTGGAACACAGCCTTGAGCGCGCAGTAGGGGATCGCCAGAGTGATCAGCTCGGCGTCACCCGGCGGCACAACCCGCCAGATCCCGCCGTGGCGGCCGAGCAGCGCGCCAGGCTCGATCGACGCACGGATCACCTGGCCGTCGATGAAGTGGAAGGCCGCTCGGTCCCAGGCAGCTGTCACGTCCGTTGCCGGGGCGGGCTCCGGTGAGCCGACCAGGATTTGAGTGATGGCCGTCAAAGGCAGGATGGCCCGCTGGTTGTTGGGCTCGACGCCGCGAACCTCGGCCTCGATCACCGGCATGTCGAAGCTGAGCTCAGGAATCTCCGCATGGAGGACCTCGCCATCGAGGAAGCTGATCACCACAGCAGGCATGGCCTCAGCGTACCCTCCCTGGAGCGGTCCCGCTTTCCTATCGTCACCAGACGGTCATGGAGGGCCGTTTGGGTCCAGAAGTACGATGATCGGGTACTCCTGGCCATGCGCATCACTCCAACGACCCCTGACTGTGCCGGCGGACACCCGCCGTCACGCCGCCACTTCCGCCTGCGCGCAATTCCGGCGGCCGCCGTGGTGCTCGCCTTCGCCGCCGGCGCGGTGATGTTCGCCAGCACCGCCCACGTGGCCGCCGACAGCACCCCGCAGCCCACGTTGCAGCCACTGCCGATCGTGGTGCAGCCGACTCCTCCCGTCGCCACCCAGCCCCCGACCCCGCGTCCTGCGCCGCCGAGCGTTGCCGCCACGCCTGCCCCGGTCACTCCCGCCTCTCCGCCGCCATCGCCACCGATCCCGGGACCCAGCGGGGTGGCGGGCGTCAGCGCTACTCCGCCGCCCACCCCGGCACCGCCCCTGCTGGCACCGGTGGCGCAACTGCCCTCGGCGCCGACGGGTCAGCCGGGCGGCCCGTCGTTCCTGGCGGTCGCGGCTCTGGCCATCTTCGTCGGGATCCTGCTCGGCTCGGTGGCCATGATCTCCCGGCGCGAGCTCTGATGCGCATCCATGCGCCGCACATCTGGAATCGCCTCAACTTCTCACTGAAATTCGCGATCATCATCGCCGTCGCTGGCGTCCTGATCGCGATCATCCCGTTGTCACTGGCCAGCCAGCAGAACGGCAGCCAGGCCACCCAGCGGGCCGCCGACAAGGCCGGGGTCGTCGTCAACCTGATCGCGAGCCAGGAGAAGTCGCTGGCCTCGTTTGCTGCGGGAATGGCCCAGGAGCTGACCCCAGCGCTCACAGCGCACGACCAGGCCGCGCTCACAAGCACCCTGCTGCGCTACTCGCAGGTCAACACCACGTCCGACATCGTGGCTGTGCACGGCTCTCTCGCCAACGCGGCGGTGGTCGGTGGCACGCCTCTGGCGGGCAATGATCGGCTCTACACCACGCTCTCACAGACACTCACCGCCTCGTACAACGTCGCCCCCGGCCCGGACGGGTCCCCCTGGCTGATCGGGGCAAGCACGCTGCCGACCACTGACGAGACAGCGTTCATCGGCCGCCCCGTGAACGCCGCCTTCATCCAGGCCCTCGCCGGCACCATCACCACCTCCGCGGACACCGCGGGCATCGCCATCGTGCGTGACAACCGCGTGGTCACCGAGGGCAGTTCCCTCCTCGACCAGCCGGTGGCGTCAGGCACCCCGGTCGGCGGTGACATCACGTCCGCGCTCAACCAGGCACCGTCTCCCAAGGTGGCCAACGTCAACGGGCGCCAGGCGGGCGTCGACGCCCAGTCTCTCGCCTCTGGTTTTGCGCTGGTGGTGAGCTCGCCGGTCTCACCAGTGATCACCCTGTGGGAGCCGGTGGCCATCCTCCTGGCCCTGATCGCGGTCTCGATGTTCTTCATCGTGGTGGTGGTGCAGACGGACCTCCAGCGTCCGTTGAGACGCCTCGATCGGGCCGTCGCGGCGATGGCCGACCAGAACTACGACATTCCCGTGCCGCGCATGGCCAATGACGAGATCGGCAGGCTGGCCTCGAGCTTCGAGGAGATGCGTCGCCAGTTGCGCACCACCATTGCGGAGACTCAGGCACGCGCGGCAATCGCCAGCGAGCTCAACTCCCCGCAGCCACTCGAGCGGGCGCTCGGTCAGGTGTGCAGTCACCTGCGCCGCTCGGCCAACGCGGATACCGCGTTCATCCTTGTGAATGGCTCGGAGATGACTGACAGCTTCGCCGTCTGTGATGGCAAGCCGCTCGACCTCGACGTGACCCAGGTGCTGGGCCAGGAGGGCCCGATCGGCGCTGCCTACCGGTACACCGGGGGTGACGCCGTGATGATCGGTGCCTCGGCAGGGAGCGCGGAGTTCGCCACCGGGTTGCAAGAGTTCTGCGCTGCGCCGCTGCGGATGGGACGCGCAGTGCTCGGCGTGCTCGGCATCGCCCGCGGCAGCGGTGACTTCGGCCGCGGTGATGCATCGTTGGTCTCCAGCTCGGCCGAGCAGGTTGCGCTGGCCCTGGAGCGATACCGCTTCATCGCCATGGTTCAGCGCCAGGCCAGCATCGACGACCTCACCGGCCTCTACAACCATCGCTTCCTGGTCGACTACCTCGGCCAGCAGGTGGCCCTCGCCGAGCGGCTCAACACGCCGCTGGCGGTGCTGGTGCTCGACCTCGACCATTTCAAGCGTGTCAACGACACCCACGGCCACCCCGTCGGTGACATGGTGCTCACCTCGTTCGCGCAGACCCTGACCGGCAGCATCCGTCGCGCCGACCTGGCCGCCCGCTACGGTGGTGAGGAGTTCATCGTGGTGATGTCGAACACCGCTGCCCCGGACGCGCGTCGGGTGGCGGAGAAGATTCGCGCCGCGGTCGAGGCCCTGGTCGTGCCCCTGGGCAGCGCCGGCCAGGCGGTGACCGTGACGGTCAGCATCGGCGGCGCCGCATACCCTGAGGACACCACAACCGCGCAGGAGTTGCTGGCGACGGCCGACGCCGCCCTCTACGATGCCAAGCACGGTGGCCGCAACCGCGTCTGCATGGCAAGGGATGGCGACGCCGCAGGAGAGGGACCAAACAATGTCACAAGCGTCGTCCGCGCCCGTCGATCTGCGCAGTGACACCTTCACAACCCCGGACGCGGCGATGCGCCGCGTCATGGCCGAGGCGGAGGTGGGTGACGACGTCTGGGGCGAGGATCCCTCAGTCCATCGTCTCGAGGAGGAGATGGCGCGGCGGTTGGGCAAGGAGTCTGCGGTCTTCGTGCCCAGCGGCACCATGGGCAACCTGTCGGCCCTGGCCGCCCAGACGGTGCCCGGCGATGAGGTGATCGTCGACTCCCAGTCGCACATGGTGCTCAACGAGGCCGGCGGCGCCGGGGCGGTGGCGGGCGTGATGCTGCACACCATCGAGGCACCGGGTGGCGTTCCCAGTCCGCAACAGGTGACCGCCGCCCTGCGCGAGGCCAACATCCATCACCCCGTGTCGCGGCTGCTGTGGCTGGAGAACACGCACGGAAATCGCGCGGCCACCGCTGCATCGGTGGAGGCCATGGGCGCGGCCGCATCCGCGGCGCACGCGGGCGGCATTCGTGTGCACTGCGACGGCGCACGCCTGTTCAATGCGGCGATCGCCCTCGAGGTCGACGCGGCCAGTCTGGTCCAGGGCTGCGACACCGTCTCGGTGTGCCTCAGCAAGGGCCTCGGCGCGCCCGTCGGCTCGGTGGTGAGCGGCGACGCCGGCTGCATCGACGGGGTGCGGCTGTGGCGCAAGCGGCTTGGCGGCGGCATGCGCCAAGCGGGCATCCTGGCCGCCGCGGGCTCGTACGCGCTGCAGCACAACGTGCAGAGGCTTGCCGACGATCACGCCAACGCGGCCATGCTCGCGGCCGAGCTGCGCGCCACACCCGGGGTCACCGTGGTGGCAGTGCCCGTGCCCACCAACATGGTGATGTTCGACACGCCGATGCCCGGCGTCGAGGCGACCCGCGCCGCGGCCATGCATGGCGTGCTGCTCTCACCCGTGGGCCAGTTCCGGCTGCGCTGCGTCACCCACAAGGACGTCGACACAGCGGCCGTGCGTCGCGCCGCAGGCGCGCTCAGCGCCCTGTTCGGGGGCATGGTGGCAGCCGCCCGCTGAGCGGTTCTCGTTGGGGGGGGCAGGTCCTCTCGGCGCGACTCCGCGCCGGGCTTTCTAACCGGGGAGGGGCAGATCCCCTCCCCCGCCCCTCCCCCTGAGACCGGCCGCTGTCTGGCGACATCGTCCGCTCTCGCCCCACCCCTCGGCGCGACTCCGCGCCGGCCTTTCTAACCGGGGAGGGGCAGATCCCCTCCCCCTGAGACCGGCCGCTGTCTGGCGACATCGTCCGCTCTCGCCCCACCCCTCGGCGCGACTCCGCGCTGGCCATTCTTGACTGGGGAGGGGCAGGTCCTCTCTGCGCGCCGCGCAGTGCATGACTGAGCAGACAAACCGAGAGCCCCGCCGCGGTGGCGGGGCCCTCTGCTACAGCGTGATCAGATGGTCGTGGGTGGCGTCGACATGGTGGCCGGTGCGGCTGGAGCCGACGCGGCCTTGCGTGCGCCACGGCGTGCGCCCACGCGACCGTTGGTGCTCTTCGCGGTGCTGGTGCTCCTGGCCGCGCTCTTGCGCGGCGTGGCGGTGCGCTTGGCCGTCGACTTGCTCGCTGTGCTGGCCCGCTTGCCCGTGCTCTTGCGCGCCGTGGTGGCACGCTTTGCGGTCGACTTGCGGGCGGTGGTGGCGCGCTTGGCCGCGGTCTTGCGACCCGTGGTTGCGCGGCGCGTGGTAGTCCGCTTCGCGGAGGTTGCCTTGCGAGTGGCCGTGCGCTTCGCGCCGGTGGCGCGCTTGGCTGTCGACTTGCGCGCGGTGGTGGCGCGGCGCGTGGTGGTCCGCTTCGCGGACGTTGCCTTGCGGGTGGCGGTGCGCTTGGCGGCACCGGCACGGCGGGTGGTTGACCGCTTTGCCGAGGTAGCCTTGCGCGTGGTTGTGCGCTTGGCGCCGGAGGCACGCCTGGTGGTTCCACCGGTGACACGGCGCGCGGCCTTGCGGATCTCGCCCTCGAGGTTCGACACGGTCTTCTCGAGCCCCGAGAGTCTCTTCTCCAGCTCGCCCAACGGCAGTGCCTTGACGAGTCCCTGCACCGCCTTCATCAGATCCCCGCCGGTGTTGGCGCGGCGACGGGCGGTGGTGCCCACCCGTTTCACAGTGCGGCTGACGGCTTTGTCGATACCGCCTCTGCTGCGTCTTGTCCTGGCCATATTGTCCGGGCCTCCTTGATGATGATCCCTTCAGTCCGGATCACCACAACGGCTGTTAGTGACAGGTGGTGATGAAACCTCCCGTCGGGTCGTGCATAGCATGGTGGCTATACACACTATTGTCAACGCACCGGCGTCTTTGTGACATGTGTGTCGGCATCGAACGGACTCGTGGCGCGCGCTCCGGTCCAGTGCATGCACCAATCGTGCCCGTGCGCGACGAGCGTGGTCAGCCCGCGCGACGCATCTGCTGCGCTGCTCCGAACGCTGCAAGCCCCCGGCAAGCGGCCGCGCGAGATATGGTGTTGTTCATGACCGCGACCGTCCAGGGCAGCGCCACGCTGGCCATTGCTCAGCACCATTTCGACCGCGCCGCCGAACAGCTCGACATCGCACCGGCGGCGCGTCCGATGCTCCGCCAGATCAAACGCGAGCTTGTGGTGCACTTTCCGGTGGAGATGGACGACGGTGGCTTCCGGGTCTTCACCGGCTTTCGCGTCCAGCACAACATCGCTCGCGGTCCCGCCAAGGGAGGGTTGCGCTACCACCCCGCGATCACCCTCGCGGACGCACGCGCGCTGGCCATGTACATGACCTGGAAGTCGGCGGTTGTCGATCTGCCATTCGGCGGCGCCAAGGGTGGTGTGATTGTCGATCCCAAGTCGCTCTCCGTCGCCGAGCGGGAGCGACTGACGAGACGGTTCACCACCGAGATCTCGCTGCTGATCGGTCCGGAGCGCGACATTCCTGCTCCCGACATCGGCACCGGGCCGCAGGAGATGGCCTGGATCATGGACACGCTCTCGATGCACGCCGGTTACTCGGTGCCGGCATCCGTGACCGGCAAGCCCCAGGCCATCGGCGGCTCTGAAGGCCGCCATGCCGCGGTCGGACGCGGCCTCACCACAGTTGCGGTGCAGGCTTTGCGCGACTCGGGGATCGATCCCGCCGGCGCCACCGTGGCAGTGCAGGGATTCGGACAGGTAGGCTCGAGCACCGCCAACCTGCTCGCGGCCGCCGGGCTGCGCATCGTCGCGGTCTCCGACAGCCGCGGTGGCCTGTACAACGGGTCTGGGCTGGACGTCGATGCGCTGATGGCGCTCAAGCAAGAGGGGGGCTCATTCCGCGATCATGTCGGTGCCGAATCGCTCAGCAATCAGGAGCTGCTCGCTCTGGACGTGGACCTGCTGGTGCCGGCGGCGCTCGAGGCGCAGATCACTGCAGCCAACGCCTCTGATGTGCGCGCCCGCGTCATCGCCGAGGGTGCCAACGCGGCCATCGACCCCGACGGTGATGCCGTGCTCCAGGATCGCGACGTGCTGATCGTCCCCGACATCCTCGCCAACACCGGTGGCGTGGTCGTCTCGTACTTCGAGTGGGTGCAGGACCTCCAGCAGCTCTTCTGGGGCGCCGGTGACGTCAACGGCAGGCTGCGCGAGGTGATGGTGCGCAGCTACGACACGGTGCGCAGCCGGGCTCACTCTGAGCACACCACGCTGCGCGAGGCGGCGCACCAGATCGCCGTCGCCAAGGTGGCCGCCGCCAGCGAAGTTCGCGGCATCTATCCCTGACCCTGGCCTGGTGTCTGAGGTGATGGCCTCGAGCGGCCCTTCGCTACCATCGCTGAGCTGAGGTCGGAGGTACTGCTGGTGTCCCAGGGAAGGCGCATCCTCGTCACCGGTGTCTCCAGGTTCTGGGGCGCCGAGCTGGCCCGTCGCCTGGAGGCCGACCCAGACGTCGAGCAGATCGTCGCCATCGACAGCGAGGGACCGGGCCGGCCGCTGGCCCGCACCGACTACGTCCGCGCCGACATCCGCCACTCCCTGGTCGGCAAGCTGGTACGCGGGCTGGGCATCGACACGGTGGTGCACGCCGGGCTGATCGTCGACCCGCAGCAGGCCGGCGCACGCACCGTGCACGAGACCAACGTCATCGGCACCATGAACCTGCTGGCGGCCTGCAGCGGGCCCGACAGCCCGGTGCGACGGGTGGTGGTGAAATCAAGCACCGCCGTCTACGGCAGCGAGCCCGATGACCCCTCGTTCTGGACTGAGGAGATGAGCCGCCGATCGCCGGCTCGCAACGGCTTCACCCGCGACCTCGACGAGGTGGAGTCGTACGTGCGCGAGTTCGACGACCGTCATCCCGGGATCGCGGTCACCACCCTGCGCTTTGGCAATGTCCTGGGGGAGGTGCACGACTCGCCCTTCGCGCGATTGTTCGACCTCCCCGCGATCCCGACGGTTTTCGGCTTCGACCCGCGTGTCCAGTTCCTCGACGAGGTCGATGCCGTCGCCGCGCTGCACCATGCGGCTCGCGGGCAGTACCAGGGCACCTACAACGTTGCCGGTCCAGGGGTGGTGGTCCTCAGCCAGGCGATCGCGCTGCTCGGCAAGATCAACGCTCCGGTGATTCCGTTCGTCGGTGGCGCCGTGGCGATGCGCATGCTCGATCGTCTTGGCCTTGTCGACTTTCCTGCGGAGTTCGTACGGCTGCTGCAGTACGGACGCGTCGTGGACACGTCGCGTTTGCACAAGGAACTGGGCTTCGTCCCCACCCGCAGCACCATCGAGACAGTCCTGGAGTACGGACGCCGCCGCCGTGTCCGCGGTCTCGTGGATGACGCCACTCCGTATCGCTATGAGCACGAGCTCGAGGACTTCCTGCGCAGCCGCGGTCGTCGCCAGCCCGACCATGACCGCGCCGCAGCGGATCCGTCGGCCGCCCGCTCAGCTCCGCGCAGACGACGACGCGCCACCCCCCGTGTCACCGTGCCAGCCGCACCCGCGAGCGGGGTGCGGCGACGCGGCGCCGCCCGAGGACCGGAGCGTGACAGGGGTCCACATCCGTGAGCCGCAGGCCGCGCGTCACCAAACGCCGCCACAACTCCTCGCCGAGCGGACACCGCTCGCTGAGCCCCGACGATGTGCTGGTTGCACAGGCGACGACACGGCGCCGGCGCGTCACCCCACCGTCACTGCCGCGCCCGTCACTGCCGCGCCCATCAGTACCGCGCCCATCGGTGCCACGCCCCTCACTGCCGTCGCGCCCATCGCGGCCGTCGCTCTCCACCCTCGCCGCGCTGCGCCGTGACCTGCCGGCCACCGCCATGGAAGCCACGGGCATGCTGGCCCTCAAGCTGCGTGCGCTGACCGGCCGCGACCTCATCGACCTGGAATCTCTGCAGGAGGTGATGAGCGTCTACTACCGCCTCGCCGCATTGCGTGAGCAGCATCGCACCGGTGAGTTCGACATCGACGACTTCGGCTTCGACGCCGCGTTCACCGAGGCGCTGCTGCCGATCTTCCGGGTGGTGGCCCGCCGCTACTGGCGCGTCGAGCTCAGTGGCGTCGAGCACCTGCCACGCAGCGGTGGCGGGCTGCTGGTCTCCAACCACGCCGGAGTGCTGCCCTGGGACGGCGCCATGATCAAGGTTGCAGTCTTCGACGCGGTGGAGCGGCACGCGCGTGCTCTGATCGCCAACTGGTTTGGCGACCTGCCGGTGACCTCGTGGTTCCTGCGCCGCACCGGTCAGACGCTGGGCCACCAGGACGACACCCTGCGTCTGCTCCGCGCCGGTGAGCTTGTGCTCGTCTTCCCCGAGGGCATCCGCGGCACCGGCAAGCCGTGGAGCGAGCGCTACCGGCTGCGCCGCTTCGGCCGCGGCGGGTTCGTCGAGGTGGCGATGCGCGCGGGCGTGCCGATCATCCCGGTGTCGGTGGTCGGCTCGGAGGAGACCTACCCGATGCTCGCCGACATCCGCGGTCTGGCCCAGCTGCTGGGCATGCCCTACTTTCCGATCACCCCGACATGGCCGCTGCTCGGCCCGCTGGGACTGCTGCCGCTGCCCAGCAAATGGCTGATCACCTTCCATGCGCCGGTGAACGTGACCGAGCCCGTCGAACTGACCACACAGGTCGGCGGCCAGCGACACCCTGCCCACGACGGCGACGGCGCTGACCAGCTCATCGAGCCCGGCAGGGTCATGGAGCTCGCCGACACCATCCGAACCACCATCCAAGCCGGCATCGTCGAGGACCTGATGCGTCGCGCCCGGGTGTTCCGAGGCTAGGCTGGGTCGCAGGCTTCCACCACATGTGGGGCTGGGTGCCGGCGATACCCACAAGATGCTGGGCTGGACGAGGCCGGTTGCCGCCTCGGCTCTGCTACAATCCCGAGATGGTGGGGTTCGCGCCGCCCGCTTTGTCGACATCGCCCAGCCTGCACTGCGCCGCGCTGGGTTTTTCTGTCTTCTGTAGCCGCGCATCTGCACGTCAGTCGCATCGTTGATCGGGAGGTCGAATGGAGATCGAGCTCGGTAGGGGGAAGATGGCGCGGCGCGCTTACGGCTTCGACGAGGTCGCGCTGGTCCCCGGACGGGTGACCATCAACCCGGCTGAGATCGACGTGAGCTTCCCACTCGACGGCTCGACATTCGGCATCCCCTTTCTCGCCGCCGCCATGGACGGGGTGGTCGACGTCCCCTTCGCCCAGGAGATGGGCCGGCTCGGCGGCCTGGCGGTACTCAACCTCGACGGCGTGCAGACCCGCTACGAGGATCCCTCCGAGGTCCTCAACGACATCGCCGAGTCCAGCCCGCAGGACATCAACGTGCTCCTGCAGAAGATCTACACCCAGCCGGTGCAGGACGGCCTGATCGGCCAGCGCATCGAAGAGGTGGTCGCCGCCGGGGTGCCGTGCGCAGTCTCCACCACTCCGGCCGGCGCCGAACGGCGTGCACCGATCGTTGCGGAGGCCGGTGCCGACGTGCTGGTGGTTCAGGGGACGGTCCTCACCGCGCGCCACGTCAGCAAGATCTACAAGCACCTCTCCTTCAAGGACCTCACCGCCTCCATCGACATGCCGGTGATCGTCGGCAACTGTGTGGACTACGCCACGGCGCTGGAGCTCATGGACACGGGTGTGAAGGGCCTGTTGGTGGGGGTCGGTCCGGGCGCCGCCTGCACCAGCCGGGCCGTCCTGGGTGTCGGCGTGCCTCAGGTCACCGCCACGGCTGATTGCGCAGCTGCTCGCGACGACCACCTCCGCCGCAGCGGTGAGCGGGTCGCCATCATCACCGATGGCGGCATGCGCCTCGGCGGTGACGTCGCCAAGGCGTTCGCCAGCGGAGCTGACGCGGTCATGATCGGCTCGGTGTTCGCGTCAGCCACAGAGGCAGCCGGTGGTGGCAACCACTGGGGCATGGCCACACCGGACCCCAACCTTCCCCGCGGGACACGCATTCGCACAGGCATCAAGGGCCGCCTTGCCGAGATCCTGTTCGGCCCCGCCCACGTCGATGACGGCAGCATGAACCTGGTCGGCGCCCTGAAGACATCGATGGGGATGTGTGGGGCGCGCACCATCCAGGAATTCCAGCGCACCGAGATGGTGATCGCACCGTCGATCAAGACCGAAGGCAAGATGCAGCAGAGAGACCAGCGGGTCGGGATGGGGGTGTGAGCGGCGGCATGGCCGTTGCACCCGAGCAGGAGGTGGTCGCGCCCGCGGACCCTGCGGTCGCCCAGGACACCGTGCTGGTGCTCGACTTCGGTTCCCAGTACTCGCAGCTGATCGCCCGTCGCGTCCGTGAGGCCAGGGTCTACTGCGAGCTGGTTCCGGGCACCGTGAGGGCCGAGGAGGTGCGCGCTCGTGCGCCGAAAGGCCTGATCTTCAGCGGCGGCCCGGCATCGGTGTACGACCCCGGCGCGCCCCACCCCGACCCTGCGCTCTACGAGCTCGATCTGCCCATCCTCGGTGTCTGCTACGGCATGCAGCTGCTGGCCCAGCAGCTCGGTGGGGCAGTCCGACCCGCCGAGCGCCGCGAGTACGGCCATGCCTCGATCAGCGTCGACGACCGCAGCGGTATCTTCGACCGGCTGCCGTCGGAGATCGACGTCTGGATGTCCCACGGGGATGTGATCGCCGAGCTGCCCGCGGGCTTCAGGTCGGTGGCGCACTCGCTCAACTCCCCACATGCGGCCATCAGCGGCCCCAAGGGCCGCTACGGCATCCAGTTCCACCCCGAGGTGGTGCACACCCCGCTGGGGCGAGACATCCTGCGCAACTTCCTCATCGACGTCTGCGGCTGCGCCGGCACATGGGCGCCGTCGTCGTTCATCGAGATGGCTGTCAACGACATCCGCACCCGCGTCGGTGACGGTCGCGTGCTCTGCGCGCTCAGCGGCGGCGTCGACTCCGCGGTGGCGGCCACGCTGGTGCACCAGGCGATCGGCGACCAGCTCACCTGCGTGTTCGTCGACAACGGGTTGCTGCGGCGCGCCGAGGGGGAGCGCGTCGTCGAGGTGATGAGCCACCAGCGCCACATCGATCTGGTGCACGTCGACGCCACCGACAGGTTCCTCACCGCGCTTGCCGGAGTTGCCGATCCCGAGGAGAAGCGCCGCCGCATCGGCCGCACCTTCATCGAGGTCTTCGAGGTGGAGGCGCGCCGGCTCGGCAACATCGACTTCCTCGCCCAGGGCACGCTCTATCCCGACGTCATCGAGTCCACGTCGCATGACACCCACAACGCGCAGAAGATCAAGACCCACCACAACGTTGGCGGCCTGCCCGAGGACCTGCGCTTCCAGCTCGTCGAGCCGCTCCGTTACCTGTTCAAGGACGAGGTCCGCCAGGTGGGGCTTGCGCTCGGCCTGCCCGACGACATGGTGTGGCGCCAGCCGTTCCCGGGCCCCGGCCTGGCCATCCGCATCATCGGCGAGGTCACCCAGGAACGGCTCGACACTCTGCGCGCCGCCGACTGGGTGGTGATCGACGAGATCAAGCGCAGCGGCCTGTATCGCAAGGTGTGGCAGAGCTTCGCCATCCTCACCCCGATCTCGTCGGTGGGGGTGATGGGCGACAACCGCACCTACGCCAACGTCGTCGCCATCCGCATCGTCGAGTCCGATGATGGCATGACCGCCGACTGGGCCAAGATCCCGTACGACGTGCTCGCTGTGATGAGCCGGCGCATCGTCAACGAGGTGGCTCGCGTCAACCGCGTGGTGTACGACATCTCGAGCAAGCCGCCCTCCACCATCGAGTGGGAGTAAGCCGCCCGCCGTTGCGCGTGCTGGTCGCCGGTTCGGGGGCCCGCGAGCACGCGCTGGCGTGGGCCTGCAGGCGCGGCGGCGACCAGGTGGAGATCATCTGCGCACCAGGCAATGGCGGGACAGCGGGATTCGCCACCAACGTGCCCGTCGCTGCCGACGACCCCGCCGGCATGGTCAGGGCAGCGCGTGAGCACGATGTCGCGCTGGTCATCGTCGGTCCCGACGCAGCTCTCGCCGCCGGGGTCGCCGACGCATGCATGGCCGCCGGCATCGCCGTCTTCGGGCCGACCGCTGCCGCGGCTCGCATCGAGAGCTCCAAGACATTCGCCAAGCTGGTGATGGACCGCGCCGGCATCCCCACCGCACGGTGGCGAGCCGGCACCGTCGCCCAACGCCACGCCCTGCTCGGCTTTGTCGAGGAGCTCGAGGGCCGCTGTGTGGTGAAGGCCGACGGGCTGGCGCTGGGCAAGGGCGTGCTGGTGTGTGATGACGTTTCCGCCGCCCGTGCGGCCATCGGCGCCTGCATCGACGAGCAGCGATTCGGCAGCGCCGGCGACACAGTCCTTGTCGAGGAGCGGCTCGAGGGGCCCGAGGTGAGCGTGCTGGCGCTCACCGACTCACGCAGGCTGCGCCTCTTTCCGGCTGCGCGCGACTACAAGCGCATCGGCGACGGTGACACCGGGCCCAACACCGGCGGCATGGGCGCTGTCACCCCGCCCGCCGGTGTCGACGACGCGCTGCTCGCCCGCGTCGAGGGCGACGTCCTGCGTCCCTGCATCGACACACTGGCCGCCGCCGGCACACCGTTCTCGGGCTGCCTGTACGCGGGGCTGATGCTCACCGCCGACGGTCCGCGGGTGCTCGAGTTCAACGCGCGCTTCGGTGACCCTGAGACCCAGGTGCTGCTGCCCGTGCTCGGCGAGGACGTGCTTGCGCTGCTGCTCGACTGCGCGCACGGCGATCTCGCGGCTGGACGGGTGGCACGCCGCGCGCAGTCCTCCGCTGTCGGTGTGGTGCTGGCTGCCGCAGGTTACCCGGCATCCCCGCGGCGCGGCGACCTCATCGAGGGTCTCGAGGGGCTCGGCCCCAGCAGCGCAGCCGATGGCGACGTGCTCGCCTTTCACGCCGGCACCCGCCGCCATCCCGATGGCACTCTGCGCACCGAGGGCGGCCGCGTCGTCACACTGGTCGCCCGCGGCGAGAGAACGGAGGAGGCGAGAGAACACGTGTACGGCGCGGTTGGCAGGATCAGCTTCGCAGGCATGCAGCATCGCACCGACATTGGACGTGGCCAGGATGCGGGCAGCAACATCGCGGGCAACGACTCGACAGCGACAGCATCGAACACGACGGGGTGACAAACGGATGAGCGGCAAGCTGATGGTCGGCATCGTGGTCGGCAGCGAGTCCGACCTCGCGGTGATGAACAAGTGCGGGGAGGTCCTCGACACCTACGGCGTCGGCTGGGAGATCGGCGTGATGTCAGCGCACCGAGCCGGCGACATCGTGCGCAGCTACGCTCAGCAGGCCAGGGACCGCGGTCTGCGGGTGCTGGTCGCCGGAGCCGGTGCCGCCGCGCATCTCCCCGGAGTGCTCGCGTCGTTGACCGCCCTGCCCGTCATCGGCGTCCCCCTCGCCGCGACCCCGCTGAGCGGTTTCGACGCGCTGCTCAGCATCGTGCAGATGCCCCCGGGAATCCCCGTGGCCACAGTCGCGGTCGGTGACATGGGAGCACGCAACGCCGGCCATCTCGCGGCCGAGATCATCGCCCTGTCTGACCCCGATGTTGCCGCCGCACTGGATGGACACCGCGCCCGCATGCGTGACACCGCGCGTCCGCCCGAGGGTTTCACCCCGTGAGCTCCGGAGACGCCGAGCTGGCCGCATCCAGCACCCACACGCGTACCAGAATCTCGTCGGGCTCACCTTTCGAGCCGCGCATCGGCTTCAGCCGCGCCATCGCAATCGGCGACCGAGTGTTGGTCTCCGGCACCGCGCCGGTGTGGCCGGACGGTGGCTGCGACCCCGACCCCGAGACACAGGCCAGACGCTGCCTGCAGATCATCGAGGACGCGCTCACCCAAGCGGGCTCGTCATTGGGCCAGGTGGTGCGCACCCGCATGTTCCTCGTCGATCGCGCTGACGCCGACGCCGTCGGCCGCGCTCATGGCGCCGTCTTCGGCGACACCCGGCCGGCTGCCACGATGGTGGTCGTCAAGGCGCTGCTCGACGAGCGCTGGAAGGTGGAGATCGAGGCCGAAGCGCAGGCTTGAGGCAGAGCCACCCGCACAAGTACGCCGCCATGCATGCTGCCTACGTCCTGATCCCTGGAGCCGGGGGTGCCGCGTGGTACTGGCACCGCATCGTGCCCGAGCTGCGACACCGCGGCCACGACGTCATCGCGGTCGATCTCCCCAGCGATAACGACACAGCCGGCCTCCCGAGTACGCCGATGCCGTCGTCGATGCCATCGGCGACCGCGGCAACATCATCATCGTCGCCCGGTCGATGGCCGGGCTCACCGCCCCGCTGGTCTGCGCGCGTGTCCTCACATCCCTGCTGATCCTGCTCAACGCCATGATCCCGTCCCAGGCGAGACCCCCGGCGACTGGTGGGACAGCACAGGCCAGCCCGAGGCCCAGCGCGAGCTGGACGTGCGCGAGGGTCGCGATCCCGACGCACCCTTCGACCCCCTCACCACCTTCCTCCACGACGCTCCCCAGCACGTCACCGATGATGCCGGGGAGCACGATCGTCGCCAGTGCAACACCCCGTTCGCCTAGGCGGTGCACGATCACCGCCTGGCCCGACGTGCCCACACGCATCCTGATTTGGCAGCGACGATCGTCTCTTCCCCGCCGGCTTCCAACGCGGGGTGGCGCACCTGGACGCTGGTGCCGTAGCAGCACCATGGGGCCGCGCGCTTCTGTTCGTAGGATGAACAAAGGAAGTGGACTTGGACAGGTTCCTTCGAACAGCGCGGGAACCGGGCCAGGGTCAGCTCTATCTCTGGCTGCCGCCCTCGTCGCGGATCTTTCGGGCCGCCGCATGGATGTTGTCAGCGGCCTTCTCAGGATCGATGTCCGAGTTGCTCGCGGCGCGTTGCAGGTCGGCGTACGTGATATCGCCATCCTTGTGCCGTTCGTCGGGCTCTCCGCAACCGCAGTTCATGCACATCGGGGTTCCTCCTTGCACTTCAACCGCGTGGAGCGGCGGGTTCAGCGTACTGCAGCCGTCCCTTACCAAGTGTTGCGCTCCGCCCCGGGGAGCCTAGCCGTCACCCTGCGAGCAGACGATTAGCTCGGCGAACGTGTTGAGCGACGTGTTGAGTACGAGAGGCACGCCGGTGCGCCATAGGACGCGCGTATGAGCGCGTGGTAGGCCGATTTACCTCCGAGGACACAGTCTTCGGCTCGTCCCGTCGACGTGGAGAATGGCTGTGGACGCCCCGGCCTCGCAGACATCCAAGAGACGTCCGTAAGCGTCCGGAAAACGTCCCTAAACGTCCCCGGTTCGACCCGTATGCGTCAAGCCCGCCACGTCGCGCGATCGCGTGCCCACAGGAACGCCCTGGAGGCCCCGGGATGCCCGGCGGCCATCTGGCGGCGCTCAGCCGCCCACGGGAGCTGACCGATCGCCTCGAGGCGTACCTGGCCGCCCTCGTCACCCACTGATCTCGCACACGTCATCCGACGGCGACGTCACCGGCCGATCGCGATCGGGGCGCGCCCTGGTCGTCCCTACAATCGGTCGCCATGCCCCGTCTCGAGCTCGTCGAGTGTTCCCTGCGGGCGGGACAGCAGGCGCTGCTGCTGAGCCGCCTGCGCAGCCGCCACGCCGTCCCTGTGGCCGGCGCGCTCGACGGCTGCGGCTTCGCAGCGCTGGATGTCTTCGGCGGCTCCACCTTCGAGGCGTCGCTGCGATTCCTCGGCGAGGACCCGTTCGCGACGCTCCGCGCCATCCGCGAGGCTGCCCCGTCGAGCACGCTGCTCGCCTCTCTCGGTGGCCAGGCGCTCGCCGGTCACCGCCAGGTCAGCGACGACGTGGTCGACGCCTTCATCAGAGTCGCGGCCGACGCCGGCATCGACAGGTTCCGCATCCACGACCCGCTCAACGACGTGCGCAACCTGCGCCGGGCGATGGTCGCAGCCCGCCAAGCGAACCGCCAGGTGGAGGCCGCCATCGTCTACGCCGACTCGCCGCGACACGACCCCGATCGCATCGTCGCCCTGGTCGAGGAGCTTGTCGACATCGGGGCCGATTCCATCTGCATCCATGACCCGCTCGGCCTGCTCGGAGTGGCCCGCGTCAGTGACCTGGTGCAGCGCGTCGCCGAGGCCTCCGGCCTCCCCCTGGCGCTCTCGCTGTCCACCCAGACCGGCCAGGCCGATTTCGCCGCCTACGCTGCCGCGGTCGCGGGCGCGTCCCGCCTCGACGTCGCCCTGGCCCCGCTGGCCGGCGGCGCCTCGGTCCCGTCTGCGGAAGGGGTCATCGCCGCGCTCCGCGGCACCGAGCTCGACACCGGGATGAACCTCGACCGCGTCACCGAGGCGTCGTCAGTTCTCGAGCACCAGCTGACCGCGTACTCCGGCATCGTCGACGTTCCCTCGCTGCGTCTCGACAGCGCCGCCCTGCGCGGACTGCTGCCCCCGGCTGCGATGGGCCACGCGCTCGGCGAGCTCCGCGACCGCGACCAGCTCGACCGCCTCGACGACGTCGAGACCGAGGCCTCACGGGTGCGCGCCGAGCTGGGCCACCCGCCGCTGGTGACGCCGCTCATCGAGATCGTCGCCACCCAGGCCGTCTACAACGTGTGCGACGGTGACAGGTACGCAACGGTCAGCCAGGAGGTGAAGGACTACTGCCTCGGTCTCTACGGTTCACCGCCGTACCAGATCGATCCCGAGGTGCGTCGGTTAGTCAACGGGCGCGAGGAACCGATCACCTGCCGTCCGGCCGACCTGCTCGAGCCCTCCCTGGCGTCCCTTCGTCGTGAGCTGCGGCGCGAGGAGGTCGCCAACCCCGATGACGTCCTGCTGGTCAGCTACGCGCTGTTCCCCGGTGAGACCCTGGCCCTGCACCGCGGCGAGGTGGTGCCGGAGCGGCTCGGTGACGAGGGCGAGCCCCCACCTGAGTCGCCGCTCGATGTCTCCGAGGCCACGGCAGCCGAGGCGCTCAGCGATGATCTCCCTGTCGAGGCTGTGCCCGCCGAGGTGCGCGAGCTCACAGTGGAGGTCGACGGCCAGAGCTACAGCGTGCGGGTGACGGGCGCCGGCCTCCGCGACAGCGGTCCGGCGCCCACCACCAGCCCCGCATCTCCAGGCGCGGCGGCGGTGCGCGAGGGAACCGTTCTCTCCCCGATGCAGGGCCTGATCCTCAAAGTTGCGGTCAAGGTTGGCGACAAGGTGGGGCTCGGTGACGTGGTCGCCGTCCTCGAGGCGATGAAGATGCAGAACGACGTCACCGCGACCCGGGCGGGCACGATCAGCGCCGTCCACGTCAGGGAGGGCGACGTCGTCGGACCTCGCGCTCCGGTGGTCCAGGTCGACTGATGTTCACCAAGGTGCTGGTCGCCAACCGGGGCGAGATCGCCCTGCGCGTGATCCGCGGCTGCCGCGACCTCGGCATCGCCACCGTCGCTGTGCACAGCGAGGCGGATCGCACCGCCGCGTTCGCGCTGCTCGCCGACGAGGCTGTGGAGATCGGGCCGGCACCTTCGGCGCAGTCGTACCTGGTGATCGACAGGATCATCGAGGCAGCTCTCGCCACCGGCGCCCAGGCCGTTCATCCTGGTTACGGCTTCCTCAGTGAGAACCAGGCGTTCGCGCGGGCGTGCGCCGACCACGGCATCACCTTCATCGGACCCACGCCGGAAGCGATGGCCGCGATGGGTGAGAAGGTGCCGGCGCGGCAGCGCATGTCCGACAGCGGGGTGCCGATCGTGCCCGGCAGTGACGCGCTCGAGGACGTCGACGCAGCCGTGGCTGCAGCCGGCGAGGTCGGCTATCCGGTGCTGATCAAGGCATCCGCCGGTGGGGGGGGCATTGGCATGCGGGTGGCGCGCGACGAGGTCGAGCTGCGTGAGGGCCTGGAGATCGCCCAGAGCACAGCTCAGCGCGCCTTCGGCAATGCCACAGTGTTCCTGGAGCGATACGTCGAATCGCCACGACACATCGAGATCCAGGTGCTCGCCGACACCCACGGCAACGTCGTCCATCTCGGCGAACGCGAGTGCTCGATTCAGCGCCGCCACCAGAAGATCCTCGAGGAGGCGCCGTCGCCGATCATCGACGCAGCCACGCGCGCGCGCATGGGTGAGGCGGCGGTCACCGCGGCGCGCGCGGTGGGTTACGTCAATGCCGGCACAGTGGAGTTCATCTACAGCAACGGCGAGTTCTTCTTCCTGGAGATGAACACCCGCCTGCAGGTCGAGCATCCGGTGACCGAGCTGGTGTACGGGGTCGACCTGGTGGTCGAGCAACTGCGCATCGCCGCCGGTGAGCGACTGGAGCTGCGCCAAGAGGAGTTGGTGCCGCGCGGACACGCCATCGAGTGCCGTGTCAACGCCGAGAAGTACGCCAAGAACTTCATGCCGGCACCCGGACAGGTGACGGGCTATCGGGAGCCGAGCGGCCCGGGCGTGCGCGTCGACTCAGCGCTCGCCGCCCCCGGGATGGTGTCGCCGAACTACGACCCGATGATCGCCAAGCTGATCGTCTGGGGCCCGACGCGAGAGCTGGCCATCGCCCGGATGCGCCGCGCCCTGCTCGAGTACGCGATCACCGGCATCAGCACCAACATCGCGTACCACCTCGCCATCCTCGATGACCCAGACTTTGCCGCCGGAACCTACACCACCCACTTCATCGACGGTCATCCGCAGCTGGTGGCTGCCGCCGAGGTGTGGGAGGAGCGTCGCCAGCCCTTCATGCGTGTGCTCCGCGATCCGGCGCGCGCTGCCGCGATCGCGGCGGCGGCGGTATCCGTCGGCTGACGTCCGCGACATGTCACGTGCTGGTGACGTGCAGGACGCGATGACGCGGACGCGGACGGTGTGACCCGATGACATGGAGCCGGATCTACGCAGCTGCGCTCCTGGGCCCGCTGGCGGAACAGCTCGTCGACGCAGCCGGAATCCTGCCGGGTATGCGCGTCCTCGACGTGTTCGGCGGCGCTGGCGTGCTCAGCCGACGGCTGGCGACCGTGCTGGGCCCGAACGGTTCACTCGTGGCTCTGGAAGAGGGATCGGCTGAGCCACTTAACGGCGGTGGCGACGCCGCGCGGATGCTCGAGGACGAACTGCGCAGTGCGCGGGTCCGCGCCCAGGTCACCTCTGCGCCATCCCACCAACTGCCGTTTGGCGATGGCGAATTCGACGTCGCGGTCTCGCTCTTGCGCGTCACCGCAGTGGTTGGAGGAACACCCGCGCTGGCCGAGATGCAGCGTGTCGCCCACCAGGCGGCTGCGATCGTGGCCGGCGAACGATGCCCCGCACCCGAAGACCTGCTTGCACGCGCGTGGACCGACGTCACCGGGGACGCGCCAGCACATCTGCGGATGACCGATCCCGTGGAACTGCCCCCCCGGTGGACAGCGACGCCCCTCGCGGACGTCGCGCGCTTCGACAGCGCCGAACAGCTGTGGACCGCTCTGGAGCAGTTCCCCCTCACCACCCCTGACGGTGCATCAGCCACAGTGCGCCGACGCTTCTCCACACTGCTCGCGCCGTTCGAAGGCGCCGACGGAACTCTGCGCATTCCGGTGGAGATGCGCCTGCTGCGCACGCCGCCAAGCTCGAACCGCTGACCTGTCATCGCCGCGCTCGAGATCAAACCCTGTTGCCCGAGGGCTGGCCCGAGGCCGCTGCGGCCGATTCGCCGGTCGGTGGGCATGGCTCGCCGATCTGCTGGTACTGGCGCTCGGACGCGGACGGCAACGCCACCTGGGGCCCGGCCAGCCGCCCTGTACCACAGTGGACCCGCCCCGGCGCGACCCCCGTGGAGACCCTCGGCCGGCACAGCCATCACCACTGACGGTCTGCGAAGGAGTCAGGTGCGGGGGGAACCCTGAACGATGCGAACGCCGGCCCGCCCGCGCGCTCGGTCGGTGGGCGGTTCGCCCGGAAGGTGATCAGGCCCCCGGGTGCGCCGACCATGCGCTCCCGCTCGCGCAGAGAGTCCACCAGGCGCTGGGTCACCGGCACCGCGATCCCGACTCGACCGGCTGCTCGCAACACCGCCCCGCCGATCGCCTCCAACTCCGTCGGACGCCCCGCCGCCGCATCGCGTTGCATCGACGACTGCATGCTCTCCGGTACCCCGTCGATGATGGCGAGCAGGTGGTCGCTGTGAACGTGCGCTCCCTCCGAGCGGGCGACCTCTGCCACCTCAGCAACGCAGGCAACCATGTCGCCGCGGTGCTCAACCCTCACCGTCCCCACCGGCGCCGCTGCCCATGTGGTCAGTAGGGCCAGAGGGGCCAGGAGTGCCAGCTTCTCCCACAACATCGCCGTCTCGTCGGTGCGGACATTCACGTCGACACCGGCGCCCCGCAGCGCGGCGGCAACCCGCTCCACGCGTTCGGCGTTGGCCCCGCTCGCGGCCAACTCCACCAACGCGAACGGACTGGCATGCTCGATCTCCCCGGCCGCGACCCGCGTCGCCTCCACCCGAATCGTCGCCGGTGCCACCGCATCCGCCGGAAAGCGCTCGCGCAGCGTGGCGACGTGCTCGACACTGTTGAGAAACGGAATCACCAGCGCGGCACCGAGAGCGCGTGGTACTGACTCGAGCCCCGCCGCCAAGCTCGAACCACCGACCTCATCACCCAACGCAATCCAGCGCAGCTCACGCGCTTCGCCTCAGGCGGTCGCGGCCCGGATCCTGGGCACCCGCTCCCGCGGTCAGCCCTGCCGCCAGCAGAAGCGGAAGGCCAATCGAGAAGGTCGCCACCACCCCGACTGCGGCGAGCACCACGGCGGTCCCCAAGAGGAGCATCCGGCGGCCGCGACCCGGGGGAAGCCAGATCGCCGCCCCGTCCGCCGCGGCGGACGCCGCCAGCGCGGCGAGAACCCAGGTCGGCGCTCCGCGCAGCGCCCCGAACGGTCCGCCCGGCGACTCGCCGAGATCGGTTGCCTGCTGCTGCAGCAGGAGCGAGTAGGCGACGAACGTCGCCAGCACAGCCACACACCCGAGCAGCGCCAGCGCCCTGCTCGACCGGCTGCTCGCGTTCATCGCGGCAACCACTGTACTCCGCACGCGAACTCTGACCAGAATGGCGTCCAATGCCCAGGCAGCTGTGGGTTTCCCGGCGCGAACTCTGCGCGTCCCTGTCGAGTTGTGTCTCCTATGCGTGTCAGTGAGGTGAGGCGATGATGCCGAGGCGACGCCGGTCCACGTGCTCTCCCCTGCGAGGCTGGCGCGTCGCGCTGTCGATCATCGCCATGGGAGTGGCACTGGCCGGATGCGGGGACACCGTGGCTCCGGACAGCGGCGCCCCCTCGCCGTGCGGGAGCGTGCCACAACTCGACAAGATGGTGGTGCAGCGGACCGACTCTTTTCCGCAGAATCACTTCCGTTTCGACTTCCCGGCGCTGGTGACGGTGACGGCACCGGCGCGGGTGCAGGGTGCAGCCCGGGCGTTGTGTGGGCTTCCGGCGATGCCCACGGGAGTGATCAACTGCCCGGCAGACTTCGGAATCAGCTACAGCGTGGAGTTGTCGGCGGGCGGCGAGCAGTTCGCACTGATCACCGTGGACGCGACGGGTTGCCAAACAGTGCGCGGCGTGCGTGCCACGGCCTCCTGGGCGGCGACCTCACCCGGGTTCTGGCCGGCCCTCGGCAACGCGCTGGAGCTCGCTCACCCGGATAACGCAGCCTTCCGCGGAACGAGCCCGGCGTAGTGCAGCGCCGGCCAGCGGCTTGCCGCTTCCTCCGCCCCATCTCCACCGGAGCCGTCGTCACTTTCTGCGCGCCGCAGGATACTTGCGCAGATGCCGTTTCACGTCTCCGTCGACGAGTTCGAGCGCATCGCCGCGGCTGCGCTCGACACCATCCCAGAGTCCCTGCGCGCACGCCTGGATGACGACAACCTGCTCATCACCATCCAGTCTGCAGCCACCGAGAGCGACCGCGAGGAGGACATCGATGAGCATGTGCTCGGGTTCTATGAAGGTGGCGACGACTTCCCGAAGCGAATCGTGCTGCTGCAGAGGCACATCGAGCGTTGGTGCTCCACCCACGCTGAGCTTGTGGACCAGGTGACCGACACCGTGCTCCACGAGGTCGCTCACTACTTCGGCATGGACCACAACGACATCGGTGAGACCCGGCTGCGCCATTGAGGGTGGGGACGTCCCTGACGTCATGCCCCGCCCGTCAATGCCAGCTCGAACACCAGCTCCTCGCCATCCTCCGCGTCGATCTGCGTGCCAGTCTGAACAAAGCCGAGCTTGCGAACCACAGCCAGCGATGCCGTGTTGTCCGGTGCGACGCTGGCAAACACGGTGCGCTCAGCCTGTCGCTGTGCCCACTCCACAAGCGCACCCACCGCTTCGCTCGCGTATCCCCGTCGACGATGTGCAGCGAACACCGTGTAGCCAACCTCGGCCCTGCCGACGGCCGCCGGCGGACCATGGAACCCGCAATGGCCGACCACCTCGCCGTCATCACGCGGACGATTGCGCGAGCACACCAGCCGCGGCTCTCCGGGTGGTTCTCGACGTGTCCAAGCTGAATCGTCAGGAACCTCACGTCTGGCGACGCGGGAAACTCCCCGGGCAGGCGAAGTCTCTGAATCAGCGACGCTCCCCCGCGATCAGCCCGCAGCAACGCGCGCAGTGTGTCGGCGCCGAGCAGCACCAGCTCCAACCGTTCGGTCGCGACCGGTTCTTGGGCGACAGCTCTCAAGCCGCCAGTGGACTGTGCTCCGCAGGGACAGCCTCCCCCGGGGGTGGCGGTGGTGGAGGAGTGCCATCGCCAAATGGCATGCCACCGAGCGACTCCCGACCGTGCTCGGTCAGCCATCCGTGCAGGTCGGGCCCGACCGGAACGATACCGGCCGGGTTGATGTCGCGCTGTACCTGGTAGTAGTGGCGCTTGATGTGGTCGAAGTCGATGGTATCGCCAAATCCTGGTGTCTGATACAGGTCGCGCGCATACGCCCACAGCACCCGCATCTCGCTCAACTTCTGCCGGTTGCACTTGAAGTGCCCGTGGTACACGGCGTCGAAACGCACCAGCGTGGTGAACAGGCGCACATCGGCCTCGGTGATGATGTCACCCATCAGGTACCGCCTGCCCTCGAGCCGCTCCGACAGCCAGTCGAGTCGGTGGAACAGCCGTTGGTAGGCCCTCTCGTACGCGTCCTGGCTGCCGGCGAACCCGCACCTGTACACCCCGTTGTTGACGTCGCCGAGCACCAAGCGCATGACCTTGTCCATCTCGTCGCGCAGCGGCGGCGGATAGAGGTCAGGCGCCCCGGCTCGATGGTGGGCGCGCCATTCGGTGATCAGATCGAGGGTGATCTGGTGGAAGTCGTTGGTCACCACCGCGCCGGTGGGGATGTCGACGATTGCGGGGACCGTGATGCCGCGGTCGTAGCCGGGAGTCCGCGCCAAGAACGCCTCTTGCAGCCGCTCGATCCCCAGGACCGGGTCGCGACCGCCGGGATCGAGGTCGAATGTCCAGCTGCGCTTGTCGTGAGTGGGGCCCGCAACACCCATCGACAGCACCTTCTCGAGCCCCAGCAGCCGGCGCACGATGATCGACCTGTTGGCCCACGGACAGGCACGGCTGACGATCAGGCGATAACGCCCCGGCTCGACGGGGTAGCTGTCGCGGCCGTCGGCGGTGATCCGGGTGGAGATGTACTGCTCGTCCCTGTTGAACTCGCCGCCCGGTTCGACGTACTTCCCGCCGGTCTCCTTCGCCACGGCGATCATGCTACGTCCTCGCGGCGAAGCTCAGCCGCCTGCGTTGACGGTGAACCCGCTGGCCATCGCCTGTCCGTCGACATCGACAAGCGACGTGGCCACGCTGACCTTCACTGGTGTGCTCGCATTCACGTCGACGGTGACCGTGGCGGTTCGCGAGTTGGCGTCGTACGCAGTGGTGGCCGGCAGCGTCCGTCCAGCCGCCGTGGTCACGCTGATCGCACCGCCGACGCTGGCCTCGCGCAGGTCACTGTCGAAGACCACCCGCAACACCAGCTTCTTGGCGGACGCCGACGGGCTGACCGAGACCACGTGCGGCCCCACCGGCTCCTCGTGCGGCGGGTTCACATTGAGCGCACTGATCAGGTAACCGCCGCCATGACCCTGGCCGGCCGACAGCGTCAGCGTCTCGTCCACGAAGGACGCCACCGGCTGGGCGGCGCTGGGATCGATGATCAGCCGGGCGGTGGCCCCAACTGTGCCGTCGGGGTTGGCGACGTTGCTGACCACGTACCCCCGAGTCAGGCCGTGGGGGGTGGCGGACGCCGCGTTGACGCTGGGGTCGGCGAGTGCGCCCAGAACCTTGGCATCGCCCGATACCTGTGCGTCGACGAAGGCCTGCAGCGCGCCGGCGGCTCCGTCGGGAAGCGAGTTGACGGGTGCCCATGTGGTCCCTGGGAGAGCCGCCGTCTGCAGTTGGCCGCCGGACACGAACAGGAGGCGGTTGCCGCGCGGGCTGAAGACCAGCTCGCGGGCCGGCGGACCTTTGGCGATGACGGTGCCTGACGGAAGCGCCACCACCTGCAGCTCGGGGGTACCGCTCTGGGGATGGTCGACGAGCGCGACGTGGGTTCCGTTCTGGTCGAGGGCGAGGTCGGTGATCGAGTCCCCGGGGTGATTGAGGGGCACGCTGTCGGCCGCCTGTCGTGACACCGGGGTGGTCACCAACCGTGCGCTGCTCCCGGTTCCATCGATCCAGGCAACCATGGCGCCATCCCCGCTGAAGGCGGCGCTGTCGCGGCTGCCGGGAAGCGGTCGGGTGTCGTTGCCGGCCAGGTTGATGAGCTGGCCGTCCTGGGTGGTGGACCCCGCGAATGCATAGCCTCCGCTGGGCGCGAACACCACGCTCCTGGTTCCGCTGGGCAGAGTGGTCAGGGTGCGCACGTGGCCGAGCAGGTCGACACTGATGATGCGGTCGGTCTCGGCGACCACGGCGGTGTCGTTGGCCAGCCAGCCGGTGGCGACGACGCTCGAGGCCAGCGAGGTGAGCATGGTGCGGTTGGAGCCATGCTGGGGCACGAGCACGATCTGGGTGCTGGAACCCGACGGCACGGCGGCGATCAGCTGAAGGCCGTTTGGAGACAGGGCAGCCCACGAGGCGGAGGGGCCGAGATCGATGACGTTGCCGTTGGCCGAGAAGGCCAGTGTCTTGCCGCCGGCGGACGGCTGCGGGCTGTCACTGGCGCTGGGACTGGAACTGGCGCTTGGTGAAGGGGAGGGGGTCGGGCTCGGTGAGGCGGACGGCGAGCCAGACGGCCGCGACGAGGGAGATGGCGAGACTGAGGGCGAGGGAGTGCCCGCGGGCGCTGGTGAGGGCCCCGAGACCGGGGCGGTCGACGAGGTGGCGATCACCGTGCCGTCCCCGCCGGCGAGCACCTGGGAGTTGTTGGACACCGGACCGAGGGTCTGCGTGGAGAGCTGTGCAACCGATGGCACCGACGGCGGAACCGGGGCGGTTCCGAAGCTGATGTGGATGTCGGACGTCGGCGGCTGACCGCGGACGGGCTGGGCGGCGTTCCTGTCGATGGTCACTGTGTACGGCGTGTTGCCGGCGAGGTGATGGGTGGGCGTGATCAGCAGGTCGTTGCCCCGCCAGGCCGTGGTCACCGCGGTGGCCGGACGGATGTGCAGGCCGCCGACCACCGCGCTCTGGTTCATCGGCTGGCTGAAGGCGACGGTGATGACGTTGTCAGGGCTCACCGCGTGCAGCTGGGCGACCGGCGACATCGCCGTGACCTGGTGATCCTGCAGCGGCGGCCGGCTCACTGTGACCACCGTTGCCGCTGCGGCCAGCGCCACCCCGAGCCCGGCGCCCGCCCAGGCGAACCGGCCGGGTCGCCGCCACCAGCGATCGCTGCGCATGCGCTCGGCACGCACATGGACCGGTCGGGGCACGCGCGCCGGTGCGGCCGGCGAGCCGAGGGCCGCGGGGGCCTCACGCATCAGCTGGGCGCGCAGCACCGCTTGGAAGCGAGGATCGAGCACCGGCTCGGGGCGGGCCGCGCGGACCCGGTGGGCGAGCTCGGTGAGCTCGGGATCACCCTCGAAGATGCCGTCGACCTCGGGATCGATCCAGCGGGTGTCCATCACCGACCCTCCCGGCCGGCGGCGGTGATCTCGAGCTTGGTTCGGAGCCCGATCATGCCGCGATGGACGAGCAGCTTGATCGCCCCCTCGCTCTTGCCCATGACGACGCCGATGTCGGCGAGCTTCAGGTCCTCACCGAGCTTGAGGGTGATCGCTGTGCGCTGCTGATCCGGAAGGCTGTCGATGGCCGCCCACACCCGCGCCGCCTCAACCTTCTGCTCGACGCGCTCGTCGAGTGGCTGCTGCGGGTCGGCCACGGCGACAGCGTCGTCGATGTTCGACGTCGGCCGGCGAGCACGGTAGTGGTCGGCAATGGCGTTCACGCTTATCTGGTACAGCCACGAACTGAAGGGGTGTCCACTGGGTTTGTACCTGCCGATGGCGCGGAGAGCCTTGAGGAACACCTCCGAGGTGACGTCCTCAGCGGCTTCCTGCTCGCGCATCCGGCTGTACACGAACCGGTAGATCTGCCCGAAGTAGTGGTCGTAGAGCTCCCCAAATGCGTCGGCGTCCCGTTTGGCCCGCTCGATCAGTTGATCCTCATACGCCCGAGGCAGAGTCACCGGACATACTCCGGACGCATGTGACTGGGCAACGCTCGCTCGGCTTGGGCGGTTACGGGAGGTGACATCGGGCCTCGCGACTATAGGAGGGCGGTACGGCAGGCCCTGATTGCTCTCCCATAAGGCCGCTCGGCGGCCTCGGCTACCCTCGTGATTCCTGGTTCGTCAGAGCGGACAGTCGGCCAGCGCCTCCAGGTATTCCTCGGCGTTGCGCGCCTCGGGGACAGAGCTGACCACCTTGCGCCTCACGATGCCCTTGCTGTCGATGACGAAGGTGAGCCTGGTCGCGAAACCGGCCTCGTCAACGTACGCGCCGTACCGCGACGCCACCGCGCCCTTGGGATGGAAGTCGGCGAGCAGGCGCGCGCTGAGCTGCTCATCGCGCTTGAACGCCCGGTGAGTGAACCACGAGTCCACGCTGACGCCGAACACCTCCGCGCCGGCGGCGTCGTAGCGGCCGCGGGTGCGCGTGATCTCCTTGAGCTCGGTGGTGCACACTGGACTGAAGTCGAAGGGGTAGAACAGCAGCACTACGTTGCGGCCACGCAGGTCGGACAGGCGCACCTGCACGTTCTCCTCATCCACCAGGGTGAAGTCCGGCGCCTCATCACCAACCTCGACTGCCATGCCCGCCTCCCATTCTTGTCCGTTCAGACCACGATACCGAACGCCGCGTCGCGCAACGCTCGCCGCGCTCGTTTGATCGTCCTTTGGAGCGACGTACGATCTGCCCCATGCCTGACCTCGCCTTGGCCGCCGACACCCTGCGCCGCCTGCATGGTGCGCCGCTGATCCTGGCCAACGTGTGGGACGCAGCCACCGCGCGGGCGGTGGTCGATGCCGGCTTCCCTGCGCTGGCAACTTCGAGTGCGGCGGTGGCGGCTGCCCATGGCTTCCCGGACGCTGACGCGATGCCTACCGAGACGGCGTTCGCGGCCGTGGCCACGATTGCGCGGGCTGTCAGCGTGCCCGTCACCGCCGACCTCGAGGCCGGATACGGACTACCGGCTGACGACCTGGCGGCGTGGCTGATCGAGGCGGGCGCCGTCGGGTGCAACCTCGAGGACACCGACCATCACGGCGACGCCGTGCTGGTGCCGGCCGAGGCGCACGCCGATCGGATCGCAGCGGTGAAGGAGGCGGGCCGCCGGCACGGTGTCGACCTGGTGGTCAACGCCCGGGTCGACGTCTATGTGCGGCCGGCCGTGGCCCCGGCTGAGCAGCTTGCCGAGGCCGTCCGCCGGGGACGCATCTACCGCTGGGCCGGTGCCGACTGCGTCTACCCGATCGGCGCCGTGGATGAGGAGCACATCCGCGTCCTGGTCGACGAGCTTGGCGTCGTCAACGTCTGGGCTCGGTCCCAGGCTCCGCCGATCGCTGTGCTGCGCCGGCTGGGAGTTGCCCGGATCTCGGTGGGCTCAGGGTTGTTCCGGGCCACCCTGGCCGCTGTCCGCCGGGTCGCTGAACACATCGCCGCCGGTGACGTGGAGTGGTGGAGTTCGGCAGTTGCACGGGAGGGGCTGTGAAGGAAAATGAAGATGTGCCCGACGACCTCACAGTCCGCCGCATCGGTCGTGGCGATGACAGTCTCGCCATGGAGGCTGCACCGCTGTTCGACCACCCGCCCCAGCCGTCGTGGGTGGCGTCGTTCCTGATCCAGCCCACCCATCACCTGCTGATCGCGTATCGGGGCGGGCGAGCGGTCGGCTTCGTCACCGGCGTGGAGATGATCCATCCCGACAAGGGGACGGAGATGTTCGTGTACGAGCTGGGTGTGGCTCCCGACCAACGGCAGCGGGGGGTGGCCAAGGCTCTGCTCAACGAGCTGACCAGTGTCGCCAGGCAGCGGCGCTGCTACGGGATGTGGGTGCTCACCGACGAGGACAACGTGGCGGCGGTCAGCGCCTACAGGTCGAGCGGGGCACACGACGACGGCGAGCCCCTGATGCTCACCTGGGACTGGCGCACTCCGGGCGACAGCTGATCGGCGAGCGCCATGGGAGGTGAGAACCCGAGGCGTACCATCCGGGCATGTCCGGCAGTCCAGCTCTTCCGCCGCCCCCCCTCCCGCCGCCGGGCCCTCCGACGACCGGGCTGCCGCCTCCACCGACGTGGGACCAGCCGCCTGGTGGCGTCTCGCCCCCACCGCGGGGAGGGCCGGGCCCGCGACTCTTCGTGATCGCCGCGGTGGTGGTCGTGCTTCTGGTCGCGGGGACGACCGGTGTGCTGCTCGCCGGGCGCCATAACCCCGCTCCGCGTCCGTCGCCGGCCGCCGTGCACACGCCCAGCTCGGCACCGACGTCGTCACCGTCCCAGAGCCCGCTGCCGTCGGACACGCCCGGCAGCGGGTTGGGCACGACACCCTTCTCCGACCCTGACGGGTACTTCACGGCGTCCTACACAACAACCCCGACAAAGGACGCGCGAAGCATCACTGTCCAAGGACGAGACATCCCCTACGTGCAGTGGGGCGACCAGGTCGACCTGACCGTCGCCGAGATCGTGGCCTATGCCAACTACCCGCCCGAGGTTGCCACCGACACACCGAACGCGGTCCTGCAGGGCTCCATCCAGGGCATCGCCACGGCCATCAAGGGAACCATCCTGACGAAGTCGTTCGGTACCTTCCAGGGCTTCACCTCGGCCGACGCCATCATCTCCGTCCCCCCGCCTGCGGGTTCCACGTCGCCCGGCTTCCTCGAGGCGAGGGTGATCCTGGCCGGCCACACCCTGTTCGAGCTGGCCGTCACCGGGCTCGAGAACCCGCCGACACTGTTCGCCGCCCTCGCCGCCTCCCTCACCATCCTCAAGCACTCTCCGTGAGGACGCCCGTCGTCTACCTCAGGGTGCGCGGCTGACGCGGGGCCCGGTGGGCGTCAGGTGTCCGGTGCCCGGGGCTACCGGCGAATCGTCACGTACGCCACCCGGCCATCCGTCACCACCTGCCCGCCGCAGCCGCCGGCATATCGACTCCCGGCCGGCTGGTCCGGTCGGTACTCGACGCTCACGAACCCTGAGACGCCTCTCAGGCTGCTCACCATGGCGTCACGTGCGCCATCGAGATCAATCATGTGGTCGCCCCCGCAATGACGCAGATCGAAGGAGTCGGTGTGCGCGTCACCGAACAGGACTCGCTCTCCCCTTGAGGACGCACATGGATAGGTGATCAGCTTGATGTGATGTCGATTGGTGTGCGTCAGCCGGAGCTCGATCTGTGCTCCGCTGTCGTGCCATCCAGCAGCGCATCTGCCGTCGTCACTCTCAACGTACCCGGATGCCACCAGCCAGTTGCCACGAGCGGCTTGCCAGCGGGGCACCATGCCGAGCACGGGCGGCGGCTGCGTTCCCGTGCGACCCTGGAGAACGATCACCACGTTGACGGGGCCGGTCAGCCTCCACGCCTTGCACTGAGACGAGCTGGTGGCGGTGCGGCGACCGATCGCCATGGCACAGGTTCGGGTCACCTGACCAATGTCGTTCCCGGTGGTGGGGACGTCCAGCGTGGCCGGCGGGGGCGCCGGACTGCGTGCTGGGCCCCCGGCAGACGCCAGGTTCTGTGGCTGGGAGGCCGGGCTCACCACATGGGCCGGCGGGACACCGGACGACCCCACCGCGGCTGCTCCATCACCTGCGGGCGTCATGGTCGTCAAAAGCGCCACGGCCACTCCCGCCATGGGGATCTTCAGGAGAGCGTGCATCGCAGCAGGATTCCCACTCGACCTGAACCCCACCTGAACGCACGGCATAAGGAAGCGTCGACCTCGATCATGCCGTGCAACTGCTCGACGCGGTCGCCGCGCCGTTCGCGGCAGGCGCTGCCGCGGGCACGCAGGCGGAGGCAGCCCTGATCCGCTCAATCTGATGCACTCGATAGGATTGGAGGATGGATCTGACCCACACAAATGTCGCGGCGGCGGAGCGGAAGCGCCGTCGACGGCTGCGACTCGTGCCACGGCGGCCACACCTGTCGTCGTCCTCCGCAGTCAGCCTGCACCGCGCCATGTCACGGGCGCTGAACCGGGTGGACTGGAGGCTGGTGCTCTGGGACGGGCGCACCGCCGGATCGGACCGTCCGACGTTCACCATCGCTCTGCGCTCCCACGCCGCTGTCGACCGGCTTCTCAGCGGAGTCCCGGAAAAGGCATTCGGACGGGCCTACGTCGAGGGGCTGATCGACGTTGCACCACTCGAGCCGTTCCTGGAGCCGCTGGCCGCAGCTCCCATCGCGCACCTCTTTCGCGCCTGGCCGGCGATCGCGACCGCCCTGCTCGGGCTCGGTGGTCGCCCACACGGGGCGCCCATCCTCGAGGCGGAGGCTCGCCTGCGTGGCATTCGCCACAGCCGCCAGCGTGACGCCGAGGCGATCAGCCATCACTACGATCTGCCGCCGGAGTTCTACGCCCTGTTCCTCGATCGCTCCCTCACATATTCATGCGGGTACTTCGAGTCGGCTGAAGCCGGGCTGGATGCCGCGCAGGAGAGCAAGCTGGAGCTCGTCTGTCGAAAGCTTCGACTGCAGCCCGGCGAGACCCTGCTGGACGTCGGCTGTGGCTACGGAAGCCTGGTGATCCATGCCGCCCAGCACCATGGCGTGCGTGCAGTCGGCATCACCCTCAGCCGTGCGCAGGTGGACTGCGCGCACAGCCTGATCCGCGAGCGTGGCCTCGAGGACCGCGTCGAGGTGCGCCTGGCAGACTATCGTGACGACAACGGCACCTACGACGCCGTCGCCTCCATCGGCATGGTCGAGCACGTCGGCCGCAAGAACTTGGGTGTGTACTCGCAGGCGGTGCACCGCTCGCTGCGGCCCGGCGGCCGTGCCCTCATCCACGGCATCACCCAACAGCCGAGCAGGATGTGGAATCGCGCGTCGTTCAACGACGCTTTCGTCTTTCCCGACGGCGAGATCGAGGATGTCGGCCTGATGATTCGCGCCTACGAGCGTGCCGGCCTCGAGGTGCGCGACGTGGAGTCACTGCGCGAGCACTACGAGATGACGTTGCGGCTGTGGGCGCGCCGCCTCGACGCCAACTGGGAGGAGGCGGTGCGGATCGCCGGAGAGGCGCGTGCTCTGGTGTGGCGTCTGTACCTCATCGGGGCCGCGGTGTCCTTCCGGCTGGGGACGCTGGCCATCCACCAGACCCTGGCCGTTCGCCCCGACCCACAGGGCTTGTCGAACCTCCCGCTGACACGACGCGACTGGTACGCGTAAGGGCCAGCTCGGCCTCACACCTGTGGGGTCGCTGAGGGGCTCTGGCCGCCCCCGCCGCCGCCGTAGCCGCCGGGTGGTCGCGACGCTCCGAGGGTCGACCAGGCGACGGCTCCCGGAGGAGCTGGCGGTGCCGCGGCCGTCCCCCACGCGCTGAAGGTGATGGTGCTGGTCCTGGTCACCCCGCCGAGGGTCATCGTCGAGACATACGAGATCGGCAGGTGTGAGCCGGTGTCGATGTCCAGGTGAGCGGTCCCGCCCGGAGCGCCCTGCTGACGTGGCACCGTGCCGAGGATCCGGCTCGCGCTGGCGCCCGTTGCGGTGGGGAGCGGGTTTGTGGAGGTGGGGGCGAGCGGGAGCTGGGTGGCCTGATCGGCGACGGTGATCCCCGGCGCGACAACGCTGTATGGCCCGTTGCCGCTCGAGATCGAGACCCACGTGCCCTGCACAGCGGGGGCGCGGGCTGCCGGCACACCCAGCTGGTCCTCGACAGCGGCAGCGTTGCCCTGGAAAAAGACAGTGCCTCCCACCAGAAGCAGCGTGAACTGCTCGCTGACATACGTCGAGTTGAGGGTGATGACCTGGCTGCCACCACTCTGACCGGCGTCTCCCACGATCTTCTGGTTGTCGGTGCCGCCAGTGGAGAGGGCCACGTAGTGGAAGCCGGCGGAGCCGCGTGTGGCCGCAAGGGCCTGTTGGTACAGAGCCCTGGCCTGGGCCAGGGTGGCGCTCGTCGGGCTCGGCCTCGGGATCGGCGACGTCGCACTCGCCGCCGGGCCGGCGTGGCTTCCCCGGGTCAGCAGCCCCAGGGGGACACCGACCGCGGCCCCGGCGAACAGCACCCCGGCGACAGCAGCCGCGACCACCAGCGCAGGATTCCTCCGCCTCCGCGGCACCGCGCTGGGTGGCGGTGGAGGGTCTGGCCAGGCCGCGCGGGACTCAGAGTCACCGGGGGGTTGATAGCTCATGGGTGACCATCCTGCACGATCCAGGCTGTCGGTTAGCTGACGCTGGCCGCCACGGTGTGGGCGCTCGCGCCGGGCTGGCGACCCGGCGGCTCAATGTCGCTGCTCGGCCAGGTACAGCAGGGCGGCCTTGACGCGGTGGTGAGTGTCCGGCTCCTCCGAGAGCCCGAGCTTGGAGAAGATCGCGTTGATGTGCTTCTCGACCGCCCGGTCGGTGAGCGAGAGGGTGGCGGCGATTCCCGCATTGTTGCGGCCCTCAGCAACCTTCGACAGCACCTCGGTCTCTCGAGGGGTCAGCTCTGCCAGCGCCGAACCCTTGGCAGCGGCTCGCGACGTGACCAGAGCCTCGACCACCGCAGGGTCGATCACCGAACCCCCGCGGGCCACCTCCCGAACAGCGCTCAGCAGCTGCTCGATCTCCGACACCCTCTCCTTGAGCAGGTACGCCCGGCCGGCGGCGCCGTTCTCCAGCAAGGCCAGCACATACTCGGGTTCGGCGTACTGGCTGAGCACCACCACCCCGAGCTGAGGACGCGCGCTGCGCATCCGGTTGGCGAGCCGGATTCCTTCGTCGGTCCCGGTCGGAGGCATGCGGATGTCGGTGATGACGACGTCCGGGTCGTGACCCTCGATGGCACGGTCAAGCTCGGGAAGGTCGCTGCAGATCGCGACCAGGTCGACCTCTTCGGCCATCGACAGAAGCTGCGCCAACCCCTCGCGCAGCAGGTAGTTGTCTTCGGCAAGCACGACGCGCAGGCGCACGCCGCGAGGATAGGCGAGAGCAGCCGGCATCAGGGGCTTGCCCCCTCGACGTGGGGAGGCAGGCACCATTGGTGAGGCGGCCCCTGAGCGCCTATCCTCGTGTGGACATGCCTGTCCGCGTCCTCATCGTCGACGACCAGGAGCCCTTCCGTGCGGTGGCGCGCACCGTGGTCGAGCTGACCGACGGTTTCGAGGTCATCGGCGAGTCGGAGACTGGCGAGGATTCGGTGAGCAGCGCAGAGGATCTCCGTCCCGACCTGGTGCTGATGGACGTCAACCTCCCCGGCATCAACGGGCTGGAGGCGACCCGGCAGATTCTCGCCGGCCGCATCAATGGCAAGCCGGTGGTGGTGCTGGTGCTGTCGACGTACGAGGCCGCCGAGTACGGGCCTCAAGCCGAAGAAGCCGGGGCTGCCGGTTTCATCCCCAAATCGGAGTTCAGCCCCGAACGGCTCGTCGACGCTTGGTCGGCGGCGACGGTGGGCCAGTAGGCGCTGGTCACGCGCGCGCTTCCGCGACGGATACCCCCAAGCGGAACGCGCCGACTGGTGCCTGCCGTCCCTTGACCAGCGCGGGTTCAAGGTGCTCGCAGTCCGGAGGGGGCGCCAGGGCTGCATGCGTCGGCTCGCTCAGGACGGTCTGACCGCCCTCGGCCCATTGCTGGAGACGCTGAGCCAGGTTGACGGCGTCACCGACCACTGAATACTCGAGACGCTCGTCCGAGCCAAGCAGCGCCGCCGCGACGTCGCCAGTGGAGATGCCGATGCCGAGATGGAATGGAGGCAAGCCGAGCGTTTCCCAGCGCCCGTTGAGCTCCGCCTGGCGCACGTGCATCGCCGCGGCCGCCGCGACCGCGCGCTCGCATTGATCGTGCTGAGGGAACGGTGCGCCGAACACCGCCATCACCGCGTCCCCGACGAACTGCATCACCGTGCCGTACTCGCCGAGCAGCGCGTGGTTCATCTGGGCGCGGTGCTCGTGGAGCTGCCCGGCCAACACGCTCGGATCAGCCATCTCGGCGATCGTCGAATACGCGCGAATGTCCGACATCAGCACCGTGACTGTGAGGCGTTCGGTCTCACCTGGCTTGACGCCCTGTTCGCGTAGCTTCTGCGCAATTCCCCCGGGCAGGAGCCGGCTGAGGCTCTCGCCCTGCTCCTCGCGATCGACGATCGCCCTGTGCAGGAGGCGGAGTCGCTGCAGCGCGCTCTGCGTGCCCGTGCTCGCCTGCTGGGCGAGCGTCAGAAAGAGCTGTTCAACTGCGTCCGAGACTGCTTCAGGTGTGGAGTTGGTGGCCACCGCGATGGCCTTCATCGGACGCCCCTCCGCCACCATCTGCAGGAGCTTCTCGTCGCCGTCGCTGAGGCTGCCGCTGTCGGTCACCGGCTTGGTCAGCGCATTGACGATGCGGGGGTCGAGCATCGAACCGCCGGCGCTGACCTCGCGCACCGCCCGGGCGAGCTGGTCGCCCTCGGCGACGCGGTCCTTGAGGAGGTACGCGTAGCCTGCGGCGCCCTCGCTCAGCAATGAGATGGCGTACTCGGGCTCGTCGTACTGCGACAGGATCACCACGCCCGTGCCCGGATACTGCTTACGAATCAGCCGAGCCGCTCGGATGCCCTCGTCGGTGAAGTTGGGCGGCATCCGGATGTCGGTGACGACCACCTGAGGGGTCAGCAAGTCGGCCCCCGCCACCAGCTCGTCGTAGTCGCCCGCGACGCCGACCACGTCGATGTCGCCGGCGCTGAGCAGCAGCGCCCGCACCCCCTCGCGAACGATGAGGTTGTCGTCGGCGAGGACGACCCGGATCGAGGTCTCTGCGGTCATGAGCCGACTGTAGGCGCCGCGGCGGAGTCGGCAAGGAGGCGGGCACCACCAAGCGCGGTGGTGAGCCTCCCCTCCAGCCGTCGCGTGAGCACCATCGACAGCCCGAGCGGCCGCGCGCATGGTTCTGAGCATGCGCATCGAATCGTCGGTCACGTCCATCTCGTGGATCCCCTCGGAGGCCGTCCAGGGGATGACCAAGCTTCCCTTCGAGATGGTGGCTCACTACGACCAGCCGCTGCCCGATCGCATCGATGACCTCGACGCGCTCGGTGCGGCGGATCGATTTCGCTTCGCCAATCAGCTTCGTGCCTGGATCGAGGTGGACCAGGGGCGTATCGTCGCCCACGGCTACAGCGGTGGCGGCCGCATCGGCTCGACCACGCTGCGGTTGGCTGGCAAGACGGCGACGTTCGCCGCCGTCGCCCTGCCGGATCGGCAGCAGCCGCCGGTCGTCTCGGATGGCTGCGTGCGATTCGTCCAGACCGCCGGCGGGCGCACGGGCGTCCCAGCGCCGCGCCGCGTCAAGTACCCGCCCTTCGTTCAGATCTCGGCGCCCCTGGCCTGGACGACGCTCGGTTTGACAGTGCATACCGACGGCAGCTCGTCCCACGACGTCGTCGGCGCCAGCTCGTTTCCCCGCCACTGGATCTACGACGAGGAGGGCCGGCTGGTTCTCAAGTCAGGTTTGGTCGACTCCAAGAGCTGGTCGCAGCGGGCCTTCGGGAGGCACACGCCGTGGGGAGACGAGGACTCCCCGGCAATGGTCACTGAGGTTGAGAGCGCTCTGGAACGTGAGCTCTCGGCTCGCATCATGCGCGGCGGCAGCAAGCCCAGCATCGGCACCTTGCGCAAGGACCAGACACTTGTCTCTGAGGGGGATTCGGGCACCGACGCGTTCCTTCTGCTCGATGGCGTTCTGACCGTGGAGGTGAAGGGCGCGGTTCTTGGGCAGCTGGGACCCGGCGCCGTGCTCGGCGAACGGGCGTTGATCGAGGGCGGCAACCGAACCGCCACTGTGCGCGCGCTGACACCGTGCCGAGTGGCGACAATCAGTGGCAAGGACCTTGATCCCCGGGTGCTGGCCGAGCTGGCAACGGGTCATCGCCGTGAGGGCTCCGCGCCCTGATCGATGCGACGCCGCTCCGGCGAGTAGCCCGCCTGCTGGCATCAGCAACGGGGTGTGGTGGCTCCCCGACCGTCGTGGTGCGACCACCCTTTTCGGTCGCGCCGCAAGCAACGACAATGCGGCCATGGACGAGCGCGCGCCTGACCTGCGCGGGATGAACACACCGACGGAACAGAATTTGGCCAAGGCTCGCCGTTCGCCCTTCATTCTCTGGGCCGTCCTGCTTCTCCTGGCCGCCGCGGCGCAGGCGCTGCTCGTCGCCAACCGGTCGAGCTGGCATGACCCCAGCGATGCGATCGGGATCGGCGCCAGCTTCGCCGTCACATACGGGCTTGCCGCTGCCCTGATCCTCTCGCGCAGGCCCGGGCATCCAATTGGCCGGCTCTTCTTCTATGTCACCGCGGTGATGGTGGCGGCTCAGCTCACCGGCGAGTACGCAATCTACGCGTACGTCACTGCGCCGTCCGGGCTCCCGCTGCGCGAATTCGCCGCGTGGATCAGCAATTGGGCCTTCTTTCTTGCCTTTCCGTTCGGTCTGACCATGCTCTTCCTGCTCTTCCCGGACGGGCTCAGCTCCCGCCGCCGCTGGCGTGCACTGGCGATCCTCGCGATCGTGGGTGGGATCGGGTTGACGCTGCTCTTCATGACCACGCCGGGGCACCTCAATCCCGCGGTACGCGTCGACCACGTTTCCCTTCCGGTCAGCAACCCCACGGGCATCGCCGCATTCAACAGCGACGGACCGATCGGCATCCTCCAGCTCTTCGGGTGGCCCGTCTCCGCGCTTGCCGTGATCCTCTCGGTCATCTCTCCTCTAGCGCGTCTGCGCCGCGCCACCGGTGAGCGTCGCCAACAGCTGAAGTGGTTTGCGTACTTCGCCGCCCCGGTGGCACCCGCGTTCGCGATCCATTTCATCATTCGCGCCGCTTCATTGCCCGTCGCGGACCTGACCCAGCCGATCTATCAGGTCATCTACCTCTTCGGCGTGCCCGTTGCCACCGGCATCGCCATCCTCAGGTACAAGCTCTACGACATCGACGTGGTGATCAGCCGCGCCCTGGTCTTCGGGTCACTGGCAGCACTGATCACGGCCGTCTACGTCGGCATCGCCGTCGGCGTCGGCTCGCTGGTCGGGAGCGGCGGCAAGCCCAACCTGGGTCTGTCAATCCTCGCCACCGCCATCGTTGCGGTGGGATTCCAGCCGGTGCGCGAACGGCTTCAGCGCGTTGCCAACCGGCTCGTCTACGGCGAACGAGCGACGCCGTACGAGGTGTTGTCGCAGTTCTCCGAGCGGGTTGCGGAGAGCTACGCCACCGACGAGGTGATGCCGAGGATGGCGCGAGTGCTCGCCGAGGGAACCGGTGCACAGCGCGCCGACATCTGGCTGCGCAGCGGTGGCGCCTGGCGTGAGGCCGCCGTCTGGCCCGCCGACGCACCGCCGCGCGCACCGGTTCCGGCTGAGAATGGCACGTTGCCATCGAGCACCGGTGACCAGGTGATGGTGCCAGTCCGTCACCAGGGAGATCTTCTCGGCGCCCTGAGCGTCACCAAGCGCGGCGGCGAGACGTTGACGCCGGTCGAGGCGAACCTGCTCACCCACCTGGCCGGTCAGGCTGGGCTGGTGCTCAAGAACGTCGGTCTGTCCGATGACCTGCAGGCTCGCCTCGACGACCTTCGCGCCTCACGACAGCGACTGGTCACCGCGCAGGACGAGGAGCGCCGCCGCCTCGAGCGCAACCTCCACGACGGCGCTCAGCAGCACCTGGTGGCCATCAAGGTGAAGCTCGGGCTCGCCGAGATGCTCATGAAGCGCGATCCCGCCAAGGCAGAGGTGACCCTCGACCAGCTCAAGTCAGACGCCGACGAAGCCCTGCAGACGCTGCGCGATCTCGCCCGCGGCATCTACCCGCCCTTGCTCGCTGACAAGGGCCTGGCGGTGGCGCTGGAGTCACAGGCGCGCAAGGCCACTGTGCCGGTGATCCTTGACGTCATCTCGCTCAGCCGTTACTCCCAGGAGGTTGAAGCGGCGGTGTACTTCTGCTGCCTGGAGGCGATGCAGAACATGCAGAAGTACGCGCACGCTTCGAAGGCGGTGATTCGCCTGCGCGAAGTGGATGCGCAGCTGCACTTCGAGATCGAGGACGACGGTGACGGTTTCGACGTGGCGACCACCAGCAGGGGCGCCGGTCTCAACAACATGGTGGACCGCTTCGACGCCCTCGGTGGCGAGCTTCACGTGGCCTCGACCGTCGGCAAGGGTACCCGAATCCACGGTCTGCTCCCGGTTGGTGCGGGTGTGGCGGTGGACCAGGCCGTCAGCCGTCGATGAACAGGCCCTTGAGCGGCCCGAGCAGGCGGCCCGAACGCCGCGACGTGCCCGGAAGCGCGCGCAGCGGAACCGATGGTGTGGCAGTGCTGGCGAGCAGCGGCCGCCACTTCTCCTCGAGCACGGTGAGCGAGTCCAGGCCGACGCAGTCCTGACCGAGGTGCTCGCTCCACAGATGCTCGCGGACGCTGCGGGCCAGCGCAGCGTCGTCGGTGACGAGGTTGACCTCGGTGTCATTGAAGAGTGAGTGCTCGTTGAGGTTTGCCGAGCCGACGGTCAGCCACGCGTCATCGACGACGCCGACCTTGGCGTGCACGTAGACGGGCGGGTGGTGCCGGCCTGGAGGGCCGATGGTGCCGACGAGGAGGCGATCATGTCGATCGGCCTCGAGGAGGACTGCGAGCTGCCCACGAGTGTCGTCCCTGCCGTTGTTGGGGCGGTTGGGGAGCACGATGGCGATGCGGAAGTCCGCACTCGGCGGACGGAGCAGCTTGTCACGGAGAATGGCGACGAGCTCGGCGCTCCACAGAAATTGGTTCTCCAGGTAGATGAGGCGCTCAGCGTGACGCAGCGCGCCGGCGTACGCCTCGAGAATGCTGAAGTCCCCGAGCCGCAGAGGGGAGTAGGTGTGCTCCGGCACCGTCCGCACCAGCTGGACCCGGCTCGGGCCCGCCGGCGCCGACACCTCAGCAGGCGGCAGCCGTTCGCCTGCCGCCGCCTCCCATCGCATCGCGAAGTGTGAGGCCACGTCAGCCACGGACGGACCGGCGAGCGAGGCGGCAACGTCGTGCCAACCCAGCTTGACTGCGCTGTCGTGGGGGGCGCTGTCGAACCTGTTGCCCCCGAGATTGGTGAGGTCGATGCCGCCGACGAATGCGAGCTTCCCATCGACGACAACGAGCTTCTCGTGATGGCAGTGCATCGGCCGGTTGTGAGCGTCCAGGCTTCCCCGGATCTTGGTACCTGCGGTCAGGGCGCGGAGCGCGTTGCGGCTATCGGCGCGCGAGGGGTGGAAGAGTCCAAACGGCGCCCCGGCCCAGGTGAGCACGCGGACCTCGACACGCTCCGCAGCCTCAGCCAGCAGGTCGCGAAGGGTGGCGATCTCGGGCATCCGTTCCATCGCAAAGTCGGCGCTGATGCTCCAGCCCGCGACGTGGATGAACGAGCCCGCTGACCGAATGGCGGCGGCGATCGCGGGAAGTGCGGCGGCGCCGTCGATGAACACCTCGACGCGGTTACCGTCGCGCACGGAGAAGCTGCCGCTCGCCCAGCCGGTGCTCGCGCCGCTGAGAGCACGGGTCCAGCCGGCACGCGCCAGACGACGTTGATGGTGTCGTCGAGTGAGAGCTTCGATGACTGTCCCGACACCACCGTCCAGCGTGTCGACGACACTACCCCTCAAGGGCCCTCTCTCCTTCGTGGCCTCGCGGCTGGCGGCTGGCGCAGGGTGGTGCGCGGCGCCAATGATGCCTCGCGCGCACCGGCCACGGTCTCTGCTGCGCCAACTTGTGGTGTTGGCCTCTCATTGACGGTGGTGCCCACACGCTTCTCGGTCGAGCCGCCATCCTGGAGAATGCGGCCATGGAGTGGCGCGGAGTGGCCTCGCTCGTGGCATGCACGCGCCGTTGCTCGCTGACACGGGCATCCCTGTCGCTGGCCTGACGACATGAGTGATCAGTTGCCCCGAGCCAGAACGACCGCGCTGGCCATCAGCTTGGCCGCGGCAGCGGTGGCAGCATCGGCGGCAACATTGGCGCTCGCGATCCTCAACCGCGGATCGCTCACCGACCTTCATTCCGCCGACCCTGCGTCCATTGTGATTCCCGTGGGCATGGCGGTCCTCGGTGTTCTCGTGGCCGCGCGCCAGCCGCGCAACCCCACCGGCTGGCTCCTTCTGTTCCTTGGCTTGGTTACCGGGCTTTGGGGGTATCCATGTAACCGGAGTAAACTTTGGTAGGTGGACCACCCTCGTGCC
>JAEKNN010000008.1 GCA_016464795.1 Candidatus Amunia macphersoniae | reverse complement strand
GCCGGGGCCCGTGTCTGCGCCTCCGCCGTGGGGGCAGCCGTCCGCTGGCGCGCCCGCGCCCTGGGGGCAGCCGTCCGGTGGCGCCGCGCCGGGGTCACCGCGGCGCGGGCCAGGCACCAGGGTCTTCGTGCTCGCCGCAGTGGTGGCCGTGCTCCTCGTCGGGGGGACGACAACTGCCGTGCTGCTCGCCGGACGGCACAACCCCGCGCCCCGTCCCCCACCGGCTGCGGTCCACACTCCCACGCCCACGGCGACGCCGATCCCTCCCACCCCCCTGCCAACCGCGGACACGTCGGGCGGGTCCGTCGCCTTCACCGACCCCGACGGCAATTTCAGCGCCAGCTTCAGCAGCGCCCCCGTGAAGGACAGCACCAGCACACCCGTCAATGGTCAACAGCTGACCTACGTGCAGTTCACCAACCTGGTCAACCCCGACGTCGTCGAAGTGGTGGCCTACGCCGACTACCCTCCGTCGATCCCCGACAACACGCCCAACGTGATTCTGTCCGCTGGGATCCAGAGTGCTGTCACCCACGTCAACGGAACCATCCTGTCGAAGATGTTCGCGACGGTCCAGGGATTCCCCTCGGTGGACGCGATCGTCTCGGTGCCGGCGTCGGGAAGCTCACCGAGTGGGTTTTTGGGCGCGCGGCTGATCCTCGCCGGGCACACGGTCTTCGAGGTGCTGTCGACGGGGCTCGACAACCCGCCGGCAGGCTTTGCCCCGCTGACCATCCTCAAGCACTCCCCGTGACGTTGCTGCGCGCGTGACCGGGCCCTTGGAGCCCCCGCCGCGCGCGTCGCCTGCGTGGGGACCACCGCCGCCCGCTGCGAAGGGGACGCTGCTGTCGCAAACCCCTGGCACGTACCAGGGTTTCCCCTCTGCGGACGCCGTGCTGTCATTCCCCGCCAGCCGGACGATCAGCGCCGGCGACGAGCAGTTGAGGATCGTCCTGGCGGGACACACTGAGTTCGACGTGATTGCGGACGGTCCGGCGAACCCGCCCAAGCAGTTCGTGCAGTTCGCGAAATCGCTGAAGATCATCACTCACGCCCCGTAGGGTGGCGCGCACTGCGCAAGGTGGCGCGCATTGCGCAAAGGTGGCGCGACATTGCGCAAAGGTGGCGCGCATTTGCGCAAGTTCGTGCGAGCTGCGCAGGACGCGCGCGCTGCTGAGCCAGGCGCGATCGACCCCGCCCGACACCCGATGGTCGGGCCTGATATAGTCGGCGCCGACTAATCGCCACCGGCTACCCACATCGGAGTACATGTGCCCAGGTTCACCAGGACTCCCGCCTCGCTGGTGGTGCTCAACCTGCTCTGCGAGCGGTCGCGGCACCCCTACGCCATGGGCCTCCTGGTCCGCGAGCGCGGCATCCGAGCGGTGGTCAGGATGGGCGGGTCGTCGATCTACGACGCAGTGGACAGGCTCGAGCGGTTCGGCCTCATCGAGGCCAGCGAACCCTCGCGCGAGGGGCGCCGGCCCGAGCGCACCGTGTACTCGATCGCCGCTGCGGGCAGGGACGAGCTGCGCAGCTGGATGGCCGAGCTGCTGGCGCACCCCGCCGAGGAGTACCCGCAATTCGCCGCCGCGCTGGCCTTCGTCATCGGCGCCGGTCGTGACCAGACGGTGACACTGCTGCGCGAGCGGATGATGAGGCTGGAGGCCCTGATCGCCTCGGGTGAAAAGGTGCTCGAGGCGATGCGATCGATGCCGCGGATCATCGCCATCGAGGGTGAGTACAGCAACGCAATGCATGCCGCCGAGCTCACCTGGCTGCGCGGGTTGGTCGACGACATCGTGGCCGGCCGGCTGTGGAGCGACGAGGAACTGCGAACCCTGTTCGCGATGAGCAGCAGTGCCGACAACGACGACGAGATTCCCGACGAGATAGCCCGGGCGGTGGAGCACCGCAAGCGGGCTCATGGACAGCAGCAAGCAGCAGAGGGAGAGCCCACATGAGCGACACACAAGTCGAGGCGCGCAAGGTGCGGCCGATCGCGGCACTGGTGGTGCTGTCGCTGGGGTTGTTCATGACCCTGCTCGACCTCACCATCGTCAACGTAGCCATCCCGCGCATCAGCGATGGGCTGGGGGCGGGGCTCGACCAGATCCTCTGGGTGCTCAACGCCTACAGCCTGCTCTATGCGGTGCTGCTGATCACCTCGGGGCGACTCGGTGACATCGTCGGCCCGCGCCGGCTATTCGTGGTCGGCACCGGCGTGTTCACGGTGGCCTCGCTGGTCAGCGCGCTGGCCACCAGCCCCACACAGCTGATCCTCTCGCGGGCGCTGCAAGGCCTCGGGGCGGCGATCCTGGCGCCGCAGGGACTGCCGATCCTGCTGACCATCTTCCCGCGCGAGAAGCGCGCTGCCGTGTTCGCGGTCTTCGGAGTGCTGGCCGGTCTGGCGGTGCTCGCCGGTCCAACGCTCGGCGGCTTCCTGGTGACCCGATACGGCTGGCCCTCGATCTTCTACGTCAACCTGCCGGTGGGCGCGCTGGTGATCGCGGCCGCCTTCGTGTTCGTCCCCGACATCCGTCCGGGCACGCGGCACCGCCTCGACTTGGTCGGTGTCGGGCTCTCCACCGTCGGCCTCCTCGGCATCGTCTACGGTCTGATCGAAGGCCAGCGCTATCAGTGGGGCACGATCACCGGCATCGTCTCGATCCCGATGGTGATCGCCGCCGGCGTCGTGGCGCTGGCTCTCTTCCTGTTCCACCAGTCGCGCCGCCAGGATCGCGAGCCGCTGCTGCCGTTCGCCGTCTTCCGCAACCGCAACTTCGCGATCATGACGCTGGTGCTCTCGGCGATGGGTTTCACCATCGTCAGCTTCTACCTGCCGCTGACCATCTATCTGCAGTCGGTGCTCGGCCTGTCGGCCATCGACGCCGGTCTGACCATCGCCGCGCAGCCGGTGGTGATGATCCTGCTCTCCGGCGTCGCCAATGGGGTGATGACCAAGGTGAGCGGCAAGCATCTGCTGATCGGCGGGTTGCTGGCGTTCGCTGCCGGCACCGCCTACATCGCCCTGGCGATCCATGCGGACTCGGGTCGCTGGAGCTTCCTCGGCGGATTGATCCTCGCGGGTGCGGGCATGGCCTTCATCTGGGGGCCGGTGTACTCGCTGGCGACGCGCGACCTCCGTCCGGAGCACGCCGGCGTGGCCTCGGGCGTGCTCAACACCATCCAGGAGCTGGGCGCGGTGCTGGCCGGGGCCGTGGTCGGTGCTGTGTTGCAGACACAGCTGGCCAACAACCTCCGCGATGGGGCGGTGGCACGCGCTGCCAGCCTGCCCGAAGCCGCGCGCGCGCCGTTCGTCGCGGGTTTCAGCAACGCCGGCAGCTCGGGGCTGCAGGTGGGGGCGGGGCAGAGCGGAGTGCCCACCAGCGCATTGGCCAACCTTCCCGCTTCGGTGGCGGCACAGATCCAGGCGGCAGCGCATGACGTCTTCACCTCTGCGTTCGTCAATGCAATGCGCCCGACGCTGTTCATCGGGGTGGCGGTGGTGCTGACCGCGGCCGCTGCGGCGCTGTTCTCGCGCGCACACCCGGATGAGGGCACAACAGCTGACGCACGGCGCGACCTTTCCGGAGAGCGTCTGGCCGACCAGCGGGTGGCTGCGGTGTAGCCTCGCCGGTTGCCGGATCAAGGGTGAGGACGAAGCAGACGATCGCGCGCCGAGTAGCGCGGCCTACCGCGCTCGCGCGGTCTGCTGCCTCAGTCGTGATCAGCGATGATCGAGCCGATGCGCTCGCCGAGCGACCGGTCGCGGGCGGTCATCACCGCCGCATAGACGAGCGCCACCAGCAGCACTGCGGCGGCGACCAGCGGAAAGTACTTGTACGGCGCCTCCTGGCCGGGCTGCACCAGTGCATAGATCGGATAGATGAGCGATGCAGCACCGAGGAGCGGCAGCAACACATGTCGTATCGGATGCACTCGATCGCGATGGCGGCGGAACATGTAGATCGGAAGCGCGATGTTGGCGACCAGGTACACCAGCACGATCAGGATGGTGCCCATGGTGGCCAGCTCGGCGAAGACCAGCACCGCATCCTTGTTCCAGCCGTACGCGTACACGATCGCGAGCCCGATGGCGAAGAAGGTCACGAACGCGACCCACGGCGTCTGTCCCTTGCGGGTGACGCGGCCGAGCACAGCGGGCAACAGGCCCTCGCGACCAGCGTTGAAGAGGAGCCGCGCCTGTGAGTTGGAGGCCGCGATCAGAACTCCGAGGGTGGAGGTGAACCCGGCGACGACAGCGATGAAGCCCACGAAGCCGCCCACACCCTTGGCGAGGTCGATGTACGGGATGTCGGCCTTGGCCACGGCGGCGGGGTTCTGGTCGAAGCCGACGATGCTGGCGAACGACAACACCAGGTACGCGACAGCCATCAGCCCGATGCTGAAGAAGATCGCTCGGGGGATGTCACGGCGAGGTTGCCGGGTCTCCTCGGCGAGCGCGGCGGAGTTCTCCCACCCGACGAAGAGGAAGACCGCCAGGGGAAAGCCGAGGCCGAGCCCCTTGCTGCCGCCGGTGAGGTTGGCTGGGTTGAAGGGTGCCAGGGAGAGTGAGCCTGAGTGCTTGATGAGGAGGATGGCCGCCACCACCAGCAGTACGAGCATCTCGACCACGAAGAAGATCCCCGCCCAGCGTGTCGACGTCTTGACGCCGGTGATCATCAGGTAGAGCGCGATCGCGGTGAAGAGCAGACCGAAGACCTTCCACGAGATGTCGACGTGCAGGTAGTCGTTGAAGAGGATGTGGGAGATCTGGCCGGAGGCGGCGACGACACCGCTGATGGCGATGATGTAGCCAATGATGATGGTGACCCCGGCGGCGACGCCTGCGAGCGGTCCCATCGAGCGACCGATGAAGCTGACGAAGGAGCCTGTCGAGGGCATCTCCCGCGAGAACCCTGCCAGCGTGTTGCCGAGCAGGGCGATCGCCACCGCCGCCACCAGGACCGTCAGTGGTGAGGCGATCCCGGAAACGGCGACGATGCCAGCGAAGCCAAAGTAGAAGCTGAACGCCGGCCCGACGTTGGCCATGGTGGAGACCGCGATGTCGACCACCGAGAGCTCGTTGCGGCGCAGCCGGGCGTGGGTTCGCTGCGCCGGCGACCCGGCCGGCATCGGTCGCGCCACCTGGGTGTCACCGGCCATTTCCGTCCCTCTGCTCAGTCGGACGCGTGGGGCAGAAGGGTACGCCCCGGGGACCGCGTGTCTCAAGCCAAGGTACGGGCGATCAGCCGAGCCGCAGGAGGCGGCGGCAAGAGGTGAGGCGCGTGTCGCAGAGTCGCCCCCATGGATGAGCAGACTCCGGCAACCACACCTGATGCGCAGATCGGGCTGGGCCTGCCACCGGCGGTGCGGGCGTGCCTGTTCGACATGGACGGGGTGCTCACCCAGACCGCCACCATCCACGCCGCTGCCTGGAAGGAGATGTTCGACGGCTACCTGCAGGGCCTCGCGCAGCGTACCGGAGAGGCCTTCACACCCTTCGACATCGGTGCCGACTACGGCACCTACGTCGACGGCAAGCCGCGCGCCGACGGCACCAGGGCGTTCCTGGAGTCCCGCGGGATCACGCTGGCAGCGGGCCAGCCCGACGACCGGCCTGGGACGGAGACGATCGCGGGCCTCGGCAACCTCAAGAACGAGATCGTGCTGCGTCGCATCGAGCAGGACGGGGTCACCGTGTATGACGGTTCCATCCGCTACGTGCGGGCGGCACGCGCGGCGGGACTGCGCTGTGCGGTGGTGACCTCGAGCGCCAACGCGCAAGCGCTGTTGCGCAGCGCCGACATCACCGACCTCTTCGACGTCTGCGTCGACGGCGTGGCCATCGCCGAGCGCCACATCCCGGGGAAGCCGGCACCAGACACCTTCCTGGCCGCCGCTCATTCCCTGGGCGTCGAGGCCGCTGAGGCGGCCGTGTTCGAGGACGCGCTTGCCGGTGTGCAGGCTGGTCGGGCCGGCCGCTTCGCCCTGGTGGTCGGCGTCGACAGGGTGGGTCACGCCGATGCCCTGCGCGCCCACGGGGCTGACGTCGTCGTCGCCGATCTGGACGAGCTGCTCACCTCGCCGTGATCGAAGACCCAGCCTTCGATGTCGATCCGTGGTGCCTGCGCGAGAGCCGCTTGCGCCTCGACGTCCTGGCACAGTCGGAGTCGCTGTTCGCCCTCTCCAACGGCCACATCGGCCTGCGCGGCAACCTCGACGAGGGGGAGCCATTCGGCATCCCCGGCACCTACCTGAACTCGCTGTACGAACTGCGCCCACTGCCGTACGCGGAGGCCGGCTACGGGTACCCGGAGTCCGGGCAGACTATCATCAACGTCACCAATGGGAAGCTGATTCGGCTGCTGGTGGATGACGAGCCCTTCGACGTGCGCTATGGCACCCTGGAGAGCCACACGCGTGAGCTCGACCTTCGCGCTGGGGTGCTGCGTCGCACGGTGCGGTGGGTGTCACCGTCGGGAGGCGCCGTCGATGTGTCGTCGGTGCGCCTGGTGTCCTTCACGCAGCGTGCCATCGCAGCGATCTGCTACGAGGTGACCCCGGTGGTCGCGCCGATGCGCGTGGTTGTGCAGTCGGAGCTGGTCGCCAACGAAGCGCTCCCCGACCTCGGCAAGGACCCGCGCGTCGCGGCGGTGCTCGAGGCGCCGCTGGAGTGTGAGGAGCACCAGGCAACGGAGAATGGCGCGGTCATGGTGCACCGGACCAAGCGCAGCGGCCTGCGCATGGGCGCGGCGATGGACCATGCCGTCGACGGGCCGGAGTCCACCCGCGTCGACACCGAGAGCTATCCCGATGTCGGACGGGTGACAGTGGCGGCACAGCTGCAGCCGGGCGAGACACTGCGAATCGTCAAGGTGCTCGCGTACGGGTGGTCGAGCCAGCGCTCGCGACCAGCTGTGCACGACCAGGTGATGGCCGCGCTCTCCGCGGTGCGGATGTCGGGATGGGATGGGCTGCTGGCCGAGCAGCGGGCGTACCTCGACGACTACTGGGAGCGCGCTGACGTTGAGGTTGAGGGCGACGCGGAGATCCAGCAGGCGGTTCGGGTTGCGCTCTTCCACGTCCTCCAGGCGGGTGCGCGCTGCGAGCGGCGGCCGATTCCGGCCAAGGGGCTCACAGGTCCCGGCTACGACGGGCACGTCTTCTGGGACACAGAGATGTTCGTGTTGCCAGTGCTCACCCTCACAGTTCCCCATGCTGCGGCCGACGTTCTGCGCTGGAGACACGCCACGCTCGATCTGGCCCGCGAGCGCGCCGAGCAGCTCGGGCTGAAGGGCGCGGCGTTTCCCTGGCGCACCATCCGCGGCCAGGAGTGCTCGGGCTACTGGCCGGCAGGAACGGCGGCGTTCCACATCGGCGCCGACATCGCGCACGCGGTGGTGAACTACGTCGACGCCACCGGAGACGTCGCATTCGAGCGCGAGGTCGGCCTGGGGCTGCTGGTGGAGACGGCGCGGCTGTGGCTGTCGCTCGGCCACCACGACGCAGCCGGGCGCTTCCGCATCGACGGCGTCACCGGTCCTGACGAGTACAGCCCGGTGGCCGACAACAACGTGTACACCAATCTTATGGCGCAGCAGAACCTGCGCGGCGCCGTCGAAGCCGCCGGGCGGCATCGGCGAACCGCCCGCAGCCTCGGGGTCAATGACGAGGAGACTGCAGCGTGGCGCGACGCCGCCGCCGCGATGACGATCCTGTACGACGAGCGTCTCCAGGTCCATCCCCAGTCCGAGGACTTCACCGAGCACGCGGTGTGGGACTTCAAGGCGATGACGGCCGAGGACTACCCACTGCTGCTCCACTTCCCATACTTCGACCTCTACCGCAAGCAGGTCGTCAAACAGGCGGACGTGGTGCTGGCGATGCAGGTGCGCGGCGACGCCTTCACCCCTGAGGAGAAGGCGCGCAACTTCGCCTACTACGAGCGCTTGACGGTGCGCGACTCATCACTGTCGGCGTGCACGCAGGCTGTGATTGCCGCCGAGGTGGGTCAGCTCGCTCTCGCCTACGACTACGCCGGTGAGGCCGCCCTGATGGATGTCGCCGACCTGGAGCACAACACCCGCGATGGCCTGCACATCGCCTCCCTCGCAGGCGCATGGACCGCGCTGGTCGCAGGGTTCGGCGGGATGCGCCACAGAGGCGAGACACTGAGCTTCAGCCCGCGCTTGCCCGAGGGGATCAGCGGGCTCACCTTCAACCTGGTGTTCCGGGGCAGGCGGCTGCGGGTGCGGGTCGCGCGCAAGACCGCCACGTACACCGTGGTCGACGGTGAGCCGCTCGCGTTGATGCACCACGGCAAGGCGTTCAGGGTCTCGCCTGATGCCAGCGTGCGGCGGACCATCCCACCGATCCGCGGCGGCCCGCGCCCCAAGCAGCCCGCCGGACGCGCTCCGGCGCCGCGGTCCGCGCGGCGCTGAGCTCGAGGGTGGCGACCGTCAGAAGATGACAGTCCGCTTGATGCTGGGATCAACGACACCCACGGTGCTCTTGCCGCACCAGTGACAGACGAAGCTGAGCAGGCGCAGGCCATCCTGGGCCACGCACGAGCTCGGCCAGCCGCACTGACCGCAGGTCACGCTCTGCACTCGGCGCGCACTTGGCTCCGGGCGTGTCGTGCGGACACCCGCGAGCGTGTCTTCCGAGTCGCTCGTGTCTGTCCGATGTGGCAGCGGTTCCATGGTCACCACCTGTGTGTCACGCGATGCCTCTGCGCATGTGTCACGGAGAGTCCGTTGGCAGCCAGCTCAAATCCTGCACGTGACGCACCGGGAATTCGTCGGACACGATGCACAACTGCTGTAAAGACAGGGTTGGAAGGCGAGATGGTGGTGCCCCTCCGGGCAGCCCTGCTCACCACCGCTGCTTCACAGGGCGCCCGCGACCTGGCCGGCTACAGCAGCCAGTTCCGTCGCTTCAACTCTGCCTGTGCCGACGCACCCGTCCTCGCCTTGCGCAGCAACTGCGAGCGCAGTTTGGCGTCATGTCCTGGAAGAAAGGTCCGGCGAACCACAGCGCCGCATCCGCATGCGCACGTTTGCCTGGCCATCGTCGTGAGACTTGATTGACTCCGCGAGCGCACGCTCGTCTTACCGGCGCCGCCCGCAACCAGAGGCGTTCCCTCAACCCGGAGATAGCGCACGGTCGGCTTGAGACAGGGCAACAGCAGGGCGCCCTCATCGGCATCGCCGACCCACGAGGAACCACCCGCGAGCGCAATCAGTCCAGTCAGGGCTCCGAGCGCCGCATCGACCTGGTCCTGGGTGCGCAGCGATGTGGTGGCCACCCCGTGATCCTCGAGCACATGACGCCGGAATGCCAGCTTGTCCTTCAGCGGGCCGATGCGGCCCGCCAGGACGACTGCTGACGCGTGCGGGAAGTACTCGGCTGCGGTGCCCATGACGTCGCCGCCGCGGTAACGGGGATAGTCGTGGCCGATGGCCTCGTAGATCGTGAAGCCGGCTCGCATCCAGTCGTGGAATGGCCCAGCGCGATCCTGAGCCGGAGTGCGATAGGCGTTGATCCCGACGGTGCGCAGCTCACGCTCGGCCTCGCGGCTGCTGCCGGACGTCGACCACTGCGAGGGTGAGTCGATGCACACCATCGACGGTTCGAGCTCGTGCACGAGCTGGGCGGCATCGACGACCGCGAGGTGAGATCGGGCGGCGACGATCCGGCGGTCGCCGTCGAGCGCGACGAGGTCGAGGCCCCTGCGGGACTCCGCGACGTCGATGCCCACGGAGACGTCCTGCACCCGGCGGATGATGCCTGATGCTGCGGCGCCAGAGGGAGCCGGGTGGCGGGGTTTGCCCGGCGACATGCTCCTGTCGCCGACCGCCCCCACAGTGGCGACCATGAACACAGACCGCCGCTTCGCGCCACCACAGTTCGTCGTCGTCCCCCACCAGGCCTCAGCCATCGAGACCGTCGACGACATGATCGCGTTGGACTCCGGCGTTGACGGCTGCGTCGTCCACTTCTGGATCGACAACACCGCCTGTACAGCGGAATCGCGGCAGGCGGCCTGACCCGCCGCCGTTCTCGCTCCACTCGATCTCGGCGGCCTGGTGCAGCCATGTAGGGTTGCCCGGTGACACCTGACACCGACTGGGAGGAGCGCGTCGCGGACCTGTGGGCAGCCATCGATGACCACGACGAGCAGGTGTTCCTGGCCAGGATGGAACAACTGGTCGCCGAGCTGCCGGCAGACAGCCCCGCGGGGCTGTTCGAACGCGCCGCATCGCTGGACTCGACAGGCCATTCCGACCTGGCAGTGCCGCTCTATCGACGGGCACTCGAGATCGGACTGCATGGCCAACGCCGACGTCGGGCGGTGATCCAGATGGCCAGCTCGTTGCGCAACGTGGGCCAGGCGTCGGAGAGTGTCGATCTGCTCACCGCCGAGCGGGACGCCGGGTCTGATGACCTGGACGATGCGGTCAGCGCCTTTCTCGCCCTTGCACTGGTGGACGCGGGACGTGAGCGGGAGGCGGTCTCCATCGCCCTGACGGCGCTGTCTACGCACATGACCAGGTACCGGCGCTCCCTGGCCGACTACGCGCAGGAGATCTCCGACCAGTCCTCCGCCTGAGCCACTCGGCGACGCCGACGATCTGGGCGCTGGTCCAACCCTGCATGAAGTTGTCATTCCACGCAGGCAGCCCCTGGTATTCTTTGGGGTATGACCCGCAAGGTTGCCATCTCGGTGCCGGATGACCTGCTCGCTGCGGTCGATGCCGAGAGCAACGCGGCCGGCACGAGCCGAAGCCGGGTGTTCGGCCTCGCTGCGCGCACCTATTTGGACCGCCGTCGCCGGCAGCGTGACGTCGATCGCTACCTCGCCAGTTACCGGGAGCTTCCCGAGAGTGATGAGGAGGTCGCGGCCACGGACGCGTTCCTGCGTCGCTCCTGCAGCGAGTAGCGTCGGCCGTGGCGGAAGCTCCCGCTCGGCGACGTGGACAGGTGTGGTGGGCCCGGGTTGACAAGCGACGTCCTGTGCTGCTCCTCAGCCGCAATGAGGCATACGCAGTTCGGCGGCGAGTGACCGCGGCCGAACTGACCACGACCGTCCGCATCAACCCGGCAACGGTCGAACTCAACCGCCGCGATGGGATGCCGGATCCGTGCATCGTGACCTGCGACGCCCTGGTCACCGTCAATCAGGACGATCTGGTCGAGTACCTCACGACGCTGTCGCCTGCGCGGATGGAGATGGTGGACCGGTCGCTGCTCTTTGCACTCGGCCTGGACTGACCTTTGCGGCGAGCTCACCTCCTGGTTGACACCCACCGAGTGTGCGTTTAGACTTACCGTAAGTGATGGCTAACTTAGATTCGATCACCGCCCTGGGCGACCCGACCCGCCGCGCCATCTTCGAGCGCCTGGCCGGCGGGCCGATGGCCGTCGGCGAGATCGCTCGCGACCTGCCGGTGAGCCGGCCGGCTGTGTCCCAGCACCTGAAGGTGCTGAAGCAGGCGGGGCTGGTCAGCGATCGCGCCGACGCCAACCGCCGTCTCTACAGCATGAACCCGGGTGGCCTCGAGGAGGTACACGCGTGGTTCGACCAATTCTGGAATCACGCGCTTCGCGCGTTCAAGGCAACCGCCGAACAGGCAAAGGAGGACAGTCCATGACAACGCTGGTGGCAGGCCCATCCGTGCGCACCTCGATCACGGTCGAGGCACCGATCGACCACGCGTTCACGGTGTTCACCGAGAAGATGGGGAGTTGGTGGGTGCCCGAGCACCACATCCTCCAGGGAGAGCTCGCGGAGATGGTTTTCGAGCCGCGGGTGGGTGGTCGCATCATCGATCGCGCCGTCGACGGTACCGAGTGCGCCTGGGCGCGGGTTCTCGCGTTCGAGCCACCCAACCGGGTGGTGTTCAGCTGGGACATCAGCCTGCAGTGGCAGATCCAGACTGACCCCGACAAGACCAGTGAGGTCGAGGTGACCTTCGTCGCGGATGGCCCGCGCCGGACCCGCGTGGAGCTCGAGCATCGCAACCTGGACCGCCATGGGGACGGTTGGGAGGGCATGCGCGACGGGGTCAGCACCCCCGATGGCTGGCAGCTGGGACTCGAGCGGTTCGCCAGGGCGGCGGCCGCCTGAGTGCGATCTCGAGTGGCGGCCACGGCGAAGCGCTCGCCGTGGCCGTCATCGGTCCAACCCACGTCTCCGCGCCTCGACCATCCCGGTGAGTGCTCACGATAACTGCGCCTCACAGCGCGTGCGACCAGCCACGACCCGCGCGGTGGAAGGGCCACGCCGGCGACGCACTCACTGAGGGGATCGCCCGGCGCGTGGCCTCGGAAAGGGGGGAGCTGTTCAGGCCGCCCTGCGATCGTGGCGGCTGTCGGACCGTTGCACGGCGTTGGGTCCAAGGCCAACGACCTTGCGCAGGGCGGGGACCTTCGATCGACGGTCCAGGTTCAACGGGATGAGCACGGCGAGGCCGGCAACCAAGGTTGTTACTGCGACTGCAAGGGCGATGTTGGCGATGATCCAACCGGTTGTCATGGCGGTTCTCCTGATGTCAGTGTGTCGGATACGCGTGATTGGGTCGCCTGACATCAGGTTGCCCGAGCGGCCTCCGAGTTCCCTCAGCCCAAGCTGATAAGTTGCTGAGACGACTGCGACCGGCTCGCGACGACGCGATCAATGGCGTCGCGCAAGAGATCGTCGACCGATGCGCCCGCCGCGCCGGTGTGCTCGTACGCGTAGCGCACCAGCTCGGGGTTCGAGCGGGCAAAGCGAAGAGCTGCGTCGATGACGACACAGTCGGGTCGGCTGTTCATGAGTTGGATGCTGACGCAGGCTCGCGACAGGGGGCTGTCGCCGTGGGCCTGACGCGACAAGGTTCGTTCGTCTTTGGGAACCGGTTAGGGGTGAGGCGTGATGGCAATGATCGTCAGGTCACCCTTTTCCGGTCCGTAGCACCAAAACACGCGGTACGCGCCGGGGGTGCTGTTTTGGGCATAGGCCTCGAAGATCTTCCCTCTTGAGTCGAACGGATTCTCAAGAGATTCGTACGCGTGCGTATTCAGGCTGTTGTGGCGTGGGTCGGCTGCGAGCTGCTGGATGGTCTTGGCGACCTGCTTGAACAACCCCTCTTGGCGCGACGACTTCGTCCATTTCTTGCCAGTCGCCCTCGCGGTCCCCTTGCGGCGCTTCTCAGCTGCCGCCCTGGCTAGCGCCTCGAGCGTCCCGAAGGTTGCCTGCGCCTCCGGAGTGAAGTGAGGCCGGGAGGTCACTCCTCGTCGGGAAGGCTGTCAGCGAAGCTAAACACCACCTCCAGATCCGGTCCGTCGCTCAATTCGCGATTGCGCGCTTGCTGCAAACCACGGTCGACCATGCCCTTCGCCAGCTCGTTGCTCCAGAGCCATGCCTCCCGTTCCGGGACGGCGCGGTAGAAGCGGAGAACGACCATGTCCTCTGCCGCTTCCACCTGTACCATCCGGCCGGCGAACTCGCGACCAAGCGTCAGGCGACCCTTGTCGTCAATGGTCTTGAGGCCTGACATCAGCGAACTCCAAGAGTGGGCTTGCGGGAAGGTGGGTCAATCCCACAATAGCACGGATGTGGTCACCGGAGAGACAAGAGCGGGCATTGCCGTCGTCGGCATCGCCGCCACGGGTGCGGCTTGACCAGTCGTCGGCTGGGAGCCGGCCCTCACCCGCGACGAGGTCCGCGTCGCCGGTCACATGTCGCGGCGAGAGGACCTCGGATGGCAACTCGTTGACAGTGGTGGTTGTGAACCTCCAGCATTTCGAGAATGCCGCTCACTCTTCTTGAGGTCCCGCGGACTGCCGGCGACTTCCACGTTGCCTAGGCGGTGTTGACAGCGCCTCGCCCACTCTGATGGAGACCGATCGGCAGCCCCGGACTCGGACGGTCAGCTGGGAGGACCCCATGCAGGCGCTGGCGGCGGCCGCCGGCCTGAGCGGCCTCGAGCACTTGCAGGCGATCTCGGAGGGGCGCCTCCCGGGCCCGCCAATCGCGGTCACGATGGGGATGACGGGATTCGAGGCCCACGAGGGACGGGCCACCTTTTTCGGTGAGGCGGGGGAATTCCTCTACAACCCCATCGGGTTGGTCCACGGTGGCTTCGCGATGACCCTGCTGGACTCAGCCATGGGTTGCGCCGTCCAGACCACACTGGCGGCAGGCGAGATGCACGAGCCTGGAGACCAAGGTCAACTTCGTCCGTCCCATCAAGGCCGACACCGGGCGGGTTCGCTGCGAAGGCGTGGTCGTCCACCGGGGCGGGAAGGTGGCCACGGCCGAGGGCCGGATCTTCGCGGAGGCGACAGAGAAGTTGCTGGCCCACGGAACCAGCACCTGCCTGCTCTTCCGCAGATGACAGCGCGCACACAACGGCGCGGCGCGACGGCGTAGCGTCATGGATCGAGTCACTGGCATCTTCGTCGAGGGCATGGGTGCTGCTGCGGCCACGTCGGGGGTGCTCACACAGCTCCAGGGCCGCATCTTCGGCCTGCTCTATCTGCACGATCAGCCTCTCTCGCTCGACGGCATCAGCGACGAGCTGCAGCAGAGCAAGAGCAACGTGTCGGTGCAGGTTCGCGGGCTTCTCGACTGGCATCTGGTGAAGCAGGTACGAATCGTGGGCTCACGTCGCGACCACTACGAGGCGGCGACCGACTTCCGGCGCGTCATGCAGGAGATCGTCGAGCGACGGTTCCGCTGGAATCTGCGCCAGGTGCTTGCGTCCACCGACGAGACCGAGCGCACGCTCGCATCCGATACGGGGAGTGAGCGGGAGCGCTTCGTCCGCGAGCGCCTGGTCGCCCTCCGCGCATATTTCGCCGGTTTCGACGTCATCCTCGAGGCACTGAGTCACGGCGGCGCGACATCGCCGGCCAGGAGTCGCGGGACGGCCACGACGACGCCTCGCCAACGGCGAGGACAGGACGCTCGGACTACGCGGCCAGTTGGAGAGCCATGATCCGCGAGGATCACGTCCGGTAGGGCGGTAGGGATCCTCGAGTGGGAGCCGGAGGGCAGCGCCGTGCGTCGCCGGCTTCGGTCGCGCTGATAGGCTCACCGAGAAGTGCCTGCCCCGTCCTCGCGCTCGTTCATCGATCGCTCGTCCGCGCTGCTGGTGGCGGTCGCCGCGGCGCTCTGGGCGTCGGACAACTATTTCCGCCCGCAGCTGGTGGCGCATCACCTCACCGGAAGCCAGATCGTTCTCGTCGAAGATCTGCTCATCTCAGTGTGCTTCCTGCCCATGCTGTTCCTGGCCCGCAGGGAGGTGCGCTCGCTGGGGTGGCGGACGTGGCTCGCGGTCGCCGTGATCGCGGTCGGCCCTCAGGCGGTCGCCACCGTCCTCTTCACCGATGCATTCACGTACGCCTTCCCCAGGGGCGCGGCGCCCAACTTCAACGTGCAGGTGGAGATCTACCTGCTCTACCTGCTCCAGCCGGTGTTCGGCCTGGCGTTCGCGCGGGTTCTCCTGCGCGAGCGGCGCCGCCCGCGCTTCTGGCCGTTGGCGCTTGTCGCCATGGCGTCCGTGTACTTCATCGTCTTTCCGCAGGACCCGCTGGCGCCGTTCTCCAAGCTGGGACAGGGGCAGCTGGCGGCCGGTGTGCTGGTCCTGGGCGCCGTGACCCTCTGGGCTGCGGGCACCGTCCTCGGTCGGTACGCTCTGCGCAACGTCTCCTTCACGACCACCACCGGCATGCGCTTTGTGCTGGCGCTGCCGGTGCTGCTGGTGATCATGCTGGTCGACACGGGTCCGGCCGGGTTCGGCCAGTACCGGCTCGCCGACCTTCCCAGCCTGGTGGGGCTCGCATTGATTCCTGGCCTGGTGGCCATGACCCTGTATTACCGAGGTCTCTCCAGCACCCCGGCCTCTCTGGCCACGCTCGCTGAGCTCGCCTTCCCAGCGACGCTGTTCCTGATCTACACACTGCCCGCCCCAGTGGGCCTGGCACTCCCACTCCAGTCCATCCAGGTGATGGCGGCGATCGTGCTGGCCGTCGCAGTGACAGCGCTCAACCTCCTCAAGGACCGCAACATCGTCGAGGTGGTGCGGCCCCACGATCTACGACCGGCTGTCGAACCGATCTGAGCAACTGGACGAGCTGGCGGGGCTGAGCGTCCAGCCGGGAGCCCGGCGTCACTCGGGCTCGGGTGGCGCCGGCTTCTCGCCGGTGAGCGCGGCCAGCAACCAGTCACACCAGGCGACGGCGTGGCGTTCGAAGCCCAGGCCGCGGCGCAAGGTGGCGTAGGAGCTGAACTGCGGGGTGGTCGGGTCGTCGAGCAGTTCGCCGTGGTCCTGGCGCATGGAGCGTTCGATCTCCCCGTAGTGGCGGAGCATGGCCGCTGCCGCGTCGCGTTGCCCAACCACCAACGCACGGGCCCGGACCGGGTCCGCTGTCCACATCGAATACACCTTGAGCATCAGCTGGTCACGATTATGTGCAGCGTCAGGAGGGCGAACCGCCCACACCGCCACCGCGCGCCGGCCGGCCGGGGTGATTCGATACCTCTTGGTGTCGCGCGGCCCGGGCCCATCGATCACCCGATGGGCGACCAGCTTCTGCTCTTCCAGCTGGGCCAGCTCCGGGTACACCTGGCTGTGGCTGGCCGTCCAGTAATACCCGATGGGCGCGCGCAGAGCCTGGGTCAGCTCGTAACCGGTGCGCGCGTGGCGGGCCAGCAGACCGAGCAGGGCGTATCCCAGCGTCGAGGGCACTGTGATAGCGTACGTGTATATCGAGTTCGACATATACGAGGTGATCGTGCGCCAACCGTGGGTGACGCTCGTGGGCCGATCGCGTTGAGGCGGCTCCTGCTCACGGTCGTCGCCTGCTCGCTGCTGGCCGGCTGCGGCGGCAGCGCGACATCGGGTGGTTCTGTGACGTCGTCCGCGTCCCCCACGCCCGGCGAGGCGACGCCCCTACCCCGGCCGTCGTCCTGCGGTCCCGGGGCCGACGCCTTCTGGCTGCCCGGGCCGAGCGGCAGCCGGCTGGAGGCCAACAGCGTCGGGTCTGGCCAGATCGCCGCTGTGTTCCTGCACGAGGTCGGGGGCACAGGGATGTGCGGTTTCTGGCCCTACGCGACGTGGCTCGTCGCCCACTATCCGGTGCGTGCGGTCCTCGTCAACCGCTGTGGCTACGGCGCCTCACGCTGCCCCAGCATCCCACTTGGTGACGCGGGAATCGTCGCCGAGACCGGGCCCGCCGTCGACTGGGCTCGCGCCCATGGCGCCTCTCGGATCTCGCTGGTTGGAGCGTCGTTCGGAGGAGGTGACGCCCTGGAGGCCGCCGGCGTCATCCCCGGCATCGCTGCTGTGGTCGACGTCTCCGGCGACGGCAACGACACCGGCGCTGACGACCCCACCGATGTCCGCCGCCTCCAGGTTCCCGCGCTCTTCGCAGTCGCGCCTGGGGATCGATACTGCCGCCTGGACCGCCTGCAGTCCCTCTACGACGCTACCCCGGCGCAACCCAAGCAGTTCGTCGTCATCGATGAGCTCTCCGGGATACACGGTTGGGACCTGCTCACCGACCTGAACGGCAAACCCGAGCGCCTCGCCGCCGTGGTGGCATCGTGGGTCATGCAACCGGCACGGTGACCAGGCGGTAGTTGCTGACGCGGTGAGGATGCTGCGGGGCCAGTGCTGACGGTCGCTGCGTCATCCGCCGCCGAACTGGGCTGCGATCCGCGCCATCTCCTCTTGGGAGACATCCTCGACATGGGTGGCCACCGACCACCGGTTGCCCCACGCGTCCTCGAAATCAGCGATGCGATCGCCGTAGAACTCGGTGGTGGGCTCGCGCTTCGAGGTGGCCCCCAGCTCGATCGCGCGCGCGTAGGTCGCGTCCGCATCTTCGAGATACAGGTGCAGCATCCCCTGCCTGGTGGCGTCAGGCGCGGGCGCGTCGGCGATCATCACCACCGAGTCACCGATGCGAACCTCGGCATGGCCGACGCGACCGTCGGCACCCTCCAGTCGCATGATCTCGGTCGCCCCGAAAGCATCGCTCATGAACTTGATCGCATCCGCAGCCCCCTCCACCACCAGGTACGGAGTGACGGTGTGGTATCCCTCGGGCTTGAAATCGACAGACATGTGCCTCCCCTGGTGACGACCTCGCCGGAGCGCGGCTGTGCTCCGTGGAATGGTGACAGGATGCCGCCTCCGGGGGTTGACAACTCGGCATGTCGCGATATATCGTGATGGAACTTCAATCCATCGTTGAGAGGACACACCATGCGACGTGATCAGGCAACCTGGCCGGAGGCCGGACCTACCGGCTGGGACATCGAGCGGCACCACCTACGCCACGTGCTCCGAGCCGCGGGGGCGCACCATCGCGGCCGCGGCCGCGGCGGCCCGCGGGGTTTCGGCGGCCCCGGAGGCTTCCCGATCGGTGGTGGGTTCCCGGGAGGGCGCGACTTCCCGTGGGGCGGCGGCCGGCACCGGGCGGGCCGTGGCGACATCCGGGCCGCCATCCTCGCGCTCCTTGTCGAGGAGCCGATGCACGGCTACCAGATCATCCAGGAGCTGGACCGCCGCACCGAGGGGCGCTGGCGACCAAGCCCCGGGTCGGTGTACCCCACCTTGCAGCAGCTCGAGGACGAGGGCAAGGTGCGCTCGGTCGAGCTCGAGGCCGGCCGGCGCGTCTTCGAGCTCAGCGACAGCGGCCGCGAGGAAGCGACCGCCTCCACCGGGGCACCGCCCTGGGCAGAGGCAGCCGAGGCTGACAGCGACCCCGGCTCGATGCGCGAGCTCTTCTTCCAGGTGGGAGCCGCCACCTGGCAGGTGACCCACGCGGGCACCGCCAAGCAGGTGACCCAGGCGAGCGACATCCTTCGCGATGCCCGCAAGCGCCTCTACCAGCTCCTCGCCGAGGAGAGCGAATAGGGCGACGCACCGACGAGCAGCCGCGAGCACCGCGGCTGTTCGTATGGTGTCGGTCGTGGCCAGAGCCAGGACGACGAGACACCGAGCTGCACCGCCGCAGGCTGCGCCGCCAGCCGCCGGCGACACCGAGCTGGAAACCCTTGCCCGGTCGTGCACGCGCTTCCTGAATGGCCATGGCCCTCGCGGGGCTGAGGCGCTGCTCGCCACCATCCCTGTCGACACCGAGGTCGACCGTTACGGGGCCGGCGGGGTCGTCGCCGAGCTCGAGGCCGAGGTGGCGTCCTTGCTGGGCAAGCAGGCGGCGCTGTTCGTGCCCACCGGGACCATGGCGCAGCAGGCGACATTGCGAGTCCACGCCGACCGCAGAACGAGCCGAAGCATCGCCTTCCATCCCTCGTGTCACATGGAGACCCACGAGGAGCGCGGTTACCAGCGCCTGCATGGCCTGTTCGGCGTACCCGTCGGTCCGGCTCACCAGCCGCTCTCCTCAGCCAGCCTCGACGAGGTGCACGAGCCGATCGCCGCGCTGCTCCTCGAGCTTCCGCAGCGAGAGCTCGGCGGCACCCTGCCGTCGTGGGACGAGCTCCAGGACCAGGTGAGCTGGGCCCGCGGACGTGGCGCGGCCGTGCACATGGATGGGGCGCGGCTGTGGGATGCGGCGCCCTTCTACGCCGCGTCGAACGGCAAGTCTCTGGCCGACATCGCTGCCCTCTTCGACACCGTCTATGTCTCCATGTACAAGGGACTGGGCGGAATCGCCGGGTGCTGCGTCGCCGGTGACGCGGACGTCATCGAGGAGCTCTCGGTCTGGCGGACGCGGCATGGCGGGCGCATCTTCATGCTCTGGCCGTATGCAGCGTCGGCGTTGACGGTGCTGCGCTCACGACTGCCGCTCATGCCGAAGTACTACGAGCACGCTGTGGCGATCGCGGATGCGGTGCGCGATCTCGCCGGTGTCGAGGTGATCCCCGACCCTCCTCAGAGCTCGATGATGCATCTTCAACTCACCGTGGGGGTCGACGAGATGCGAGCCCGGATGATCGATCTCGCCACCACGGAGAAGACATTCACGTTCTCCCGGCCCTTCCGCTCCGAGGGGCCGGCATTGCAGCGATTCGAGCTTCAGGTGGGCGATGCGACTCTCCAGCTCAGCCCCGGTGAGGTGCGCGGACTCTTCGAGCGGCTCATCGGTGCACCCGCAAAGAACGGATCCGGCAGGCGTCAGCGACGCCCCGACGTCAGGCGGGATCGGTGAGCGGGCGGCCGACCCGGCGCGGCGAGCGCGCACCAACTCCATCGATGATCTCGTGCAGGGCGGCGATCTCGTCGTTGAGCGCGTCACGCCCGGCCGGTGTGGCGGCCAGCCAGGTGCGCGGGCGGCGTCCGTCGAGCACCTTCTCCATGGTCAGGTAGCCGGCCTCCTCGAGGCGGCTGAGGTTGCGCGAGAGGTTGCCGTCGGTCAGTTCCAGGGTGTCACGCAGGTACGCGAAGTCGGCCCGGCCGCCCTCGCACAGCACCGCCAGGATGCCCAGGCGGGTGCGCTGATGGACCGCATCGTCGAGCCGGCGGCTGGGATGGCTCATGGGCGCTCACCGAGGGCGCGGACGATGACGCCGGCAATGGTCAGCGCCGCCCCGAAGGCAAGTTCGACGAGCCAGGGTGGCTGCCCGCGAATCGCCAGGGCGACGGCGAGCGCGGTGCCGGGAAGCACCGCCAGCGGCCCAACCGGGCTGCGCTGCAGCCAGCCGAGGGCGACGTAGCCGGCGAACACCAACGAGATTGGCGCCAGCAGGCCGGCTGTCTGGCCGCCGGTAGTGGCGGCGGGTGACCAGCATGGCCGCGCCGCCGGCGACGATCCAGAGCGGCGCCAGCGCGGCGGTACCGGTGGCAGCGATCACCGGGGCGCTGAGCAGGTTGACGGCCCCGAAGGACACCAACGGAAACCACGGGGTTCCCAGCGACGTGCGGGTGCGCCGCCGCAGGCGCTCGATGTCCTCGAGAGTCAGGGCCGCATCGCGGGCAGACGGCTGCAGTGGGTCGGCGAGCACCGGATTGGACTTTACCATGCAAAGTACTTTCCGTTAGGATGTTGGTGATCCCGGCGGCGGCAGGGCCGCCGGTGGCTGATGGTGAGGAGGACGCCGGCATGGAGGCTTCCGATGCCCGATCCGATCGCTGACCACCCAGCGGGAGAGCTGGCCCAGCCCACCGGCGGGGCGGTGCTGCGCTCTGTGGTGCCGAGCCTGGTCATCAACGGGGTGCTCACCTTCGTCCTCTATCAGGTGCTGATCGGCAGGGGCGTGGCCACGGTGCCGGCGCTGGTCGCGGGTTCGGTGTTTCCAGTCGGTTACACGCTCTGGGGCTGGGTGCGCACCCGGAGCCTCGACTTCATCGCCGGCATCTCATTGTTCTTCATCGTGATCAGCGCCGTGGCCAGCCTGATCTCCGGCAGCGCGCGCTTCACCCTGATCAAGGAGTCGTTCTTCACCGGGATCTTCGGGCTGGTGTTCTTCGGCTCGCTGCTGGCGCCACGGCCGCTGATGTTCCACATGGCACGGCAGTTCGCCACCGGCGGCGTCCCCGATCGGGTGCGCCTGTGGGAGGACCGCTGGCAGTACCCGGGATTCCGGCGCTCGATGCGGGTGATGACCGCGATGTGGGGCGTGACCTTCTTCGTTGCCGACGCACTGATCCGCACCGCGCTGGTGTTCATCCTCTCCACGTCGGTGTTCCTGGTGGCCTCTCAGCTGCTGTTCTACAGCACGTTCGTCCTGACCCTGTTCGCGACCATCGCCTACGGGCGGCGAGCGCAGCGAAAGGCGATGGCGCAGCGCGGCACGATGGGGAGCGCGCCGCCGGCGCCTGCGGCCGGCATTGATCACGTGAGCGCCAGGGGGCGACGGGCCGCCGTAGCTGGCGGCGGGGTGTCGGAGTCCAGCCACGCCGAACGACACTGCTGGTGTGACGCCACCGAGCTCTGGAGCTGAGATGCGCGCTGACGACCTGCTCGGGCTGTACGACGCCGCCCTGCCGATCGTGTACGGCTACCTGCTGTCGCGCTGCCACCGGGTTCCGCTGGCCGAGGAGCTGACCTCCGAAACCTTCCTCGCCGCCGTCAGCGAGGTCCAGCGCGACTCCGGACCGCCGCTCTCGACGGCATGGATCCTCGGGGTGGCCCGGCACAAGCTGGTCGACCACTGGCGCCGGCTGGCACGCGAGGAGCGGGGGATTCGCCTCGCTGCAACCGGCGCCGACGAGCCGGACGACGATCCGTGGGAGGCGACCCTGGACGCGATGCGGGCGCGCCAGACGCTCCTGGAGCTGGGACCCCACCATCGCGCCGCGCTGACGCTGCGCTACGTCGACGACCTCCCGGTCCCCGAGGTCGCCGAGATCCTCAACCGCACCGTCCACGCGACCGAGACACTGCTGGTGCGCGCTCGCGCCGCTTTCCGGCGCGCGTACGCCGGCCTGGAGGCGCCCGATGCCTGATGCGTTCGAGGCGCTCAGCGCGCCGATCACTCCCGTCGATCCCGACCCAGCGTTCGCCGCCGCCCTTCGCGCCCAGATCGATCGCCAGCTGCACCAGGGAGGAACCAGCATGTCCGCGGCCCAGATCGTCCTCGACCCGCCGTCCGCCGCGACGCCGGTGGTGGTGCCGTACCTGATCGTGCGGGATGCCCGACGGGCCATCGACTGGTACACGGAAGCGCTGGGCGCACGGCTGCGCGGAGCTCCGATGGTGATGCCCGAGGGGCGGATCGGCCATGCGGAGCTCGACCTCGGGGGCGGGGTGGTCTATCTCGCTGACGAGTCGCCTGTGAGCGGCGTCGCAGCCCCCCGTCCCGGCGAGCCCGCAGCGGTCAGCCTGACCGCGCGGGTTGCCGACGTCGATGCAGCGGTCGAGCGCGCCGTCGCGGCCGGCGCCGAGCTGGAGCGTCGGGCAGCCGACAATCCGTACGGCCGCAACGCGGTCATCGTCGATCCCTTCGGCCACCGCTGGATCCTCTCTGCCGAGGCGGCGACGTCCCCCGCGGCGGTGGCTGGCGGCGGCGACGGCCGCGAGGGCGACGTCGCCTACTCGTCGCTGTGGGTCGACGACGTCGAGCGCGCGCGGGCCTTCTTCGGGTCGGTGCTGGGCTGGACGTTCTCCGAGCAGGGCGACGGCCGGGCGCTGGCGGTCGACGGGGCGACACCCCGGCAGGGCCTCTTGGAGGAGCCGAAGACGTCGACCCTGTTCCTCTGCTATGGGGTGCCCGAGCTGTCGATCGCGACGGCGCGGGTCCGGGCAGCCGGCGGCGCCGTCGAGCGGATCGCTGAGGAGGCGTACGGGCGCACCGCCGACTGCGTCGACGACCAGGGGACGCGCTTTGCACTCCACGAGGGGGCCACCGCGGGCACCGGCGGCCTGCGAGCGCAGCGTGTGGAGCGGCGCGATGGCGACGTCGCCTACGTGACCCTGGAGGTGCGCGACGCGATGCGCACCCGCGCCTTCTACGGCACGGTGCTGGGCTGGCGGTTCACGCCCGGACGGTCGCCCGGCGGCTGGAACGTCGACGAGGTCGCGCCCATGGTCGGGGTCAGCGGTGGACACGACACGGCCACCGCGGTGCCGATGTTCCACGTCAGCGACATCGATGCTGCGGTGGCGCGGGTTCGCGCCGCCGGCGGGTCAAGCACGCCGCCCGAGACCCAGCCGTACGGGATCACCGCCAACTGCACTGACGACCAGGGCACGCGCTTCTACCTGGGGCAGCTGCCATGACCCCGGACGGGTCTACGCCTGCTGGGTGGTGACTGGCACGGGCAAGGGCTCGGCGAAGGCGACGCCGGTCAGTTCGGCGCAGCGGTGGAGCAGCCCGTCCTGGAGCTCGACCGACCGGGCGGCCGGATGCACGTCGCCTGGTCGCTGGTGGTAGAAGAACCGGGCGGTGACGGTGGCGGCAGGATCATCGCTCACCGCCAGCCACGCCTGGGTGGCCGCGCCCAAGGAGAGGTCGTCAGGTGCCCCCGGGCCACCCATCTTGGTCGGGACCCACCCCGGCCCCACCGCGTTGGACCGCACCCTGGGCCAGCGACGGGCGACCGCGAAGGCCAGCACCACGTCGAGGAACTTGCTGTCCGAGTAGGCCTGAGCACCGTTCCACCGGCGCCTGCTCCACTGGAGGTCGTCGAGGACGGGGTCACCGCCGAGGTGCATCCCCGAGCTGAGGTAGACCAGCCGGTCCGGTGCGGTGACCAGCGCGGTGAGGAGGTAGGGGGCAACGACGTTGATGGCGAAGACGTGCGCGAGCCCATCGACGGTCTCGAGGCGGGGCTCTTGGTAGCCGACTCCGGCGTTGTGGATGACGGCGTCGTAGCGGCCGAGCGCATTGGCCTGGTCGGCGACCTGCCGAGTACCCTCGATGCTGGCCAAGTCCCCGACGACGACGTGTTCAGCGGCGGGGAGCGCAGCGCGGGCGTCGGCCGCTCGATGATCGCTGCGGGCGTGCAGCGTGACCGCGTGGCCGGCGTCGGCAAGCAGTTGACCTGCCATCAAACCGAGGCCATCGCTCGATCCGGTGATCAGGACGCGTGACATGTCGAAAACCTCTCTGAACTTGCCGTCGGGCGGTACGAGCGACATCGTGACGCTGGCGAACCAGCCCTGTCAGACCTGCCCCGCGTTTATCGGCGGACAGTAACAGCGCTGTAACGGAGCTGGCTAGCCCGCATCCGATCTGGGGCATGACGATTGCCTGGATCGCTGGTGTCTGCGTCTCGTGATGCGGTTGTCAGCATTCACTACTGCGAGGGAACTCTCATGCAACACCACAGCTCGCCCGAAAGCCAGCCTCAGGACGGCGCGGCCGTCGCCGACGGTGTGTACCGGCCGACCGCCGGCCGACACTTTGCCAAGACAGGGGCCGCCGTGGGCGCAGCCCTGGCCGCCGCAGTGGCGCTGGCGACCCCGGCCCTGGCTCTGACCGGCACAGCCCCCGGTCTTGGGGTGGCCAAAAGCTTCGCAGTGTTGGGCGGCAGCACTGTCACCAACACCGGACCGAGCTACATCAGCGGCGATCTCGGGGTCAGCGCCGGCAGCGCCGTCACCGGATTCGGACCTGGAATCGTTGTCAACGGGACGATTCACGCTGCCGACGGGGTGGCCGCGAACGCGCAGAGCGATCTGACCACCGCATACAACAACGCCGCCGGCCAGCAGCCCTGCACCGACGAGACCGGCAAGGTGCTGGGACAGGACGTGGGAACGTCCGCGACACCGCTTCCGCCTGGCGTCTACTGTTTCTCGAGCTCGGCGCAGTTGACCGGGGCGCTCCATCTGAGCGGCGCGGGTGTGTACATCTTCCAGATCGCCAGCACGCTCACCACCGCCCCTGGATCGAGTGTTTTCCTCGACAGCAACGCGTCGGCATGTCAGATCTTCTGGCAGGTCGGCAGCTCGGCCACGCTTGACACCACCACCACCTTTAAGGGCACCCTGATGGCTCTGGCCAGCATCTCCGTCAACAACGGAGTGAACATCGAAGGGCGAGCGCTGGCACGCACCGGTCAGGTCTCGCTGATCAACGACACCATCACCGTGCCGAGCTGCGCCGGAGCCGCGCCGACGCCGACGGCGAGCAGCACCACGGAGAGCTCGTCATCCAACCCCTCGCCGGTGGGCCAGCCAGTGAGCATCACCGCCACGGTGCCAGGAGCATCTGGAGGGACTGTCACCTACTACGACGGCACAACCCCGCTGGGCAGCGCCCCGGTCAATGGCGCGGGCAACGCGACGCTGACGACCTCGACCCTCGCAGCCGGGACGCACCCGATCACCGCGGTCTTCTCCGGCACTCCCACCCTCCTCCCCAGCACCTCCACGCCACTAGTCCAGACGGTGACCGGACCTCCGGCCCCGGTTCCGGTGACGCGCCCGGCCGCAGCTCCGGGCGTGCCCTCCACCAGCACCCCCACGGTTCCCGGCGTGCCTCACACCGGCATCCCCAGCACTCCAGGCGTGCCCCACACCGGAATTCCCTCCACTCCAGGCGTACCCCACACCGGTGCCGGGTCGGGCGGAGCACCTGGCCAGCTGCCCCTGAATGCCGCACTGTCATGCCTGATCGTCGGAATGCTGCTCACCTCGATCGCGTTCTTCCGTCGGCTCCGCGCGTAACCGAGCCCTCCCGCACTCCGTGCTGATCACGGGCTTGGCCGCCGCTCTTCTCGTCCGGAGGGCGGCGGCCATTTGAGTTCAGGGATCTCCGCCTCCGGCCCCTGTCCGAGCACTTTTCACACTTCCGCCGCAGGTTTGTTACAGTAGGCCTCGCACGACGCGTTTGAAGGGTTTGGCCCCTTCCGCCCCTCGTGGCGGAGGCGACCCTGTGATCAAGCGAGTGCTCCTCGGGACCGCCCTTGTCAGCGCACTTGCCGGTTGCGGCGGGGCAACCGCCACCGCGGGAGTGGGCAAGCCGTCCGCGACCGCCGACGTGATCCGCACCGCGAACATTCACCACATCACCCGTTTCGCTGCCCCGGCGCTGACCATCACAGCACCGGCGGCTACAGCTACGCCGGCGACGACGCCTGCGCCAGCGACGGTTGCCTCGACGCCTGTGCCAGCGCCGACGGTTGCATCGACGCCAGCGCCGCCGTCTGCGCCAGTGGCCACGTCTGCGCCACCAACTGCAACGCTACCTCCGGCGACGACACCCAGCGCCACGCCTCCGCTGCAGCGCAATCAGCTGACCGGTCCCCACGGGCTCGACACTATGGTCGGACCTGACTACACGGATTGCACCGGAACATCGGAGGTGGCACTTGCCAGCGCCCAGCTCTACCCGTGCCACACCACCGGCGTCCTGTTCATCGGTCACAACCAGGGTGTGTTCACGCCGTTGCTGAGCTTCGTTGTCGGCGACGTGATCAACTGGTCTGACGGCGCTGGGGGACTGCATCACTTGCGCATCGTTGCGGTGCGAGATGTGTCGTCGAGCGTGTGGCCGGCAGTGCTGGGTGCATACGAGTTCCAGACATGTCTGTACCCAATGCTGAACAGTCCGATGAATCGATATCTGGACGCCGTCGAAGTCTAACCCCTAGGTGGGTTGCGCGAACGCGTGGTCCAAGCGTGCGGGGTCGAGCCGCTCAACGGGAAGGTCGGTCCGAGACGCGATCGGCCGGGGTGTCGGAGTCGAGGGCAGCTCAACGACACTCCTGATGTGACCCAGCAGAGCGCCGCAGCCGAGGCCTGCGCTGAGGACCGGCGGTGACTGCAGACGACGCCCGCGGTCTGGCGATGGGGATGCGCGAGGCGGCCGAACAGGACCATCACGGGTTCCCCTCATTCCGCGTTCGTGGCCGGATCTTCGCCACCCTGCCCGACGAGGCACACCTCAACGTGATGGTCGACGAGCAGCAGACCCAGGTGGCCACCCACTGCGACCCCTCCTGGTGCGCGGAGATCCTCTGGGGCGGGCGCATCCGCGGGGTGCGGGTCACCCTCGCGGCGGCAGATCCGGAGACGGTGGCTGAGCTGATTGGTGACGCCTGGCGTCGCCGGGCCCCCGCGTCGCTGCGAAAGGAGGGCGAGTAGGTGCCTCAAGCCCCCTTCGATGTGGTCGTGGTGGGTGCCGGGGTGATCGGCCTGACCACGGGGATCTGCCTTGCCGAGCAAGGACTGCGGGTACAGCTGCGCAGCACGCTGGCGCCGTCGGCAACCACGTCGGCGGTCGCGTCGGCGATGGTCGGGCCGAGCGTTGCGGCCCCCGATGATCCCGCGACAGCCTGGGCGCGCACATCGATCGAGGAGTTCACCGCGCTCGCCTGCGGCGCTGCTGCCGGCGTCACCCTGCGACGCGGACGCCTCGCCAGCCGAGGCAGCGGTCCGCCGCTGCCCGGTTTCCAACCGTGCTCGTCAGATGAGCTGCCCACCGGATTCGCGGCCGCCTGGTGGACAACCGTGCCACTGGTGGAGATGGAGGTCTACCTCGCCTACCTGGTCTTGCGGCTGGCCAATGCCGGCGGACAGATCGCGACGACCCCGAGCCCGAACCAGCCATCGCAGACGAGATCCTGCAACGTTGCATCGAGGTCGAGCCTCGGCTGCGCGGAGCACGGATCCGCGGCCACCAGGTGGGTCTGCGCCCGAGCCGACCGACGGTGCGGCTGGAGGTCGAGGACATCGACGGGGTCAGGTGCGTCCACAACTACGGGCATGGCGGCAGCGGGGTCACCTTGTCCTGGGGCTGCGCGCGTGAGGCCGTGGCGCTGCTTGCGGCTCGGGGGATTGCCGCTCACTCGTAGCCGCCAACGGGCCGGCATATTCCCAAAGCGTGCACGCGGTATCGGCACAGAGCTCACGTGCGCGACGACTCAGTGCACAACCCATTGCAAGAGCGACACAGCGAGTGGTAGCGTCGCGCCGCGGTTTACGGCGGTTGACGAAGGGGCATGGGTCGCCCATGGACTCTCTCGGACTATTGGGCCTGCAAGGTGGAGTCGCCGCGGGGAGCGAGGACACCTTCGATGGCCAGCCCATGCCTGCGGGCGTGCACCTGCGATGGAGCTTCCGCCCCGAGTTGGGCTTCCCAGCTGGCGGGTTCTGGTTGTACCGACGCGCCGCCGGCCGTCACCGTCGATTCGTCCCTCCCATTGAGGTATGGAAGACCGCGGACGGAGAAAGCGTCGGGAGCCTGAGCGCTACGTCTGGGGCAGGCGCGGCGCCCCCGGAACCAGGCGCAACGAGCGCTCCCTTCGGTGGCGCTGCCGGCTCCTCGCCGGCACCCGGCTCATCACCGACGACGGGATCATCACCGCCGTCGAGTTCGACACAGCCCGCTCCGTTGCCCGGTTCTGCACCTGCCGACCCGGCTGAGAGCAGCTCGGGACCAACGCCGGGAGCGCACGGCCCCGGTACCCCGCACTGGATGCCGCACCCCTATGCGGGCGCGACCGGCGGCGGGGGTAACGGTCCAAGCACGGAGCCTCTTCCCTGGCAGCCGAGCCCGCACGAATGGCACGCCCGGATGCCTGAGCGCTGTCACAGCGTCAAGGTCGCTGGCCGCTCGAGCGAAGACGAGGAGGTTGTTGTCGAGACCTTCGTGCACGTCTCGTCGCTGCGCACCGTCATCACGGGACGGCATCGCGAGGCCGTTGCGGCGGACGACGATTTCTCCATCACGGTGCACGCCACTGCCATCACCGCAGTGCGGGTTGTCGGTGCGTCGGTCATCCATGAGTGTGAGTGCGGCGTCATCGATCCGCCGGAGCGCCATCCCCACGATATCCGTCACGACGACGACGACGACGACGAGGGCGAGGGCGAGGGCGAGGGCATGGGCGAGGGGCGCGCGGCTCACACCCACCGCTATCACCACGACGACGGTATCCACGATCGCGAACGCGGACACGATGACGACAAGGACTACGACCACGAGCACGAGCACGAGCACGAGCACGAGCACGAGCATGAAGGCGAAGGCGAAGGTGCGACAGGCACCGGTGGCACTGGTACTGGAGGCACAGGCACCGGTGGCACAGGTACTGGAGGCACTGGTACCGGAGGCACTGGTACCGGAGGCACTGGCACCGGTGGCACAGGGACTGGAGGCACAGGCACCGGTGGCACAGGTACTGGAGGCACTGGTACGGGAGGCACAGGCACCGGTGGCATTGGCAGCACTGGCGGTGGTGGACACGGCGGGGACCACGGCCCCAAGTGGGGCCCTCCTGATGACTCGGGCTGGCAGCGCTTGTCGGTGCCCTTCACGCTCCCCGTCACTGCGGCGAACTGGCCGCCGCATTACCGAGGCGCGCCGGCCCCGTCCGATCCCAGCGTCGCTGCGCGCGACGCGGCCGAGGCCAAGCGCCGGCTGCTGGGTCTGAAGCTCGACGCATACAACCCGGGCATGGAGCCTGCCCAGCTCGGCAGCCTGCGCAGCTACTTGTTCGACCTTGTGAAGGCATGGCCGTCGAAGCCGCTCTTCGACGTGCCCCTGCCAGACGCAGCCGACGGCCTTCACGCCCCCAGTCTCGGAATCGGTCGCGTCGACCAGCTGCTCATCAACGCGCTGAACCCCCACATGGCACGGGTTCTCGGACTCGGCTGGGTGGACACCAGCGCCGTACCGGGGGTCGATTACGAGTACACCATCGCCGGCGTCTGGTCACCGGGGGTCGTGGCAGCGCGGAGGGTCACGCCCGGCCTGGCACCGACAGCGTCGCTCGCTCGAGGCTATGCGCGTCTCGGAGGGGCTCTGATCAGCGCCGAGGGCGCCGCGCCCATGGACAGCCCGGACGCGGCCACCGCAGTCCCGGGTTCACAGCTCTGGCGTTACGTGCGCGACGCGCCGGTGGCACGCCGAGCTGACCCGGCAACCCCGTTCGATGTCGTCAACGCGTTCGAATCAGCGCTCAGCGGGGCGTCAGCGCCTCCCAAGGCAGTTCTCGCCGCCAAACGCTTCGTGCCAGGCGACGCCGTTCGTCTCGACCTGCCCGGTCCGTACAGCGTTGTGGATCTGCAGATTGCCGGCAGCGGCACTGTCATCGCGCTGCATCGCGACAGGTCCACGGGCGTTGAGTCACCGGTTCTTAGCGTGAGCTTCGACACGACCTCCGCCTCGTTCTTCCCACCACCGACGCCGGGCACCGTCGGCGCATTGACGACCATCACCCTGACAGCGCCACCTCCGGGAGATTCTCCGATCGATGCGCTCGTGGTCAGGGTCCCGGGAGGCTGGCCGGTGGTCATCGGAGATCTCATGCTTCACGTCGTCGCCGATGACGCCCCCGGACTTCGCTGGGCGTCGATCCCGCCGCCGACGAAGATCTCCGCACCGCCGCCCCCAAAACACGTGGCGGCGATCTTCCGGCATCGCAAGGCTGTGATCATCCGGGACACCGGGGCGGTTGTCCCGCAGTCCGCCTTCGAGGTGCAGTGCGGCGCTGCCTCGCCACAGCACATTACCGGTGACCCGAACGTCGACGTCATGAACCTACCCGAACCGAAGGTCACGGTGGGGTACGTCGCCCACCGCCGTGACCGGTCGTCGGGAGCCTGGGTCCCGCTGCAACGGATCTTCGGGGCATCCGGGATGCCGACTCCCAAGGACTCGCCTCTGCAGGGACGTGAGGCGCGCATCGCGCGGTTCAACGAATCGCCACTCGCGGATCCAGGGCACGGGTGGGAGTGGCAGGTGGCAGCCTTCGAGCTCTTCGGAGCGCGTGGGCGGTTCGGCCACAGCAGCCCGCCGATCGGCGTGGCGCTCAGCCCGGCTGTGCCCACGGCGCTCAGCGTGGTGCGGTTCGACAACTCCACAGGCGGTGGGGGTCACGACGCCACCGACCACTGGCTGGGTGGAACACTCATCGTTCGCGCAGCGTGGGCCGGTGCGTCGCTGCTCGCCAACCCCGACGGCAGGACGGCACGGATTCTCGCTGTTCCGGTGGCGCTCGACGACAGTGAGGGCCCTGCGATCGGCACCCTCGACATCGAGGTGCCGTCGCCGGTGCCCCTGCGCATGAAGCTTCTGCATGTCGATCTCGCAACCGACAAGGACCAGGCCACGCTCACCTTTGACCGCGCCTTGCCTTTCGCGGACGACGGCGGTCGCGCGCCGGGACTTCTCCTGCTCGCGGGAGTGGACGGAGCTCCGTCGAACGTCTCGGAACGCTATCTCGTCGCGCCGACCGGCAACACCAGAGTGCAGGTTCCCGCAGCAGGCGTCTCACGGCTGCGCACCAACCGCGCACTGTTCGAGACGGGGGCCGCATACTTCATCCCGCCCTTCGTCACCGTGCGGACGCTGCCTGTTGACTTGGAGGTGCGGGCCGCGCAGCGGTCGGCCCGCGGACGCGTACGTGTCATCGCCGCGACCGCGATGCCGTTCGACCCCACTGAGCAGCTCATCGATCCGAACACAGGTATCGGCAACGCGCTCCCGGAGTCCGCCAGCGCCGCCTTCGTCGGTCAGCAGTGGCTACAGCCCCCGCCCCCGGCGCCGCCGGTGCACCCAACCCACCACGTGTACTTCGGCGTCGCCGACTACAACGGGACTGCCCGCCGCACGCTCGTCGAGCTCAAGCTGATCGTCAACCCGATGGTGTCGTCGCACGTCCTTTCGCGCGCACCTGTCGAAAGCATTGAGGTCAGCGAGGTGTTGCGCCGCCGAGTCACCAAACGGATCGATGCCGCCGTTCCCTCCGGAGTGGCGACCGCCGCTGAGCTGGCGGCATGGGAGGGGGCGCTGGGCGAATGGCTCAGCGCGTACAACAATCGCACCGGGGCCGCCCTGACCATTGCAACTGTGTTTGACGACGCCAACGCGCGCATATCGTGGACCGATCACTTCTTCGGCGGCCTTCTTGACGGCGAGGTGCGCGCCTACGCGGATCTGCCCGCCCACCGCGCCGTCTTCGCTCGCGTTCCCAGCTCGGCTTACGCGGAGATCGATGGTCACCCGTGTGACGTGGTCGACGGCCACGGAGATGGTCGTTACGTGCACCTGCTGACGACCATGAATGCGGCAGGATCCTCCGTCGATGGCGCCGAGTCCTCGGGGCCGTCGTACGTTCACCCTCAGCTTCCCCCGGGCACGCCCGCGTACCTGCGAGCGGAGCGCGATGTCAGCGGGCATGTGACGCTCACCTGGCCGATGACCGACACAGCGCACGTGGCCGGGTATCTGGTGTACGCCTCAGCTACGCCGGCCGAGCTTGCAGACCTGCGCTTCTTCGGGCCCGACCCCTCGCGGCCGGCACCTGCGGCGTCGATCGACACCGTGCTCTTCGAGCCCGCTGCCAATCCACCCCTGCGCTGGAGCGGAGGCACTCGAGACCCTCGCATCCGCGCGCTTGTCGCCGACCCGCGTCTGGTGGCGCGCGACTACAACGACTCGACGAGCCAACCCCCGGGCGACTTGTCAGGCGTTTCGGTTGCGCACGGGGCCAGTGACATGGGAGAGGTGGTGCTGCCCGCCGGCACAACGCTGAACGAGATCGTCGGCGTGTACAGGCTGACGGATTGGTCACCCGCAGCTGCTCCCACGGCGCAGCCGGGCTTCAACTACTGGCGCGGCAGCACCCGCCAGCTCGTCGACGGCGGCCGCAGGCTGATTGGGCTGCGCGTCGGGTTAGGACGTCCGGCCTTCGTGGTGGTGGTGGGACGCGCGGCTGGAGCCGTCGTTGTCCACGGCACTCTGCCGATGATCACCCGCGCCCCGTCGCCCCCACTTCCAGCCAGAATTGTCCAATACGTCGACGCCGTTGCGGCCACACCGCTCGCGTACACGGTTGTGGCCGTCGACATCTTTGGCAACCGTTCGGCCGCCTCGCCGGTCGCGGTCGCTGGCTGAGGAGGGAGTACGTGGCCACCGCCAGCGAACTCAGCCAGCTCAAGGACCTGTGCAACACGGCCCTGGGCACCGACGGGTTCCTGGTCTCTGGGGACGGCACCGGCCTCACACTTGGGTCCGCCCCATCCGGTGGCGCCGCCAACGTCATCGTCGCCGCCGGGTCGTCTCCCGGCGACTTCACCCTGACGCTGGGCAACCCGAGTGGAACGTACACGCCCGACAACCACGTCGGCGCGGCGATGTTCGGCGGCTTCCCGCTCGAGCTCTGGAACCTCGCCCTCACCGTGACGGATGGCGGCACCAAGGTGGCCAATCCGCGCGCGGCCGCACGGATCGCCATCCCCTTCTTCGTGCACGGTGGCAAGGTCGAGAAGATCGACGTCGACCTGAGCATCGGTAAAACCGGGGTGGGCCTCGTCCTCGCGGAGACGCAGTCCGATCCCGCCCGCCGCAACGACGAAGGCAAGGTGGTGATCGACCTGACCACGAGCGCCACCGGTGATCCGCTGCTGTCGTCGGTGGCGCTGGAGGTGGCGACAACCCAGATCAGCTCCGAGGCACGGGACGGCAAGGTGTGGATCATCCTCGATGGTGAGCTGGCGGTGAAGATCGAGGGGGACGGCAGCCCCGCGGGCGATGAAAAGGCCAAGTCATTCGACCTGCCCAAGGTCGAGTTCAAGGGACTCCGGATCAGCAGCGACGGCGAGGTGGGCATCGACGGTGGCTGGCTCGACCTTCCGAAGAAGGCGGGCATCAACATGACCGGCTTCAAGCTCAATGCCAAGAAGGTCGGTCTGGGTGCTGATAAGTCGGCGGACGGCACCATCGACCACTGGGTGGGCTTCGACGCCGAAGTGAGCATCGGCCAGGCCCTGTCGATTGGCGGTTCGGTTCGCGGCTTCAAGATCGGGCTGGACTCAGGGCACGTGAGCTTTGCCGGCATCGATGTCGAAGCCAAGGTGCCGGGTGTGCTGGAGTTCAAGGGCTCGATCGATCACGTTCACGCCGCGAATCAAAATGACTGGGACAATCAGGACTCCAACATCGCCCTGCCCCAGGGAAACCGGCTCGGCGAGATCTTCCCCCTCGACCTGCTCAAGGGCTCACTGCAACTGAAGATCCTGCCGATCAAGCTCGAGATCGACGGCGACTTTCTCACCGGCCACATCGGGTCCGCTCAGGTGGTCGCCATCACCATGGCCGCCAGCCTGACCCCCGGGCTCCCGCTGTTCGCAGGCATCTCCCTCACCGGTCTGCAGGGCCTCTTCGCGTACAACCTGCGGCCCGACCCAGCGTCGGCGGGTCGGACCTGGTGGGATTGGTATGCCTTCCCCACCGACAACAGCACCGGCCAGATCCAGATCGACGCCAAGAGTCCCGGAGTTGATCCCAACGCTCCCGCAGCGAAGGACTCGAGCGCCAGCGACGACAAGGACGGCGGCGACGATGACGATCCCAGCAGCACAGGCATTTTCACGGCGACGGACCTGAACAAGTGGATGTGGCCCGATCACGGGGCGTATGCATTCGGGGCCGGTGCCACCATCGGCAGCCAGGCCACCAATGGTCACCTGGTGTCGGCAACTGTGATGTTCGTGTTCATGATGCCAGGGCCGGTGATCATGCTCGTCGGCACTGCCGACATCCTCAAGAATCCCAAGAAGTCACCCAAGCAACCGGGTCTCTTCAATGCGATGGCCGTCCTCGACGTCGAAGCCGGCTCGTTCGACATGGCAATCGATGTTCACTACAAGAAGCCGGCAGTCGTCGACGTCCACGGCACCGCCGAGCTCTTCGTCAAACCTAGCACAGGCTGGTACCTGGCCCTCGGCAAGCCTCGTCACGACAAGCGGGTCAGTGCACGATTTTTTGACATCTTCGAGGTCGACGCCTACTTCCTCATCGGCGACGATGGCCTGCAGCTCGGTGCCTACATCGGTTATGACAAGTCATGGGACTTCGGGCCGCTCAGCGTCGGTGTGAAGGCCTACATCGCCGGAATCGCTGCTGTGCAGTGGCGTCCTCTGGAGGTGGGTGCGGGCCTCGAGATCCATGGCGAGGCGCATCTCTCGGCATTCGGCATCGGCGTGGGCGCCAGCGTGGACGCGCTCATCGAGGGGTGCGCTCCGTCACCGTTCTGGGTGCATGGCGAGTTCGACGTCTCCATCTCTCTGCCGTGGCCTCTTCCCGACATCAGTGCCAGCATTGGGCTGACCTGGGGCGGCGACGACGGAACGGTCCCGAACCCACCGCTGGCGCTGTCGCGCCTGGAAGCGGAGGTCACCGACCATCGCAGACTCGGTGACCACTGGCCGCTGCTGGTGCACGGTGACCACGGCCTGCCCGACCCGATGCTCGATTACGAGGACCCCCAGGTCCACGGGATGCTGGCCCTGTCGCGGAGTGACGCGACCTGGGCGGCGCGTGTGGCTGCCAACAACGGGCTCGACGCCACTCCGGACATCGACGACGCTCACCTCGCCCAGGGGATCGTGCCGATGGTGCCGCAGGACGCTCACTTCACGCTGAAGTTCAGCCATCCCACCGTGGACACCGCTGGAAAGAACGGCGCTGTCGCGGCATTCGACAGCGCCGCCGCGGTCACGACACTGCCCGTCGAAGACACCGCCATCGGGCCGGATGTGTGGGACAAGCTATCGCCAGGCGGAGAGATGCGCGACGACATGTCGAACCTCACGCTGTCCCCACCGCGACCGCGCTACGCGTACCAGAACAAGCTGCTTCAGCTCGCCTTCTACCGCAAGGACTCATCCGGCTGGACTCTGGTCGCCGATTCGTTCGGTAACGGGCTCCCCGGAGTCAAGCTCACCGGCGAATGGCAGGTTGACAACGTCCCTGGCAGCGTGGTCACGCAGCGCCCCAACATCGCGCTCCACGTCCGCACCGTGGTCACCATCCCGGGGGACGCCGGGAGCGCCGACTTCACCTCGGTCCCCTACCTCAAGAAGCTGGGGAAGCAGTTCTCGGTCGGCGGGGCCGCCTTCTCGCTCGATGACGGTGTCGAGGCGTGGGGCATCGGCGCGGGGATCGGCTTGCGCGTCAGTCTGGGGAAGGCGGGGGTGAAGCACGTCACCATCGACCTGCCCCAGCCTGAGCGGCTGCAACGAATCGTCGGGTGGCACCAGGTGCCGAACGGTGAGTTTTGGAACTACGACTGCCCTGCCGTCAGCGCCGACGGTGTCCCACTCGGATTCACACTCGACGAGAGCAACCTGCCCAGGGGCATGATCCCCACGGAGATTCGCGCGGTGCGGACGTTGGTGATCACCATTCCTGCCGCCGGCACCGTCGTGCTGGAGCGAGTCGAGTGGAAGGATCCGGACAGGGAGCTTCCCATCCTGCCCGCTGCTCCGGCGCTGTACGGTGTCAAAGCTGTCACCCAGATCGACGCGCGCCGCCTCGGTGACAACTCGCTGGAAGCCCCTGCACCTGGCGCCAACCCCGTCATCGAGTTCGCGTACTTCCAGACTGTCACCGGTCCGGGACTCGTCGACCTGGCCGGCGCCAACCTTGGCGCCGGTCCGCCCACGGCGGCGGCGATTCCCGTCCCGGATCCACCGCTGGATCCCAAGCAGGCACCGATCATTCGCGCTCGATACCCTGAACCAGGGCAGTCACCGCGCACGGGCACACTCGTCAACCTCGAGAGCTACGTGGAGTGGTCGTGGCCGGGGAACGGCGACAGGGTCGCGTACTACGGCTACGACCTCAACGTCGAGTTCAATGAGTCCTACGTCAATGCTCTCTATGTGGCAGCGGCTGAGGGCTCAGGGCTCGCCGGGACAGCCGGCCGGGGAGTGAGCTCGCTCACGCGGGCGCTGCACCTGCGCTGCCGCGACCGCAACCACAACCACACGCTGGTGCCGACCATCGCGGTGACCGTGCCATCCGCGCCGGGACAGAGCGCGGTCGTGGGCGCCCCGCTGATGCCGCCGATGCCGCCCGCGATCACCGGCGCTGCCACGCCAAGGGTGCCGGTGCACATCCGCGAGGAGGTGGCTCTCGTGGTTGACCAGCGGTCGTCGCAAGCGGTCGCCAGCGCGCCGGTGGGAGACGGGGCTCAGCTGGGCGCTCCAGCTGCAGCGATCAGGTCGCAGCGTTTGAGCACACCGGCGCAGGCAGCGATCGTCTCGCTCGCCGCGGACAACGGCGTGACCCTGAACGCTGCCGACGTCGCCAGCGCCGGCGAGCTGTCGTCGGGACTGCAGGAGATCATCCGCCAGTACCTCCTCGCGGCCGAGGCCGCCGCCGAGGCGCGGGCGCTGTGGCCGGTCCCGTTGAGGCCGCGTGCGCGGTACGAGGTGGACGTCGTTGCCGGCCCGATTCCGGTGCCAGGGCGAAGGCAACGCCAGCTGACCAACACCGACGACCCGATCGCGATTCGCGACGCCCTCGTCGAGCTCTGGAGTGCCGAGGACTCGTTGACGCCACTGCACACGCTGCATTTCGCAACGTCCAGGTACCACGACTTCAGCGCACACATGCACGGTGCGGTGGCGCAGGTGAGCGTGCCCTCAACAGTACACCCGGTGCGTCGTTACCAGGCTGCCAGCGATGCGCACACATGGCTCGCCGGCGCGAGCAGCGGCGAGGCGGCAAGGGCGGCGGCGCAGCAGGCTTATGCAGTCGCCCGATCCACAGTGGACGGGTTCATGAACGGCTTCGATCCGTCCGCACCAGGCGCCGAGACACAGCTGCAGCAGCAGCGCGACACGGTCGAGGCCGCATGGCGGGTGTACGCCAGCGCGTCGGGTGTCGTCTTCGACGGCCTTGTCGACGCGCTCGGCCTGCCTGAGCTCGCCGGGCAACGCAGCGTGCCTCCACCGCCGGACACGGAGCTGAGTCTGATCGTCGACGGCGCCGACAATGTGCTGGCGATAGTCCTCCACTCGCCCGAGCCGCTGCCGTGGCGACGTCTTTGGAACTGGACGTCGCTCGATCCCGGGGATGCGGCCGCGACGCCACTCGACGGCGTGATCCCGCTCTGGTGTGGCGACGGCACCAGGAGCCTGGTGCTTCCTGCGGGAACCGCGCGCGGCACCTACCAGCTCCACATGCGCTTCCAGGGCAACATCGGCCCTGAGATCGCATCGATCACGTTTGAGGGAACAGCCGTCGACGAGGAGGTCACGTTCGCACCGATCCTCTTTGCCAAGGAACGCGTCCACCATCATCCGGTTCATCTGACCGGCGTCGCCAACCGCGCCCGGGCCGTGCACAAGGTGCCCTGAGAGATCGCCGAAGGAGGGCAATCCCCGTCATGTCCACAGCACAGATCGACGCTTTCGTCGCCGCGCTCCCCGACTGGCAGAGCAAGAACCTCACGCGCTTCCGCAAAGCCGTCCACAAGGCCGCGCCCGCCGTGGAGGAAGGATGGAAGTGGGACGTGCCGGTGTTCCTCGTCAACGGACGCCTGGTCTGCGCCATGTCGGCATTCGCGAACCACACCAAGTACAACTTCTTCGACGGTGCCGCGCTCACCGACCCTGAGCACCTCTTCAACAGCGGCCTGGATTCGAAAAAATCCCGCTCGATCAACCTCGCCCGGGGTGAGTCGCTGGACGCCGGTCAGCTCGATGGCCTGATCGTCGAGGCGTTCGCCGCGGCCCAGGCGGGGCGACCAGCGAAGTCGTCGCACTGATCTTCGCGCACCCCAAGCGGCCCAGGTGGGTGGGGTCGCTCTCCTAGCCGGAGGTGGGTGCCGATCCGGGCGCACCGTGGCGGAGGCCGTCGAAGAGCAACCCGACCAGACGCTGTGACGACTCCGACCGCTCCTGGTCGGTAGACATGCAGATGCCGCCGACGGCGCGCAGCAGGTCGGCCCCCTGGATGTCGGCGCGGACAGTTCCGGCAGCGACCCCGGCCTCGAGCAGCTTGGTGGCGGCGGCGACGGCACGGGCGCGGGACTGGTCGAAGAAAGTGGTGGCGCCGGCGCCCAGCATCGATTTGAGCGCGGTCGCCATCCCCCGCTTGCGCGCGACGTGTGCGACGAAGAGCTGCAGCCACGAGGCCAGCGCCTGGTCCGGCGGGAGGGTGGCAAGCAGCTCGTCGGCGCGCTCGCAGAGCACGTCGACCTCATGGCGATACACGGCTTCGATGAGTGAGTCACGTGTGGGGAAGTGCCGGTAGAGGGTGCCGATACCGACGCCGGCGGCGCGGGCCACCTCCTCGAGAGGAACCTCGGCGCCCTTGGCCGCGAACACGACAGCGGCAGCCTCGAGCAGTCGCTCGTGATTGCGGGAGGCGTCGGCGCGGAGGGCGCGGTTCGAGGACCTCGAATCTGCGGTATCGATGGCCACGCGCGCGTCCTGCCCGGCGTCACGTCCCACGACTGGATCTCTCATGTCCTTGCTTAAACGGAGGGCGTCTCCGTATAATACCGGAGGAAGCTTCCGTTTCGACATCGTACCCCATCTGGAGGATCTCCGTGCCCCCGACCACAACCCTCGCCTCGCCGGCGAGGCCGACCACCGAGCGACAGGCCCATAGCGGGCTGGTGCTCGGCGTCATCCTCACCGTCCAGCTGATGGTGGTGCTCGACGCCACCATCGTCAACATCGCTCTCCCCGACATCGCCAGCTCGCTGAGCTTCTCGCCGGCGAGCCTGTCGTGGGTGATCACCGCCTACACCCTCGCCTTCGGAGGGTTCCTTCTCCTGGGTGCCCGCGCGGGTGACCTGCTCGGTCGCAAGCGCGTGTTCATCGCCGGGATCGCCGTGTTCACCGCCTCGTCGCTGCTCGGCGGTCTGGCGCCCAACGGCGGCCTGCTGCTGGCGGCGCGGGCGCTCCAGGGGCTCGGCGGAGCGCTGGCCGCACCGTCGGCGCTGGCATTGCTGATGACCATGTTCGCCGAGGGACGCGAGCGCTACCAGGCACTTGGCTGGTACACCGCGGTGTCGATCGGCGGCGGCGCCGTGGGACTGATCCTCGGCGGCCTGCTGGTGCAGGTGGCCTCGTGGCGCTGGGTGCTGTTCGTCAACGTGCCGATCGGCCTGGTGGTGCTGGTCCTGGCGCGCAACACGCTGACCGAGACACCGAGCCGCAACGGGCACTTCGACATCCTCGGCGCCCTGACCTCGACTGTCGGCGTGACCACGCTGGCGTACGGCTTCGTGCGCGCTGCGACCAGTGGCTGGACCGATGTGCTCACGGTGGGCTCGTTCGCGATCGGCCTGGTCCTGCTGGGGACGTTCGTGGTGCTCGAGCGTGGTGCGTCGGAGCCGATCACTCCCCTGCGACTGTTCGCGGATCGCAGCCGGGTGGCCTCGTACCTGGCTCGCCTGTTCCTGGTGGCTGGGATGTTCGGCATGTTCTTCTTCCTGACCCAGTTCATCCAGGGCGTGCTCCATTACGGGGCGCTGCAGACGGGACTCTCGTTCCTGCCGTTCAGCGTGGCGATCTTCGCGATGTCGCAGCTCAGCGCGCGGGTGCTGGTGGAGCGCTTCGGTGCCAAGCCGGTGATGGTGGTGGGCTTCATGTTCTCGACCGCCGGGCTGGGGCTGATGACCCAGCTGTCGGCCACCAGCGGCTACCTGTCGTTGCTGGTGCCGCTGGTGCTGTTCGGCACCGGCAACGGGCTGGGCTTCGTGCCGCTGACGTCGGCGTCGCTGACCGGGGTGCGGCCGGAGGATGCGGGGGCTGCCTCGGGGCTGGTCAACGTGATGCAGCAGCTCGGCGGCGCACTCGGCCTGGCGGTGCTGGTGTCGGTGTTCGGCTCGGGCGCCCATGATGCGGCCACCAAGTCGGTGGCGGCGGCGCAGCAGGCATTCGTGGTCGGCGCCGACCACGCGTTCATCGCTGCGACCATGTTCGTCGCCGGTACGGTGGTGGTGCTGGCGGTGGCGATTCGGGGGCGGCGCGCGACCGCTCGCGCCATCCAGCCCGAGCCCGAGTGGGTCCGCGAGCTGGGGCCCGCGGACGAGGCTCGCGACCCGGCAGCGGCATGAGCGTTCGCCTCGTCGCGCTGCGGCCTGCGGCCGTGTGTTGCGCATGATCGTCTCAGAGCGGCGGCACATTGCCTGCCCGTCGATCATCTTTTTAGAGTTGAAGCAATGAAATCGAAGCAGTGGACCACCGGCGACCTTCCTGACATGTCGGGCAAGACGGTGGTGGTGACCGGCGCCTCGAGCGGGCTCGGCATCGCCACCGCCCGGGGCCTGGCCGGCGCCGGCGCGCGGGTGATCATGGCGGTGCGCAACGTGGCCAAGGGCGAGCAGGTGGCGGGCGGCATCCACGGCAAGACGGAGGTGCGCCGCCTCGAGCTCACCAGCCTGGCGTCGGTGCGCGAGTTCGCCGACGCCTGGAGCGGTGACCTGGACATCCTGATCAACAACGCCGGGATCATGCAGGTGCCGGAGGGCAAGACCGACGATGGTTTCGAGCTCCAGATCGGCACCAACCATCTCGGCCACTTCGCGCTGACCAACCTGCTGCTGCCGCACATCATCGACCGGGTGGTGACTGTGTCGTCGCTGCTCTCCACCCGCGGGCGCCTCGACGTCGACGACCTCAACTGGGAACGGCGCCGCTACCGAGCCAGCGCCGCGTACGCCGATTCGAAACAGGCCAACCTGCTGTTCACGCTCGAGCTGCAGCGCCGGCTCACTGCGGAGGGCAGCAGCGTGCGCGCCGTGTCGGCGCATCCCGGGATCGCCAGGACCAATCTCAGCGGTCACTTCACTGGCGTGCAGGGGGTGGGGGCGGCCATCGTCGGCAGCCTGATGACACAGGACGTGGAGCGCGGTGCGCTGCCGACTGTGTACGCGGCCACCCAGGACATCCCGGGCAACACCTTCGTGGGCCCCGACGGCTTCGCCCATCTGCGCGGATATCCGGTGGTGGTGCAGCCGTCCAGGGCGTCGCAGGATCCCGTGCTGGCTGCGCGCCTGTGGGCACGCTCGGCGGAGCTCACCAAGGTGGATTCGCCGGTGCCGACACCCGCGTAGGTCGCGTCGCCGTTCAGCTGGTGACCCGGTAGTGAAGGTGCACCACGCCGTTGCGAAAACGGCGTTCGTCCAGCAGCTCGAGCTGAATGCGGACATCGGCGGGGATCGACTGCGTGCCGCCTCCCACCACGATCGGCGTGAGGAAGAGGTGGAGCTCGTCGACCAGGCCGGCCCGCAACGCGTGGGCGGCGAGCTCCGGACCGCCAACGGTGAGATCGCGTCCAGCGGCCGCCTTGATTGACCGGATCGTGTCCGGGTCGAAGCGTCGCTCGATCCGTGTCCGAGCGCCGGCCACCGTGGCGAGCGTGGTCGAGTACACCACCTTGTCGGCCGATTGCCAGATCTGCGCGAAGTCCAAGGCGACGGGTGGCTGGCCGGCAACTGTGTGTGCGGTCTCCCAGTAGGTCATCACCTCGTACATCCGGCGTCCGTACAGGTAGGTGCCGACAGTGCGCTCGAGGTCGTTGACGAAAGCGTGCACCTCGTCGCTCGGCTCAGCCCAGTCGAATTCTCCCTGCTCGTCGGCCACGTAGCCGTCGAGGGAGCTGATCACCGAGTAGATCAGCTTGGCCATGTGGGTCTCACGTGTCGATGATGGGCGACCGGGGCAGGCTGCGTCCGTGCGGTGCTCTCCGTCGAGGAGTAGGGTGGCGACGAGCCCCGCATCCACCAGCGGTGGCGCCGCGAGGAGGAGAGCCAGTGAAGCGACGGTTCGGCCGGGAGGCTGCTGCGGTGAGCCGTGCCCCAGAGGCAGCCGGTTGGGTGCGCCGAGCCTACGGGCAGCGCGCCGCCGAGCTGGTCACCGATCTCGCCAACGTGATGCGCGCGGCCGAGGCGGAGGCCATGCTGCCGCGCACCGAGCATCCCGCGGAGGCACCGGGCGGAACGGATCGGCAGACGCTGCACGATGACCTTATCGAGCTGCGCAACCTGGCCCTCACAGTGGATGTGAGCGAGGACGATCACGACCGCGACCTGCATCTTCGCGCCGCACTCTCGGTGGCGATCAGCGCCGCGAGCAGCGTGGCCGGGGCGTCGCACACGCAGCCGACCGCCGCGTATCTGCGCGTGGCTAAGCCCGCCATCGACGACGTGTTGATCGCCGCCGGGGAGCCTGCCGTCGGCTGAACCGCGTGACCGGGATGGAATCCGACGGAGACCATCAGCTACACATCCCGACGCTCAGATTGGGTGACCGCTTGCCTGCTGGCCTTGGCGGCGTTCAAGAGCCCCTACACCCCTGGTCCCGATGCGCAAGACGATGGGGAACGTCCGCGGGCGCTCCACGGACGTTCCCCGTTTGTCCGCAGCATGGTCTGGGCTGGCCCGCATGGTGCCGGCATGCCACGGGTGTGCATGTTCCATGGGATCTCGATCTGGCTCTACTGGACCGATCATCAGCCTCCACACTTCCACGCCGAGTACGCCGGTGATGAGGTTCTCGTGGCAATCGAGACCCTGCAGGCGGTCGCCGGGTCGCGACCTTCAGACCTCGCCAAGCTGACGCCGCCGGCCAACTCGCGCCCCTGTTGAACGCGGGACGTGGCGGCGGAGCCGGACCAGCATGCGAACCATCTCCTCTGCCAGCTCCGCGCCCGTGCTGCGAGGATTGTTGAAGACGACGTACTCCTTGGCGACGAGCTGCACCAGGTAGTCGAGCAGCGCTGCTTCCTCGCCCTTCACGAGCAGGTAGTCGTCATGATCACGGTTGTAGTAGACGATCCCGGTCTGCTCGTCGAACCGGCTCCGGGCATTGCCAGGTTGTTCGTCCGGCGCCACCGTGGGTAGCCGCGCAACGCGGCCCGACGGCGACGCGGGATCCGCTGTGTCGGCGGGGTCGCCTCGTGGCGTGCTCGTCTCCGACGGTGTGCTGCTCAGGGGGGGAAGTCGATCATCGGCAGACGGCTCGGCATCGGCGCGCAGGGCGTCGATCGGTTGCGTGAAGAGTGCGCCATCACCCGACGTCTCACCGAGTGCGGTGCGCATCGGGTTGGCGATCTCGTCGAGCTCGCGCAGCACTCTGCCGAAGATTCGTCGCACCTCGTCTGCGATGCGCCCGCTGCTCTCCGACTCTGCCTGACGGTTGATGTGATCGACCGCTGCCGAAACGGCCGGTTCGATGCTCCTGACCATCTCGAGAAAGACGGGGAACACGTCGCGGTCGCGAAGGATCGCGCGCCGGCCGGTCGACTGCTGCAAGGGCGGGAACGTGATACTGCCCGCAAGCTGATCCAGGTTCCATGGCGGTCCGGAGAAATCCTCGAGCTCAGCGATGTCATCGATGACGGTGGTGCCACCGCGGCCGACGACGGCCACCCGGCGCCGGACCCCTGCGGCGCGCGGGGCGGCCCACAACGCGAAGTCGATGCGTCCCCACAGGGTGGTGCGGGCGCCGATCTTCAGGTGAACACCCTCGTGGCGGTGCGGCACGACGCGCTCGCTGTGGGCACCCTCGATCACCTCGATCTCGTAGTCGCCGCGGGCCAAGGCGGCGACCCGGCGCAGCCGCAGGTACTCCACCACCTTGCGCAACGTCAGGACGCGGAGCACCTCGGGATCGAGGTCGGAGATGTAGACGGTGGTGCCCGCTGTCGCGCGCGCTCGCCGCTTCTCGACCGCGAGCAGGGCATCGGCCTCGCCGCGCATGAGCGACAGTCGGTGAGTTTCTGCTGACGTCGCGGTCCTGCTCACGATGTCGCAGCGACCGCCAAGCTGCTGGAAGGCGAGGACGCCGATGGCCTTCTCGCCGACGGTGCGGTCGTCGCCGGCCTTGGCGGACTCGAAGAGGTTGCGGGCAACGTGGCGGAGGCGGTCGGCGGTCAGGCCGCGGCCGTCGTCGGACACGGCGATGACGGAGCGCCGAGCGTTGCGGCGGAGGTGGATGGTGATGGTGCAGCCGGTGCGCCCTGCTTCGGCGTACTCGTCCGCGGCATTGGAGACGAACTCGTTGAGCGCGTCCTTTGGCTCCTGGTACGCCTGGCCGGTGACGAGAACGGCCTTGCGGAGGTTGCCGATTCGCAGGTGCACCACTTCGGCGGTCATGGCGGCGGATGGTAGTGGTTGGTCGTCGGGACCGCAGCGCTTCGCGGTATGAAGGACCGTGGACGCGGGAATTCAGCCTGCGAAGGGATCGACCTGATCGTCGACCCGCCGTTGCGAGCGGATGGCCCGCCATACATCGCGCAGCCTCCCGCTCCCAACATAGTGCCGCCCTCGGCGCTCGCCGACGGCTTGGAGCAGGCCGCGCTCGACCATCTGTCTGAGGTCACGACTCGCTGTGTCAGTCCCGATCTCGTCATGTGACCGATAGATGGCGTTGGTCACGCGGAACCCCATCGCGGCGTCGCTCAGGGCCGTGATCGTACGCTCAGGCAGATCGTTGCGAGCGATCAACTCGGACAGCCGGTCCCACAGCCGCTCGTAGTCATCAGCACGGCGGAGAAGCGTCATCGCCTGCCGAAGATGGGCTGTGAGCATGAAACGGACCCACTGCCGGCTGTCGCGCTGCGGCTGCCATGTGCCTCCGCCCACCTCGGCGAGCACCCGGTAATACGTCTGCGTGTTGTGACCCAGGTACTCCTCGACGCTGCAGAAAGGCGACTCCAAGACTCCGTCCCGCGCCAGAACAAGGGTCTGCAGAGCCCGTGCCATTCGACCGTTCCCGTCCTTGAACGGGTGGATCATCACCAAGTTCAGGTGCGCCATCGCAGCACGCACAATCGCCGGCTCGGACGCGTCCGCCGTGGCCAGCGCTCGTGTGAGCGCCAACATCAGTGACCGGACGTCCTGCCCTGGCGGACCCTCGTAGACGGTCTCACCGCTGCTGTCATCACGGACGTAGATAGCGCCCAGACGATACAGACCCGGACGGTTGCGCAGGTCGTACTGGGTCATCATGAAGTGCAGGCTTCGGAGGAGCGATTCGTCGTAGCTGAAGTTGGCATCGTCCGACAGCTGGACGATGTACGTCATGGCGTCGCGGTACCCGCGAACGGCGGCCGCTGTCTCCTCTGCAGCGTCGAGGGGGTCTTCGCCGTCTGCCACAGCCACGGCGTCGTCGAGGCTGACGATGTACCCCTCGATGCTGTTTGACCCTCGAATGGCGCGCGCCAGAGAGACCCGCCGCAGCGTGCCAACCCAGCGTCCACGCTGGCCGGTCAGCTGGCGCAGCCGCGTTCGGAGTGCCTCGACCCGGCCGATGACCTCCTGTTCACGGGTGTCCGGGGGAGCGGCCTGAAAGATGACTGCGGGGTCGGGGAATGAAAGCTGCGACATGCGGCTATTTTATGACGCAGATACCTCTTGTCAATCTGGGTATGCCGCAAAGGCTCGGCGGAGACGGGTCTCGCTGCGTCTCAGACAGTGACCTCGACGACGACACCGATTGGCAAGGCGCGCTTCACTCTGCTGCGACGGAAACAACGTGCAGGCGTTCAGCGATCTCCGCCACGTCGACCACTCTGCCCTCGGCGATATCCATGACCAGGTCGAAGGCCGCGTCATCAGCGACATCCGGCCTGCTCTGATTCAGATCGAGGAACACCACTGTCGCCAACCATCCCAGGCGCTTGTTGCCGTCGATCAGCGCGTGATTCCGCTCCATAGAATGCAGCAACGCACCGGCCTTAAGAGCGAGCGTGGGGTACGCGTCCTGGCCAAAGGCGGTCGATCGAGGCCGCGCAGTCGCGGAATCGAGCAGGCCGAGATCGCGTACCGGACCGACTCCCAAGGAGCGCGTCAGCTGCAGCAGATCTTCGATGTCGAGGTACTCGACATCGCTCACGCCTTGCCGAGACGGTCGAGCACATCAGCCCAGCGATCGGCCAGCAGGCTGGTGCTCTGCTGCACGCGTGCTCGATGGCCAGCGCGCTCATGCCGTTCGAGCACGGCGCGGCGAATGACCTCCTGGCGAGATGTGCCCTCTGAGTGGGCCAGCGCCGTCAGCGCGCGCTCCATCTCCTCGTCGGTACGCACGGTCAGTGCCACGCGAGGACGATACCAGTCTGATACCCCCCGGGGTCCTCCCTCAGTGGCAGCGGACGCGCTGACGGTCTCGACGATTCGAGGAGTCTCGACCGAGGTGCCTCTGGGTGCCGACGATGGCCTGCGTGTGGCGTCGGTGGCCAACCTCGACTACCTGCAGCTCGTCGGACGACCCCGACTCCTGCACAGGGTGGGATAGACCAAGCGCTCCACCATGGGCGCGATCTGCGCCGCACTGTCGATCGCCGTCGACTGCGGCCGATGACTTCTGCGGGCTCGTGCGGTCACAGGGTCATGCTTATCGCATGAGGGGAATTCGGCCGCTCAGCAGGTGAGCAGGTGTTCGAGGAGGTGGACATGGCAACGGCAAACGAGGTCGAGGCGTACCTCGCGGCGCTGCCCGAGGAACAGCGCGCCACGCTGGAGACCGTGAGGGCGACGATCCAGGCCACGGCGCCGGATGCGACAGAAACGATCAGCTACCAGATCCCGACATTTCGGTGGGGCGGTCGCGGCTTGGTGGCCTACGCCGCGTTCAAGGAGCACTACAGCCTCTTTCCAATGAGCAAGGCAGTTGTCGAAGCGCAGGGGGAGGATCTGGCGCAGTTCCGTGCGGGGAAAGGGACGCTGCGATTCACGGCGGATCAGCCCATGCCGGCTGAGCTGGTGCAGCGAATCGTTCAGGCGCGGATGAAGGAGATCGAGGCGGTTACACGCACCGCGCAGTCGTCATGACCTTCAAGCCGCAGCTCTGAGACCTCACGACTACGGGAGAGCCATCGACATCTGGACGGGCCTCGATGTCGCGCTCACCGGCGGGATGATGGATCCGGTGCGATCCTCTGCGCCGACCACAAGCGTGGCCATCTCTGCAAACCGGCAGAGCGCGCTGACCAGCCTCAGCTGCTCAGGAGTGCGGCATCCGGCGTGCAGCAGCTGCGGTGAGCAGACGATCACCGCCAGGGCGCGAGCTCGGGAGACCGCGACGTTGAGCCGGTTGCTGTTGAGGAGGAACTCGAGGTTGCGGGGCACATCCTCCGCCGACGACGTCGCCATCGCGTAGATGGTGAGCGCGGCCTGCTGACCCTGGAACTTGTCCACGGTTCCCACCCGCACACCGGCCGGCAGCCCTTCGCGCAGGCGACGGACGTGGATGTTGTACGGCGCCACGATCAGGATGTCGTCGACGCCGACAGGGCGAGTAACCGAGCTCACGTCGGTCCACGAGCCCTGGAGCGCGGTGTCGACGAGAGGGCGCACCACGGCAATCTCCTCGGGCGACCAGGTCCGGTTGCCGACGTGGTCGACCGGTGCCAGGCGCAACCCGGCGCCGCCGATGGGGTCGCCACCCTCGATGCGCTGACGCACGCAGTCGGGGTGCGAGCCCAGCCGACCGTCGTAGAAAGCCTCCGAGATGAACCTGCACACGTCGGGATGCATGCGCCTGGTGGTGGCCAGGAAGACACCGCGGTCGGCGGGGATGGTCTCCTGACCATTGAGTACGTGCTCCAGCGACGACAGCCCTGCACCCGGCGGATGGATGCCCTGGGACGGCTGCGCGAGCTGTTGCGGATCCCCAAGCAGCACGAGGTTGGTGGCCGCACCGGCGACAGCCAGCGCGTTGGCCAGCGACATCTGTCCGGCCTCGTCGATCACCAGCACATCGAGCTGACCGGCGATCTCGGTCCGCGCGAAGAGCCACTGCGTGCCGGCAACGACGTCGACCTCGCCGGCAATCAGGGCTGCGTCGATGTTCTTGTTGTCGCGAACGTGCTGTACGGGCGCGGCAGAGCACCCCTCCCCCTCCTCACACTTCTGGAGAATGCGGATGTCTGTGTTGCGCTCTTGGGCCGCCGCACATACAGCGCCAAGCAACTCGCCGATAGCACGGTGGCTGGTTGCACAAATGCCGACGCGACGGCCGCGGCGCACCTGGTCGACAACGATGCTGGCGCCCGAATAGGTCTTCCCCGCGCCGGGGGGACCCTGCACGGCGAGGTATGAGTGATCCAGGGAGCCGACCAGGCGAACCGCCGCGTGCGCTGGATCCTCTCCGGCGCCAACCAGCGCAGCGCCGTAGGGGGAGCCGGCAACACGAGGCGCACGCCTGAGCAGGAGGTCGCGCGCCGCGCGGAAGCCGCCCGGGCCGTCGACGCCGCCGCCGATAAGCGAGGACGCGAGACGCCGCAGCGCCTCGCGCATGGCCCTGGTGGGTATGGGTGGACCAGGGATCAATGACTGCGGATGGTCAAGATCGGCGAGCGTGCGACTGCGGCTCAACTCCAGCTCACCAGTATCGGCGTCGATCGCCACCAGGCCGCCGCACGCTTTGCCGGTTCTCGGGTCGTGCGGCTTGCTGCCGACTCCGAGCTTGTACTCCTGAGTGCCGTCGAACGCGTAACGATGGATTGAACTTTTCTTCTCAGTACGGACCTCGCCGAGGTGGCGAATGTTGCCGATCGATTCGGCGTCGTCCATCAGCTCGTCGTCGGTCTTGGTCTGCCGTTCGAAGTAAGCCCAAAACCCGGACTTGTCCTCGCGCCGGTGCCAACCGAGCTGCTGGGCCAGCAGCCAGCGCGCCGCCTCCTCGGGTGTGTGTGTCGTCGGGTCGGCGGCCAGCCCCTCGGTCAGCTGCGCGATCAGCTCCTGGGTCTCGGCGCCCTCCTGGACAACCTCCACAGACGGACTGCCATCTCGCGGCTCCGGTCGCGGTAGCACGGCACCTCTGTTCCGTGCCAGCTCTTCGCGTCGCTCCTCGAGCCACCCGCGAAGCCGCCACGTGGACTCGCAGTCGCGCTCGTTGTACACAGCGATGTTGTCGAGCTCCGCAGGATCGCGGGTGTCACGCCAGCGTTCATAGGCGACGATGCTGCCGGCGCCGTCGGCGATCCCCTCGGTGCGCGCCGGCATGAAGAAGACCTCGAGGCTCTTCAGCCCGTACGACTCGCAGGAGACGCGGATGCCCTGGCGCACCACCTGGTACAGGTCGACGAGCACACCGGCGCGGAGCAGACGATCGACCTGATCCTCGCGGGTGGCGTGGCGGCTCATCAGCTTCTTGAGCGCCACCGGCTCGTACTGCGCGTAGTGGTAGACGTGGATCGTGGGATTCCGATCGAGCCTTTCGATGATGAAGTCGATCAGCGCCTCGAAGGCAACCTTCTCACCGGCGCGGTCGTGGCCCCAGAACGGTGTGAAGCACGCGGCGCCGGCATCGATCTCGCTGATGCCGAACAGGTATTCGAGGCCGCCATCGCCGGCAAACGGATCGCCCTCCATGTCGAAGAAGAGATCTCCCGGCGATGGTTCAGGGAGGGCTGCAAGACCCAGCCCCGCCGCGGTGCAGTCGATCAGCTCGTAGACCGGTCGGGAGGTGGTCCGTTGCTCGACCTGGAGCGCAGCCTGGCGACGCAGGCGCTCCCAGGCTGCCTCGCCGATTCGCGTGGGCGAGTCGAGCGGAGCCACCGCCAAAGCGGCGACTGTGCTGATCCCGGCGTCGACAAGCCGCCGGGTCTGATCGCGACGCATCCCGGCAACCAGGCAGAGGTGGTCGTCCTGACGGCGCTTCAGCTTGCATTGATCAAGCCAGGAGCACTTGTCACAGTGGTCGACGGGCGTTGGGTAGGTGTCCTGCGGAAGGCCATCGACCACCGCCTCGAGGCGGGCCCGAGCGGTACGGAAGTAGGCGTCGTAGTCGGCGACTCGGTGGGTTTCCTGAAGGCCGGTGCCGAGGATCACGTGCATGGACTCGGGCGCCAGCCCCTGCAGGCGGCTGAGCTGGTGCGAGTACTCGCACATCTGCAACAGGGCCGCCGGCCTGACCCTGCGCGCCAGCTTGGCGTCGGCCACCTCGTACGACCACGGTCCCAGGTGGGATGGCGTGTCGACTCGGAGCAGGAAGTCGGCGCGGCCCCGCCAGCGGCCATCGAAGAACGCAGCCTGATAGATGACGGACGCGCCCGAGCGCATTGCCGCAAGCGTCTCTGTCTCTGCCAGTGCCAGCCCGTCGAGGCTCTCGCGGTGGTCGGTGATCTCGACGTAACCGTGCTCAGACGCCAGCAGCTGGAGCTGGGTGGTCTCGTGTGCCTGACCCTTGCGGGCGAGCAGCTCCAGCTCGGGATCCACCCGCTCGGGCCGCCGGGTGCCTTCGCGGGCTGCGGCGAGCTCCCGCTGGGTCAGGTGGTCGCAGGCGAGGAAGCCGACCAGGTCGGTGGGGCTGAGCAGGAGCCGACCGTCAACTGTGTGCATGCTCCGAGTATCAACGTGGCCTGCGACAACTGGCTGACGCGGTCGGGGCACCGCTCACAGGGCTGAGGCCACGTCTGTGTGACCGAAGTCGCTGCCCTTGAACAGCAGCGGCTCACCGGTATCGCGAGCCAGCGCGTACGCGAAGCAATCACCGAAATTGAGACCGGCAGGGTGACCACTGCCCTTGCCGAAGTCACGGTAGGCCTGGTGTGCAATCTCGACCTGTTTTCGCGTTGCCGGCTCGACTGTTATGCGGGCCACCGCCAGGAGGTCGTCGAGCCGCCGGCTGAGCACGGGATCCCGGTTCGAGTCGACGACGATCGCGGTCTCGAGATAGGTCCCCGCGGAGATGAGCGGCGCACTCCCTCGACTCAGAGCATCCATGAAGCTGTCGGCGTCAGCCTCGTCGCGCAGGATCGCGATCAGGGCTGAGGTGTCGACGATCAACGCGGCAGCCCCGCCTCGTCGTACAGCAGGTCGCCATGGTCCGCAGTTGCGTAGGGTTCGACCCAGCGGCGTGCCGCGTCGCTGCTGATCTCACGCATCCGCGCGACGCGGTCAGCGACCCCAGCTTCGTCGGCGCCCCGCACCCGATCGAGACGCTCGCTGACCGCGCGGGTCACCGCCCGGGTCACGCTCTCGCCGGTTGCGGCGGCGAGCTCACGGGCCAGGCGCTCGGCCTGCTGGTTCTTGATGTTCAGGCTCATAGTGGAATTCTACCAGAGCGATTCTGCCTTTCCGCCTTCAGGCCAGCCGGCGGCTAGAGCGACGGGCCCAGCACCAGATGTCCATATTCGGTGGCGACGCGCGCGAGATGCGTGTCGAAGGTGGCGATTGCTGCCTCTGCCGTCTCCGCCGCCAGGAGGACACAGCAGTCGGGGAGCTTCAGGTTGGTACCCGCGCGCAGAACGGCCAGCCGCAGCGGCGCCTCGTCGCCCATGGGGATGGTGGCGAGGGCAAGGTGGCGCAACGCAGCGCCGGCTCGGTCGAGCATGCCGGCGTGAGCCGGGGCCACCAACACCTCGGCCAGCGTGAGCGGACTCGCTGCCAGCGACTCGCGCGCTGCGTCGGCGAGCAGCCGTTGGGCGCGCTGGTGATGGGCGTCGTCGGCATCGAGATGGGCGATCAACACGCTGGCGTCGAGGATGATCACTCCGGCCAATCACGACGCAGCTGGTCGAGGTAGCCGGGCCCGTAGACGCCCGTCAACGTGCCGCCGGTGCGGGCGACTGCGTCGCGACGACGCTCAGTTCGACGGTGGTTGCCCTGACTCAACGCGCGGTGCCCTTCCTGCACCAGGCGCACGAGCAGACGGGCACGGTTCCCCCCCTCCTCGGGCCAGGTCCTGCCTGCGTCGTCGATCGCCTGGGCGACCACGTCGGTCTCGGTGATCAGGTGCCGCGGCCGCTTGGTGGGCATGACTCAGTGTATCACCGCGGCGAAGGTGATACACCGCCGGTCGGGGCTGCTTATACGACGCCTGCGCGCTTCTCTTCCTCGTAGAGCCGCTCGTTGACGAACTCCTTGAGAAGCGTTTGGTAGCCGGTGTTGCGTAGCGCCGCGAGTGCCCGAAGTCGTTGAATCGTGAACTCGTCGAAGCGGACCGCGACCGGCCGGGTTCGAGCGCTACGCTCCGCCGACTCCTCAGACGTCAACGGTACCGGCCGCATGCGCGCCAGCAGCTCATCTCCAAGGTCATGCGAGGACCACCATGCGGCTTCCTCGGCCTCTGAGGGGAATTCGGGGATGTCGCTCCACGAGTGAACTGTCGTCATCAGCGGTTGTGGACGCGCCATGTCACCGGGCTCGGTGAAGGCGGCGTCGCTTCATCGTAGGCGACGCGTCGCGGGCGGTGACGATCCTAACCTGTCCCCCGCGCCGGACAGTGATGAGGAAGAGGACACGGCCAGCGTCCGTGGCTCCGATCCAACCGGATCGCCTTTCGGGGCCAAGGTTGTAGGCGTCGGAGCCGAGACGATGAGGATCGAGGTAGGCCTGCTCGGCTTCGCCGGGCTCGACGCCATGCTCACGGATGTGAAGCGAGTTTCCGTCCTCACGGTCCCAGTCAAACAGAGGGCGCGTCCTTCCATGTCGCTACCATTGTAGTGCGGCGGTTGAGGGCACATCCCCAACCGGGGACATCGTTGCCGGCTCGGGAAGACACCAACCGGACATATCGAGGGTTCGTGTGCGGCCGCCAGAGACGGCCATCTGGGTCGGGGCGGAGACTGTTCCTCAGCGAGCCTGGCGTGACTTGGGCTTGGACTTGCGTCGCCGCGGAAGTGCCCCGCGTGAGAGTCCCGACGCAGGAGTTGGGGCCGTCGCCAGGACACATTCGAAGAAGCCGTGGATGGGATCGTCGCGCCGGCCCGCGCTGGTGGACACGAGGATGCCGTGCCACCCGCTGGTCGCTGCCAGGCGAAGGCGAAAGAGGTCGATGGCGCCCGCATCAACGGGGAGCGTGGTGACCCCGTGCAGACCGGTGGCGGTGATGATCACCACGAGCACCTCACCGCCGTGCTCCAGCATGGTCACCCCCTCAGGGCGTGCCGCGCGCAGCGTTGCCGCGAGGCGCTCGCCATCGTGGCTCTCCAGCCCCAGGATGAGAATGGGCAGACCGTCGCCTGAGCGTGGGAGCTGCCGCGACACGGACAGGTGAACGGCGGCACGGCTTCGGACGCGGTCGAGCTCGGCCCAAGGAAGGCCGCCCAGGCCAATGACGGTGCCCTCGGGCAGCAGATCGTCGCGAACCTGGCCGGCGTAGATGCGGACGTCCCCCGGCTCCTCCGCAGCTTGGTTGGTCGCCATGGTGGCCCGGTAACCAGCTCGACGCCCGTCGGTGAGGATCAACTCTCCAGTCAGTGGCTCGCCCATGCCTGCGCCCTGGCGGTCGTGCTCCACCACGGCGGCGAGGGCCACGGTCAGGGCGCGGGCCTGGTCGGCGTCGATCTCCTGCGGACCGTCGGTACCGATCGCCAGGAACAGCGGGGTCTCGAGGTCAGCCGGCCACGCATACCGCTCCGCCTGGCCGGCGACATCGGCTGGCGCCGTCCCGGGGGCGGCAAAGGCGAGGTGGCACGTGCCCGCAGGAGGCGAGCCGTCGCCGTCGCCAACGAAGCTTGCTGGCACGTCTGGTCCGGGACACAGCACCAGCCCCCGGCTGATCCCCGCGTTGCCGGTGACGATTGCTGTCATGTCGCTGCGCTTCGCGCCGATGGTCACCTCCAGGCGAAGGTGGACGTCGTCAGCGCGCCTCTCCCACGGTGCCGCCCGGGCATACGCGGCCGCGCTCTGGAGGAGCATTGCCCGGTCCGCAGGGGTTGGGGGATCGTCAGCCTGCATGCGTCCGCCGAGGTGCCCAATCAGCTCGTCGATGGTGTCCTCCGCCCAGTCCGGGGTGGCGCCTTCCTCGACAGTGGCCGCGATGCCTGCGCTGCGGAGAGCGGCACGGACGGGCGCGAGCAGGGCGGCGGCGGTGACGACAGCCGCGGGGCGCTCCGACGGCGCGCCCTCCGCCGGTGCTTCCAATGCACCGCTCACGGCTCCCTTCAGCGAGGTTCGGCTGGTGGCGCCGATGTGCATCCCCACGATGTGACCCGACGGGATCGTGAAGATGAGGGTGACCCAGAGCCTGGGAGCGTCGCGAACTCGCACGCTGCTGCCGGTCAGGTCGCGCTGGGCGACGAGCCATCCGATCGATGCGGTCACAGGGGCGATGATGCGACTCGACGCGGCCGCTCGATCGCGTGCGCCGCGGCGGTCGAGGTGCGACCGCTTCAGAGCGAGCCGCCGCCCTGACGGCTCGCGGACAGGCGCGCCGGTGTCACACGGGCTCGACGTCGACCCGTGAGGCACCGCCACGGATCTCGATCACGTAACGCGCGGTGTCTGGAGAACCAGCCGGTGAGCTCCACTGGAGGTTGCGGGCTGCTGGACCCAGCTCGCGGCCGTCGACGCTGACGCGGGAGGCACCGCCCTTGACGCGCACCTCGACGGGCACGTCGCGCGGCCGGCGAATCCTCAGCTTGCTGGCGCCCCCACCGATGGTGATCGGCACAACGCCGCTCGGTTGTCCCACGATGATGTCGACGCGTGCAGCCCCGCCATTGACGGTGAACGAACGCAATGTCAGCGCGCGCACGTCAGCGGTGAACGCGTACGCACCCTGGTCGACCTCGATGTCCCAGGGGATGGCGCCCGACAGCGTCAGCCGCAGCTTGCGGGCGCCCCAGCCGAAGAGCGGACCTCGGCGTGGTTTCACGCTGATCCGGCCGCCATCGACCTCGATGAGCGGCGGCGTGCCCTCGACGTCGGCGCGGTAGAGCTCGGCCATCCTCGGGTCGGCGTCGATGGTGATCTTGCCGAAACCGGCGGTGAGGAACAGCCTGCCTTCGCTGGCCCCCGCCCGGGGAGCGTCGAGCTCGTGGCGCACCGCCGGTTGGCGACGCAGTTGGGAGACATGTTCGAGCAGGATCGGATGGGCTCGCCGCAGCGCATCGACGACCAGCTGGAGCTCACGATCGCTGTAGTCGTCGTAGGCCTCGGCGGTGGCGGCGGTGAGGGCCGCAAGCGCCGCACTGGTCTCGGGATCGGAGGCGGCAAGGGCTGCATCGGGCACGGCTCGCACGATCACGCGGCGGCGGTCGGCCGGGTCGTCCGCGCGCGTCGCCAACCCTGCCTTCTCGAGCCTGTCGATGACACCGGTGATGGCCCCGGTGGTGAGGCCGGTGGCGTCGGCGACCTGGCCGGCGGTCATCGGCCCCGTGCTCATCAGCAGGGCCAGGCACTGGAGATCGGTGACGTTGATCTTCAGCCGGTCGGCGACGGCCTGGGAGAGCAGCACCAGCTCGGCGCCGAGGCGGGACCACTCGGCTGTGAGGGCGGTGACGAGCTGGTCGCGGGTTTCGGGCATGACTTGACTCCGTGATCTTAGCGAGGATAGTATCTTAGTATTCTAAGCGACCTAGCTAAGAGAGGCAATAGATGACCACGATGATCGAGGCTGCAGGCCTCAGCAAGCGATTCGGCAAGACCGTCGCCCTCGACGGGCTGAACCTCGACGCCGAGGCCGGCCAGGTGGTCGCCGTGCTCGGCCCCAACGGGGCGGGCAAGACCACGCTGGCGCGGGCTGTCGCCACCCTGATCCGGCCGGACAGCGGCGTGCTCCGCGTCTACGGTCACGACGCTGTGCGTGAGGCGCGCACTGTGCGCGGCCTCATCGGCCTCGCCGGGCAGTTCGCCTCGGTGGAGCCGGCGATGACCGGGCGCGAGAACCTCGAGATGGTGGCGCGGCTCTTCGGGCTGGACCGGCGCGGCGCACGGGAGGGGACGACGCAGGTCCTGGAGCAACTGGGGCTCACCGAGCATGCCGGCCGCCTGGCCCGGACCTACTCCGGCGGCTTGCGTCGCCGGCTCGACCTCGCCGCCAGCCTGGTGGGCCGTCCCCGCCTCCTACTTCTCGACGAGCCGACCACCGGGCTCGACCCCGGGAGTCGCATCGAGCTCTGGGACGCGATCCGCGGCCTCGTGCAGCAGGGCACCGACGTGCTGATGACCACGCAGTACCTCGACGAGGCCGATCACCTTGCCAGCCGCGTGGTGATTGTCGACCACGGCCGGGTGATCGCCGAGGGGTCGCCGGCCGAGCTGAAGCAGCAGGTGGGGCGACGCGTCATCGAGGTGCACGTGCGCAGCGAGGACGAGCTGCCGCGCGTCGCCGCGGTGCTGGCCCGGCTCGACCACAGCGAACCGCAGATGGACGTGGCCACGCGGCGCGTGAGCGTCGCCGTCGAGGCCGGGGTCGAGCGTCTCCGAGACACCCTCAGTGCCCTGGAGTCAGCCGGCGCGGAGGTGGAGGACGTGGCCCTGCGCACACCGACGCTCGACGAGGTGTTCCTGGCGCTCACCCGCCGCTCTGCAGACAGAACGAGAAGCGGCACCCCCGCGTAGCAAGGAGAAGGCACATGGCAGCGATGACACCAACAGCAGGACGATCGGCGACCTGGGCGGCGAGCACGGCGGCCATCACGCGTCGCGGCGTGCTCAAGTGGCTGCGCACCCCGCAGCTCGTGCTCCTAGGCACGGTGCAGGGAGCGCTCTTCCTGCTGACCTACCGCTTTGTGTTCGGTGGAGCCATCGCTATCCCCGGCGTTGCCTACGTCGACTTCCTGGTGCCGGGCTTTCTGGCAACGATGGTGCTCTACTTCGGCATGGGGGCGGCAACCGGGATTGCTGACGACATGCAGCAGGGCTTCATCGATCGCCTGCGCTCCCTGCCCATCCCGCGCAGCTCGATGCTGGTCGCTCGCGTGGTCTCGGACACCCTGCAGATGGTCTGGGGACTGCTGGCCACGGTCGGGGTCAGCCTGCTGATCGGCTTCCGTTTCCACGGAACCGGTACAGCCGCGCTGGCCGCGCTGGCGTTGTGCATCGCGTTCGGCTTCGCCTTCGAGTGGATGTTCGTGGCGCTCGGCGCCATCGCGGGCAGCCCGCAGGCTGCCCAGGGCGTCGCCTTCCTGGTGTTCCCGCTCAGCTTCTTCTCGAGCACCTACGTTCAGGTGGAGACGATGCCGGGATGGCTGCGGGCGTTCGCCGAGTACCAGCCGGTGACCATGATGGTCGACGCCGTCCGGGCGCTCGCGCTCGGTCCCAAGGCGGAGGCGCTGCTGGAGCACAGCGCCGGGTGGTACGTCGGGGTGTCGATGCTCTGGACGACCGGCATCGTCGCGGTTTTCGCCCCGATCGCCGTTGCGAAGTTCCGTCGCGGGTAGTCCACAGGGCGACAATATGTAGCGTACCGCCTACAATGCACTACATGAGCACCCCGCTCTCCATACGGTTCGACCCGGCGATCCTCGACAGGCTGCGGCGGCGAGCTCGCGCCATCCCGGGGTCGACTCCGTCTGGGCTGGCCCAGCGCCTCGTGGATGAGGGCCTCCGCCTGGCGGAACACCCCGGAATCATCTTCAAGGATGGGCCGACCGGCAGGCGCGCCGCCCTAGCCCTGGGACCCGATGTCTGGGAGGTGGTGAAAGCCGCTCGAGAGACGGACGAGCGCGGCGAGACGGCGGTCTCTGCGTTGGGAGCGCTGCTCAGCCTTTCCCCGGGGCGAGTGCGGGCAGCGTTGCGCTATTACGGCGCGTACCCGGATGAGATTGATGCCGAGCTGGCGATGGCGGACGAGGAGTCACGAGCCGCCGAGGAAGCCTGGCGCGTCGAGCGCCGCCTGCTCGCGTGAGCCCGGCGCGCCAGGTCGCGCTGCTGCTCGACGAGATGTTTGCGCCGGGCATTGCGGAGGAGCTACGCCGGCGCGGCCACGACGTGGTTGCTGTGGCCGCAGATCCTCAGCTGCGATCCATGACCGATCCGGAGGTGTGGGCATGGGCGGTCGAGACAGGCCGTCGCATCGTGACCGAGAACGTCAAGGACTTCCGGCGGCTCCTCGCCGACGCCGACGGTCGCGGCGCGCCGGGTCTTCTCTTCACCAGCTCGCGCACCTTCCCTCGCAACCGGCAGGCTCCGGGGCGGATCCTCGCCGCGCTGGAAACCTGGCTGACAGCAGCGACGGTCACCGACCCGCCGCCGGAGGACTGGTTGGCGCCCGCGGACGAACAGTGAGTCCACCGCCACCGGGTGATATGTCGATTTGGCGCGACGCCGTTCGTGTAGAGGGTGAGAGCCGGCGATGGACCGGTGACAATCGCAACCAGGAGGAACCCCGATGGCTCAGTACATGGTCAGCGTCTGCCACGCCGACAACCCCGATTTCGCCCCGGGCGAGCGGGAGCGGACGATCCGCGACGTCGACGCCCTCAACGAGGAGCTCCAGACGTCCGGCGCGTTTGTATTCGCCGCTGGGCTGCACCCCTCGAGCACAGCGACAACGCTGCGCGCCAAGGGCAGCGACGTGATCACCACCGACGGTCCCTTCGCCGAGGGCGCGGAGCACATCGGCGGCTTCTGGATCATCAACACCGACGACCTCGACGCCGCCCTGGAGTGGGGACAGAAAGCCGTGCGCGCGTGCGCCGCCACCATCGAGGTGCGGCCCGTCGCGGAAGAGCCGCCGAGCTGACGGCGACAGTGCAGGCGCCGGCCGTCTCCGAGATCGAACGTGTCTTCGCTGAGGAGTACGGCCGCGCCGTTGCCGTCCTGGTCCGCGTGTTCGGTGACATCGACGTTGCTGAGGAGGCGGTCCAGGAGGCCTTCGCCGCCGCGGTGCAGCGCTGGCCCTCCGCCGGCGTGCCGCCGAGCCCGGCGGGATGGATCATCACCACCGCGCGCAACCGGGCCATCGACCGGCTGCGGCGCGAGGCGTCACGCAACGACCGGCATGCACAGGCCGGTCTGCTGCACGCACAGGACGAGCCTGTCGAGGAGGGCGTGGTGCGCGACGAGCGGCTGAGGCTGATCTTCACGTGCTGCCACCCGTCGCTTGCAACTGCCAGCCAGGTGGCGCTGACGCTGCGGCTGCTGGGTGGGCTGACGACACCGGAGATCGCGCGCGCCTTCCTGGTGCCGGAGGCGACGATGGCGCAGCGGCTGGTGCGCGCCAAGGGCAAGATCCGCGATGCGCGGATCCCGTACCGCGTGCCGAGCGATGCTGATCTGCCCGAGCGGGTGCGCGCCGTGCTGGTGGTGGTGTACCTGGTGTTCAACGAGGGCTACCGGGCGACGTCCGGCGAATCGCTGGTGCGTGACGACCTCTGTGCAGAGGCGATCCGGCTGGGGCGTGTGCTGCACGAGCTCATGCCGGACGACGGTGAGGTGGCCGGGCTGCTGGCGCTGATGCTGCTGGTGCAGTCGCGGCGGCCGGCGCGCACCACCGTTGACGGTGCGCTGGTGCTGCTGACCGACCAGGATCGGCGCCTGTGGGACCGTGGTTTGATCGATGAAGGGCAGGCGTTGGTGCGGAGCCTGCTGGCGCGCAACCAGCCGGGTCCGTACCAGATCCAGGCGGCGATCAACGCAGTGCACAGCGACGCGGCTCGTGCGAGCGAGACCGACTGGTGGCAGATCCTGCAGCTGTACAACCAGCTTCTGGTGATGTCGCCGACGCCGGTGGTGGCGCTCAACCGTGCCGTGGCAGTGGCGGAGGTGGAGGGTGCGGATGCGGCGCTCGCGCTTGTCGACGACCTCGCGCTGGAGGACTTTCAGATGTTCCATGCGGTCCGTGCCGACATGCTGCGCCGGCTGCGGCGCGACGCCGAGGCCGCGGCGGCCTATGGGGAGGCGATCAGGCGGACAGAGAACGCGGCCGAGCGTGGGTTCCTCGAGGTCAGGCGACGGGAGTTGGGGGCCGGCGGGTCTGGTGTGTAAGTCCCGCTTTGCTTCAGGCCGCGCGTCGCAGGCGCGCTTGAACCCCCCACAGTATGTTCGGGACAAAAAAGGCGGCTACCCACACGGCTGACTGCAGAGGGACTCGCAGTACGGATGCCTCCGCGTCCAGTGCGGCGGAGGCCATGAACATCAACGCCGTCAGCAGGTCAGACAGTGCCAGCTGACGTAGAAATCGGGTGTCTTTCGGGTGAGTGACCTCGGTGTGGACACGTGCCGCGCGGTGTGCGCAGAGCGCCAACAACAAGAACACGGCGGCCACGATGAATGAAACGCCAACCGGAGCGTATGTCCGAACTCCCCCCTCACCCACCACCGAGAGCCTGACGGCCACCGGAACGAGCGTGGCGAAGAACAGGCACACCGTGAGGATTTGCGTCAGGCGCCGGTCGTGACTGGGATGGACATCGAGCAACTCGCCGACCTGGCGCCAGAGATACACCACGAAAAGAAAGATGGGAAGGAAGTAGCAGACGATGTTGACCATGTCGTACGGCACCCGAACCGGGACCTCGGTGAGAGCGAATCCGCTGAGCACGACGATCAGTCCGAAGATCCCATTGGTGACGTCGCGAAAGCGCCGGACATGGTGTGCAGCGATCTGTCCGCTGCGCTGCCGGTGCCGATCGGTCTCACCGCTCTTGGGCTCTTCGTCAACGGCAATGGTGGCAGACCCCATACCTCCGCTCCGGTGTTCCGTCACGGAAATGATCATCACACGCCGCACAGTTGCTCCAACGTAGCTTTTGCCTTCGGGTATGGCCGCTTGGTAGTATCAAAGGTATGGCGCGAGAGAAGGTCACGATCACGCTGAGCCGGGACAAAGCTGAGATGGCCCGGTCCCTGACCGATGCTCGATCGACGTCTGAGGTCATCGACCTCGCGCTGGATCGATTGATCCGCACCGAGCGCCTCCGCCGTGACCTCGCGGCATACCGGCAGGCGCCGCCGTCGGCCGCCGAGATGGCCCTCGCAGACATCTCGGACAGCGAGCTCAACGACGACACCGACTGGGAAGCGCTGTACCCGATGGCACCGCGTGAGTGACCCGGCGCCACGGCGGGGGGAGGTGTGGCTGGCACGGCTCGACAAGGTCCGGCCGGCGGTGGTGCTGACCCGAGATCCGCTAGGCCGGGTGCTCCACGCGGTGATCGCGGCGCCCGTCACCTCCACCATCCGCGGTCTCTCGACGGAGGTGCGCCTGGGAGCTGACGACGGTCTCCGCGTGGAGTGCGTGGCCAACCTGGACAACGTGCAGCTCGTCGCCCGGTCTCGCCTGGTTCGCCGCGTTGGACATGCCCGGACGTCGACGATGGACGCCATCTGCAGCTCGCTCTCGATAGCTGTTGGTTGCGACGGCTGACCCGCGCTGGTGCCGTCTGTGACGAGGGATTCGCAGTTCGGCGATGGGCGGGTTTTGGGCGGCGGGCCACCCGTAGCCTTCGTCTGTGTCGTCCCGAACCCGCAATCCCGCGCAGAGACGCCAGTCGCTCGACCGGGAGCCATGAGCTGTCCGCATTGCCATCAGGAGATGGTGCTGCGGATCTCAAAGCACGGTCGCTTCTGGGGCTGCAGTCGGTACCCGAGCTGCCGAGGCACACGGTCACTCGACGCCGCCGCCTGAGCGACCAGGTCCGGGAGGTGGGAGCAGGACTGGCGTTCGGGGGCAGCCTCCCACCAAACATGCTACCTTTTGGAGGATGCCACGCGTGAAGCTCAGCGTCTCGCTCGATGATCTGCTCGTCCGCGACGTTGACGCCTACGTCGAGGCGCATGCGGGGCTCGACCGCAGCAAGGTGGTCGATGAGGCATTGCGGCTCTGGTCGGCCGCGCAGCAGCGCGCCGCGATGGAGCTGCAGTTCGCGGACGCGGATGACGTGCCTGCCGACGAGCACGCAGCCTGGCGCCAGACCCGCCGGGAGGCCGCCAGGCGCCGGGTCGCGCGGACCTGAGCCCGCGGCGACTCTCGCGCGGTGTGCCGCGTCGCGGCGAGATCTGGTACGTCTACACCCCCGGTCAGCCGGACGACCCACACCAGCCGCGGCCCGCCCTCGTCATCTCCGAAGATGTGCGCAACGCCATGCGCGACGACCTCATCGTCATCCCGGTGTTCTCGCGGGGGCGGCTCGGCCCGACACGAGTGGCTCTGCCTGCCGGAGCGGGCGGCCTCGGGTCCGACAGCGTCCTGTTCTGTGAAGAGATCACGACGATCGACCGCGACTTCCTGGCAGACGGGCCGTTGGGGCGACCGCTCGGGTGGCGACAGCTCGACCAGGTGGTGCGCGCCATCCGGAGAGCCGTCGGTGAGGTTGTCTCCGAACCATAGGTTGCCGGCGGCGGGACTGAAGGAATTGCCGTCGGGCACCTCTGCGGGGATGCGGTGAGCTGCCGGCACAGCCACGCCTCGCGGCGCTTCGGACCCCCGACGCCCGGGCTCAAAGTGTCAGCGGTCGGCCATGAGCTCGGTGGTCGACGTGCTCCATCGGTGCGCGGCCGATCGGCGCGCTGACAGCCACCGCCACTTGCGGTACGCCGGGGTCGCACGTACGCTCTCTCGCGCGCCGACTGGGCGAGTGCTTGGCACTGGAGGACAGCCCAGCATGAGCGGCGACTCGGCGATCACGGACGCTGAGCAGTCTGCCGCCGCTGAGGCCGCGGAGATCCTGAGAGGCGCACTCGGACCCGATGCCACGTTCCGCCCTGGACAGCTGGAGACGATCGTGGACATCGTGGTTGGCCACCGGCGGGTACTGCTGGTGCAGAGCACCGGCTGGGGGAAGAGCTTCGTCTACTTCATCGCGACGGCCATGCTCCGCAGACGCGGGTATGGCACGACCCTCCTCATCTCGCCGTTGTTGTCCCTGATGCGCAACCAGGTCGCCATGGCACAGAGGATTGGGATACGGGCGGCCGACTTCCACAGCGGCAACAGCGAGCGACACGACGACATCGTGGTCGCCCTCCGAGACGATGAGATCGACCTGCTCCTGGTGTCTCCGGAGCGGCTCCACAACTCGACCTTCCGCTCCGAAGCGCTCAAACTCCTCACCTCCCGCCCCTGCCTCCTCGTGGTCGATGAGGCCCACTGCCTCAGCGATTGGGGTCACGACTTCAGGCCTGACTACCGGCTGATCGCCAACGTGCTCCACGGTCTGCCGTCGACCACGCCCGTCCTGTGCACAACAGCGACGGCCAACGACCGAGTGATCAGCGACCTCATCGACCAGCTGGGTGACGGCTTGCGCGTGGTGCGGGGTGGGCTCGCCCGCGCCAGTCTCCGGCTCTCCGTGGTGGACCTTTCCTCAGCGGAGGAACGACTGGCCTGGCTCGCCACCGTCGTGCCCACTCTGCCGGGGACCGGGATCGTCTACTGCCTGACCGTCCGGGATACACGCCTGGTGGCCGAGTGGTTGCGGCAGCAGGGCGTCGACGCTGTGGGGTACTCGGGAGAGGACGACCCGATTGAGCGCGAGACCATTGAACAACGCCTTCTAGGCAACGCGGTCAAGGTGGTGGTGGCGACGTCGGCGCTGGGGATGGGCTTCGACAAGGCCGATCTTGCATTCGTCGTGCACTACCAGGCTCCCGGTTCCGTTGTGGCCTATTACCAGCAGATCGGTCGAGCGGGACGAACACTGACGGATGCGCCCGCAATCCTCCTCCGCGGCGCCGAAGACGAGGAGATTCAGAACTACTTCATCAGCACGGCCTTTCCCACCCGCGGTGACGCCGAGGCGGTCATGGCGCTCCTCGAGGACCGAGCCGGGCGGGTGCCTCTCTACGACGTGCTGGCCGTCGTGAATGTGCGCAAGTCACGCCTTGAGACAATGCTCAAGGTGCTCGAGGCCGAGGGGGCTGTCTCCCGCGTGCGCGGCGGCTGGGAGCGGACGCTCACGCCGTGGACCTACGACGCGGACCACGTGGAACGGGTGACCGCTCAACGGCGCGTGGAGCCGGACGCGATGCGCCGATATGGCAGCACTGGGACCTGTCTCATGCAGTTCCTTCAGCAGCAGCTCGACGACCCAGTTGCGAAGCGGTGTGGCCGATGTGACGCATGCACGGGCCAGACCGTCGGTGTGCCTCTGGCACCACAGCTGATCGCGGCGGCTCTGACATTTCTGCGAGGGCAGGATCTCGAGCTGAAGCCGCGTCGGCAGTGGCCGCCCGGTGTCCCAGACCGACACGGCGCCATTTCCCCAGAGGAGCGACTCGAGGTGGGCAGGGCGCTGTCGATCTACGCCGACGCCGGGTGGGGCCGGCTGGTGGTGGATGGCAAGTTCCAGCAGGGCGTCTTCGCAGAGGAACTCGTGGTGGCGTCCGTGACTCTGATTCGCGAACGGTGGCAACCAGCGCCTTGGCCGATGTGGGTCACATGCATTCCGTCGACGCGACATCCCACGCTCGTCGCCGATTTCGCCGCGCGCCTCGCCGGTAGGTTGGGAGTCCCCTTCGTCCCTTGCCTTCGGAAGGAGCGTGCGTCGCGGCCGCAGAAGGAGATGGAGAACAGCACCCAACAGCTCCGCAACGTTCTCGGCGGAATTGAGATCACCGGCTCGGTGCGCCCAGAGCCAGTGCTGCTGGTGGATGACATCGTGGACTCCGGATGGACCCTGACCGTCGCCGGCACCGGTCTCCGTGCGGCGGGATCGGGGCCCGTGCACCCATTTGTCCTCGCCCAAGCACGCGGCCAGTAAGCCGGGGCTAGGATTGCGAGGTGGGTAGGCGAAGCGACGACGCCGTTGCAACGCTGCTCCTGACCCATCGCCTCTCCGACCGGACAGACGAGCCACTCAAGTCCAACGAATATTGGCAACTTCTCGCGGACGTCGGCGAGAACCCCGGACGCCTTCTCGGACAGACACCGGCTGCCATCGAGGACACCCTGGGGTGCGCGCCGGCCCAGGCGGTGCGGCTTGCCTCACTGCTCGATGAAGGCAACCGGATGGCCTTCTCACTGGAGGAGGTGGAGCACAGCGGCTTGACGGTCATCACGGTGTTTGATGACGGCTTTCCCCTGCGACTCCGCGACCGCCTCGGGAGGTTGGCGCCGCCCTTGCTGCACGTGGCCGGCTCCCTCGACCTCCTTCACGACGACGGAGTTGCGGTGGTGGGCAGTCGTGCAGCCAGCCCGGCGGCCCGGCAGGTTGCGTCGGCGGTCGCACGGCTTGCGGCCGAGCATGGACTTGTCACCGTCTCAGGCGGTGCTCGGGGAATCGACCAGACCGCGATGGCTGCAGCCCGCGAGGCCGGCGGCCGGGTTGTCGGCGCGCTCGCTGATTCACTAACCCGGCGTCTGGCAGAGAGCGAGACGCGTCGGGCGGTGCTCGACGGCGAGGTGACGCTTCTCACGCCATACCACCCGTCTGCAGCGTTCTCGGTGGGAAGCGCGATGGGGCGGAACAAGATCATCTATGGACTTGCCCGGATGACAGTGGTCGTCACGTCCGACAAGGGCGACGGCGGCACCTGGGGCGGGGCGACCGAGGCGATCAAGCGACGCTTTGGCACCGTGGCAGTCTGGACAGGAGACGGCGCCGGTGCGGGGAACCAGCCATTGGTAGAGCGTGGTGCGCTCGCTTTTGACTGCATCGACGAGCGACTGCTGACCACCGCAGTGGCGGAGTACCAGGCACCCGCGCCACCCGAGCAGCTCTCACTGCCGGCGTAATCGTGCTGACGTGTCGTGGCCTCCGATGGTGACGGTGAGGTCTGCGATCGTGGTGATGCTAGCATCAGCATATGATTCGCAGGACGACACTCTCAGCGGAGTCCGCTGACTTGGCAGTGATCGAGGCTGAGGCGCGGAGGCGCGGCGTCTCCCTGGCGACGGTGCTCAAGGAGGTGGTGGCCGAGGCCGCCGCTGCTCGGCGGATCACCGCACCACGGCCGCGATGGGGTGTGGTCAGCTCAGGCGTAGGCGACCTCGCGCACCGCGTCGCCGACGACGAGGACTCCCCGGCCGCCGGCCGCCTGCGCTCCTGATCGCGATGACGCTGATCCTCGACAGCAGCGGCATCATCGCGCTCCTCGATCAGTCCCAGGACGATCATCTGCAGTGCGTCGAGGCTGCGTCCGGCCATGACGAGCTGGTCGTGCCAATGCTGACGCTCGTCGAGGTCGATTACTGGTGTCGGAAGGCTGCCATCGCCGCTGCCTTCGCGACATTTGTGGCTGACATCCGGCGCGGCACGTACCAGCTCGAAAGTGTGGACGCCCCCGACGCGGTCCGATGTGTCGAGCTCGCCGAGACGTACGCGGATCTCGACCTGGGGATCGTGGACGCGTCGGTGATCGCGCTCGCCGAACGGTTGGGCGTGACCGAGGTGCTCACATTGGATCGACGTGACTTCTCCGTTGTCCGACCTCGCCACTGCGCATCGCTGACGCTTCTGCCCGCGTAAAGCAAACATCGCCGCCTCGCTGCTGTCCACGTTCGCCGCCTGTTTCGGGTACCGGCCGATCGATCGGCGCCGCGCTGACCACGAGCGGTGCGGGGTCACCCCCAGGGGGCAATGTGGGGGGCGGATCCGCGCCCGATGAGCCAGGCCAGCAGCTCGCGCTGGTCGGCCACGGCGCGGGTCACGCGCGGGAGGGCGAGGAGCGGAGGATGGGCCCCCAGCCTGCCGTAGAGTTGGCTGATGCGCGGAGAGGGAACGACGGAGCATGAGGCGGCAGCCCTTCCCTTCCGGGTTGGCGCGGAGGCGATCCGTGGCCTCGTCGGAGCGCGAGCGTTTGAGCGCGGGCGTGCGTACTACATGGCCGGTGCCGTGCTCTCTTTGGAGCACGAGACCTCGGACGGATGGGGGACGCATCTGGTGGGCATTGTGGCCGGCACATCCCCACAGCCATACACGGTTCGCGTCGCCCACAACGGTCGCCACCGCGCGCTGATTGCGACGTGCACGTGTCCAATGACCCGCAACTGCAAGCACGTGGCGGCTGTTCTGCTCAGCGAAACCCGCGCCCAGCATGGCCGGAGCGCCGCGCGAACCATCGCCGTCCCGCGAGTGGCGCGTGCGCCGCTTCCTGCACGGGCCACCGTGCGACGGGAACCGCCATCGCGCACTGCCGAGCCGCCACGCACGACGTGGGCGCATGCGCTCACGGGGTTGCGCGACGGCGACGGTCAGACGATCTCGAGCGAACCCAGGATGGCGCTCCAGTTCGAGGTTGTGCGACGAATCGGTGCGCCGGCACGGATTGCCCTGCGGCCGCTGGGTCGCAGTGACGCCACGGGACAGTGGATCCGGTCGGCAGTGAGCTGGGCGTCGTTGGAATATCGCAGCGCAGTCCTCAACAATGTTCCCCCAGAACAGGTCCAGGTCCTGCGCGACATCCTCGCCCTCCACCACAATTCCCGCTACGGCAGCTTCGCGCCGGGACAACAGGTCTACGTGGACGCGCTCCAGAGCCGGCGCGTCTGGGATGTCCTCGCGGACGCTCAATCCCTCGGGCTGCCGCTTCTCATGGCCGGTCACGGTGAGGAGCGCGTGGTCATGTCGGACGCGATGGCGATCGCATCGCTCGACGTCACCAACCAGGGCGGCAGCCTGACGGTCGCGCCGTCGATCATGGTCGGTGAGCAGCGAATTGCACCGGGAGCATCGTTGCTCATCGGCCATCCGTCCGCTCATGGCGTCGCGTGGTGGGACGGGCCACCATCGGCCCATGAGCGGGCGCAGGTGCATCACCTCGCCTTCGCCCGGCTGGACCGTTCGCCAGCGCCGACGTTCCGCCAGCTCTGGGAGAGCGCCGAGGAACTTAGTGTTCCGCTCGAGGACCGCCGGCGGTTCCTCACCGACTTCTACCCCGCCCTGCGGCAACGCGTGGCGGTCACATCGCGCGATGGGTCGTTCGAGCTGCCAGCCACCAGCACCCGCCTCTGCCTCGATGTCCAGCACCTGCCCGGCCCGGCGGCGATCGTGAACTGGCACTGGGAAACAGTGGTGGGAGACGTGCGGTCCCAGTCACCGCTGCGCACGCGCCTGCTCAACGACCAGGACAGCGCTGCGTGCCGCGAGATCCTGGCCCGGGTGCGGGAATGCACCAGGGATGTCGACGCCCTGCATGAACAGGATGTGCAGGGTGCGCCGCTGGCTCCGACAGCAGTCCTGCGGGGAATGGACGCAGTCGCGTTTGTCGGTGACGTCTTGCCCGGCATCGAGGCCGTCCCCGACGTCATCGTCTCTGATAGCGGCGCCAGGCCCAACTTCCGCGAGTCCGACACCGCGCCTCTGATCACGCTCGAGGGTGCCGTAAGTGAATCCGCGGACTGGTTCGACCTCACCGTCACCGTCTCTGTGGGCGGGGAGGAGTGCCCATTTGCGGAGCTGTTCACGGCCATCGCGGAGGGGCAACAGCACTTCATCCTGCCGAGCGGCACGTTCTTCCGAGTCGATCGTCCCGAGTTCGAGCAGCTGCGCTCCCTCATCGCCGAGGCCCGCGCGCTGGGTGACCGTCGCGTGCAGGGGCTGCGCATCAGCCGCTACCAGGCAAGCCTGTGGGGCGAGCTCGAGCGCCTCGGTGTGCCCTCCGAGCAGGCCGCTGCGTGGGGTGCGTCGATCGCCCGCCTGCGCGCTGCCGACGGGATTGCCGTTGTGCCCCGTCCGAAGACACTGCGCGCCACTTTGCGACCGTACCAGGAGACGGGGTACCAATGGCTTGCGTTCCTCCACGAGCATGGGTTGGGCGGTGTGCTTGCTGACGACATGGGGCTGGGGAAGACGGTCCAGGCCATCTCGCTCATCTGCCGTGCCCGATTGAAAGAGCCTCATGGCCCACCGTTCCTGGTGGTGGCGCCGACGAGCGTAGTCGGCAACTGGGCGTCCGAGTGTCGGCGGTTTGCGCCGAAGCTGGCAGTGGCCACCGTCACCGAGACGCAGGTACGGCGGCAGATCGCGCTCGCCGAGGTCCGCGCCGGCAAGGATGTCGTGGTGACATCGTACGCACTCTTCCGCATCGAGTTCGACGCCTACGCGACGCAGCAGTGGTCGGGGCTGATCCTCGATGAAGCACAGTCGGTGAAGAACCATCAATCGCGAGGCTACCTCTGCGCACGCCGCCTCGCCGCGCCGTTCAAGCTGGCGATCACGGGAACGCCGATGGAGAACAACCTGATGGAGTTGTGGTCGATGTTCTCCATCGTTGCGCCAGGCCTGTTCGGCGATCCCAAGGGTTTCACCGACTATTACCGCACGCCCATTGAACGGTGGAGCCACGAGGAGCTGTTGCAGCGGCTGCGCCGACGGATCAAGCCGCTGTTGCTTCGACGCACCAAGGACGAGGTTGCGGCGGACCTTCCGGAGAAACTCGAACAGGTGCTCGAGCTGGAGCTGAACCCGCGCCACCGCCGGGTGTACGACACCTACCTGCAACGTGAGCGCACCAAGGTGCTTGGCCTGCTCGGCGACCTGAGGCGCAACCGCTTCGAGATCTTCCGATCGCTCACCCTTCTCCGCCAGGCGAGCATTGACCCAGGCCTGGTGGACCCCAAACACCAATCCGTGCCGTCCACGAAGCTGGAAGCGCTGATGGAGCAATTGGAGGACGTTGTGGCGGAGGGCCACCGCGTGCTGGTTTTCAGTCAGTTCACACGCTTCCTGCGCCGGGTGCGTGCACAGCTCGACTGCGCCGACATCACCTACTGCTACCTCGACGGCAGCACTCGCAAGCGGGACCAGGTCCTGGGTGAGTTCAAGACAGGCAACGCCGCGGTGTTCCTGATCAGCCTCAGGGCGGGTGGACTGGGGCTGAACCTCACCGAGGCGGACTACTGCATCCTGCTCGACCCTTGGTGGAATCCAGCAACCGAAGCGCAGGCGGTGGATCGAACGCACCGCATCGGCCAGACCAAGAAGGTGATGGTGTACCGCATGGTGGCCAAGGACACGATCGAAGAGAAGGTGATGGCGCTGAAGGCGAAGAAGGCAGCGCTGTTCGCGAGTGTGCTCGCCGGCGGTGGTGCCGGGTCGTCGCAACTGACGGCCGCGGACATACGCGCACTGCTCGAGTGACAGAAGCCGGCAGGCGCACCGCCTTCACGCATCGTGGCGCGAGCTGGCTGCCGATGCTGTAGTCGATGACCATCGTCGTACCGACACGGCTACAGGTCGGTGACGCAAAGAGGCCGATCGATCGCGCCATGCTGACCACCAGCGGTGCAGCGTCAGCCCCAGGGAATTATGCGGGGGGCGGATCCGCGCCCGACGAGCCAGGCCAGCAGCTCGCGCTGGTCAGCGGTGGGGAGAAAGTGCTCCCTGGCCTCGGGTAGCCAGGAGTCGACGAGGTCGTCGGGCCAATCCTGCGGCCGGTAGCCCATCCCAAGGTCGACGTGGTGCACCTCGACCTCGTGCCATCGTGACGACACCACCGTGTGCGCCGGGCGTTCCTCGCCGCCCACATCGCGTGAGTCGATCCCATGCCAGCGCGGGAAACGTGCTGACGGCAGCCTCAACCTGGTGGTTGGTGCGAAGGACATCAGCGATCAGCTCCGCAGCCGCGCGACCTGCTCCTTCCTCGATGTCGTGTTGCCGGCCTTCGGCGCCACCTGCGTACTGGTCGACGATGCGGTCCTCGGCCGCTCCCTGCAAGCGTCGGGTCACGCTGTCGGCGTTGCGGGCGATGTGCGTGAGGACGTGGCCCACCGACCAGCCCGGCAGCAGGCTGGGTCGGCGCGCGACCTCGTCGTTGAGGTCGGCGATCGTTCTGGCGAGAGCCGCGTGAGCTTTGACCATGCCGGCGATCGCCATCGATGGGACATGAGAGGCGGTGTCATCCATCAGCGCGTTATAGCCCGCCGACGTATGGGCTGTGGGAAGCTCGTGCCGCCTCCAGGGTGGTCGCGATTTGGGAGGAGTCCACGTCGCCCAACTCAGCTCGAGCATTGGTACCTCGCCGGGGCCAGCGCGTGTCGCTCGCAAGACGGTGCAGCGTTGCCGTGTTGGTCACCCGGCCGTGACGCCTCTAGTTCGAAGGCGCTGGCCAGTATTTCTTGCTCTGCAAGTACTGGGTTGCTTCCACAGCTTCCGCGAATTCAAGGAGGTTGCCGACCTTCTCCGCCAACACAATCCTGACTGCAGAGGGCGCGGCGAAGAAGAACTCGCGACGATCGTTTATATGGTTCAGTCTCACGGCATGGAAGGCGTGGTGCAGTTCCATCTCAAGAGTAACGGCGTCCGCCGAGAAGAACAGCGCGTGTACATCGAATGGGAAGGGGACTGACGCGTCACCTAGTTCACGCACGCGGTCCATCGGCTCAAGCCGGCGCGTCATCCCGATCTTCACGACGTTTGGGCCAAAGGCACCAGTATTGCTGATCACATACACGTAACCAGCACGGATATTCGCAGCTCGAAAGTCGTTATGTTTGATGGCTGCGTCGATGGCTACGAGCCTAGCCGTGATCTCAGCGACGGCGCCTTGATCACCGCTCGCGGAGACGGCTTGGAGGGCGTTCAGATAATGCGCATGCTCCTTGTCTAGTCGCTCACGCTCCGCGGCAAGTTCTTGCTCAGCCTTGCGCTCCTCACGAAGTCGCTCGCGCTCGTCGCGAGCCTTCTCCTTCTCCTCCTGGACCTTCATTAGAAAATCGGCAGTCAACTCGATCTCCTCGACGCGGATGCGATGATAGTCGGGGTTGATGCGCATCTCCATCATGGCGCCTAACCGGGCGATCACATCGGCGGAGGCCTCCAGACGTTTCTTGGCCGTCACGACGTTCCCAGCCCGCAGGGAGCGCACACAGGTATCGGCCTCGCCGTTGTATGCACGCAACATGAGCTTCGAGTAGTCGCTGGTCATCCTGCGGCCCTTGGCCAGTGAGTTGTTGAAGGTGAACATGTCCGAGGCAAGGACTGCGGTGCCTCCCTTGATCCCGCCCTTGATTCTGTCTTGGATTTCCTGCAGGCGATCCCGGTACTCTTGAGACGTCTCCAGCGGATGGTGATAGCGATAAATGCCTACTTCCTGGAGAACCCGTTCGTCGTCGAGGTCAACCAGTCCATCGGTCGACTGCACTCGTGTCGGCGCAGCGGCTAGCTGCCGCAACTCGTTCTCAAGCTCAGCAACTCGTGAGACAAGCCGAGCGATCTCGGCTGGAGCCGCGACTAACTGCCCTGCGGCGGCGGGTTCCGCGACGGGTGCCACCGGAGGCGGAGCGCCGGTGGGCACGGCTACGGGAAGGGTGGGTGCCGGCTGGCCTCGGGGCGGTAGCGGCGCATTCGGAGCGAAGGGACTTGAAGGTGAGGATGCCGCTGAGGCAGGAATCCAGAAAACCCATCCAGCAGGCGGCTTCGGCCAATCCGGACCAGGCTGCCAACCCTCAGGGGGCTCCCACCCCGGCGGCTGAGCCGGCCATCCCGGTGCGGGATTGAAGACATACCCATCCACGCTACACGCCCCTGACACCCTTGGACGGGTCAATTCCTACCATGTCGAAGGGGTTCTTCGATACAACGCCACCCAGGTGGTGCAGAGTGGCGCTGGGGACGACCTTTTTCAGGTCGAACGTTAGGAAACTGGAGCGTTCTGCCGCCACGCCGACCAAGGTGGCGCCTCTCATTAGTCCGGTGGCGGAGTGGAGGCCTTCGGTTTGGACGGTCAGGGCGATTGTTTGAATGTGTGCGCCACGATCGGCGACGAAGACTTCGTGCAGCATTCGCAGCGCCACCTGCAGGACGGCTGCGGTGTATCGATCTCTCTGCGCCTTCAGCGGTAGGACCGATGCGCTGATCTCGTCCTTCGATCGTTGGTACTTGAACTGGTGCTCGGCAGGCAGAGCATCCGGCGGCGGCACCGTACAGGTCAGGGCAAGTTCCTTCGATGCGCCGTCGTACGAGAAATCGTGATCCACAACGAAGCTCTCGGGATACTCGGAGCCTCCAAGCACCATCCCGACATACTCCTCGACTGCTTCGGGCGTGCCGACCGCCAAGCCTTGGATCAGGTGATCGAGAGCGCTGTTTACCTGGGCCGACGCTGCCTCGCGAGCCTCGCACTGGGCGCGATATGCCTGGCGTGCCAGTTGCAATTGCTCTTGCCGCGTCTTCTCGCCGCGCTGGTGTTCCTGCATCTGGTGCAGCTGTGCCATCGGAAGCGCCGCTACCTCGGCCTCCCAAGCCGAGTGTTGTTGCTCGAACTCTGCCCAGGCGACAGCAACGGCGGCGGCATACTTCTTCTTGAAGCCGAACATCCCTGCCAGACCATGGGGCACCGGGGGTTCGTGGTACGTCGGCTCCTCGCGAGCGGCATGTGGCACCGGGGCGGGGAGAGGGGTCTCGAGATCGGACCGTCCAAACGGCGGATGTTGAGCAACTGTCCGAAGGGCTTCGAGGTCGACAAACGGGTCGGCTGCTAGGGCGGAGCTCAGGATTGAGTCGACTTCTTCCCGAACCACATCTAGCTCGGTGTTTTTCGCATCCACTTCGGCCTGCATGGCCTCGTCATGCAGGCGGCGGACCTCTTGTTCGGCCTTCCTCTGCTCCGCTGCAGTGGCACGTGCGTACTGGACCTGAGCTTGCTGCGCCCGCCGTCTCGCCTGTTCAAGCTGCCTAGCAGCAGCGGCATTAGCCCGTGCTGCGCCTGCGGATGCCTGGCGCTGTCGCCTTTCGGCCATCTGGTGCTGGTGATGGAGCTCGGCGAAGAGTCCTCGCTTTCTGGTCACGCAAACCTCTGGTGATTGCCGGACTGCGAGCGATAGGATGGCAGTTCGGCGCATCGCCTGCCAACGGCGTTGGTGACCCCACCTCGACGTGCCAGCCGTCTTGGCGTGAATCATCCGCTGCGCACGAGGCCGACCCCTTCCGGCGGCCACCCTTGAATCGCACGGCCCTGGGTGGACCCGGAGGTGACGGGATAGTCGAAGCACCGGTGCGCGCCATCCTCAGGCGCGTATCGGGTCGCCTCGCGCGTTCCCGCCGGAAGCGAAGTACGAGGCCGCCAATCCCTTCGGCACCACCATCGTCCACGCGTCCAGGACAAGCGCGCGCATCTCGGGTTGGTCGATGGCAGCGAGGCGAACCCTGACCCAGTTGTAGCGCTCGTCGGAGGGCCGCGGCATCACGAACTTCTCTGGGGCGGATCTGATGAGCGGCTCGCGCAGGTCCTTGGGGAACGCGAATCCCATCATCTCTTCGTCTCGAGAAAAGGCGAGGTAGACCAACCGGCCGACGCGGAACTTGATCCGATGCCCGACCAGCGCCTCGTAGCTGCGTGGCAGGGTGAGCGCGAGTGTCCTCACGTCGTCCATCGTCACCATCGCCACCCGAGGATACCGCTGCCACCGTGGGTGTCCGTCACACGTGGTGGAGGACCCCGTCGAGCGGTCGCGGGACTCGCGAGAGATCGAGCGCGTCGACCAGCAGCGGTGCGCACTGGATCTTGCGACCACCGTGGGTCCCGAAGAAGCGCCGCAACTGAGCCTCGCGCGGCCGACCCTGCCACGCCGGCTGCCGCTGGAAGATTCGCAACGGCCCGAGCTCACCCTGCGCCGCGATAACCTCCTCAACCGCCTCGACTCCGAGCGCGCGGACCAACTCGTCTTCCAGGTCGTCGACGCAGACGTAGAAGCCCAGCGATTCGAGCGCGGCGCGATTGAGGTTGGAGCCGAGGCCGGCTCGCTCGAGGCCGCGAACGAAGTCTCCCTCCTCCGCGGCGTCGCAGAGACCCGCGAGCCGCAGGCCAGCCCCCAGTGGGCCATACAGGTCGAGGAATCGACCGACGCTCTTCGAGCCACCCATCGACACGACGACGACGCCCTCAGCACGAAGGTGCCGACCACGACGCCTGGCGAGTGTTTCGAGCGCGAGCTTGTCGCTGATGCCTTCAACAAGGACGACGGAGCGCGTGTCGTTGAGGCTGGCAGTCAAGCCGGGGTCGGAGTCAGGTTGGCTGGTCATCGGGCGGCTCCGACAGGTTGGGGACAACACCACGCGTAGCCTGCGATCGGAGGTCGTCGACCACGCGCGTGCCGCTGCTCACCACGTTGAAGTCGGATGAGCACCGCGAGGCATTGCGGGTCGGGGGGATACGTGCGTCAGTGGCGGCCTCGTCCATCGCCGGAGTTATACCGATCGACGCTACTGGCCGGCCGCTGCGCGCTCCGCCAGGAGGGTGGCGATCTGCGTACGCTTCACGCGGTACGCGTCGAATCGGCTGTGCGTCGAGGAGAGGCTCAACCTGAGCAGGATGGTGTACCCATCGGTGGACGCAAGTTGGGGCAGGTCGATCGTCGGGATGATCCAGGCGGTGTCATCGAAACCGCCGAGGTCGTGTCGCCAGCAGAGGATCACGGCGTCGGTGAGCGGCGAGGCCACGAACGAGGGACCGTGAAACGCGACGGCACTGCGAGTGGTGGCATCCGGGACGACGAGGCACTTGACCTGGACCCCGCGGATGGTGCCGCTGGGTCGGTGTCGTACCAGGTATTCGGCCTCCTCCAGGTCTGGGAATGACTTGAACGTGTTGAGAGTTGGCGGTTCGCCCAACAAGCGCATGACCTCGAGCTCAGCCAGGTGGCCCAGCAGCTCGCGTTCCCGCGGTGGGGGCGGGATGCGTGGCTCGGTGATGGGAGGGAAGGCCACCGGAGGCTGAGACGGCGCTGGAGGCGACACGCCCGCGGAGGTAACGAGACGGGCGGGGAGGTCACTGAGGCTGCACGCGTACGGGGCCCACCTCGAGCCCGCGTGGGGTGGGTACGGCAGCCGGATCGCAACAACGGCGCCGGTTGGCGCGTCGCTGACCGAACCGAGACTCAGAACGGTCGCCGCGTCCATGACGTACATGGTGTCCCTGAGGGTGACGGACACCGGGTCGAGCGCGGCGAACACGAAGGTCACGTGGGTGTCCTCGAGCGCCGCGCAGCGGACATTGATCGACAGCTCGCTGTCCCGTAGCGACGTGCGGCCCTTGACCTGCACAGCGCACATCGCTTCGTCGTCAACGCGCCGGACGATGCCGTCGACGCCGCGGTCGTCCAGCGGCAGGAAGACGTGGGTGATTCGGTCGGAGTGACCGACGACGGCAGCCCAGACAAGCCACTCGATGACCTGGCCCAGGGCGCGGCGCGAGGGGCTCAGACGATCGTCGGCGAACATGCCTGCAGGGTAGCCATGGGGGCTACACCGGAGCTAGGGTGAGTGGATGCCCACCTCCGAGGTCGTAAAGCTGATCGAGGAGGCCATCAGGGACCGGCAGGTGCTGCGAGTCACCTATCGAAGGAAGGACGGACTCGAGGCTGAACACGTGGTGGAGCCTCTGGCGATCCGCTTCAACCAGGCGCGGCACCGCGTGCTGTGGTGCTGGAGCCGGGGCGGCGACTACCTCGAGGAGTTCCTGTGGGACGGGATCCTCGACGTGGTGGCGACGGGCGAGACGTTTGGCCCGCGGCCGTGGGTGGAGCCGCAGCTGACCTCGACGGACTAATCGCCTCAACGGCGACACTGCCGCCACGAAACGCGGAGGTCTGAACATGCGCGACGGAGGCACCGTGGTGACAGCAGTGCCGAACCCGCTCCGGCAACTCCGGCTGGACCAGCTGCGCCGCCGCACCAGCATGAAGTGGCGGCAGTACCCCGCCGACATCCTCCCGCTGTGGGTGGCGGAGATGGACGTGCTCCTGGCACCGCCGATCATCGCCGCGCTACGCATGGCGATCGATGAAGGAGACACCGGCTACACGATCGGGGACGGCTACGCGCGCGCCCTGGATGGCTTCGCGCGCCGCCGGTGGGGATGGGACGGCGTGGTCAATGAGCGCACCGCCGTTGTCGCCGACGTCATGCAGGGCGTGGTCGAGGTGATCAAGTGCCTCAACGGTCCCGGCGATCCGGTGGTGTTCAACTGCCCGGTGTACGCGCCGTTCTACGGCTTCGTCGAGCACATGGACCGCGAGGTGGTGGAAGCGCCGCTCGGGGCGGACGGCCGAGTCGACAGCGACATCCTCCGCGCCGCGTTCGAACGCGCGGTCCACGGCGGACGTCGCGCCGTGTACCTGCTTTGCAACCCGCACAACCCCACCGGCACCGTCCACACGCTCGAGGAGCTCACCGCGGTCGCCGAGCTGGCGCGCACCTATGCGGTGCGGGTCGTCGCCGACGAGATCCATGCGCCGCTTGTGCTCGCTGGCGCACGCCACGTGCCGTACCTCAGCGTGCCCGGGGCGGAGAACGCGGTCTCGGTGATGTCGGCGTCGAAGGCATGGAACCTCGCAGGGGCCAGAGCCGCACTCGTGGTCGCTGGCTCAGAGGCAGCGGATGACGTGGCGCGGATCCCCGAGGAAGTGAGCCATGGGCCCAACCACCTCGGGGTGATCGCCAACACCGTGGCACTGCGCGAGGGCGGCGCGTGGCTCGACGCGCTGCTGGCGGGACTCGACGAGAACCGCCGGCAGCTGGGAGAGCTTGTGCGTGAGCACCTGCCGGCGGTACGTTGCCGGCCGCCGGAGGGCACGTTCCTTGCGTGGCTCGACTGCCGAGAGCTGGGCCTCGGCGAGGGTGACGACTCGCAGCGCGGCCTCGTCACCCTCGTCACAGGGCCGGCAGCCGTCTTCCTGGAGCGCGGCCGAGTGGCGTTGACCGCTGGCGAGGCGTTCGGTCCCGGCGGCGCCGGTCACGTACGGCTGAACTTCGGCACCTCACCGGAGATCCTCGAGCAGGCGGTCATCCGCATGGCGTCCGCGCTGCGTGCGGGGTAACGAGGTCACGGGCCAGGCCAGCCTCCTCTGGCGGCGGCTCGCGCACTCTGACGCTACTGCCCTAGCGACCAGCCCGTGACACGGGCAACCTGATCGCGAGTGTCCGGAGCGGGGATGGCGACGTCGACGCACCGAGAGCGCAGGCGGGAAAGCTCGGCGACAGCCTCGTGGGGCGCAACCCAGCCGTGGCGGATCATCCAACAGCCGACGATGGTCCCAGTGCGTCCGCGGCCGCCCCAGCAGTGGACGTACACGACGGCACCGCGGCGCAGGGCAGTATCGATGTCGTCAAGGACTGCGCTGACCGCGGCGGCAGACGCTGCGGTGACGTCTCGGATCTCGTACCGGGCCACCGTCATGCCCCAGGCCTCGAGCGCGGGTGCGTACAGATCGAACGGTCGCCCCGAGTGGTCCAGCTCGGTTTCCTTCATGAGGCTGATGACGCGGGTTACGCCAAGCTCGCGGAACGCGGTGAACTTCGCATCCCGCACCTCGGCGCTGAGATCACCCGGGTACGCCCCAGCGAGGATGACCGGCGCGCGCACCCAGAAGACACGGGGAGCGAGCGCGGTCGGGAGCGCGGGCGGTTCCCCGGCCGGCCGGATGAAGCCGGTCGGCACGTCAGGCACCCGTGGTCCCGGTGGCGAGGGCGAACAGGCCGGTGGCCAGGCGCTCGATGGTTGGCCGCAGCGCGAGCATCTGCACCCAGTCGTCGGGTACTCCACGCTCACCGCCGACACCCCACAGAGCGCCGGCGAGCTGACCGACGATGGCGCCCGTCGTGTCGGCGTCGTCGCCAAGGTTGACGGCACGTAGGCAGGCATCGCGGAAGCTACTGGCGCCATCGAGAGCCCAGAGCGCGGCCTCCAGCGCCTTCACGACGTACCCAGTGCCCTGGATCTCAGGCGGCTGTTTGTCGCGATATGACCCGGCTGTGATCGTGGCGATCGCGGGGGCGAGCGGATCGTCCTTCCACAGGTCTCGAACGGGAGACCATCCCGGCGAGAGCAGCTCCTCCTTGGTCGCGCCGTTGACCGCTCCGACGATGAGGCAGGCGTAGAAGCGACAGGCGTCAACCGCCTCAGTGGTGCCATGCGTGGTCCGTGAGCTCTCGCCCGCCAACCGGACGGCTTCGCGCGGTTGGTGAGCGAAGGCAAGCGCGACGGGTGCAAGGCGCATCAGCGAGCCGTTGCCGGCGGAGCGGGGATCGGTCGACCCGCGGAAGGGTTCGGCGGTGCGCTCGAACCGGTCGAGCGCTCGCCCGACCGTCATGCCCACGTCGAAGCAGGTGCCGTTGCTGCTGAGGCAGCCGTCGCGGCGTCAGCGGACATACCGGCGCATCTGGTCGGCGGGATCGAAGCCGCCACACGCCACCAGGCTGTCGGCAAGGCACAGTGCCATGGAGGTGTCATCGGTCCAGTCCCCGGAACGTAGGCGGAACGGGCCGCCGCCGACCATGTCGTCGATCGGGTTTAAGCTGCCGGGTGGCCGGAACTCGAGCGTCGTGCCAAGTGCGTCGCCGGCGGCGAGGCCGAGAAGGGAACCCCGGTAGCGGTCGCTAACCATATCGCCAAGGTAGTCACAGGGCGCGACAAGCGCCTGTCGTCTTGGGGCGCGAAGCAAGTGCGGGGGCCTCGGACATGTTAGCGGCGCCCGGGCTCCTTGTGCCGGGGCGCAGTCACTCCGCTGCCTCGAGTTCGCTCAGTCCGTACGGGCTGTCGGCGAGGTCTCGCACTCCGTCGGCGTACTCGAGATCGTCTGTCCACGGTAGAGCAACCGTCGCTGTCCCGCCGCTGCCTACTCGTCAACGGCTGCAACGATTCGCGCGAAAGCGTCGCTGCCCATGTTGCCTGGAGATATTCCGGTCCATCGCGCAGTGTGCAGACGGATAACGTGGGGGTAGCTATAGAGTTCGGGCACGTTCCAGACCCACTGTGACCAGCCTCGTGTGGCCACCACCAGCAACTCTTGAGCCAAGGCGTGTCGGAGGATGTCGAAGACGAAGCTCTGGCTCGGCATGGGTACGGGAAGGCTACGCCACGTTATCGAGTGATATCCGAAGAATTCCAAGCACAGCAGCCGCTGACCCACCACATCCCAAGACGTTGCCGCGGCCAGTGTCCTGAGCCGCCGGCTCCACCATCGGCCTCCGCCAGTGCTCTCGCGGAACCTCGGGTCCACGTGGACGAAAGGGGTCGAGGCCTCGAAGGTCAAGGCCCGCCGCACCTCGGATTGCCAATCCGGAACGTCGCGCTCCTCCTGTTCATCGGTATCAGCCCAACCAGGGTTCAGCGCCAGAATGAGAACCCGTGCCCGAGCCGGGTCTCCCGCATAGGGGTGCGGCAAGACGTCGAATCGTAAGTCCTCGCGGCCACCAGGTTCCCGCTCCAAGACGGTCGCGACCGCGTCTCGGTCAATCTGGGCGATGTACGGTGCTTCACGGGGTAGGTCGGCCCAGGGATTATTCACCGTCAAGCATCTTGCAGCGCAGACCTATGACCATGCCCGCGACTCAACCACACGTGGGGCGGCTCTGACGTCGGTTCGGTGTCCCGGCGCGGCTGCCTCGGGCACAGCCGACCGAAGATCGGCGTTCGAGGGCGTCCAACACGGTGCGCCGAACCACGGTGCAGATCTAGCTGTACGCGACCCAGATGCGGCCCTTGACCTGGACAGCACACATCGCTTCGCCGTCGACGCGCGGGACGATGCAGTCGAACCCGCGGTCGTCAGGGAAGGAAGAAATGCGTGCGTGGTGCGTTCGGAATGGCCGACGACGGAAGACCACACCAGCTACTCGGTCACATGTCCCAGAGCTCGCCAAGAGTGCCGGCTTCAGCGTCCGCGAACGCGGGCCGAGGGTTCGCCAAGCGGCTGGGCAGTTCTTGGGGCGGGACCTCAAACCCATCTGAGTGAGGCGGGTTGCAGGCGCTCGGCGGCGGAGAATCTGGGGGTCCGTGCGTTTCGGAACGAGGATTCGGGGCACGCGCATGGATGCACCGTCCCCTCTCGGGGGCAGCGCAAGCCTTGCGCTGTCTCCGGTCCTACGACAACTCTGCGGGCTGCGCCGACGTCAAGACTCTACAAGGTGGCGCAAGCGATCGCTCCCCCAGCTGATGTCGATGACGTGGATGACCATCGCCCACTGCTCCAAGCTGCTCTTCGCCCGGTCCCACCGGAAGGCCGATAGCAGTCCGACCCGGCTACGCAGCACTGGAAGCGTTGCTTTGATCAACAGAAGGGGTGAAGGCAGCTGCACTTCTACTTCTTGAGCCATGCCGGCAGCGGTCGACGTGTCTCGGTGGCTTGGGGCCGCCCGTCCACGCGGGTGCGTGTGCCACGTGCCGAGGAAGCGGCATCGTCCATCGGACGCGTCGTAGATCATCCTGATTTCCTCGCCGAGATGACCGCGGTCACCGACATAGCTCCGCAGATGGTGCTCTGCCCGCGGTCCAGGGCTCGTCGCCAGCAACACCACGACATCGGTTGCTGACTCCCACCCGAAGAGACCGCCGCCCGTCTCGGTGAAGCGGTAGCGGTACGCCTCCTCGTCGATGCTTCTCCGGGCCCGGATATCAACCCAGACACAAGGTTCAGTGACGCTGGCAGTCAGGATGTACCTCCAGCGGTCCCTGCGCGCGGGGCTTCCGGGTGCGGAAGTTCAGCACCATCCAGTCGAAGTCGGCGGGTGGGTACGTGGTGCTGGGAATCAGCCCCACGCAGGTTCGCGCGACGACGGCTGCCAGTTCCGAAGCCTCGAAGCCGGCGCCGATGAAGGCCGGGTCGTTGCATCCCACGGGCGTAACGGTCGACTCCGCAGTTGCGATCGGTGTCGGAACGGAGGCATCGCGCTGTGTCAGCGCAAAGCAGTCGCGGCAGGGGCCACCTGGGCGTGAGATGAGCACCTCGGCACCGAAGCCTCCAGCGGTGAGCCCAGCCGTGATGAGTGGAACCCCTGCCGCATTTGCCGCTCGTTGCAGCAGTCGAGACACCGATGGCATTCCCGTCGTGTCAATGACGGCTGCGGCGTGACTGATGCGGTCGACCAGCAAAGCCGCCTCCTCGTCCGACTGGTTCCCGACAGTTTCGGTATGGGCGACCACGTCGACGAACGGATTCATCGAAGCACACTGTTGCGCCACGGCTGTGGCCTTGGCCGTCCCTGCCTCGGAAACGGACAGTGTGTGCCGCACAGAATTGTTCACATCGTAGAAATCATTGTCGTAGATGTGGAGCGTGCCCATGCCTGCGCGCGTCAGTTCGAGCGCCACTGGCGAGCCGACAGATCCGGCGCCAACGATGACCGCGCTGGCGTCGGCGAGTGCGATCAGTTCAGGAATGCGCCTGACCCGTTCGGTCTTCGTCAGCGCCTGGGCGCGCGTCAGGTGCACGACGGGTTGGTGGCGACGTCGTTGAACCACGTCGGCGAACAACCATGCAACCCGATGTTCACCGCGTCGCGGCCCTTCCTCGGTGAACCGTGCGCCAACCACCACCGTGGCCGGCTGCGCGCTCCCCGCGGTAAAGCGCAGGCGCTTTTCGAGCTCCGGATATGCTGCACGGGCGCGGCTGATTACGTCGCTTACATCTGGCGCAGGTGGCGGATCGAGTTGGACCCAGAATCCGCGCTGTACTTGACCCTGGCCGAAGATGACCCGCTGGCGCAGCGCGGACTCGATGGCGCCGAGCCCGGACGCACTGGTTGCGAGACGCAGAGCTGCGCGTCCGGGGACAGATTCCAGTAGCAGGGCCCCGCGGCCGGGTCCCGCGTCGGCGTTCCAAAGGGGATCGGGCACCAGAACAACAGCCTGGTTCCGATAGGGGAACATGGCGGTCAGCGGCTCGGGCATGTCGGCCTCGTTGGCTGCGATGGCCTCCGGGTCGAGGTGGGAGGTGGTAAGCAAGTCGCGCACCTCCTCATCAACAATCTGCGCCACGGATCGCCAGGGCCACCACTCCCCTTCGCCTGCGACGCAGAGATTCCCCCCCTGTGGATGCTGATGGCGCGCCAGCAACCCGGCCTCGGCGTAGAACAGCGGGCTTACATCCGGATAGTCACGGGGGAGCACGGCGCGGATCTCGATCTCCGCGTCCACGATGGTCAGCCTCGTTGTGATGACGGTTGCGCCGTTGCTGCCCGGCTCCTCGGTGACGTCGAGCCCGCGCTCATGAAACCGCGCAAGTTCCCACTGCACGCGGCCCGGATCGGCTATGAGGCTCTCACCCATACCACCGCGACCGCGGCGGTTGCTGGGGAACGCTCGGGTAACCCGGCGGTGGCTGCGGGGGTTGGCGCGACGGACCACTGTACAGGGGGAAGTCGTCCCCGAACAGCCGCCGCCAGTGCCGGTGGCTCGACGCCTCGTCCGGATCGGCCAGCGCCTCGCGGGCATCACGTGACGCCTGGATGATGTGCTCTCGGAAGGTTTGGTAGTAGCTGTCCGGCCAGTTGGCGGTGAGGTCCTCTCGCCGCAGAGTCGGATGTGGCAACGGTGGCGGCGCGTCCGGGTGGCCCGCCACGGCGGTGGCGATGCCGTCGAACGTGCCCGCCACAGCGTGCGCGTCGCGCGCCACAAAAGGCATCGCCTGCGCTACCAACACCTGAAGCACAACGGAGCGGACGCCGCGGCGCTGACCCTGGTGGATGTCGCGCCAGCGCTTCAGCATGCGCACCGTCCGAATGAACTGAGACCCCTGGCTCCGACACCAATTCCGATAGCCCTCGGGGTCGTTCTCCTTCCAGCTGCTGCGACGACGTGGGATCTCGACTGGTGCGGAATCGCAGCGTCGTGCGGGGACCACATCGAAGTGCAGGTAGCCTGAGTCGTCTGACGCGTACCGTAGCCGCACGCATGGCGTCTTGCGCTCAATCCGCTTCGCGTAGTCACCGTCGCGAGCGAGCACGCCCTCCAGGTCCTGGAGCGCCTCGTCTGTCGACTGGGTCTGCCGCGCGCTCATAGTAATTACGTCGACGTCATACTCGTCGCGCGGAAACGCTGGCCTCACAGTCGTGTCGTTCGCGTACGACCCTTGAAGAAACACATCGCGGTCGCTGAGGCCATATGCTGAACACAGGTACTCACGCAGTCGCGACCAGGCGCTCTCGATCCGCCCTTCGGGCAACGCTCCGAGCGCGATGGCTCCGAAGAAGGTCTCGAAAGCGTCGTCAAGCTCCACGTTGGTTCTCGGCGAGTGGCACCACCTTCACGTGTTGTCCATCGGCGGTGTCGCGAATGGCATGGTCCTGAAGCCGCAGCTCGATGGTGCCAACGCTGTGCCGGTCACGCCCCGTGTAGTAATCACCGGTGACACTGCGGCCGTCGACGCTGAGTTCGACCGTAGCGGTGCCGACGTGCGCGTGCATGTCGACCTCGCTTCCCGGGCGGGGCGCATTCGTATAGGCGTACGTCATGCATGTGTGCGCCCGACCGGCGAGATCAAGCGACGCCATCGTCGACTGTGAACTGGAATTCTGAGTCTTCAGCTCGATGGAGAGGTTCTGCCACGTCTGTCGGATGTAGACGGTGACGGGCAATTCGACGGTGTTGCCGTCCCGACGGCACACCACGCCGGTCCAGGTGCCTCGCAGGTCAGGCAAGCGCGACAAGTGCACCCAAGCTGCGAGGGGCCAACCCCACCGGTCGAAGAGGAAGAAGAGGATGCCGAACACTCCGACCGGGGTGGGCGCGCCGACGTACCAGGGCATGGCAATGCTCCACTTCGTCAGCAGCGAGCTGATGCCAGCCGCGATGAGGGCTGCAATCGCCGCTAGGCCGACGGCAGTCCACGTGCGCTCCTTGGTGTCGACCGCGTAGCTGTGCATGCTTCAGTTTGACCTCGGTGACGTTGGTAGGGCCGACCCGCCGAAGCTGTGATCGGTGGCCGTCGTGTCTTCGCTCAGGGCCATGTCAACCACCCGCGGGAGCGCCGCCGGTCGTCGCTTCCTTTCGAAGCTCAGTCCCTGTTACGGTTGCGGTTGGGAAGCCATCCCAATATTGGTGTTGGGAAGGCTACTACAACCTGTCACCGCCGCGCAACCCGTCGGACTGAGGAGGTCCAGGATGGCCGAGGCCGCAGCGTCGCCAGCTGAAGAGACTTTCGGCCAACGCATCCAACGCCTGCGACGGGAACTGAACCTCACCCAACGGCAGGTCGCCGCCGAGCTCGGTCTGGATTTCACGTACCTGTCAAAGCTTGAAAACGACCGTGGGGAGGCTCCAGGAGAGGAGACCGTCCGGAAACTCGCCGCTATCCTTCAAACGGACGAAGAGGAATTGCTCGCGCTCGCGGGGAAGGTCCCCAGTGAACTCAGGAAGCGCGCGCAACGGGATATAGAGTTCGCCCGTTTCCTCCGACGCCTTCCGGGCGCGACGGACACTCAGCTGCAGGAGTTCTACAAGCGGCTTGAGGGGTCGCAATGACTTTCATCTCTGTGCAGCAGATCGAGGCAAGGGCCGCAGAGGTGTGGCGACGACATGGCCTGGCTCCTGGCTTTGATGTCGAGAGACTCCTCGATGCCGTGGGTTTGGGCCTCGCATGGGAGCCGATAGACGACGACGGCGGCTCACGGGTGTTAGGGCAGCTTATCCCGGAGGAGAAGGTTGTTCTGCTCAACGAGCGCCACATCGATCTCCTGGAGGAGAAAGAAGGTCGGTTGCGTCGGTACACCGTCGGGCATGAAGTCGGCCACTGGCTACTGCACGCGGGAGACATCCGATCCGGAACGCTGAGCATGTTCGACGGCAAGCGCATCTGGTGCCGCGACGGATCCCAGGATCCGGTCGAGCGCCAAGCAGAGATGTTCTCAGCGTCCCTCCTCATGCCCCGCGATCGGCTGCTTGCGGCGCTGCCTCCGTCGCCGTGGAGAGGATGGCCACCCGTCTACAGGCTGGCCGACAGATTCGCTGTGAATGTCACTCCCATGGCCATCCGCTTGGAGACATGCGGATGGATGCATCGCGATGACAACGGAACACCTGCCTGTGGTCCGAAGACGCCCGCGGGGCAGGGATCGCTCTTCTCGACATGAGCGTTCGAGTGAGGGTCGGCCGCGGTGCGGCTTGAGGATCTGCTTGCCGGTGCCATCGTTGCCGGCGTAGTTCCGGGCCTCGAAGTGACGGTGGTCGCACTCTCGTGGCACGGCCAGAGTGCGGTCACTCTGACGTACCGCGAGCCGTCGGGGCGCGTCGCCGAGCGGTTGCTGTACAGAGACGACGAGCAGGTCCTCGAAGTCCGTGGGGAGAGGGCTGCGTGGTCGTTCGACGCGGACGGCGCTGCTTTCCGTCTCGCCGCAGAGGCGCGACGCATCCACCTGGCCCATCTCTTCGATCCAATGCTCGCCGTTCACCTCTCTCTACTCGAACCGCTGCCGCATCAGATCCAGGCGGTCTACGCCGAGATGTTGCCGAGGCAGCCGTTGCGTTTCCTCCTCGCCGATGACCCAGGGGCCGGTAAGACGATCATGGCTGGGCTCCTTATTAAGGAGCTGGGGCTGCGCGGCGACCTGGCGCGGTGTCTCGTCGTCGCGCCCGGTGGCCTCGTGGCTCAGTGGCAGGATGAACTCGCGGAGAAGTTCAACCTGCGTTTCTCAATCCTCACCCGGGACGCAGTGGAAGCGAGCTACCAAGCGAACCCCTTCGCCGATGAGCCATTGCTCATCGCCCGGATGGACCAGCTCTCGCGCAGCGAGGATCTGCAGACCCGTCTCGCCGACACCGAATGGGACCTAGTCGTGGTCGACGAAGCGCACCGCATGAGCGCCCACTTCGAGGGCGAGGAGGTGCGTGAAACCAAGCGGTATCGGCTCGGCCGGCTCCTGGGCCGGATCACTCGTCACCTGCTCCTCCTGACCGCCACTCCGCACGCTGGCAAGGAAGAGGACTTCCAGCTCTTCCTCGCGCTGCTTGACGCCGACCGCTTCGAGGGGCGCCGGCCGACTGGTGCCGGCGATGTCTCCGACCTCATGCGCAGGATGGTCAAGGAGAAGCTGCTCCGGTTCGATGGGCGCCCTCTGTTTCCCGAGCGGCGAGCGACGACATTGGCATTCCCGCTTTCTCCGCCGGAGACAGAGCTGTACGAGCGCGTCACAGGCTACGTGCGCGAGGAGATGAACCGCGCAGACCGACTGGCCGGCAGCCAGCGCGCGGTCGTCGGTTTTGCGCTGACCGGTCTCCAGCGGCGGCTGGCCTCCTCACCGGAGGCGATCTACCAATCCCTCTTCCGACGTAGGGGGCGCTTGGAGAAGCGCGTTGCCGACCTAGACGCCGGAAGAGACGAAATCGACGGAAGCCCGCGGCTACGTCGGCTCGCCGAGCTGTTCGAGGAAGACGGCGACGACGACCTCATCGATCGTGAGGGTGCAGAAGCTGAGGACCTGGAAGAGGAAGTCGTGGATGAAGCGTCGGCAGCTCGCACCCGGGCCGAGCTCTCAGCCGAGATCGACGCCCTCCGCGAGCTGGAGGAGCTGGCGCGGCGCCTTCGCGTAGCAGGCACCGACACGAAGTGGATCCAGCTCGCCGGGCTGCTTGACGGTCGCGCGGACATGTTCGACTCACGAGGACGACGGCGCAAGCTCATCATCTTCACCGAGCACCGCGACACCCTCAACTACCTTGTGGACCGTCTCCAGCGCTACTTCGGGCGGGCCGAGGCGGTCGTCGCGATTCATGGCGGCGTGCATCGCGAGGAACGCCGCCATCTGCAAGAGGCTTTTACCCAGGACCCGGACGTCACGGTGATGGTGGCGACCGATGCGGCCGGTGAAGGCGTGAACCTGCAGCGGGCGCACCTGCTTGTCAACTACGACCTTCCCTGGAACCCAAACCGCATCGAGCAACGCTTCGGGCGCATCCACCGGATCGGCCAGACCGAGGTCTGCCACATGTGGAACCTACTCGCCGCGGACACGCGAGAAGGTGAAGTCTACGAGCGGCTGTTGACGAAGCTCGACGAGCAGCGCCGCGCACTGGGTGGGCAGGTCTTCGATGTCCTTGGCCAAGCCCTGTCCGGGCGCGTGCTGCGTGAGCTGCTCGTGGAAGCGATCCGGTATGGAGAGCGACCCGAGGTGCGAGCACGCCTCGATGAGGTGATCGATGCGAGCATTGGTCAAGGGCTTCCCGAGCTGGTAGCCGCGCAGGCCTTGGCCGCCGACGTCATGGGCCTGACCGAGGTTGAGGCCGTTCGAGCAGAGATGGAGGCCGCGGCAGCTCGGAGGCTGCAGCCGCACTACATCCGGTCATTCTTCCTCGCGGCCCTGGAACGGCTCGGCGGCCGAGCAGCCGAACGTGAGCCCGGCCGATTCGAGCTCACTTTTGTCCCGGCAGAGATCCGCAACCGGCCGGGACGAGCGGCGCTGCTTCGCCACTATGAGCGCGTCACGTTTGACAAGGAGTTCATCACCCTCGAAGGCAAGCCGCCCGCTGAGTTCGTCTGCCCGGGACACCCGCTGCTCGACGCGGTTGTCGGCCTGATCAGCTCCCGCGAGGGGACCACACTCACGCAAGGCACCGTGCTCGTGGACGACGCGGACTGGAGCGAGACGCCGCGCCTGCTGCTGTTCCTGGAACACGCGATCACTGACGCCCGGGCAGGTGCAAGCGGCCGGCCGCATGTCGTGTCGCGTACGTTCGAGTTCGTCACCGTCAATTCCGCGGGCGAGCGTGCCCCGGCAGGACCAGCACCATATCTGGACTGCCGTCCGGCGACCACGGAGGAGCGGCGCCTCCTGATTCCGGTGCTTGGCGAAGCCTGGGCGACAAGCGGCGTGGAGTCCGCAGGGCTCGACTATGCGATCGAGGCGTTAGTTCCAGAGCATCTGAGTGAGGTACGCGCGCGTACCCAGGCACGAGTAAATAAGGTGCAGGCCGCGGTCAACGCACGGCTGACCGCCGAGATCAACTATTGGGACCGCCGCGCCGTCGAGTTGACCGAGCAGACGCGGAACGGACGCCAGCCACGCATGAACCCCGACCGGGCGCGCGCACGTGCCGATGAGCTGGCCGACCGCCTCCGGCGGAGGATGGTGGAGCTTGACCAGGAACGGCAGCTGCAGGCACTTCCTCCAGTGGTCGTCGGCGCGGCGCTGGTCGCCCCAATCGGACTACTCCGCCGCTTGGGTGGTGAGACGGATGAAGCGCCTCTACACTCGAGAAACACCACGGAGATCGAGTGCCGGGCCATGGATGCAGTGCTGGCCGCTGAACGACAGCTCGGTCGTGAACCGGAGCGAATGCCACCTGCCAACCCGGGGTATGACATCCGCTCGACTGACTTCGCGCGCCACCTTCATTTCATCGAGGTGAAGGGACGAATCGCCGGCGCGGAGACTGTCACCGTGACGCGCAATGAGATCCTCACGGGTCTCAACGCCGCTGAGCGCTATGTCCTCGCGCTCGTCGAGGTGCGCCCAGACGGTACCGACCGGGTGAAGTACCTGCGTGACCCCTTCATCGGAAAGTCCGATCAGTTGCACTTTGCCGAGACGAGCACGACCTTCAACTGGGACAAGCTGTGGACCGCCGCGGGTGATCCGGCGTGAGGAGAGGAGGATGAGTTGAGCAGCCGGCGCAAGCTGATCGAGGTGGCGATCCCGCTGGAGGCGATCAACGCCGAGGCGGCCCGCGAGAAGTCGATTCGCCACGGCCACCCGTCCACCATGCATCTGTGGTGGGCGCGACGTCCGCTTGCCGCTTGCCGGGCAGTGCTCTTCGCCCAGCTCGTCGACGACCCCTCGTCCTACCCCGAGCGCTTCACCACGCCTGAAGCTCAAGCCGCGGAAAGGCAACGTCTGTTCCGGCTGATCGAGCAGCTCGTGCTCTGGGAAAACTCCAACAACGAACAGATCCTCAGCGCGGCGAGGGCTGAGATCCAGCGTTCGCTCGGCGATCACCTCCCTCCAGTGCTTGACCCATTCGCGGGTGGCGGATCGATTCCGCTAGAGGCGCAGCGACTGGGCCTGGAGGCACATGCCAGCGACCTGAACCCCGTGGCGGTGCTCATCACCAAGGCGCTCGTCGAGTTGCCGGCTTACTTCGCCGGCCGGCCGCCGATACATCCCAATGCAAACGCAGGGGTGCTCGACGTGCGGCCGTGGGGGGGTGCCCAGGGCCTGGCCGAAGACGTGCGCCACTATGGAGCCTGGATGCGCCAGGAGGCGCAGGGTCGGATCGGTCACCTCTACCCCGACGCGACGTTGCCCGACGGTGATCATGCCACAGTGATCGCGTGGCTGTGGGCGCGGAACGTCGTCTGTCCCAACCCTGCTTGTGGATCCGTGATGCCGCTCATTCGCTCGTTTGCCTTGGCGAAGAAGAAGGGGAAGGAGACGTGGCTCCGACCTGTCGTGGAGGGTAAGCGAGTTCGCTTCGACATCGCCAGTAGTCAAGACGGATCCCTGGACGGCACGATCTTGCGCACCGGCGCTGTCTGTCTCGTCTGCCATTCGCCTGTCCCGCTTCCTCACATTCGGCTAGAAGGCAAAGCCGGACGGATCGGCTCCCAGCTGATAGCGATCGTTGCCGAAGGAAAGCGTGGCCGTACGTTTCTGCCAGCGGATGAAGCACATGAGCGGGCCGCGGACGTCCCGCGCCCGGAGGACGTGCCGACCACCGAGATCCCGTACAACCCTCGATACTTGACAGCACCAAATTATGGCATGACGCATCACGCCGACCTGTTCACCAACCGCCAGCTCATCGCTCTTACCACGTTTTCAGACTTGGTTATGGACGCGCGCGAACGCGTAGTCGCAGACGGTGGTGATGAAACGTATGCCGATGCAGTGTCGACGTATCTGGCCTTGGGGGTGAGTCGGCTTTCCGATATCCAGAACTCATTGTGCCGCTGGGAGAACACAAAGACACAAGTCCGCAACCTTTTTAGCCGTCAAGCGATCCAAATGATCTGGGACTTTGGAGAATGCGGCCTGTTCTCAAAGTCCGCGGGTGACTTCGCTGTATCACTGGGCACGCTCAGTGAGGTTCTGCGAAACTTGCCAGCACGATCCGAGGCCCACGTAAGTCAGGCAGATGCCGCGACGACTGCTATCAGCTCACAGCACTACGCTGTCTGCACTGATCCGCCTTACTACGACAACGTTGGATACGCTGATCTCTCGGACTTCTTTTATGTCTGGCTGCGACGCTCAATACAACGGCTATACCCGACGTTGTTCTCGACGGTCCTCACTCCGAAAGCCGCCGAGCTAGTGGCGGATCCGTATCGCTCAGGTGGGGATCAGAAGGCGGCAGAGCGGGCATTCGAGGAAGGGTTCGAGCGTGTCTTCCGGCTTCTCGCTCCAGAAATGAGTGCGGACATCCCAATGACCGTCTTCTACGCCTTCAAACAAGCCGAAGATTCCTCGGACCACGGTCTCGCGTCTACCGGCTGGGAGACGATGTTGGAGGGGTTGCTCCGCTCCGGCTTTGCAATCACTGGGACGTGGCCGATCCGCACCGAGCTGAGTAATCGCATGCGCGGCCAGGCAAGCAACGCCCTCGCTTCATCCATCGTGTTGGTTTGCCGACCGCGTGCCGTGGATGCCGGGATCACTGACCGAAAGGGGTTCCTTGCGGCGCTGCAGTCCAGTCTTCCTCGCGCACTACGAGAGCTCCAAGAAGGCAACGTGGCTCCAGTGGACCTCGCCCAAGCGGCAATCGGACCGGGAATGGCGGTTTTCTCGCGTTACGCCAAAGTGGTGGAATCGGATGGGTCGCTCATGCGTGTGCGTACAGCGCTCGGCCTGATCAACCAAGCCTTGGATGAGGTTCTTGCGGAACAGGAAGGTGAGTTCGATCCAGACACGCGCTGGGCGATCGCGTGGTTCGAGCAGCACGGATTCACGCCTGGGCGGTACGGCGACGCAGAAACGTTGTCGAAGGCGAAGGTCACGTCCGTTGACCGTCTTGCTGAGATCGGGATCGTGCATTCACGGGCCGGAGTTGTGCGGCTTCTCCGATGGGATGAGCTGGACGGCGAATGGGATCGTGGCGACGTCCAAGCGAGCGTCTGGGCGCTGGCGCAGCATCTCATTCGTACCTTGGACGCCGACGGAGAGGAGGTGGCCGCCGACCTGCTGGCGCGGGCAAGTGGACTAGCGGAGCCTGCCCGCGATCTTGCCTACCGTCTATTCGTGAGTTCGGAGCGGCGAGGCTGGGCGGCGGATGCGCTGGCTTTCAACTCGCTGGTCACGTCGTGGCCAGAGATCACGCGACTGGCGGCGGCACGGCCGACAGTGGGAGTGCAGGAGACGATGTTGTGAGTGGAGGCGTCTGATGGCGACGAGCAACCGAGACCGGATAGGCAAAGCTCTCGAGCTGCTCGCCGTTGGACTTGCTCCCTTCGTCGATGGACAGATGCGCGCTTCCACGCCGAACGGCGCTGACTGGATGGCCACTGTGGCCGCCGCGGGGCCGGCGCCGGGACGCAAGGTTTCGATCACCGATCCGCAGTTCCAGCTCAAGGTGCTCTGGGACTTCTGGAACCCCGTCTTCTCGAAGGTGCTGGGCCGCAGCGAGCGCACTATGATCAGCCTGCTGCGCGACGCTCGCGACCGCTGGGCGCACAACGAGGGATTCAACACCGACGACGCATACAGGGCTCTCGACGCATCGCAAGCGCTGCTGTCGGCCGTATCTGCTGCTGAACAGGCAGATGAGGTCGGACGTGCGAAGGAGGAGATCCTGCGGCAGCGTTACGAGGAGGCGGCACGCAAGGCGGCGCGGACTCCGACCGCGGTCGGTGCGCCCACCGGTGCGCTGGCGCCATGGCGAGAGGTCGTCACTCCGCACTCTGACGTCGCTGCTGGTACTTTCGCCCAAGCGGAGTTCGCCGCCGACCTTGCCCAGGTGTATCGCGGCGACGGTGCAGCCGAGTATGTCGATCCGGTTGAGTTCTTCCGGCGCACGTACCTGACCGACGGGCTGCGCCAGCTCCTGACCCAGGCAGCGCAGCGCCTCGTTGGGCACGGCGGTGTGCCAGTGGTCGACCTGCAGACCAATTTCGGAGGCGGCAAGACCCACTCATTGCTTGCTCTCTATCACCTGTTCTCTGGGCTCCCACTCGATCGGTTGCCGCAGGAAACGCAGGATCTCGTCCGCACTGCCGGGCTCGACAAGCTACCTCAGGTCCACCGCGCGGTGCTGGTCGGTACGGCCATCGCACCTGGTCAGCCCGTCATCAAGCCCGACGGGACCGAAGTGCGCACACTGTGGGGAGAGTTGGCCTGGCAACTGGGGGGCCGTGATGGCTACGCCTTGGTGGCTGAGGCTGACCGCACAGGCACGAATCCTGGTGCCGCCCTCGGTGAACTGTTCCGTGCCAACGGGCCAGCGCTGATCCTTATCGACGAGTGGGTAGCGTACGCGCGTCAGCTCTACAGTCGCGATGACCTCCCAGCCGGCAGCTTCGATGCGCACTTTTCGTTTGCCCAAGCGCTGACGGAGGCAGCGAGGGCCACACCGGGCACGCTTGTGGTGATCTCCATACCTGCGTCGGACCCCACCAGCGGTGAAGCGGGTTCAGGCATAGAGGTCGGCGGGGTGGGCGGTCGTGAAGCGCTTGCCCGATTGCGCATTGTTGTCGGCCGCATGGAGTCGGCGTGGCGCCCCGCCAGTGCGGAAGAAAGCTTCGAAATCGTCCGCCGTCGCCTTTTCGAACCGCTGACGGATCCAGCGCGGTACGCAGCGCGGGACGCCACGGCGCGCGCCTTTGGCGAACTGTACCGGCTGGAGAGCCGCGAGTTTCCGCCCGAGTGCCGAGAGCCACGATACGTCGACCGGATCAAGGCGGCATACCCCATCCATCCCGAGCTCTTCGCCCGGCTCTACGAGGATTGGTCAGCGCTGGAACGGTTCCAGCGCACGCGTGGTGTGCTGCGGCTCATGGCAGCTGTCATCCACTCACTGTGGCACCGAGGTGATCGCTCCGCTCTCATCCTTCCGGGCAGCGTGCCGCTTGATGACTCGACTGTGCTCGCTGAGCTGACCCATTACCTGGAGGACAACTGGAAACCAATCGTCGACGCTGACATCGACGGCGACGGTTCGCTGCCAGCAGAGCTCGACCGCGAGAACCAGACGCTTGGCCGCTACTTCGCCGCACGGCGCGTCGCTCGTACGGTCTTCCTCGGCTCGGCTCCGACGCTCCGCAGCGCCAATCGCGGCCTCGAAGACAGGGGGGTGCGGCTTGGATGCGTCTACCCAGGAGAGACGATCGGGACCTACGCCGATGCGCTCCGCAGGCTGACCGACCGTGCCACCTACATGTACGTCGACGGTACCCGATACTGGTATGACACCCAACCGTCCGTCACGCGAATTGCGCGGGACCGCGCCGCCCGCTACTCCGAGCGCCCAGGGGACGAAATATCGGTCGAGCTCCTGCGACGCCTGCGAGACGACAGCACTGGACGGGGCCAGCGGGGCGAGTTCGCAGCGGTACACGTCGCGCCAACGTCAAGTGGCGAGGTAGCAGACGACGATCAGGTCCGCTTGGTAATCTTCGGCCCCGATACCGCCCACATCCCACGCTCAGGAGAGTCGTCCGCCCTGCGTGCCGCTACGGATATCGTCGAACGACGCGGATCATCCCCGCGGCTCTATCGGAATATGGTCGTGTTCCTCGCACCTGATCACCGGCGTCTCGAGGAACTGCTTCAAGCAACGGCTGAATATGTAGCCTGGGACTCGATTCGCAAAGAGAAGGCACAGCTCAATCTAGACCCCTTTCAAGAGAATCAGGTTGAGACCAAGGTCGGTCATTCCGACCAAGCTGTGCGTCTGCGCATGACCGAGGCTTTCCACTGGATGCTCGTGCCGACGCAGCCGGATCCGAGGGGTTCCATCGGATTCGATACCGTCCGGCTCAACGGGGCGGGCGGCCTGGCAACGCGTGCGTCTATGAAGCTCGTCAACGATAACCATCTCAACGTTGTCTACACACCCGTGCTCCTGCGCTTGGAGCTTGACCGCGTGCCACTGTGGCAGGGCGACCATGTAACCGTAGCGGAGGTGTGGGAGCACCTCGCAAGGTATGTCTACCTCCCACGGCTTCGCGATCGGGTTGTGCTGGAACAGGCGGTGGCCTCGGGTCCCCATCAGCTCCTCGGCGATACGGAGGGGTTTGCTCTGGCCGAGCGTTACGACGAGGCGACGCACAGATATGTCGGTCTTGTTCCTCTCGGCACGGGGTCACGCGGCGAAGCAATCGTCACAGGCACCACGCTACTCGTGAAGCCTGTCGCGGCAACTCGTCAGCTGCAGGAGGCGGCCATCGAGCGCACTGCCACGACGGCCACGCCAACGGGGCCACTCGAAACGATAACCGCTACGGGCGAAGTGCAAGACAGGGCCGATGTTGCCGCGCCGACACGACCGCATCGTTTTCACGGCACAGCGGGACTAGACCCGCGACGAGCAAACCGCGACTTTGCGACACTCACGGCGGAGCTCATTGAGCACTTGACGAGACTCGTTGAGGCTGAGATCGAGGTGACGGTAGAGATCGAAGCAACGAGTGAAGCTGGTTTCGATGACGACCTCGTGCGCACCGTGAGCGAGAACGCTCGCACTCTTCACCTCCGCACGTATGGTTTCGAACAACGTTGACATCGGTTGACGCCAGCACCGGCTGAGCCGCTCCTTTTCGTCGTGGGATGGCTACCTACTGCCGGAGCAGCCGAGCTGACTCCTCCGCCGGCTCGGCATCGATCTCGGAGAGATGTGCTTCCAGCTCGCGGAAGACGCCCTTCGCAGCATAGGTGCGACCCACGGCGATCTGGAGCTGCATGAGCCGCCGATAGAGTTCCTCGTCGTCGCGGTCGGCGGCGAGGGCATGCTCGGCAGCATCGATCGCGCCCTCCGCCAGCGGCACCCTCCATGTCACCCGACTGCTCCAGCAATTGTGAGAGTCGCTGGCCGGCATCGACGACGCAGCGCACGTAGCTTTCGCGTAGGCTGGGATTCACCCACTCGTAAGGGGCATTGCCGAGCAGTTAACTGCGGTATGGGTGAGCACGAGTCGCAGCCTCGTGATCTGATCTGAGCCGTCAAGGTGCTCGCGAAGGGCGCATTCGACTTGTCAGACGTCGCAGTCGATGAGGTCGCTGTCGAGACGGTAGCGCTGGGGAAAGAGGATTGAACCTCTGATTTGGCTGTCTAGAATCAGCCGGTCGCCAGCGGGATCTCCAGCGCCAGCTTGTCCGCCTCAAGGCCCTGCGGCACCGCCACTGGGTAACTCCCGTTGAAGCAGGCGAAGCAGAACCCCTCACCGCTCGGCTGCCCCATCGCTCGGCGCAGTCCGGCGATCGAGAGGTAGTGGAGCGAGTCGGTCTCCAGCAGCCGGCCCACCTCCTCGACGCTGTTGTGGGCGGCGATGAGCTCGTTCCGCGAGGCGATGTCGATGCCCATGAAGCAGGGCCACATCACCGGTGGCGACGCCACCCGCATGTGGACCTCGGTGGCTCCGGCGCGGCGAATCTCCTCGATGATCCGTCGTGACGTGGTGCCGCGCACGATGGTGTCATCGACCACCACCACCCGCTTGCCCTCGAGCACGTGCCGCATCGGGTTGAACTTCAGCCTGATGCCCGACTCGCGCAGCTTTTGCGACGGCTGGATGAAGGTTCTGGTGATGTAACGGGATTTGATCATCCCCTCGACGAACGGGATGCCGGACTCGTTGGCGTAGCCGATGGCTGCCGGGGTCGCACTGTCGGGCACCGTGATCACGATGTCGGCGTCGGCTGGTGCCTCGCGCGCCAGCTCGCGGCCCATGTTGCCGCGCGCCTCGTACAGCGACTTTCCACTCATCACGCTGTCGGGCCGCGCGAAGTAGATCATCTCCAGGGAGCACATCGCTCGCTTGGTCTGGGTGCGGCGGATCTTGGTGCTGCGCACCCCCGACGCGTCGATGCTGACGATCTCGCCCGGCTCGACGTCGAGCACCAATTTGGCGCCGACGACGTCGAGCGCGCAGGTCTCGCTGGTGATCACGTAGCCGGTGCCGCCGGGTGCGTCGACGTCGCCGAAGCGACCCAGCACCATCGGTCGGATGCCCAAGGGGTCGCGCGCGGCCACCACCGAGTCCCGGGTCAGGAACAGCAGGCAGTACGCCCCCTCGGCCCGCGGCAGCGCGGCGGCGAGCACCTGGTCGAGCGTCTCACCCGGCGTGCGCGCCAGCAGCAGGCCGAGCGCCTCGGTGTCGCTGGTGGTCTCGAACTCCACGCCCTGGGCACGCAGCTCGTCGCGCAGCTCGGCAGCGTTGATGAGGTTGCCGTTGTGCGCCAGCAGGAACGGGCCAATGGTGGGATGGTTGAAGCGCATCGGCTGCGCGTTGGGCAGCCGGGTGCTGCCGGTGGTGCTGTAGCGGGTGTGGCCAACAGCGATGTGGCCGTGCAGGGCGTCGAGTGACTCCTGGTCGAACACCTGCGAGACCAGGCCCATCTCCTTGACCATGCTGATCTGGCGGCCGTCGCTGACCCCGATGCCTGCCGACTCCTGGCCGCGGTGCTGCAACGCGTAGAGCCCGAAGTAGGTGAGGTTGGCCACGTCCTCGCCGGGATAGAAGATGCCGAACAGCCCGCACTCCTCGTGCATGCGCTCGACGTCCATCGGCGACGGTCCACCGGTGCCGTGAACCGCGTCCGCCCGAGAGGAGTGGAACTCAGCGAGGGTCGCGCGAATCCTCTCCGCTGGCCTCTGGTGCGGCGAGGCGTCAGACAAGAGCTGTCTCGTACGCCTCGCGCGCCTGTTTGAGATCCACGTCGAAGGCGAGGTCGACGTGGATGTGTCCCCCGCCTGTCCGACCCAGCTCTGACAGTGGGATCCGGTGCCGCCCGGCCAGCTCTTGCAGGGGCATTGAGGCCTCCTTGTCGAAGCTGATGAGGAATCGGGACTGGCTCTCTCCGAAGAGTATACCGGCCACCTGCGATGTGTCAGTTCGTACGCCGACCAACTCTTGGATGCGGGCCACCGCTCCACGGCCTCCGAGGATGCAGCTCTCGGCCAGCGCGACCGCGATTCCACCGTCGGACACGTCGTGGCAGCTCTTGAGCAACCGCTCCGCATGGGCCTCGAGCACGAACGACTGGACTCGTCGCTCCAGCTTCAGATCGAGCTCTGGGCGAGCGCCCTCATTGACTCCCGCGGTGAGCCGCTGGTACTCGCTGCCACCCAGCTCGGCGAGCACCGGGCCCACCACACCCACCAGGTCACCGTCGGCGACGAAGCCGGCGCCGATGCGGCGTTCGACGTCGTCGATGAGGCCGACCATGCCGATCACCGCGGTGGGATCGATGCTGATGCCGTTGGTGTCGTTGTGGAGGCTGACGTTGCCGCTGACCACGGGCACGTCCAGCGCCCGGCACGCCTCGGCGATGCCCTCGATCGCCTCCTGCAGCTGCCAGAACACCTCCGGCTTCTCGGGGTTGCCGAAGTTGAGGCAGTTGGTGACCGCCAGCGGGGTGGCGCCGACGGCGACCACGTTGCGTGCCGCCTCGCAGACGGCGATGGCGGCACCGACGCGCGGGTCGAGCACCGCAAACCGGGCGTTGCCGTCGGTCGCCAGGGCAATCGCGCCGCGGGTGCCGCGGACTCGCACCAGGGCCGCGTCGCCGCCCGGCGGCATCACCGTGTCATCGCCCACCTGGTGGTCGTAGCGGCGGAACACCGGGCGCCGGCTGCCGATGTTGGGACTGTGCAGCAGCCTGAGCAGCGCCTCGCCCGTGGTCCACGGCATCTGGCCTGTGAGCGGGTCCTTGCGCAGCAGCGTGCCGAGCCCCGACGGGCGCAGCGTCTCCGGATGGCGCAACGGCACCTCGTCGATGAGCATGCCCAGGGGCAGGTCGCACACCACCACCCCCGCCTCGCGGATGACCATGTGCGCGCTGTCGGTGATGGTGCCGATCACGTCGGAGTGCAGGTCCCAGCGCGCGAACCGCTCCTGGATGGCGGCGACGTGCTCCGGCGCCACCACCAGCAGCATTCGCTCCTGGGACTCGCTGAGCATCACCTCGTAGGCGTTCATGCCTTGCTCGCGTCGGGACACACGGTCAACGTCGATGTCGATGCCGCAGCCGCCGCGGTGGGCCAGCTCGGCGGTGCTGCTGGTGAGCCCGGCGGCGCCGAGGTCCTGCATGGCGACCACGCGCGGGTCGCCGGCCAATTCCAGGCACGCCTCCATCAAGCACTTCTCGAGGAAGGGGTTGCCCACCTGCACCGCGGGCCGGCGCTCCTCGCTGCTGTCGTCGAGCTGGACTGACGCGAAGGTGGCGCCGTGGATGCCGTCCCGGCCGGTGTCGGCACCGACCAGCAGCAGGCTGTTGCCGGCCCCGCTGGCGACGGCGCGGGTGAGTTTGTCGTGCTCGATGATGCCGACGCACATGGCGTTGACCAGGCAGTTGTGTCGATACGACTCGTCGAAGTACACCTCGCCGCCGACGGTGGGGACGCCGATGCAGTTGCCGTAACCGCCGATGCCGGCGACGACACCGTCGAAGAGATGTCGCTGCGCCTCCTCCTCGTGGGGGCCGAAGCGCAGCGAGTCGAGCAGCGCGACCGGGCGCGCGCCCATGGTGAAGATGTCGCGGAGGATGCCGCCGACCCCGGTGGCCGCGCCCTGGTATGGCTCGATGGCGCTGGGGTGGTTGTGGGACTCGATCTTGAACACCGCGGCGAGCCCGTCGCCGATGTCGACGGCGCCGGCGTTCTCACCGGGGCCCTGGAGGACTCTGTCGCCGGTGGTGGGCAGGCGCTTGAGCAGCGGCTTGCTGGTCTTGTAGCCGCAGTGCTCGCTCCAGAGCGCGCCGATGATGCCGAGCTCGACCTTGGTGGGGTGGCGGTTGAGCTGCTCGTACGCCAGCTCGTACTCCGCCTGCGTGAGCGCCACCTCGGCGAGCTCCTGCGGCGCGGGGGCTGTGGTTGCGATCCGGTCATCTTACCGGGCGGGCGGAGACCGGCCGTCGCTCGCGGTGCCCGACCGTAGAGCGTGGTTGAGACGCTTCAGCTCGGCGCGGCGGTGACGAGCGCGAGTGCGTCGGCGGCCTGGCGAAGCCGTTCGTCGTAGGTCACGAAAACGCCGAGGTCAGCACCGATTGCCATCGCGGTCGCGAGATGGATGGCGTCGAGCGAGCGGAGGCTCGGGGGGTCGAGAGCGGCGGCACGGTCGAGCGTGTCGTCATCGAGGCCGACGAGGTGGATCGCCCGCAGCTGGCGTCGCACCCTAGCCATCAGAGGAGCGCGGTCAGCACGCCGCACGGTGCGCACCAGCTCGACGCGGAGCAGGCTCGACGAGGCGCGTCGGGGCCAGCGACGAAGCGCCCGGCGGAGCGCGGCCGACTCCTCCTCCTCGACCAGGAGCTTGACGACAGCGGAGGTGTCGAGGTAGGCGACGTCACCGCTCATTGGCGCGCATCTCGGCGAGCACGTCGGACAGCGATCGCTCGCCGCGGGCGCGCTTCACCGGGGCGATGTCGAGCAGGTCGCCGTCCGCCGGCGAGGCGCGGCCCTCGGTGATCAGCTGGTCCAGCGACCGCTGCCGCCGGAGCGGGACGATTCGCGCTATGGGGTGGCCTCGATCGGTGACCTCGACGGTTTCGCCGGCGGCCACGCGACGCAGGACCGAGCTGGCGCTCTGGCGCAACTCGCGGATCCCGATGCTCTCCATGTAGCACATGGTAGCACATTGCGGGAACTTGCCGAAGGTCCGAGCGCGCGAGGCGCTGTGGTCAGACGACGCTCGCGAAGTGCGCCTGACGGGCGGTTGACTCCGCGACGGTGAGGAACAGCTGGAGGCCGTCGCTGCTACCGAGCAGTGGCTCGCAGGCGCGTTCGGGGTGGGGCATCATGCCGAGCACGTTGCGGCCCTCGTTGACGATGCCGGCGATATCACGCATCGAGCCGTTGGGGGTGGCGTCACCAACCGGGGAGCCGTCGGGGGCGACGTAGCGGAAGACGACGCGGTGGTCGCGCTCGAGGGTGTCGAGCGTTGCGTCGTCGGCGACGTAGCGGCCCTCGCCGTGGGAGACGGGGATTTGGAGGATGTCGCCGCGGGCGGACTCGGCGGTGAAGGGTGTGTCGATGTTCTCCACGCGGAGGTGGGCCGGCTGGCAGCGGAACTCGAGTGACGCGTTGCGGGTGAGCGCGCCGGGGAGCAAATGGGCTTCGCAGAGCACCTGGAAGCCGTTGCAGATGCCCCAGACCAGGCCGCCGTTGCCGGCGAACTCGACGACCTTCTCCATCAGGGGCGCGAAGCGGGCGATGGCGCCGCAGCGGAGGTGGTCACCGTAGGAGAAGCCGCCGGGCAGGATGACGCAGTCGGCGCCTCGCAGATCGGCGTCCTTGTGCCAGAGGTACACGGACTCGTGGCCGGCGAGCTCGACGGCGTGGGCGCAGTCTCGGTCTGACCACGTGCCCGGGAAGACGGCGATGCCGAACCTCACCGGGTGATTCCCACGGGGGTCATTTTACGGGCGGGCGGAGAACAGCCGTTTGCCGACGGCGCGCGCTGGCACTTCCCTGAAGAGCCGTCAGAGTACGTTATACTACCGGTATGAGTAGGCGACTTCAGGTGGTCGTCAGCGACGCCGAGCTTCGCCAGTTCGGGGAGTGCGCGCGCGGCCGTGGTCTCACGGTGTCGGAGTGGGTGCGCCAGGCCCTGCGGGCGACGGAGCGTGAGACCTCGCTGGGCTCCGGCGAGCACAAGCTTGCGGCGGTTCGCTCCGGTCTCAGCCACTCCTTCCCAGCGCCGAGCATCGACACCATGAACGCGGAGATCGAGCGCGGCTACGCGCTGGGCAGCGAGGCGTGATCCTCGTCGACTCCAACGTGCCGATGTACCTCGTCGGCGCCTCCCACCCGCACAAGGCGGACGCTCAGCATGCCCTGGAGCGGCTGATCACCGAGCATCGTCGACTGGTCACCGACGCTGAGGTTTTTCAGGAGATCCTGCATCGGTATGTCGCCATCGGACGGCGGGACGCAATCCAGCCCGCCTTCGATGCGTTGCGGGGCGTCGTCGACGACGTTCTGCCCGTCGTCGAAGGCGACGTCATGCGCGCCAAGGATGTCCTTGGGACGCATCGCGCGCTGAGCGCCCGCGACGCTATCCATGCAGCAGTGATGGCCAACCACGGCATCGAGCAGATGCTGAGCTTCGACCGCGGTTTCGACAGCGTCGCCGGCATCGAGCGTATTCCTACGCTGTGAGGATTGAAGCCACGGTCTCCGACAAGGGTCAGATCACCATCCCCAGGGCTCTGCGCGACCGGTTGGGCATCCGCCCCGGCGACGTCTTGCGTCACCAGCCTCCTCGGGTCATTCGCGGGGGAGCAGCATCATCAGCGTGAGCGAGTCCATCGGTGACTCGGTGAAGCCGTATCGCTCGTAGAACCCTCGGGCGCCGGCATCTTTCGCGTGGACCAGGAGGAGCCGGACGCCCACCGTGGCCGCCACCTCGATCGACTTCAGCATGAAGTGCCTGAGGAGGACGGCACCCAGACCGCGGCGTCGGTGTCCGAGATCGACCGCCAAGCGTGCCAGAAGGATTGCCGGCAGTTCCTCAGGCTGGTTGCGTTGCATCCGCTTCGAGGCGGCGCCGCGCAGCACCGACGCCGTCGAGGATGCGTAGTACGCAACGCCTCGGCGGTCGGCTTCCTCCGTGACCACCCACGTTCGGCTGGTGCCGGTCGTCTGGTTGGCGATGGCCCGTCTGACGAGCCAGTCGTTCAGCGCCGGAGTGCCGCAGTCGAAGCCGTCGAGCACGTGGGCGCGAGAGAGAACCTCGGGAGACGAGTACGTCAAGCGGTGCGGTCGGCCCCCGCGGGCGGTGCCGACAGCAGTGCCTTCATCGCGCCCGGCAGGTCGGATGGGGCTGCCGACAGCAGCTCGTTGAGCTCTGCCCACGCATTGTCGTCGACGACGAAGACGCGGCGATCGGCGAGGTCCGTCTCGGCTGCGGCAACGGCGTGGCGGAGGACGTAGTCGCTGGTCGACTCGCCCCGCGCCTGCGCGGCGCGGCGGAGAACAGTGTCCTGCTCGGTGCTGAGCCGCAGGTTGAGCCGCTCCGTCTTCGTGGCCATGTGGACAGTATTGTACACCGGACGGTGTACGGAGGCTTTCCCAGGGGCCAGCCGGCCCACCGCATTGGGCCGCCCGAACGGCCAGAGATCGAGCGCCGTTCGCGCCGTGATGCTATCGGTCCGCGCATCAGATGTTGCAGCGGGGCCGAGGCAGCAGGGTCAGGCCTCCGGTGCTGTGAGCCGCACCGTCGGAAAGTAGCTGCGGTAGCGGCCGGGGTCGCGGGTGAGCAGGGCGAGCTGGTCGACTGCCGCATGGGCGCCGATGAAGAAGTCCGGCAGGGTCGACGACCGCGCTCCGCCGTGTCGCCGGTAGTCGAGGAAGGCTTTCCCGGCCAGGAACGCTGCCTCCCAGGGCAGCGCCGCCCTCCGATAGTCAGGCGGGGGCAGCGCCTCGTCGAGCTCCTCGACGTTCGAGAACCGGACTGAGACCTCGGCGTAGATGATCGGATTGATCAGCAGCGGTCCGGCTTCGGCCGCGGCGGCGAGCGCGTCCATCGACCACGCGAGCCAGGCCTGGTCCTCGGTGACGATGTCGAGCAGCACGTTGCTGTCGACGAGTGTGCCCTCAGCCACGGCTTTACCGGCCCCGGGTGAGGGCCATGATCTCGTCAGTGGTCATGCGAACGTCGCCGCGGCCGCGCAGGCGATCGGCGAGCCGGGACCCGCGCGTGGGACGGTCAGTGACCTTGCGCACCACGATGGCGTCGTCCTGGCACGCGAACTCCACCTCGGATCCCGCCCCGATCCCGAGCGCCTCGCGCAGATCCTTGGGAATCGTGACCTGGCCCTTCTCGGTGACCTTCATGGTAGGAATCCTACCAGTCGTACCACCCCCTTAGCGCCTACTTGGTGCAGCCGGCCGTGTGACGTGCCACGGTTGGATGGGTGGCTACGCGACAGCGGATCGGAGCGCGGTGCGGACGTTGGTGGGCTGCAGGCCGGCCACGGCTGCGGCCGACCTCGATGCGTCGAAGGTCAGGTCGATGGTGTCCATCGCCACCGCGGCCGCGGCCCGGCGCGACAGCGGGGCCATCACCCGCAGCACGGCGCGCGGGATGTGTCGCACGGCACGGGTGTCGCCACGAGCCGCCTTCAGCTGGGCGACGAACTCGTTGAACGTGAGGTTGTCGGGGCCGCCGACTTCGAGCGTCTGACCGCGCAGCCCGCGGTCCAGCACCGCCTGGGTGACGACGGCCGCGACATCCTGCACCGACACGAAGTTGATCGGGTTCTCGCCGCGGCCGAACACCATCGGCTTGGTGAGGATGTCCGCCCACATCTCGAGGAAGGCGGTGGCGCGCACGATCGTCCACGGCGTGGTGCCGGCGCGGAGGTGCTGCTCGGCCGCGAACTTGGCGCGATGCAGCTCCATGGGGTGATTCGCGGACGCCCCGACCACAGACACGAGCACCACGTCCGCGCCGGCCGCGGCGGCGGCGTCACACAGGTGGACGTTGCCGCGGTTGTCCACCGACGCCGGGCTGACGCCGCCGGGGCCTTCGAACCCCTGCACCGCCGAGACCACCGTGCTCACGCCGGCCATCGCGGTGGGCAGCTAGGCGGGATCGCGCACGTCGCCGACCATCACGGTGGCGGCGTCGCCGAGGTGGACGGCGCGGGCGGGGTCGCGGGTGAGCACGCGCACCTGGTGGCCGTCGCCGGCGAGGCGTCGCACGACCAGCGTGCCCAAGCGGCCGGAGCCGCCCGCCACCAGGATCACGACCGCACCACCTGCGCGCGGACCGCGTCATCAGCCGTGCCGGAGGTCTCCTCTACCGCTTCGAGGTAGAAGCGCGTCCAGCCGGCGAGGCCGTCCTGCACTCCGAAGATGATCACGCCGCGCATCCGGTGCGGGGTGCCGTCACGCCGGGTGCCGGTCATCTCCCACTCCGTCCACAGCGTGGCGCCGTCGAGGCATCGCCGCGAGATCGTGGCGCGGAGGTCAGGCACGAAGCCGAAGATCTGTTCCCAGTTGCGACGCACCTGGGCGCGGCCGCGGAAGCTGCGCGCCGGGTGTGCCGGCGTCTCGTTGACATAGTCCTCCGCGAAGCAACCGACGAGCGCGTCGATGTCGTGGGCATTGGTGGCGTCCAGCAGCCGGTTCACCATCTCTTCTGCCTGCTCGACCATGGGGCGCCTCCTCGCTGTGGGAGTGACAATTCGTTCTAGTTTGCTAGAATCAATTGCTGTGACTATGGGCGGTGCCGCAGCGAGAGTCAAGCCACGGCGCCGCTACGACGCCAGCCGGCGGCGCGAGGCGGCGAACCGGCGGCGCGCGGCGGTGATCGCGGCAGCCCAGCAGCGCTTCCTGAGTGACGGGTATGTCAACACCACCGTGGCGGCGATCGCTGCGGACGCCGCCGTGTCGGTTGACGCCGTGTACAAGGCGTTCGGCGGCAAGCCCGGGCTGGTGCGCGCCATCTGGAACCGGGCGCTGGAGGGAGCCGGCCCGGTCGCCGCCGAGCGGCGCTCCGACGCCCTGCACGCGCCGGGTGCCGACCCCCGGGAGATCGTGCAGGGGTGGGGCCGGCTGGCCGCCGAGGTGGCGCCGCTGGCGACGCCGCTGATGGGGTTGATCGACACGGCGGCGGCCAGCGACCCCGAGCTGCGCAGCCTGCGCGACGAGCTCGACGACAACAGGCTGCGGCGGATGACCGCCAACGCGCGCCGGCTGCGCGACGGCGGCCACCTGCGGCCGGGTGTCAGCCTCAGCGCGGCTGCCGCGGTGCTCTGGACCTACAGCTCGCCCGAGCTGTGCGACCTGTTGGTGTTCCGGCGCGGGTGGTCACCGGCGCGGTACGGGCGGTTCATCGCTGACGCCATGGTGGCGGCGCTTCTGTGAGATTGTGCGCCCGCGGTGTGGGTTCGGTCAGCTGTCACCCGCGCCGGCTCCTGGACTGGCTGTCCTCAGGCCGCGAGCGTGGGCGACCTCAAGCAGGCGGCGGTCATAGCTGACGAATGCTGCCAACTCGCTCCCGATGATCTCGGCCGTTGCGAGGTGAATGGCATCGAGCGTTCGGAGGTTCGGCTGGTCGAACGCGCCAGCTGCCTGTCGTACTGGCCTGTTGATCTCGACCCGGTACATCCCCGCCAAGATGGTAGGCACGCTCACGAGGGCGTCGGGCTCAACGCGCCGGAGGGCGCGCGGGACCTCAATCTCCACCAGGGCCGAGGACACGAGCGGTGCGTCGTGACGCTCGGCAAGCCATGTGATCAAGTCCTCTGTGTGCGTCTCGCGCCTCGCCAGCTTCACCACAGCGGATGATTCGAGGTAGATCACCAGCGCTCGCGGGCTCGCGCGGCGATGACCTCGTCAGAGGCGGTTACACCCTCATCGCCGAATCTCGGCGGCAACGGGATGGGTCCTCGAGCACGAGTTGGGGCGGTCGCCTGGCCCTCCCTGACCAGCCGGGTCAGCACGTCCCCGTCGTCGACGACAGGCACAACTCGCGCGACGGGGCGGCCACGACGGGTCACCTCGATCGTCTCCCCATGGGCGACCAGCCCGATGACCCGAGCGGCGTTCTGGTTGAGTTCGCGCATCCCGATCCGCTTCATTGGGTCCCATTGTAGAACCCAATGTAGGACATAGCGCAGACAGTCAGCAGGCCCCCCTCCGCGCCGAGCTTCATGCTACCGGGCCGGTTCGAGCTGGGCCTCCAAGCCGATGCGGTAGTCCTCGATCACCGGGTTGCGCAGCAACTTCTCGCACATCTGCGTGACCTGCACGGTGGCCTCGGTCTCGTCCTCCGCGTCCACGGTCAGCTGGATGTACTTGCCGACGCGCACGTCTTTTGCGTTGCTGAAGCCGAGCTGGTGGAGGCCGCTCTGCACCACGATGCCCTGGGGGTCGTTGACCACCGGCTTGAGGGTGACGGCGATGGCGACGTCGAAGA
>JAEKNN010000046.1 GCA_016464795.1 Candidatus Amunia macphersoniae | reverse complement strand
TGGTGAGGGAACGATCAGCCCAGGGTCAGATTCCTTGGTGCTTGACAACGGAGTGCCCGGAAGAGGGATCCTCAGTGTGCTACGCATTGTTACGATCGGGTAGGTCCCCGGACAGGAGCGGGCCAGGGCGCACAGGGCGTCATGGTGGCCGCCGGTGGGGCTGGAGGACGTTCGATGAGCCGCACTCGCCGCCGCCTGTTCACCTCGGAATCGGTCACCGAGGGCCATCCCGACAAGGTGGCCGACCAGATCAGCGACGCTGTGCTGGACGCGGTGTTGACCAAGGACCCGCTCGGGCGAGTCGCCTGCGAGACCGCCCTGACCACCGGGACCGCCCTGGTCTTCGGTGAGATCTCCACGGATGCCTACGTCGACATCGCCGGAATCGTGCGCCGCACCATCAAGGACATCGGCTACGTCCGTGCCAAGTACGGGTTCGACTACGAGACCTGCGGTGTCCTGGTCTGCATCGACGAGCAGTCACCCGACATCGCCCAGGGGGTCAACACCGGCGGCGCCGGCGACCAGGGCATGATGTTCGGGTTCGCTTGCGACGAGACCCCCGAGCTGATGCCGGCGCCGATCCAGCTCGCCCACGGGCTGGCTCGGCGACTCAGCGAGAAGCGCCGCGACGGCACCCTGCGCTGGGCGCGACCAGACGGCAAGACCCAGGTCACCGTCGAATACGACGACCAGGGTCGCCCGGTGCGTGTCGACAACGTGCTGGTGAGCATCCAGCACTCCGAGGACGCCTCCCACGATCAGATCTTCAGTGATGTCCAGCAGCATGTCGTCGAGGCGGTCATCCCGTCGGGCTGGCTCGACGACGCCACCATCCGCCACGTGAACCCGACCGGCCGCTTCGTGATCGGGGGACCCCAGGGCGACGCCGGACTGACCGGTCGCAAGATCATCGTCGACAGCTACGGTGGCTACGCCCGGCATGGAGGCGGAGCCTTCAGCGGCAAGGATCCGACCAAGGTCGACCGCAGCGCGGCCTACGGAGCCCGCTGGGTGGCCAAGAACATCGTCGCCGCCGGGATGGCCACCAAGTGCGAGATCCAAGTGGCCTACGCGATCGGCGTGGTCAAGCCCGTGTCGGTCCTGGTCGAGACCTTCGGCACCGAGACCGTTCCGGTCGAGCGCATCGAGGAGCTGGTCACCAAGCACTTCGACCTCTCCCCGTTCGGGATCATCGCGGCGCTCGAGCTGCGCCGGCCCATCTATCGGCAGGTTGCGGCCTTCGGCCATTTCGGCCGACACGACCTCGACCTCCCGTGGGAGCGGACCGACCGGGCGCTGGATCTCGCCGAAGAGGCCGGCACCCAGCCGATGCTTGCTGTGGCTGCCGCCGGCTGACCCTGCCGGGCCGCCGTCGCGCATCATCCGCCGCGTGGCCTTCCACATAGTCGTCCTGGCCGGCGGCAGCGGCACCCGGTTGTGGCCGCTCAGCCGCGCCGCCGTGCCCAAGCACCTGCTGCCGCTGGGGCCCGGCGATGCGACCCTTCTGCGCGCGACTGTGGAGCGGGTCGTGCCACTCGGGGGCAGCATCCACCTGGTGACCGCGACCGGCCAGGCGGCCGCCTGCCTGGACGCTCTCGATGGCGGCGGCAGCAGCGCGGTGACGGTGATCGCTGAGCCCATCGCTCGTGGCACCGGTCCCGCGCTGGGCCTGGCAGTGCACCAGATTGCTCGCACCGACCCCGACGCCGTCATCGCGTCTGTCCATGCCGACCACTGGGTTGGCGACGAGGAGGCGTACCGCGCCGCCGTGCTCGCCTCCGCTGGCTGGGCCGTGGCCACCGATGGTCTCGCCACCGTGGGCTTGACACCGAGCGCCCCGGCAACGGGGCTGGGCTACATCGCGCTCGGCGAGGACCAACCCCCGGAGCGGTGGACACAACCGTCAGCCACTGGCGCCGACCCCGTCCTGGTGGCTGCGGCCGCGGCCCTGCACGCGGCTCGGGCGCAGGGTTTCGTCGAGAAGCCGGACCGAGAGCGCGCCGAGGAGTTCATTCGCGACGGCCGCCATCTCTGGAATCTGGGGCTGTTCGCCTGGACGGCGGGGGCGTTTCTCGCTGAGCTCGCCGCCGCCGACCCTGGCCTCGACCTGGTCCTGCGCCGGGTGGTCGAGGCCCGTGCCAGCGGTGACGAGAGCCTGGCGACACGGCTGTACACGGGCCTCGTCCCGCTGGCAGTCGAGCCGCTGCTGTTCGAGCGCACCAGCCGGCTGACTGTGGTGCGAGCGCACTTCGAGTGGTCAGACCTGGGCACCTGGGCCGACCTGGCCGCCAGCCGGCATTCAGCCGCGGATGTCGACGGCAACGTCAGCAGCGGCGGCGCGGTGTTGGTGGGCACGCGCGGCTGTTATGTCGAGTCCCGGGGCGGCCGTATGGTGGCCGTCGTCGGCGCTGAGGGCCTCGCCGTCATCGACACCGGAGACGCTGTCCTGGTGCTGCCGCTGGAGGACGCGCAGAGGGTGCGGATGGTTGTGGATCAACTCCGGGATGAGGGACGGGACGACCTGATGTAGCCCGGATCACGTCGGCACTGGAGTTTGCGCAGGCGGGCTGCTGACCTCCAGCCTGGCGGAGGCGATGGTGCCCAGGGGGGTGGGGCCGGTGAGCTCGACGCCGGTCGGCTGGCCTGGCACGACGTTGATCTGGCCCCCGACCGCGTCGCCGACAAGGTTGTGTTTGGTGTCGTACAGCGAACCGCGAATGCTGATGGTCTGCGCCAGCGGGCTGTGAGAGGTGAGCATGAGATGCATCACCAGGGAGCGTGAGGCGTCGAGCTTGAAGGTGACCGAGGCGGCGTCGATGGATACGTTGGCATTGCCCTGCTGAGTGATCTCCACCGAACCGGTCATGAAGGGAGTGGCCGGTGCGGCCTCGGGCACCTTGGTGGTGTCGCCGCACGCCGTCAAGGCCGTCAGCAGCAGGGTCGCGCCACAGAGACTGCCTGCCAGCGACCTCATGGCGAACATGGCGGCATGGTAGCAAGTGGTTCCGCGGCCATCAGGAGCACTCGGAGGGCTCCCGCCGCTTCCTCTCCATCGCGCAGAATGCCGTCCATGACGGCGACGATCCGCTTCGGGACCGACGGCTGGCGGGCTGTGGTGGCCGACGACTTCACGTACGCCAACGTTGGTGCGGTGGCGCAGGGCGTGGCGACGTACCTCCGCGGCGAGTCGCGCCCGGTGGTGGTGGGCCACGACTCGCGCTACTGTGCCGAGCTGTTCGCGCGCGAGGTCGCCCGAGTCCTGGCCGCCAACGGTCGTCATGTGATCCTGCTCGACAGAGTGACTCCCACGCCCACGGTGTCGTGGACGGTGGTGCAGCGACACGCCGCCGGCGGGGTTGTGGTCACCGCCAGCCACAACCCGATGGAGTTCAACGGCCTCAAGTACAAGCCCGACTTTGGCGGCTCGGCCTCGCCTGAGGTGGTCGCCGAGCTCGAGACGAACACTGCCGCCGCGCTGTCCAGCGGGGTGAAGACCATGTCCTTCGAGGACGCGCTGAGGGGGGGAGCGGTCGAGCTCTTCGATCCGCTCCCGTCCTACACGGAGCAGCTCGGGCGAATGATCGATCTCAGCAGGTTGCGCGGGGCTGGGCTCAAGATCATGCACGAGTCGATGTACGGCGCCGGGGCCGGGATGTTCTCGCGCATTCTCGAGGGGGGCAGCACCACGGTCACCGAGTTGCACTCCGAGCGCAACCCTGGATTCGGCGGCATGCACCCCGAGCCAATCGACCGGTACATGCCCGAGGCGATGGCACTGATGGCAGAGGGTCACCACGACGTGGGCATCGCCAACGACGGTGATGCTGATCGTGTCGGGGTGATCGATGAGACCGGACGTTACGTCAACCAGCTCGAGGTGATGGCGCTGTTCAGCATGTACCTGCTGGAGAAACGCGGGCAGCGCGGCGACATAGTGCGATCGCTCACCACCACCAACATGGTCGATGCTCTGGGCCGCCGCTTCGGCGTCACCGTTCACGAGATGCCGGTGGGATTCAAGTACATCGGGGCGGTGATGATGGAGAAGGATGCACTGCTGGGGGGTGAGGAGTCGGGGGGGTTCGCCTTCCGCGGCCATATTCCCGAGCGTGACGGAATCCTCGCCGGGCTGATGGTCGCCGACATGATCGTCGAGTACCAGCTGCCGCTCTCGCGCATCCTCGACCATCTTGTCGAGCTGGTCGGCCCGCACGCCTACAACCGTCGCGACATCCGCTTCGATCGCGATGGGTACGAGGACCGCAAGGCAGAGACCTACCGGCGCATCGAGGAGCATCCACCAACCGAGCTCGGTGGGAGCAAGGTGGTGCGCACCCGCAATGACGACGGCTTCAAGTTCTACCTCGAGGATGGTTCGTGGGCTCTGGTGCGGATGAGCGGGACAGAGCCACTGATGCGCGTGTACAGCGAAGCCGCTGACTCACAGCGCGTGGATGAGCTCCTCACCGCGCTCGAGGACCACCTCGGCGTTCCGTCCGGACACCAGTAGAGGGGAACGGAAGATGAGCGGCGATACGAGCCAGGACGTGACGGCGGCAGAAGAGCGCAGGGTTGACAAGCCGTGGGGATATGAGCTGCGCTGGGCGATCACCGATCGCTACCTCGGCAAGATCATCCACGTCAACAAGGGCCAGCAGCTCAGCCTGCAGTATCACGTTCAGAAGGACGAGTCCATCTACATCGCGTCCGGGCTGATCGATCTCGTGCTCGAGGACGAACGGGGAGAGGTGCGGACCCACCGCATGCCCCCAGGAACGGTGGCACGGGTGCGACCCGGTCGGCGTCACCGTTTCATCGCGGTGGAGGACAGCGACATCTTCGAGGTGTCATCGCCGGAGATCGATGACGTGGTGCGGTTGGAGGACAGTTACGGACGTGAGGGCACGAACACCCGCTGACGGATGGCACCGCGACCTCCGCAACGCGGACGGCGGCGCCCCAACCGGTGGAGGCACCGGTCCGCAACGCCGCCGCGGCAATGCCTTCTACGCCGAGAGTGCGCGCAGCGCGTTGGGGTTGCGCGCCGAGGTGCACACTCTCAGTGATGTGCCACTACCGCTGGTGCACACAGCACTGGGTGCGGCGGTGTGCGCGGTGGTGGCAGCGCTCCGGCCACAGGTGCTCGGTCTGCGCGGCACCGTCATCATCTGTGGCTCGCTGGCGATCGCCACCGCCCTCACCCTCACCCTCTATGACCGACTGGTGTACGGCCGTGATCTGCGCCATGCGATGGCTGCAACCTTTCTTCCGGTGGCGGCGATCGCGGCGTTCGTGGTGGTGCTGGGCAGCAATGGAGACCTCAGGCTGCGCGTGGCTGCCGGCGCCGTGGCGGCGCTGGTCATCGGCGGGATCCCGCATCTCGGCGGCCTGCGCGCCGCGGGTCGCGAGGGAACCGTCGCCAGGCTGATGCGGGACGGTGCCGGCATCGCCGTGCTGGCGCCACTGTTGCTGGCGTCGTTCGGTGGAGGACTGGCGACCTCCGGCAGTCTGGGCCTGTGCGGATGCGGCGTGTTGCTGGTCTCCGCCGACGCGCTGCTCACCGAGGAGGTCCGCGGCCGGGTGGCCGTCACCGCCGCTGCGGTGATCAGCGGACTCCTCTGCGCGGCGCTGGTGCTGCTCCCGGTCAGTGGGCGCGGAACCATCCGGGCCGGCCTGTTGCTGGTGGTCTGGTATGGCCTGCGCGGCCTGGCTGCCGCGCTGCTCGCCCGGGGCACCAGCCGCGCTCTGATCGCCGAGTACGGAGCCTTCGTGATCGCCGCCGCCAGTGCCATCGCGGCGGGCGTGCTCAGGGGCTGGGGAGCCTAGTGGAGTGCGGCGCTGCTAGCCGCTGCCGGCGCAGAGGTGATCCGGTCGCGGCGTCCGGCGTACAGAGCGACGTCGGCGCGGTCCACCAGCCCACCGACCGTGTCACCGGCGGTGAGCTCAGTGATGCCGACGCTGATGGTGCCGCCAGTGCGCTCGTGGACCTGCTCGCGGAGACTTGCCGCGGTGACCTGGGCTTCGGACGTGCCACTGTCGGTGAGCACGCAGAGGAACTCGTCGCCCCCGTATCGCACAATCAGGTCATAGGAGCGCAGCCGGTCGCGCAACGCGGCCACCGTCTCCCGCAGACGCTCGTCTCCGGCGGCGTGACCGTGGCGGTCGTTCACCGCCTTGAGGCCGTCGACGTCGATGAAGATGACGACCAACCCCTTGCCGGGGGTGCGACGGTTGCGATCGATCTCCCGCTGCAGCGCGGCGAGCCCGGCTCCGCGTCGCAGCGCACCCGTGAGCTCGTCGACGGTGACCTGCCCGGCGAGGTGGGTGCACTGGTCGACGAGCGCGCGCAGCCGGTTCACCGCCACCGCCACGTCCGCATCGCGCACCCTGGCGAGACCCGGTTCAGCGATGCCGAGAGCGGCTCCCAGGACTTTGCGCGCACGCGCCGGCGACAGGGGCTTGCGGCTGCGCGCGCTGTCGCCGACCCAGCCCACCAGATCGGCTGTGGCATCGGACAGTTCGGGCAGGACAGCGGCGAGCGCTTCCCTGCTCAACTTGTCGGCATCGGCGGTCGACTCCGACCGGGCCGCTGGTGCCTGAGGATTCTTGCCGCGCTGTTGCAACGTTCTGCCTCGAGTGGTCCGCGGTTCACGCCAATGGTGCCACGAACACAGGTTCCGTGCGTTCTGGGTCACATCCCCAGATAGGCTCGTTGCACCTCCGGCGACCGCAACAGTTCTTGGGAAGGTCCAGAGGTGGCCACCTCGCCAACCTCGAGAACGTATCCGCGGCGCGCCGTGTTGAGCGCGAGCAGGGCGTTCTGCTCGATGAGCAGGACAGTGGTGCCGCCCTGGTTGATCTCGCGGATGACCGCGAACAGGTTCTCCACGACGATTGGGGCCAGTCCGAGCGAAGGCTCGTCCAGGAGCAGGACGGTGGGTCGCGCCATCATGGCTCGGCCGATTGCAACCATCTGCTGCTCGCCACCTGACAGGCTGCCGGCCAGCTGACCTGAGCGTTCCTTGACGCGCGGGAACAGCTCATAGACGCGCTCGAAGTCTGACCTGACCCCGGCGCGATCCTTGCGGCTGTACGCTCCCATGTCGAGGTTCTCGCGCACCGTCATCCGGCCGAAGAGGCGGCGCCCTTCGGGAGCGTGGCCGACGCCGAGCCGAGCGATCTTCTCGGCTCCGAGCGTGTGGATCGGTTGGCCCCGAAGCAGGATCGATCCCTTGGACGGCCGCACCAGACCGCTGATGGTGCGCAGAGTGGTGGTCTTGCCGGCGCCGTTGCTGCCGATCAGAGCAACGATCTCACCCGCCCCGACGGTCAATGACACGCCCCGTAGCGCCTGGACGCGGCCGTACAGGACGTCGACCTCACGGAGCTCGAGGACGGGCATTCCACTGCCAGCATCGGCCCCGGTCAGCACCGCGGCTGTTCCGGTCACGCGTCCGCCATCCGCTCGGCAGCCCCGTGGCCGAGGTAAGCCTCGATCACCTGCGGGTTGTTGCGGACCTCGAGTGGTCTGCCCTCGGTGATCTTGACTCCGTGGTCGAGCACCACGATGCGATCGCTGATCTCCATGACGACCCTCATGTCGTGCTCGATGAGAAAGATGGTCAGCCCCTCCTCGCGGAGTCGAGAGATCAGCGCCATCAGCTCCTTCTTCTCCTGTGGATTGAGCCCGGCGGCAGGCTCGTCGAGCAGGAGGATTCGTGGCTGGGTGGCGAGCGCGCGGGCGATCTCGAGCCGGCGCTGAAGTCCATACGGCAGCTCACGTGCGTACGCGCCGGCATACCGGCTCAGCCCCAACTGGTCGAGGAGGTCGTGGGCACGATCCGTGACGCGGCGCTCGTCGGCCCGTGCGCGCGGCGACTTGATCACGCTGTCCCACACATGGGCGGACATCCACGAGTGAGCACCGACCATGACATTGTCGAGGGCGGTCATGAATGAGAAGAGGCGGATGTTCTGGAAGGTCCTGGCGATGCCAAGCCTGGTGATGCGGTGTGGCGGCTGACCAGTGATGCTGCGACCGTCGAAAAGCACGTCGCCGGTGGTGATGGGGTACAGCCCGGTGATGCAGTTGAAGGCCGTGGTCTTGCCGGCGCCATTGGGACCGATCATCGAGACGATCTCACGGCTGTCGACGGCGAACGAGACGTCGTTGACAGCCATCAGGCCCCCGAACCGCTTGACCATGTTGTTGATCTCCATCAACGCCATCAAGCACGCCCCTGCACAGCGGCCAGAGACTCCTCTTCGCCGCCACTCTTCAGCTCTATCTGGCGCGCTCGACTGGGGATCAGCCCTCCAGGGCGTAAGAGCATCATCAGGATCAGCGTCACTCCGTACACGATGTACGTGTACTGGCTGAAGTTGAGGTTGCCGAGGGTGGGCACGTTGATGGTCTGACCGAGCGTGCCCGACCATTCGTTCAGGTTCTGCAGCACCCAGAAGATGACGAAGGTCAAGGCAAAACTCCCGACGATGACGCCTGTGATGTTGCCGATGCCCCCCAGCACGATCATGCTGAGGATCGACACCGACACGGAGAAGTTGAAGTCCTGTGGGGTGACCACCGTCACGATGGATCCGTAAAACGCACCGGCGATGCCACTGATCGAGGCACCGATGGCGAAGGCGAGCAGCTTGGTGGAGGTGGTGTTGATGCCGGTGGCAGCTGCGGCCACCTCGTCCTCACGCAGCGCGACCCATGCTCGACCCATGCGTGACCGTTCGAGGTTGCGTAAGAGGATGATCACAACGATCACCACTACCAGCAGGGACCAGTAGTACCACTCCTTGTTGGTTCCGAAGTGGATGGGCCCGAGCGCCGGTTGGTCGATCGACGAGATCCCGTCGGGACCACCGGTGAGCTTACCCACGTTGTTGGTTGCGAGATCCGGAATGATCTCGCCGAACCCGAGGGTGACAATGGCCAGGTAATCGCCTCGCAGGCGCAGCGTCGGCGCACCAAGCACCGCGCCGAACATCGAGGCCACCGCGGCGCCCAGAAAGATCAGCACCCACAGTGGCAGGTGGATGGAGTGCTTCGGCGAGGCCAGCGATGCGCACGTGTAGGCCCCGATCGCGAAGAAGGCCGCGTATCCGAGGTCGAGCAGCCCGGCGAAACCCACCACGACGTTCAACCCCAGGGCCAGAAGCATGTAGACGGCCAGCGATTCCGCCGCCCAGAGAATGAAGTCCGGCGCCTGGTGAAACATCAGCGGAAGCAGGAGGCCGAACGGAAGGGCAACCGCACCGAATGCCAGGCTGGGTCGATGGGTCACCCGCTGGCGTGCTCCGTACGTGACGGCGGCGATGATGTAGCCGGCCATGGTGAGCCACACCGCCGAATCGGTGATGGAGTGGCTGTCGATCTGGCCGAACAGGGGTTCCTCACGCATGATCCGCGCCAGCACGAAGACCGCCACCGTGGACACCAGACCGATCACGGCTGCGATCCCACGGAGGGTGTCGAAGCGCCGCGGGGTCGCCTCCTTGCGAAGCCTGTAGGCGATCTCGAGGACCGGCGACAACACCATGATCAGCATGGTCACGGCGAGGATGTAGACGAGGATGGTGCCGATCCCGGTGGGGCTGGACGTCACCACGTCCATCGGGCTGTAGCCAACTCCGCTCGAGGTGGGCCTGACGAACCAGGGCAGCAGCCAGCTCATCAGCAGGAGCATCGCCGACCCCAGGCTGAAGATCCAGAAGGTGCTCGTCCCCGACCCCCGGGGTCCTGCCTGCGGCGTGACCGGTTGCGGCCGTTGCAGCAGGCCCAGCCTAGGCACGGGTGGTCACATCCACGCCGAACAGTCCGACAGGTCGGAAGGTGAGGATGATCACCAGGATCGCGAAGACCAGTGAGTTGCTCCATTCACCGCCGGCGAGCTGCCCGCCGAATACGGAGATGACCCCGATGATGAAGCCGCCCACCCCAGCGCCGACAATGTTCCCGATCCCTCCCAGCACCGCCGCGGTGAAGGCGATGATCCCCAGTTGATACCCCAGGTTCCACTGGATCAGGTCGTAGTTGATGCTGTAGACGATCGCCCCCGCCGCCGCCAGAGCGGATCCGATGAAGAACGTGGCGGAGATCGTCCGATTGACGTTGATGCCGCTGAGCAGTGAGGCACTGCGGTCCTGGGCGGTTGCGCGCATCGCCTTGCCGAGCGTCGTGATGCGTACGAAGGCCCCGAGCGAGAACATCAGCCCGAGGGCGGTGGCGACCACGAAGATGTCCTTCCAGTTGACGTCGACGCCGGCGACTCTCACGGCGCGACCGGTGATCCACGAGGACAGCTTGGTGGGCCTGTTGTCGGCGCCGAAGATGACCAGCATCAGCCCTTCGAGGAGGAAGGAGACGCCGATGGCCGTGATCAGCGGGGCCAGGCGGGGCGCGTCGCGAAGCCGCCGGTAGGCAACCCGTTCGATGACCACGCCGGTGAAGCCGGCCGCCACCATGGTGGTGGGAAAGATGATCAGCAACGCCAGCAGGAGGCCGATGCCGCTGTGCGTTGCCAGGCTTCCGATCGCCCCACCGGACAGCCCTGCGATGACGAACGCGTAGAAGCCCGAGAGCGTGAAGACATCACCGTGGGCGAAGTTGATGAGCTCGATGATCCCGTACACCATGGTGTAGCCGATCGCCACCAGCGCGTAGATGGCGCCGAGCACCAGCGCGTTCTTGATCTGCGCACCCATGAGGGTGAGGCCACCGTTGGCATACACCTTGAGGATGGCGAAGGCGATTCCGGCGATCAGGAACTGTGGGAAGTACCGCTGTACAAGCCCGTAGAGCTTTCGCAGGAAGGCGAGCGTCCGGACCACGGCGGGACGTGTGGTGCCGGCTCGGTCAGTGCGCGCGGAGAGACCACGCGGGTCGACCAGGGTGCCGTGTCCAATGGCTCCTGCTGTGGCTCTGGCCGCCGAGGCGGTCGTCTCGTCGCTCACGGTCACCCCCTCACAGGCCTATAGGAAAAAGGGGAGAGCGCACCCTGGCGCCCTCCCCTCGAGATCCACTGCGACTAGCTGGCGACCGTCACCTTGCCGCTTGCATCGGCGGTCAGCAGCTGCTTCGGGGCCCAGGCCGTGCCGTTGATGGTGTAGAGGCTGAAGCCCGGTTGGGTGGTATCGCCGTTCTTGTCGAAGGCGACAGTGCCGGTTGCTCCCGGGTAGTTGAGCTTGTGCAGCTGCTGCGCGACGCTGTCGCGGAAGGTCATGGGATCCGTCGGTGGCTGGCCGTTGTTGGCAGTGAGGACCGCTTTGATGGCCTGGATGAGCGCGTTCATCCCGTCGAAGCCGTACGGTGTGTAGGGGCTCTCGGTTCCATCCTCGTTGTACGTGGACTTGAAGTCCGAGTAGAACTTTGTCGCCGTGGGCAGCTTGCTTGCGTCGGGAGCGCTGGTCACCTGCGCCCCGGCAGCGTTCGAGGCAGCGTCGGTGATGAACTTGTTGTCCTGGCAGCCGTCCCCACCCAACTCGGGGATGCTCGCCGGCATCTGGCTGCGCAGGATGCCGCAGCCGTTGCCGGAGGTGCCGCCGAAGAAGATCACCTGGGCACCCTTGGATTGGGCATCGGCCACCTGGGTCTGGAACTGCTTGGTGGTGCCCGGCAGGCTGGCGGTGCCGACGATGGTGCCGCCGTCCGCTGTGAACGACTTCTGGAAGAATGTCGACAGACCCTTGCCGTACGTCTCCTGGTCGTCGATCGCGTATGCCTTGGTGAAGTTCAACTCCTTGGTGGCGACATAGGCCAGGATCTCACCCTGGGTGATGTCGGTGCCGATGGTCCGGAAGTAGCTGTGGACACCCGGATACAGCGAATTGGTGTCGATCGACGCTGAGGTCCCCGCCTGGGTCAACCCGGGGTTGGTGTTGGCCGGGCTGATCAGCGGCAGGTGGTTCTGGCTGGCGATGGGAATCTCCGCCACCGCTACGCTCGAGTTGAAAGGCCCAACCACGCCGACCACCGATGAGTCGCCGGAGAGAGCTGTGATGTTGGCAGCGCCCTGGGCGGGGTCGTGGCCGTTCTTCAGCACGGTGGCGTCGTCCTTGCTCACGTACTTGAGCGTGCAGCCGCCGAGCGTCTTGTTGGCCAACGCCTGGGTCACGGCGAGATGAGCCGCCTTCTCCACCGGCGGGCCGTCGGTGGCGTCGCCCCCGGTGAGCGGCAGATCGGTCGCCACCGTGAACGTCCCCTGGCAGGACGCAAGGTTGCCGCCGCCTCCACCGGACGATGAGGAGGAGGTGCTGGATGTGCCGCAGGCCGACAGGGCGGCGATCCCCATAACACCGACGACGGGCAACAACCGTTTGGTCAAGATCATCGAGCTCTCCAGGGGCTGATTGATAAGTGGTGTGCTTATCTACACGCCTCAGGGGCGAACTGTCAAACGGTTTCCGGGGTCGGTGCGCCTCTCCCGACGCTGACCGGCCAGTCCGCTGTCAATTGATGTGAGCAGTTGTTCGGAGATGTTGTGCTGAGAGGACGTTGACACCATGGCTGCCGTCGTCGCCTGCGTAGTCAGCGTGCTGTTTGCCTCGGTCGTCCTCAGGCGGTACATCCGTTCCGGCCGCCCTGCTTTCGCGGCCTGGGCTGTCGGCCTGATCATCTTCGCCGCCGCTGCCGGGTGCCAGGCCGCCGGCGAGCATCTGGGCTTCACGGCGCCGGTCTTCCGTGCCTTCTACCTGCTCGGCGGCGTGCTCGGGGTCATCTGGCTGTCGATGGGCACTCTCTTCCTGCTCGCGCCCCGACGGGTGGCGCTCGCCGCCACCGCGATCCTCGCCGTGGTGACAATGGCCCTGGCCGTCGACGCTGCGGTCGTTCCTGTCGACAGCTCGCGCCTGGGCTCCGCGGCTGGAGTCCTCGGTGCCGCCATCGCTGGTGGCTCGCCGCTCCAGGTGGGAGCAGTCTTCCTCAACATCCTCGGGACCTTGATCCTGGTCGGGGGGTCAGCCTGGTCCGCCGTCCGGCTGGTGCGCCACCGTGGTGGCGCCGACAGAGTCCTGTGCAACGTGCTGCTGACGGTTGGCGCTTTCGTCATCGCCGCCGGCTTCAGCGCCGCCAAGATCACCGGAGGCTCGCTCGACACCCTCGGCGTCTACGAGGCCGTGGGGATCACCATCATGTTCGCCGGATTCCTGAGCATCGGACGGTTCTGACTGCCGTACGTCCGTTCCCCGACGCGGTCGCATTGGACAATGAAGCCGCTACGCTCAGCGCTGACCGCGCGCCAGGTGGGACCGCGGACCGTCACAAGGAGGAACGCGGTGACCGACCTTGCCGTCCGGGGGGATCAGAGCGCAGGCCTGTGGCGCGAGCGTGACGCCGAGCTGATCTCGCCGGCCTACAGCCGCTACTCGGACCTGGTGATCGACCATGCTCTGGGCGCGCATCTGCACACCGTTGACGGGCGTGACGTTCTCGACTTCGGATGCGGCATCGGGGTGACCAACCTCGGGCACCTCCATCCGGCAGTGGTGAAGGCGGTCCACGAGCAGGTCGACAGGCTCTGGCACACCTCGGTGACCGCCCTCAGCCCGCCGATGGTCGACGCCGCCGCCGCCCTGGTAGCTGTCTCCCCCGAAGGCCTCGACCAGGTGTTCCTCAACAACAGTGGGGCGGAGGCGTTGGAGTCGAGCATCAAGCTGGCCCGACGCGCCACCGGGCGCACCGAGATCATCGCCTTCACCGGTGGCTTTCACGGCCGCACCTACGGCGCACTGACGCTGACTGCGAGCAAGGCGAGGTACCGCGAGGGGATGGGGCCGTTCCTTCCTGGCGTGCACCATGTCCGCTACCCACATTGCTTTCGCTATTGCGCGCACCGCGCCGACGAGGAGTGTCCGATCGCTCGCGGCGATGAGATCGAGCATCTCTTCAAGACCACAGTGCCCCCGGACACGGTGGCGGCGATCGTTGTCGAGCCGTTGCAGGGTGAGGGTGGGTTCGTGGTGCCGCCGGCGACTTTCCTTCCTCGGCTGCGCGAGATCTGCAACCAGCGCGGCATCTTGCTGGTGTGTGACGAGGTGCAGAGCGGCTTCGGGCGCACCGGCCGCTTCTTCTGTGTCGAGCACACCGGGACCCAGCCCGACATCATGTGCGTCGCCAAGGCCTTCGGCAACGGCCTGCCCATCGCCGGGCTGGTGGCCACCCACGCGGTGATGTCGCATTGGCATCCCGGCGAGCACGGCACCACCTATGGCGGCAATGCCGTCGCCTGTGCGGCAGCCATCGCCGTCATCGACACCATGCGCCGCGATCGCCTCGCTGACCGGGCGGCAAGGCTGGGCGCGCGGGTGCTGCAGCGCCTGCGTGGATGGCGCGATGAGTTCGAGGAGGTTGGCGACGTGCGCGGCCTCGGCCTCATGATCGGAATCGAGCTCATGCGCGGGGGACGGCCCGCTGCCGACCTGGTGTCCAGCATCCAGCGTCGCTGTGTGGAGCGTGACCTGCTCATCCTCACCTGCGGCATCGACGACAACGTGATCAGGATGTTGCCGCCGCTCACCATCGACGAAGCAGATCTCGACCGCGGCGTCGACATCCTCGAGAGCTGTGTCCGCGAGGAGGTGGGACGGTGATCGGCCAGCGCCAGCCTGTGCAGACAGGCAACCTCATCGGAGGCGAACGCCACGAAGCCGCGAGTGGCCGCACCTTCGAGTCGCGCAACCCGGCCCACCGCTCCGAGGTGATCGGCGAGTTTCCGCAGAGCTCCGCCGCCGATGTGGACGCGGCGGTCGCCGCCGCCCAACGGGCGCTGGCCGGGTGGCGCGCCACGCCGTGGCCGCGGCGGGGGGAGATCGTCCTGGCCGCCGCCCAGATCATGGAGCGGAGCAAGGAGGAGCTGGCGGCGCTGATGACCCGGGAGATGGGCAAGGTGCTCACCGAAGCTCGGGGCGACGTGCAGGAAGCCATCGACATGGGCAAGTTCATCGCCGGCGAGGGCCGGCGGGCGTTCGGTGAGACGGTGCCGAGTGAGCTGCGCAACAAATGGGCCATGACCATGCGTCAGCCGCTCGGTGTGGTCGGCTGCATCACCCCATGGAACTTCCCGATCGCGATCCCCTCGTGGAAGATCTTTCCGGCGGTCATGGCCGGCAACACGGTGGTCTTCAAACCCGCCGAGGACACCCCGGCGTGCGCCCTGCGATTTGTCGAGATCCTCGAGGAGGCGGGGTTGCCATCGGGCGTGGTCAACGTGGTCTTCGGCGACCATGAGGCCGGTGACGCGGTGGTGCGTCATCGCGGAACCGTGGCGATCTTCTTCACCGGCGGTGCGGAGACGGGCAGGCTCATCGCCGCCACCTGCGGGCAGATGCTCAAGAAGGTGTCGCTGGAGCTGGGTGGCAAGAACGGCATAGTGGTGCTGGACGACGCCGACCTCGAGCTCGCCGTCGAGGGCGCGCTCTGGGGAGCTTTCGGAACCGCCGGCCAGCGATGCACCGCATCCTCGCGGCTCATCGTCTCGGCTGGGGTCCTTGCCCAATTCACCGAGGACCTGGTCGCTCGCACCAGCGCGCTGCGCATCGGTGACGGCCTCGACGATGCCGTCGACGTTGGACCCGTGATCAACGAGATGCAGCTGGCGCGCATCCACGGCTACACGGAGATCGGAGCCCAGGAGGGGGCTGACCTGCTCATCGGCGGCGAGGTGGCGCGGGCCGGGGATCTGGCGGACGGCTTCTTCTACACGCCGACAGTGTTCGGCGGGGTGGCACCCACCATGCGCATCGCCCAGGAGGAGATCTTCGGGCCGACCACCGCGATCATTCCTGTCGGCTCGGTCGATGAGGCGATCGCCGCCGCCAACTCCACCCAGTTCGGCCTGAGCCTGAGCATCTACACCAATGATCTCCGCGTGGCCTTCCGGGCCATCAATGACCTGGAGTCCGGGATCGTCTACGTCAACGCACCGACCATCGGCGCTGAGATCCAGCTTCCCTTCGGCGGCACCAAGAACACAGGCAACGGACACCGCGAGGCGGGGGGCCGGGTGCTCGACGAGTTCAGCGAACCGAAGTCGATCTACATCGACTACAGCGGACGGCTGCAGCGCGCTCAGATCGACACCGACGCGACGTAGGCACCGCATGGTCCAGCTCGAGGAGCGCTTCACCACCGTGCGCGGCATGGACCGCGTGACCCCGGCCGAGGTCGAGGAGGCCGGGCACGGCTGGACCGACTGGTACATAGGCCGCCGGCTCGAGCTGATCACCGCGTTCCTGGGCGACCACCCGTTGGCGCTCGCGCCGACGCCAGCTCAGGTCGCTTGAGCCGATGGCCGAGCTGCCCTCGAGCGCAGAGTGCGTCATCGTCGGCGGCGGAGTGGTCGGCTGCAGCCTCGCCTATCACCTCGCCCGCGCTGGGATGCGACCGCTCCTGCTCGAGAGAGGCGATTTCGGTGCCGGTTCGACGGCGCGCGCTGCCGGCGGGGTGCGACAGCAGTTCACCACCGAGGTGAATGTGCGCGTCGGCATGCTCAGCCGCCAGCTTCTCGAGCAGTTCGAGGATGAGGTGGGCTCGACAGCGGACCTCCGTCAGATCGGCTACCTGTTCGTCGCCAGCGACGCGGAGCAGATGGCTCAGTTCGAGCGCAACGTGGTCATGCAGCATGCTGCCGGCCTGGACGACGTCCGCGTTGTCTCAGCGTCCGAGGTCTCCGAGCTGGTCCCGGACCTGAACGTCGCCGACCTGATCGGTGGAACCTTCTGTCCGACAGACGGGCTGGCGGGACCCAACGAGGTGACCTCCGGGTACGTCTCGGCCGCGCGCCGTCTGGGTGCGCACGTGGTCGAGGACGTCGCGGTGGAAACCATCGAAAGCGACCCTCGGGGAGCGTGCGCGGTGGTGGCCGCGGGCAGCCGGATCTCCACCCGAATGGTGGTGAACTGCGCTGGTCCCCACGCCGGCGTGGTGGGCGCGATGGCCGGGATCGACGTGCCAGTCAAGCCGTTCCGACGGCATGTCTTCATCACCGAGAGCTTCTCACTGGCGCGTGATCCTCCCTTCACCGTCGACATGCGCACCTCGTTCTACTTTCATCCGGAGGGGGAGGGGCTGATGTTGGGGATGAGCGATCCGGCCGAGCCCTCGTCGTTCGACACCAACGTCGACTGGACGTTTCTCGAGCACCTGGTGGAGCACGCCACCGAGCGCTTGCCGGCGCTGGAGCGCGCCGCCATCAAGACCGGCTGGGCGGGCCTGTACGAGGTGTCACCCGACAACCAGGCGATCGTCGGCGAGTCCCAGCTGCCCGGTTTCTGGCTCTGCTGCGGCTTCAGCGGCCATGGGTTCATGCAGGCGCCTGCGGTGGGCTTGCTGCTGGCCCAACAGATCACCGGCGTTGGTGCTCAGATCGATCTCTCACCCTTCAGCCCTGAACGGTTCGCGCGCGGGGAGACCACCCCCGAGACTGCCGTCATCTGAGCCGGACGCGCGGCGCCGAGCAGGTCAGATGGCGCGGCGTCGCGCGAAGTTGGCGCCCACGAAGCAGAGCACGGCAAGCACCAGTGCCACAACGGCGTGCTTGTAGTGCCGCGCCACAGCGCTCGCCAGCAGAGAGGTGTCGGTGGTCGCGTAGAAGACGGCGAACGCCACGAACAGGACGCCGAGCAGGCCCAGCAGGATGGCGAGTGGTGGTGTGCGACTCATGCAACTCCAGTGGCAGTTCAGTGAAGCAGGATCAACCCGGTGACCCCGAGGATGGCACAGTAGGCGGCGAATGGGTCGAGTCGCCCGATCTCGAAGTACTTGACCAGCAGCCGGGCGCTGGCGTAGGCGATCAGCCCGGCGACCACGGCGCCGACTGCGTACAGCCCGAATGGCGCGCCGCTTCCCGGAAGCTGCGGCACTTCGAGGATCCCTGCTGCCAGGATGATCGGGGTTGCCAGCAGGAAGGAGAATCGCACCGCCTCGCCGTGACGCAGGCCCCCCACCAGCCCTCCGGCCATGGTCACGCCCGATCGAGAGACGCCCGGAAGCAGCGCCAACACCTGGAAGAAGCCCACCAGCCCGGCGCGGACGAAGCTGAGCTGCTCGAGCGTCCCGAACCGCGCTTCTCGCGCGCTGGGACGCTCCACCCCGCCTGCTCGCTCCGCGCGGCGGCGCAGCAATTCCGCGCTCGCCAGGACGGCGCCGTTGAGGATCAGGAAGCCTGCCGCCACCCGCGGATGGGCGAACAGGGACTTCAACGGCGTCTCGAGCAGGAACCCCACCACGCCCGCGGGGATGGTGGCGACCACCAGCAACATGGCCAGCCTTTCGTCGCCACTGTCGATGCGCCCGCGCAGCGATGCGGTGACGAACCCCCGGGAGATCCGCCACCACTGGTCCCGGTAGAGGACCACGAGCGCCAGTCCGGTGCCGATGTGGAGGAAGGCGAGGAATGGCACGAAGCTCGGCGCAGCGGGGTTGACGTCGAGGCGGAGGAGCGCCGGCACCACCACCGAGTGGCCCAGAGACGACACAGGGAACAGTTCGGTGGCGCCCTGGAGGACGGCGAGAAACAGGACGAGGGCGGTGCTCACGCGGCCCGAGCCTAGTGGACTGGCAGCCCGTCGCGGCGGCGGAGGCTCGTCGCGCCCCGCCCCGGCGATGATGAGCGCGTGGAGCAGGACGAGGTCGAGACGGCGACGGCACCGGTCCTCACTGCAGCGGTGCCGGCGATGGTGCAGCTTCCCGTCGCGGTGCCTCCGCTTCGTCGCTGGCCGCCGCCCGCGCTGGCGGTCCCGGCCTTCCGCTGGTACTGGATCGCCCAGTGGCCGACCTTGCTGGGCACGTGGATGCAGGTGGTTGCGCTGGGCTACCTGGTCTACAGCCTCACCCACAGCAGCGCGGCGGTGGCAGCGGTGGCGGCGGCGGACGGGCTTCCGGCGGTGATCCTGTCGCTGGGCGGCGGCCTGCTCGCTGACCGGCTGCCGCGGCGGCGCATCTTGCTGGTCACGCAGTCCGTGCTCGGGGTCAGCTCGGGTGTCCTCGCGGTGCTGGCGTTGACCGGTCACGCCGGCTTCTGGGCCATCATCGCGGTGGCGGTGGTGTACGGCTCGGCCGACGCCGTCGACCTGCCCACGCGCCAGGCGATGGTCGCTGACCTGGTCGATCGCGAGAACATCGTCAACGCCGTGGCGCTCAGCTCGACGGCGATGAGCGCGACCCGCATCATCGGCCCCTCGCTCGCCGGGCTGCTGATCGCCTCGGCGGGGCCGGGAGCCTGCTTCGCTGTCCTGTCGGCGGCCTACATCGCTCCGCTCGCAGTGCTCCTGACAGTGATCCCGGACGTCCGGCCCTTGCCGCGCGCAGCCGGCGCCACGGCGGTCGGCGAGCTGTTCGAGGGGGTGCGCTCCGTCCGCCGGGACCCCATGGTTCGCGGAATCGTGATCGTGTGTGCCGCTCTGGCCCTTCTCGGCGTGTCGTACATGCCCTACCTGCCCATCCTGGCCCGAGACCAGTTGCACGGCGGGTCGACAGTGCTCGGACTGCTCTACTCGATCGGAGGATTTGGCGGTGTGGTGGGTGGCATCGTCATCGCCACCATCGGCAACACCGGCGGCAGGCGCCGGCTGCTGGTGGTCGGCGGGATCATCTACGGGGTCAGCCTCTTCGGACTGGCCCACTCGACGGCCCTACCCCTGAGCCTGGTGGCTCTGATGGGCATCAGCTTCGCCTTCCTGGCGATGAACACCTCGATGACCACCCTGCTCCAGACGGACGCGGATCCCGCCCTCCGCGGCCGGCTCCTGGGCATCTACGCGATGCTCTTCGCCGGCCTTCAACCTCTGGGCACCGTGCTCTACGCGATTCTCGACCACGTCATCGGGCTGTTCACAGCCATCGGCCTTGGCGCCATCACAGTCGGGGTGGTGGCGGTGACGGTCGGGATGTCGCCCAGCTTCCGGTCCCGCTTCAATGTTGACCCTTCGCGTCCCCGTCCGGTGTCGCGGAGCGCTGACTAGACTGGACGGCCGTGCGGCGTGCGCTGATCGTCCTGCTCGTGCTGTTGTGCAGTGGCTGCAACAGCTCGTCGCCGCCATCCAGCAGCAACTCTCAGGTGATCGCTCGGATTGGGCCGACGGCGATCACCAACGACGTCTTCCAGATCCGCCTGACCAGCGCGCTCACCTCGGTGGCGCAGGCCGGCGGGCCATCCGGCAATGCGGCGATGCGCAGCCAGATCCGGGCATCGGTGTTGCGCAGCCTGATCATCGACACGGTGATCGCCCAGGAGGCGGCGTTCAATGGGGTGGCAGCGACGTCCGCTGAGATCCAGGCGCAGCTGAACGCCGATGTGTCGGCGGCCGGCGGCATCACGCAATTGCAGACCCAGCTGGCCAGCCTGGGAGGATCGATGGCACAGCTCAACGACGAGATCACCTCATCGATCAACGAACAGAAGCTGGAGGATCATTTCGCCAGACAGCGAGCCACTGAGATCGAGCAGAAGCTGGCTGCGGGTGCGGCCTTCGAGTCGCTGGCCTCGCAGTACTCCGACGACACCGTCACGGCACCCCAGGGCGGTGAGCTGGGGGCTGTTCCTCGCTCCCAGATCCAGGGCGATGACCCGCTGTACGCGGGCCCCGTGCTCACGCTGGCCCCCGGCGCGTACACGACAACCCCGATCCGTGGAGCACAGGGGTACGACGTGGTCATGCTGGAGACGGCGACAGCGTCGACGCTGACACTGCGCCACATCCTCGTCAACGCCCCGCGGCCGTACACGGTCAGGGAGCGACCGCGCTGGTTCAGCGAAGCCCTCTTCGAGTCGATCGCGCAGGACTGCGCCGCCAAGCAGGTTCATGTGTACGTCAGCGATGTCGGCGACGACGTGTGTGCTGCGGCGGCGGCCACGGCGTCACCAGCGCCGTCGGCCGGCACAACAGCAGGCGCCACGCCGACCCCGTGAGGAGCGCCTAGAGTCCAAGCATGGACCATCAGGACGCGCTCGATTTTCTCCGCCAGAACGGCCAGGCGGTGCTCGCCACCCACCGCAGGGATGGCGGCGTCCAGCTGTCCCCGGTGCTGGCCACCGTCGACGATGAATCTCGTGTGGTGGTCAGCACCCGCGAGACCGCCATCAAGACCTTGAACCTCCGCCGCGAACCGCGAGCCAGCCTCTGCGCAATCAGCCAGGGTTTCTTCGGTGAGTGGCATACAGTCGAGGGGACAGTGGAGATCGTCAGCCTTCCGGCGGCGATGGACGGCCTGATCGACTACTACCGTCGTGCTTCGGGCGAGCACCCTGACTGGGACGAGTATCGCCGTGCCATGGAGGCGGAGCGCCGGGTGCTGCTTCGACTCGACGTGCAGAGAAGTGGACCGCGTGTCCAGGGGTAGGGCAACCAGGCGGCCCCGGCCGGTTGGTCAACGGTTGGCCTCGCGCGTCCGACGCCGCCGCTTGCGGCGTAGGGTAGCCGTCGTGCCAGCCGAGCCCAACACCCGAACGAGTCCCGCGGATGAGCGTCACGGACACCTCGCCATCAGCGTCTGGTCTACGGATGACGCCGACGAGATGGGGGCGTACTGGAGTCGCAATCGTGACCACCTGGCGCCGACGCAACCTGGCCGCGCCGCCACGTTCTGGACGGTCGGCGGCCAGCGGTTCCGCGTCGAAGCGTCGGCGGACGAGGTGGCTGCCGGTCGCCTGATGCCGCTCCTGGTGCGTGAGGACGGTGACATCGTGGGCGACGTGATCCTGTCGAACATGATCCGCGGTGCCTTCTGCAGCGGCAGCCTGGGCTACAACGTGGACGGCGCCCGGCTGCGTCGCGGCATCGCCACCTGGGCGGTGGGAGCGGCTGTCGACATCTCATTCGCAGACCTGAACCTTCACCGTCTCCAGGCGGGCACCCTGCTCGACAATGTCGCCTCACAGGGAGTGCTCCGGCGCTGTGGGTTCGAGCGCATCGGCGTGGCCAGGGACTACCTGGCGATCGCCGGCGAGTGGAGAGATCACGTGCTCTGGCAGCGGGTCGACCCCGCCGTGGTCCCGCCCACCGCGTGAGTAGGCGGATCGTCAGTCGTCGCCGGAGGCGGGGTCAGCGCTGGTCGGAGAGTTGATCCTGGGTGGTCTGGCCGCCGCTCTGCACAGTCACCGGTATCGAGTCACCGGCGTGATCCCAGCTTGCGTACCCGAGCTGCGCTGTGCCGCCGCCTGGCACCGTCAGCCCGCTGTGCTTGAAGACGAGATCATTGCCGTTGGCGTCGAGGCGCTTCATCTGGATGTCGTAGGCGTCGTTCCCCGGCACGGCGCTGGCGTCGATGCTGAGGTTGGCATCTGACAGGCTCAGCCCCACCGTGGAGCCACCCGCCAAGGCCGACGGGTTGACTGTGAACTCGAAGTCCGAGCTGGCCCGGTCGCTGCCGAATTGGATGCTCGGCTTCTCGTCGGCACCCGACTTGTACGTGAGGTTGGTCCGGTCGCTGTTGACAGAGAAGGCATCCTTGTGGCCGCCCCCGATGGTGACGTCGACGAAAAGGTCGTCACCGGGGCCGATCAGGCCGATCTCCTCGCTGTCGCTGTCCTTGATCGGGCTGCCGTCAACAGTGATCGTCAACGCTGTTCCGGTGGGAACGAAGTACTCAGGCTCCTCCGCCTCGGTGAAGTCCTTGCCGAGCTTGGGATAGTCGACCCGAGCGCCGGGAATCTCGTTGACAAAGGTGCTCCCGGCGTAGCCGAGCCGCCGGCCCTTGTCGTCGGTGATGAGCAGGTGGGCGTGGTTGTTGGGATCGCCGGCGAGATAGATGTCCTCGTACGAGGTCGTGCTGGCCACGGTGGCGATGGTGTGCCCCATCGGGGACCGCTTGGCGCTCTGCTGTGGCGGGGCGCAGAAAGGACACGGCTGCTTGGCCACACCGGGCTCGAGCGGATCGATGTTCAGCGTCTTGGTGGATGCGTCACCCTTGTACTCACCCTCGGCCTCGGCTGGATTGGTTGAGCCCACGTACGTCCAGGTGTTGGCGTTGGTGTCGATGTCGAGCTCGCGGATCGCCTTTGGATAGTTGTTGTCGTAGACCAGGATTGCCGACACGCCATTGCCCTTGTCCTCCACGGCGATCGGGGTGATCTCGTGACCGCCGGTGCGATCAGCTTTGAAGATCCCCAGCCCGTAGGTGACCGTCTTGTCCGTCAACGCCTTGGTCAGCGCGGTGAGCACCTCGACGGGCGTCCCCTCCACCGTGCCCGCGGCCACGCCGGGAAAGTACTGGTACTGGAAGGACTCGGCGATGCGCGCTTGGAGGGCGGCGTTGTTGGCGAGGCTCAGACTGGCGACGGAGTCGGCGCCGTAGTCGCTGGGGTTGATGAGCTTCTTGAACAGCAGCAGCGCCGTCACCGACATGCCCTGGCAGTGGCCACCGCTCATCGACCTGTTCTGCTTGTCCATCCAGGTCTGCGCCGGGGGTATGAGGGTGCAGTCGGGCGCTGCTGGATCGCTGCAGACCACGTTGCCGAAGATGTCCTGCATCTCCTTGGGCGTGAGGTTGGTCAGGTTGGTGACGTCATTGCCATAGTTGGCGAACGGGAATCCGTTGACATCCGGTCGGAAGCCAAGATCGGCAGCAAGCGTCCCCAACGGCGCGTCGGTGGCGGCGGCGTCCGGCGGCGGCGTGTCTCTCTTGGTCGAGGATGCGGAACCGCAGGCGCTGGCCGCGGCCACGGCCACGCTGAGCACCGCCAACGCCAGAGCGCGACGCGGCGACCAGTGATTGATCGGTGACCGTGCCGGCGCGACCTGTGTCATACGACGGATTCAGCCTCCTGGCCGAGTCACTGCGACGCCTGCTGCTGGGCGGCGGCGTCGAGGGGGCCGATGCCGCTGACGTTGCCAGGCGGGTCGTAGTTGCAAGTCCAGTACACAGTTCCGTCCCCCCCAGTCGCGCTCCCGCAGCCCACCTTGGTGGTGCTCGCCCAGACGATCTGTGTGTAGTGTCCGCACATCGTGTTGGGGTCACACGTGTTGGTGTCGACGTGGAAGTTGGCGTTTTCGTTGCCCCACGCGTCGACCACATCCTTGGGGGCGTAGGTGCCGGTTCCCGCGAAGATGTTCTCGCCCTCGTTGTTGTTGGGCCGGTGGTCGAAGTTGCCGCTCTGGGCCATCTGGCTGGACCAGTCCTGGGCGAGCGAGGCGAGGCCGGCGTCCCAGGTCAGCGGTGGCTCATTGACCTTGGTCCGCCAGGCGTTGTGAGCGTCAAGGAAGGCCTGGATGTCTGCTGCGCTCACCGTCGATGGCGGCAGGCCGCCCTTGGTCGCCGCGCCTGGGGTCGATCTCGGCCCGGGAGTGAAGGGTCAGCGGTTTGCCCACGCGGACGTGCTTCGAGGCGGCGGAGCTCGCCCCACCCCGAGCTTGCCGTGGTAGAACCGCACGATGCCACGCCCATCAGCGCGACCGACAGAGCAAACCAGCGTGTGAGATGTGATTGCATCGACTCTCCCCCCCGATCATCTGACCATCTCGAGCCATCATCACTTCATGATGCGCGCACAGGATATCGAGCAATCGCGCGGTTGGCAAGCCGGCTGAAACTGCCGCTCTGCCTCAGTTTCCGCCACCCTTGACCACTGATGTCAACGCTTGGACGAGACGGTCACACGGGGCCTCGAGCCCATTTTGGTTTGCAAGTCTTGACAACGTTTCATGATCACGCGGATACACGCGTACACCGCCGGTGGGAACAGCGATGGGCAGGTCAGCGACCGGTCGGGTCACGCGCAGGGCGCGATCCAGATAGGCGCGCTGGTCGGCGCTGAAACGTCCGTGCTGCAGAAGCGCTGTCTGGGTCGCATGGCTGCGGACGAGCGCCGCAGCGGTCACCGAGCCCACCCCCTTCAACCCGGGAAGACCATCCGACGGATCACCGCGGAGCACCGCGTATTCGGCGTAGCGCCGGCCGGGGATCCCGTACCGCCGCGTCACCTCGGCCTCGTCGACCACCGCCATCCCACCCTTCTCGGGATAGAGCACCACCACCCGCGGATCCTCGACCAAGGCGAACAGGTCACGGTCCCCACTGACGATCTCCACAGTCCCGTGGGCGCGTGCTGCCCAGGTCGCGATCACGTCCTCGGCCTCGTGCTGTGGAGCACCGATGAAGTCGACGCCGATGGCGTCGAGCAGTTCGTGGATCACCGGCATCTGTGGCTCGAGGTCGGGCGGGATGGGTTCAGCCGTGCGGTGGGCCTTGTAGCTCGGGATCAGCTCCACCCGCCATGCGGGGCGCCAGTCCTCGTCGCTGGCAACGGCGAGTCCGTGCGGTCGCCTGCTGTGGATGAGACGGGTGAGCGTTTCCAGGAAGCCACGGACTGCGTTGATCTGCCTGCCGTCAGGAGAGCGGACAGTGGCCGGGACGCCGTGGAAGGCACGAAAGATGAGGCTCGAGCCGTCGACGAAGAGCCACTCGCAGGACACCCCGGCTACTGCCGCCGCGCCGGCCGCTCGCCGGTTGGCATCTCAGGCCAATCTGGGTTCAGGGCTGTCGACGCGGAGCTGGTACTGCTCGAGCGCGGCGTTGACGACGTGCCGGGGAACCCGCCCCACGTCCGCGAGGCTGTCGAGAGCCGCGACCGTGATGTGCGGCGCGTCGACCTCGAAGTGGCTGCGCAGCGCTGCCCGGGTGTCGCTGCGTCCGTAACCGTCTGTGCCGAGTGGCACGTACTGCTGCGGTACGAAGCGAGCCACCTGTTCGACCACCGTCTTCTGGTAATCGCTGACTGCGATCACCGGTCCCTCAGCGCCTCGCAGCTGCTCCTCGATGTACGACGAGCGCCGGGTTCCATCAGGATGAAATCGGTTCCAGCGCTCGACTGAGAGCGCGTCGTTGCGGAGCGCGAGATAGCTGGTGACGTTCCAGAGGTCAGCCGCGACGTCGTGGTCGAGCAGCAGTCGCTGTGCCTCGAGGGCGGCGGGCATGGCGGTCCCGCTGGCGAAGAGCTGGATGCGATGGGTTCGCTCCGCGAGCGCGGGCTGAAGACGATACAGCCCGCGGAGGATGCCCTCCTCGGCGCCATCGGGCATGGGCGGCTGGGGATAGTTCTCGTTGTAGAGAGTGAGGTAGTAGAAGACGTCCTCGCCGCACTCGTACATGCGGCGCATGCCCTCGCGAATGATCACAGCAACCTCGTAGGCGTACGCCGGGTCATAGACCTCGCAGTTGGGCACCGCGGAGAACAGGAGCGGCGAGTGTCCATCCTGGTGCTGCAGACCCTCCCCGTTGAGCGTGGTTCGCCCCGCCGTGGCCCCGAGCAGGAAGCCGCGGCCGCGTGCGTCGCCGAAGGCCCAGACCAGGTCACCAATCCGCTGATAGCCGAACATCGAGTAGAAGATGTAGAAGGGGACCATCGCCTCACCGTGGGTGGCGTAGGCGGTACCGGCGGCAGCGAAGCTGCCCATCGACCCAGCCTCGGTGATCCCCTCCTCGAGGAGCTGGCCGTCGCGACCCTCCTGGTAGCTCAACACCATGTTGGCGTCGACAGGCTCGTACTGCTGACCGAAGGGTTGGTAGATCTTCACCTCGCGGAACAGCGCGTCCATGCCGAAGGTGCGCGCTTCGTCAGGGATGATGGGCACGATCCGCCTGCCCATGTCGGGGTCGCGCAGAAGGTTGCGGAGAACCGCGCCGAATGCGGCGGTGGTTGAGGCGGCACGGCCGCCGCTGCCGCCGAGCGTGCCCGCCCAGACCGCGTCCCCGGGCACGGGCAGGCGGCGATCTCGGACCACTCGCTTGGGAAGGGGACCGCCGAGCGCGAGGCGCCTGGTCATCAGGTAGTCGATCTCATCCGAGCCTGCGCCGGGGTGGTAGTAGGGCGGCGCGCCCTCACTGAGCTGCCGGTCGGTGATGGGGAGCTCGAGGATGTCACGGAAGGCCTTCAGCTCCGCCTCACCGATCTTCTTGATCTGGTGGGTGGCGTTGCGGCCCTCGAAGAGAGAACCCAGGGTCCAGCCCTTGACGGTGTGGGCGAGGATCACTGTCGGCGCACCCTTCTGCTCGAGGGCCAGCTTGTAGGCGCTGTACAGCTTGCGGTGGTCGTGGCCGCCACGACGCAGATGGCGCAGGTCGTCGTCGGAAAGATGTTCGACGAGCTTGCGCAGGCGCGGATCGGGACCGAAGAAGTGCTCACGAATGTACGCGCCCGTCTCGGTGGAGTACTTCTGGAAACGACCGTCGTTGGTGGTGTTCATCTTGTCGACCAGCGCGCCATCGACGTCGCGAGCCAGCAGCGGGTCCCACTCACGACCCCACACCACCTTGACGACGTTCCACCCCGCCCCGCGGAAGATCGATTCCAGCTCCTGGATGATCTTGCCATTGCCGCGAACCGGGCCATCAAGTCGCTGCAGGTTGCAGCTGATCACGAAGACGAGATTGTCGAGCTGCTCGCGTGCCGCCAGGGAGATGGCTCCGGTGGCCTCCGGCTCATCCATCTCGCCGTCGCCGAGGAAGGCCCACACACGTGACTCGCTGGTGTCGGCGATCTTGCGGTGGTAGAGATACCTGTTGAAGCGCGCCTGGTAGATGGCGTTGAGCGGCCCCAGCCCCATCGACACAGTGGGGAACTCCCAGAAGTCAGGCATCAGCCGTGGGTGAGGGTAGGAGCTCAGCCCCTTGCCACCGGTCTCATGGCGGAAGTTGTCGAGGTGCTCCTCGGTGAGGCGGCCCTCGAGAAAGGCGCGCGAATACATTCCCGGCGCGGCGTGCCCCTGGTAGTAGATCTGGTCGCCGGAGCGGCCGTCATCCTTGCCGCGGAAGAAGTGGTTGAAGCCCACCTCGTACAGCGAGGCTGACGACGCGTACGTGCTGAGATGGCCTCCGATGCCGTCGCTGCGCTTGTTTGCTCGGGTCACCATGACGGCGGCATTCCAGCGCACGATGCGCCTGATCTGCCGCTCCATCGCCTCGTCCCCGGGAAACCACGGCTCCTCCTCCGGGGGGATGGTGTTGATGTACGGCGTGGAGACCAGTGGAGGGACCCCGACGTTGAGACTGCGGGCGCGCTCGACCAGCTTGCCGATCACATAGCGAGCCCGCGACACGCCCGCTGTGGCCACCAGCGTCTCCAGAGACTCGACCCACTCCGATGTCTCGTCCGGATCGCTGTCGGGCAGCTGATGGAGGAATGCGTCGAAGGTCATCTGTGTGCTCAGGCGCCCGCGCCGACCCCGGTGGCTCGATCGGCAGCCTGAGCACGCTGCTGGCGCAGGGTGCTGTCACGTGACTCGGCGACCAGACGGCGACCCGCGTCACTCAGCTCACGGTCCCGCAGCAGCTCATCGGCAGCGCTGATCACGGCATCGTCGGCTCGATACGCCGGGTACATCCCCAGCGTGAATAGCTCGGCCTCCTCCGAGGCACGTTCGCGCCAGTACCCGGGGACCTGATCCACCCACATCTGGATGTACGGCGTCATCAGGGCCTGCTGATCGCGCTCCTGGATGCCCCCGATCAGGGCTCGCTGCATGGCCAGCGGGGTCGCCGGATCGATGATCCGCGTCCACGCGGCCGCTTTGGCCTCCGCATCGGGCCTGGCGGCTCGGGCGGCGGCAGCCTTGCGGGCTCCGACGTCCGTCTTGTCCCGACCCGCCTCGGCGTCGATGGCGCCGTCGTCGAGACGACCTGCCGCGGCCAGGCGGCGGGTGATCATCCAGCGGAGGTCCTGGTCGACGGTGATGCCCTCGGGCACGGAGCGTCCACTGAGCAGACCCGCCGCCACGTCGTAATCCTCGGGTGACCCCGCGGTGGCGAGCGTGCAACGGAGGGCGCTCAACTGCCCCGGGCTCCCGGGCGCAGCGGAGGACAGGATCAGGGCGGCCATCTCGTGCAGCCGCGCCCGCGCTGCGCGACGGTTGTCAGGATGAGCAAAGTTTTCCACGGCGCCCATCGCCTGCGCCAGCAGGTCGTCGATGATGGTCGGCAGCGTCTCGGCGGGGGCATGACGCTGCACCAGCTCGATGTAGCGCGTTGCCGGGACCTCGGCGTCCCGCGCGGTGTCCCACATCGCCGCCCACAACAGCGAACGCGCCAGCGGATCCTCGAGGTCGGACAGGTGGTCGATCACCGTCTGCGTGGACACGTCGTCGAGCCGAATCTTGGCGAACGTCAGGTCGCCATCGTTGGGCAGCAGCAGCGCGGGACGGGCCCGGCCCTGCATCTGGGGGATTCCGGTACGGGCTCCGCTGACATCGAGCTCGATGCGCTCGGTACGCACCAGGCGACCGTCGTCGTCGAGGTCGAAGAGGCCGATCCCGATGCGGTGCGAGCGCAGAGTGTCGAGAGACTCGACAGCCGGCGTCTGGACGACGCTGCATGCTTGGATGATCCCGTCGCTGGCCTCGATCTCCACGCGGAGCACGTTCATGCCGGCGGTCTCCAGCCATTCCCGCGACCAGGCGGCAAGATCTCGACCGGAATGGCTTTCGAGAGGTGCGAGAAAGTCGCCAAGGGTGGCATTGCTCCACTGATGCTTGGTGAAGTACTCGCGAATGCCGCCGAAGAACGCGTCCTCGCCGACCCATGCCACCAACTGCCGCAGCACCGAGGCGCCCTTGGCGTAGCTGATGCCGTCGAAGTTGAGCCGTCCGGTGCTGACGTCGGGGACGTCGGCGGCGATCGGGTGGGTGGTGGGCAATTGATCCTGACGGGCTGCCCAGGACTTGTCACCGTTGGCGAAGTTGACCCAGGCGCTGGTGAACTTGGTGGCATTGGCCTGCGCGTCGTTGCCCATGTACGTTGCGAAGCTCTCGTTGAGCCAGAGGTCGTTCCACCAGCGCATCGTCACCAGATCGCCGAACCACATGTGGGCCATCTCGTGGAGGATCGTCCCAGCCCGCCAGGCGCGCACCGCAGCCGGCACCGCTCCACGGTAGATGGCGCTCTCCTCGTTGAAGGTGACGCAGGCGACGTTCTCCATGGCACCGGCATTGAACTCAGGCACGAAGAGCTGATCGTACTTCTCGCCGAAGGGATAGGGCATGCCGAAGCGCTGAGTGAAATGATCGAGGCCCTGCTTGGTGATCTCGAAGATCTCCTGATCCTCGAGATACTGCTGCAGCGACTGGCGGCAGTACAGGTTGAGCTCGACGCCGTCGTGGGAGTCGGTCACCCGCGCGTAGGGGCCGGCGACGATGGCGACGAGGTACGTCGACATGATCGGCGAGCGCTTGAACACCACTGTCGACACGTTCTCCGCCGAGCTGTCGATGTGGTCAACTGGTGCATTGCTCACCACCGTCCACCCGGAGGGCGCATGCACTCGCAGCACGAACCGCGCCTTGAGGTCCGGCTGGTCGAAGCAGGCGAACACACGGTGCCCCTCGAAGGGCTCGCACTGGGTGTAGATGTAGACATGGTCATCGGCCGGATCCACGATTCGATGCAGCCCCATGCCAGTGTGCGAATAGGAGCAGTCGGCCACCACGCGCAGCCGGTTGGTCGCCAAAAGCCCTGAGAGCTCGATCCGATTCTGCGTGTGAGCTGCTGTGTCGATGGCGGTGCCGTTGAGCACGATCTCGTGGACGATGTCCGTTTCCAGGTCGACAAACGTCGAAGCACCCTCGACTGACGCGAACTCGATCTCGGTGACGCTTGCAAAGGTCGCCGCGTCCGACCCCCCGGTCAGGTCCAGGGTGACGTCATAGCTGATGTCGGAGAGCACGGCCACCCGTGCTTCGGCTTCGGAGCGCAGCAGGTCGTCAGGAATCACCGGCCTAGCCTATCGCCATGGCTGCGAACTCTGTCGTGGTCAACTGGCCTGGTGAAGGGCCTGGTCGAGATCGGCGAGCAGGTCGTCCACGTCCTCGATCCCAACTGAGAGACGGAGCAGGCCCCCGCCAAGCCCGATGCGCGCGCGCTCGTCGGGCGGCACTGACGAGTGGGTCATCAGGCCGGGATGCTCGGCCAGCGATTCGACGGCGCCGAGGGACTCGGCCAGGGTGAACAGGCGCAGCGCCTCGAGGACGCGGACCGCCGCCTCCTCGTCACCAAGCTCGAAGGAGACCACGCCCCCGTACACCCCACCCATCTGGCGAGCCGCCAGCTGGTGCTGCGGGTGCGAGGGGAGGCCTGGGTAGTGAACCGTCCTGACAGCTGTGTTGGACTGAAGGTGCCGGGCGATGGTGAGCGCGTTGTCGCTCTGCCTCTGCACGCGCAGCGCCAGCGTCTTGAGGCCGCGCAGCAGCAGCCAGCAGTCGAAGGGCGACGGCACCGCTCCGGCCGCGTTCTGGTGGAAGCGCAGCCTTCCGGCGAGCGTGTCGTCCGAGGTGACCAGACAGCCGCCGAGAACGTCGCTGTGGCCGCCCAGGTACTTGGTGGAGCTGTGCATGACGATGTCGGCGCCCAACTCCAGAGGGCGTTGGATGTAGGGAGAGGCGAAGGTGCTGTCCACCGCCAGGTGGGCGGCGCCACGGTGGGCAGCGTCCGCGGTGGCGGCGATGTCGACGATCCTCAACAGGGGGTTGGTCGGGGTCTCGATCCACACCAGCTTGGTGCTCTCGGTCATCGCCGCTTCGACGGCGCCGGGCTGGGTCGCATCCACGGCGGTGAAGCTGAGCCCGTAGCGCCGCATCACCGCGTTGAAGAGCCGGAAGGTTCCCCCGTACGCGTCCTGCATGTACACGACGTGGTCGCCGGGACCCAGCAGCAGCATGGTGGTCGTGGTGGCGGCGAGGCCGGAGGCGAACGCCAGACCGTGCCTGCCGCCCTCGAGTGACGCCAGGCAGGTCTCCAGCTGCTCGCGCGTGGGATTGTTGCTGCGCGAGTACTCGAAGCCGCCGTGGTTGCCGATCCCCTCCTGGGCGAAGGTCGTGGCCAGGTGGATGGGCTGGACGACAGCGCCGGTGGCGAGGTCCGGCCCCTGGCCCACGTGCACCGCCCGGGTCGCGAAGCCCGGATGCTCCCTGCTCACACTCGACTCCTGGTCAGCGGTGGTGGGCGACGTACTCGAGCAGATCGGCGCGCGTGATCACGCCGACGGGCCTGTCCCCGTCGATGATGGTGACGGCCGCCTCACCCTTGAGCAGCGGCGCAAAGGCCTCGTCGAGGGGGGCGTCAGCGGAGACCGAGGTGAAGGGGGCGTCCATCGCGGCCGACACCGGCGCGGTGACCACGGCCGGGTCACGGTAGACGCGGTCGAGCAGGGTGCGCTCGGCGATGCTGCCCACCACCTCGCGCTCATCGTTGACCCCGTCGACCACTGGCAGCTGCGAGATGTTGTACCGCTGCATCAGGTCGATCGCCTCGCCGACCGTCCTGCCCATCTCCACGGCCACCAGTGACGGCACAGCACCATCACCCCCGAGGTGGGCGGCCAGCACCTCGCGCACCCGCGCCGGACCGAGCCGATCGAGGAACCCGTTCTGGCGCATCCACTCGTCCGAGAAGAACTTGCTGAGGTAGTTGCGGCCGGTGTCGGGGAGCAGCACCACGATGACCCCCTCTGGATCTGCCCCGGCGGCCACCTCGAGCGCTGCATGCACAGCCATCCCTGCCGACCCTCCGACCAGGATGCCCTCCTCGCGGGCCAGCCGGCGAGCGGCGACGAACGCCTCCCGATCGGTCACCTGGATGATCCTGTCGACGACGGCGCGGTCAAAGGTCCCTGGCCAGAAGTCCTCGCCGACGCCCTCGATCTTGTAGGGGGTGATCGGGCCTGAGAAGATCGACCCCTGCGGGTCGGCGCCGATCACCGACACGTCTGGGTTCTGTTCCTTGAGGTAGCGGCCGGTCCCGGTGATGGTGCCTCCGGTGCCCACGCCGGCGACGAAGACGGTGATCCGCCCCTCGGTCTGACGCCACAGCTCGGGGCCGGTGGTGTGGTAGTGCGCCTGCGGGTTCTTGCCGTTGAAGTACTGGTTTGGCTGGAAGCCTCCGGGGATCTCGCGGGCAAGCCGCTCGGCCACCGAGTAGTACGACTGCGGCGACTCGCGCTCGACGTTGGTCGGACAGACCACCACATCGGCGCCATATGCCTTGAGCAGGCTGATCTTTTCCGCCGACATCTTGTCGGGCATGACGAAGATCATCTTGTAGCCCTTGATGGCCGCCACCATGGCCAGGCCATGGCCGGTGTTCCCGGAGGTGGGCTCGATGATGGTGCCGCCCTTGCCCAGCTGCCCGCTGCGCTCGGCCTCCTCGACCATGCCCAGCGCGATGCGGTCCTTGACGCTGCCTCCCGGATTGAGCTGTTCCAGCTTGGCCAGGACGGTGGCGCGAATGCCCCTGGTCACGGCGTGGAGCTTCACCAGGGGGGTGTCGCCGACCAGGTCCAGGATGCTGTCCGAGTACTCCACCGTGGCGATTCTAGGCGTGGCCCTGCGCCTGGCTGTCGCTGTCGGCGCGGACTGTGTAGACGGTGTCGACGTAGTCGTGGACCATTCGGGCGGCCGAGAACCGCGGTCCGTTGGTCCGCAATGAGCGCTTCACCCTGCGCACCCAGCCGTGGGGGACGCCGTCGGCGGCGCGGTCGTAGAAGAGCGGCGCGACGTCGTGCTCGAGCAGGTCGTAGAAGGCTGCGGCATCGCGGGTGTCCTGTACGCCGGGGTCGAAGACGGTGTCCCCGGGAATGGCCCAGCCATTCTCGCCGTCGAAGGCCTCCGCCCACCAACCGTCGAGGACTGAGAGGTTGAGGCCGCCATTGAGGACCACCTTCATCCCGCTGGTGCCGCTGGCCTCCAGCGGCGGCCTCGGCAGATTCACCCAGAGGTCGCATCCCGCCACCAGCCGCGACGCGATGCCGAGGTCGTAGTTGTCGATGAAGGCGACCCTCTCCCCGGCGTGGGGGATCGCCTTGAAGCCGAACAGTCCCTGGGCGGAGCGCTTGCCGTCCTCGTCGTCAGGGTGTGCCTTCCCCGCCAGGATCAGCTGCATGGGATGCTCCTGGCTCGAGATCAGGTCGGCGACGCGCTGTGGCTCCATGGTCAGCAGATAGAGACGCTTGTAGGTGGCCAGCCGGCGGGCGAAGCCGATGGTGAGCGCATCCGCGCTGAAGCCGCGCTCGGCGGCGGCAACCAGCTCGCGGCTGTCGCTGCGGGCCAGCCGGTTGGCGACGCTGCGATCACGAACCCACTCCACGAGCTCGGCGCGGAGCAGTGAGCGCAGCCTCCAGACCTCCTCATCCGGGATGTCATCCACGGCTGCCCATGTTGCCGGGTCGGTTTGCCGGCTCATCCAGCCAGGAGCCAGGTGCCGATCGAGGAGCTCACGCATCTCCGGTGCCAGCCAGGTGGGCACGTGCACGCCATTGGTCACGTGACCGATGGGCACTGTGTCCACCGGCCGCTCCGGAAACAGGGGCTGCCACATCTGCCGCGAGACCTGGCCGTGCCGCTGGCTGACGCCGTTGGCGGCGCGGCTCATCTTGATGCCCAGCGGGGTCATGACGAACGGCTCGGCGGGATTGTCCGGGCGGGTCCTGCCCAGCTGCAGGAAGGCCTCGAAGTCCATGCCGATGTCCGCCGGGAAGTCGCCGAGGACCTCGGCGATCTCGGCGATGTCGTATCCCTCGTTGCCGGCTCCGACCGGAGTGTGGGTGGTGAAGACGGTGCGCTCGCGGGCTGCCGTGAACGCGGTGTGCCGGTCGACCCCGGCGGCGATGTCGCGCCGAGCGAGCTCCAGCGGCGCCAGGGCGGCATGACCCTCGTTGAGGTGCACGACCGACGGGTTGAGGCCCATGGCGGCGAGCACCCGCATCGAGCCGATCCCGAGCAGCGCGTACTGGGCCAGCCTGATGGCGCGGTTGCTTTCGTACAGGCGTGCGGTGATCCAGCGATCTGTTCTCGAGTTCTCAGGACGATCCGCGTCGAGGAGGAAGAGGGGCACGCTGCCCACCTGCACGCGCCACAGCTGCACGGTGAGCTGGCGCCCGCGCAGCGGCACTGTCACCGTCAGCGGGCGGCCCTCGTGGTTGCGGACAAGAGCTGCAGGAACCCGCTCGGGATCGAGTGGTATCCAGTACTCGTGCTGATAGCCGCTGCGGTCCAGGCGCTGCAGGAAGTAGCCCTGGCGATAGAGCAGTCCCACCGCCACCATCGGCACTCCCAGGTCGCTGGCCTCCTTGAGGATGTCACCGGCGAGAACTCCGAGCCCGCCCGCGTAGATGGGCAGCGACTGGTGAACCGCGAACTCTGCGCAGAGGAACGCCACCGGACGTTGCGGCGACGCCCTTCCAGCCGTGTGCACGCGGCCGCGGTCGTCCTGAATCTCCTGCCACAGTGTGTTGGCCTTGCCGACCAGGTCGGTGTTGGCGGCCGTCCGTGCGAGTGCATCCGCGGACGCCTCCAGCAGCAGGCGGACCGGGTTGCAGCCGCTTCGCTCCCACCTCAGCGGGTCGATCGAGGAGAACAGCTCGGCCCCTCCCGAGGTCCATGACCACCGGTAGTTGTAGGCGATGCGTGCAAACACCGACAGCGGCCCGGGAAGCCGCGCTGCCATTTCCTCAGCCGCCCTGACAACCTCGGAGCTGCCGTCGTGCAGGCCGGCGGTGACGGTGTCGCTCATCGGGACGGCGGGGTTCTCACCGTGCGGGCAGAGAGGCGAGGATCGCCTGCACGCCCGCACTGGGACCGTCGTTGTGGCCGAAGACAGCAGTCCCCGCCACCAGCACCGTCGCTCCCGCGGCCACGCAGTCACCGGCGTTGCTGGCATCGACGCCGCCGTCGACCTCGATCTCGGTGGCCAGGCCGCGGCGGTCGATCTCAGCGCGCAGGGCTGCCACCTTGTCCAGCGTGTGCGGGATCAGCTTCTGGCCACCGAAGCCAGGGTTGATGGTCATCACCAGGGCCAGGTCGCACCAGTCGAGCACATCGCTCAGTGAGGTCACCGGCGTGCTCGGGTTGATGGCGGCGCCCGCACGGCAGTCGAGGTCGCGGATGGTGGTCAGGCTGCGATGCAGATGCGGTGAGACCTCCTGGTGGATGGTGATGGCGTCGGCTCCGGCGGCCGCGAAGGTCTCCAGGTGGCGCTCGGGCTCGCGGATCATCAGGTGGAGCTCGAGAGGCAGCGCCGTCTCGCGCCGCAGCGAGCGCACGGTGTCGGTGCCGAATGTGAAGTTGGGCACGAAGCTGCCGTCCATGACGTCGACGTGGAGTCGTTGCGCGCCGCTCTCCGCGAGGGCGTTGACCGCGTCAGCGAGATGACCGAAGTCGGCGGCCAGCAGGCTGGGGGCGATGCAGATGCCGCCCGGACAGGCCGGCCAGTTGGGTTGGGGCACCGGTCGAGCCTAGCCGATGGACCGAGCTCACGCTGCAGTCGGCACGCTTGGGCGCCAAGACAAAGCGGCCTGGTACGACGGCTTAGACTCGCTCATCGACACTGCCGCACCGCGCGGCTCGGTTCGCTCAGAACAGTTCCGGAGGGACAGCACCGATGGCAGCACAGGACGGGATCGCATTGCTGAAAGAGGACCACCGGGTGGTGAAGAAGCTCTTCAAGGACTTCTTCGCGGCGGGGGACCGGGCTCACGCCACGCGACGGCGGATCGCTGACAAGATCATCACCGAGCTGTCGATCCACGCCACCATCGAGGAGATGGTTCTGTATCCGCGAGCGCGTGCGGCGGTGCCGAAGGCCGAGGACGATGTGCTGGAGGCGCTCGAGGAGCATCACATCGTCAAGACGACCTGCGCCGAACTGGAGAGGACCAATCCCCGCGACGAGCGCTTCACCGCCAAGATGACTGTGCTGATGGAGAACGTGAACCACCACGTCGAGGAGGAGGAGAGTGAGCTCTTCCCCCGCCTGCGCAAGGCCTTCAGCCGCGAAGAGCTGCGCACCATGGGCGACGACATGCGCGCCGCCAAGGTGGTGGCTCCGACTCGACCTCATCCGCATGCACCAGATGAGCCGCCCGGCATCATCGGGGCGGCGGTGGTGTCGGCACCGATGGACGCGGCGGTGAAGACAGTCGGCGCCGCGGTACGCCGGGGCCGCAAGGCCGTGGCCGGCGCCGTCGACGGCGGCAGCGGCTGACCCCAGGAGGAGCGGGTACGGAGACCGACTCCGTCAGCGTCCCTTGCCCCTGGGGGTGGCGGCGCTGATCAGCGCACGGGTTCGTCCGGAGAGGGTGATCAACGCGCTCCCCGTCGACCAGCTGCGAGACTGGATCGCCGCGCGGTGCCGCCGCACGTGTGCAGGTGGTGCGGACCGTGCTGGCGTGAGGCCGCGGCTCACCCCACCGGCGCCTCCGCGATGGTGGGAACACGGCTGGGCTGCGCGCCCTGGCGCTGGGCCAGTCCCGCGAAACGCACAGCGTCGCGAACCGCACAGCCGGCCGGATCGTTGTTGAAGAAGACGTACACCTGCTCCTCGGAGCCCCAGAGTGCTGCGATGCGGTCGACCCAGCTGCGCAGCGCGGTGTGGCCGTAGCAGGGGTGGGGCGTGGCCCGGCCCTCGTGCAGGCGCACGAATCCCCACGATGCCGTTCGTACCAACGGCTGCAATGGATGTCCACGACGATCGGTGAGGCAGAGGGCTGCGTCGTGCTCCCGCAGCAGCGCCGAGACCTCGTCCGTATACCAGCTGGCGTGACGAAATTCGACGGCGACACGGGTTGATCGTGGAAATGCCGCGAGAGCTCGCCTCAAGCGGTCGACATCGCAGCGCAGCGTGGGAGGAAGTTGCAGTAGGAGCGGGCCCATCTTGGCGGCCAGCGGCCGGCTACGCTCGAGGAACAGTTGCACTGACTCCTCTGGCTCTTGCAGACGCCGGATGTGGGTGAGGTAGCGGCTCAGCTTGAGAACGAAGCGGAAATCGTCAGGGGTCTGCTCGGCCCACCTGGCGAACGTGTCGGCCGCCGGCAGGTTGTAGAAGGTGTTGTTGACCTCGACACCCGCGAACCGCGACGCGTAGTGCTCCAGCCAGGCGCGCTGGGGCAGGCCGCGAGGGTAGAACCGACCTCGCCAGGAGGTGTACTGCCATCCCGAGGTGCCGACGATCACTGCAAGCCTCGCTCAGCCCAGGCTTCGTGCCGCCGCGGAGTCCAGGAACCAGATCACCTCGCCGTCGGCCGGGCTGACCCGGGCGGCCGGTACGGTGCCCTCGATGACTCCGTGCAGGGCCTGAGCCTTGCCCGCACCGGTCACCAGGAACGCGACATGGGCGGCTGCATTGATGGCCGGGAAGGTCAGGGTGATGCGATCGGCTGGTTGATAGTCGGCCAGCCCGCGCGTCGCCCAGGCGTCCGTCACCTCGAGGGCGGGGGTGCCCGGAAAGAGTGAGGCGGTGTGGCCGTTGCTGCCCAGCCCCAGGAGGACCACGTCCAGGCGCGGCGGGGATCCGCCTTCGTCTCCGAGCAGGCGCGAGTAGTCGGCCGCAGCCGCGTCCAGGTCGGATGCGTCAGCCCGCATGCGATGAACCTGCGCGGCGGGGATCGGCACCTTGGCGAGCAGCGTGTCGTGGACCAGCCGGTAGTTGCTGTCCGGATGGCCAGGTGGCACCGCCCGCTCATCACCGAAGAACACATGCCACCGCGACCAGTCGATTCCCAGCCTGTATGTCGATGACGCCAGCGCCTCGTACGCGAAGTGCGGGGTGGTGCCCCCAACCGCCGCGATCCGGAAGCGCTCAGCGCTCTCTGCCCGCGCGGAGATCCAGCGCGCCGCCTCCGCTGCGACGGCGATCGGATCGGTGCTCACCCGGACCTCGCCCGGAAGTGCGCTCGCGGTCATGACGCGAGTGGGAACCGTGCTGCGCGCTGACGGGCGGCGCGGTAGACGCGATCGTCACCGTCGTTCTCGAGCATCGATCCCACCAGCCGGACGGTGTCGGGCTCGGTCACGGGAATGGCACGCTCGGCGCGGATCCCGCCGTCGATGTCGATGAGGCTGTGAAGCACATCACCGCGCTGCTCGACGGTGATCAACGCGGCATGATCGCCGCTGGTGCACTGCAACTCGACGCGGGCCAGGTCGTGCTCGGCGATGCTGTCGTGATGGCGGCAGCTCGTGGCCACCTCTGGCGACCGGTGGGAATCATCCCAGCCCAGCCTGCTGGCCATCCAGCCCGCGGTGAGCCACGCCTGGGCCGACACCCGGTAGCCGCTGCACTCGATCCCCACGCGGGTGATCCCACGCAGGAACCCGCGCACCTCCTCGCCATCGAACGACTGGGCGAGCACCTGGCGCCAGGGGCGGCCGCGCTCCCAGGCGAGATCGGACAGGGAGAGAGCATCACCCACTGTCTCGAGCTCATAGGCCAGCAGGCGCAAGGTTCCGGCATGGTCACCGTACGCGCCGCTGTCGATGATCAGCCGCTCGCAGATGGCGATGGCATCCTGACCGAATGCCTGGCGGAGGGGCGGCGCCCCCACCAACCAGAGGTACACCGGGATGTCGGGCACCAACAGCGGCGTCACCAGGCTGGCCAGGTGGTAGGCAGCCTCGCCCCCCACCGCCAGACGAACCTGTTCCGCGCACACCTGAGCAGAATCGACAGCGGAGCACTGCAACGACAGGTCCGCCTCCAACTGCTGGGGCCCATCGGGGTTGGCCACGATGATGATCGCGCGGGCGGGGTGTCTGGCTCCGATCCTCCCGACCGCCTGGCTGGCGACGTCGGCGCTGTCGACGTCGACGCAGGCAGCCACCAGGTTGAGCACCGCCAGGCGGACCCCGGCTCCCTCGACCTCCCCGCCGCCGCGCAGCATCTCGTGGTGCATCTTGTCGAGTGCGCGTCCGACCGCGTGCAGTCCGCTGGCGTGCGAGACCCGCAGCGACCCGGCCGAGGTCATCTCAGAGCCGTCGCCACTGACGACCGTCCCTGGCCATGAAGTCTCGCGCAGCCTCGGGCCCCCACGTGCCCGACTCGTAATTGGCGGTTCCCTCACGATCCGGCGGCTGGGAGCGCCAGCCGTCGAGGATCGCAGTGCAGATGCGCCATGCCTCCTCGACCTCGTCCTCGCGGGCGAAGAGCGTCCGGTCACCGAGCATGCAGTCGAGCAGAAGGCGCTCGTAGGCCTCTGGTGACTCGGTGAGGAATGCGCTGCCATAGAGAAAGTCCATGTTCACGGTGCGAATTCGCATCGACTGGCCAGGGACCTTGGCACTGAAGCGCAGCGTGATCCCCTCGTCCGGCTGGATGCGGAGCACCAAAAGGTTGGGATCGATGCTGTCCTTGGGAAGGAGCCCCGCGGGCGTCTCGACGCGTCCGCCGAACGGCGAGTGAGGGACTCGCCGGAACTGGATGGCGATCTCAGTGGCCCGCTTGGGGAGACGCTTGCCGGTGCGCAGGTAGAACGGGGTGCCGGCCCACCGCCAGTTGTCGATGTCCACCTTCATGGCCACAAACGTCTCGCGCAGCGAGTTCTCGGCGACTCCCGTCTCCTCGCGATAGCCGGGGACGCGCTCGCCGTCGATCCAACCGGCGGCGTACTGGCCGCGCACCGTGTGCGAGAGCGCGTCGTCGGGATGGATCGGCCGCACCGCGCGCAGCAGCTTGACCTTCTCGTCACGCACTGTCTCGCCATGGACCTTGCTGGGAGCCTCCATGCCGACGATGGCCATCAGCTGGATCACATGGTTCTGGATGATGTCGCGCAGCGCACCCGACTCCTCGTAGTACCCGCCCCGCCCCTCCACGCCGATGTTCTCGGCAACTGTGATCTGCACGTGATCGATGTACTGGCGATTCCAGAGGGGCTCGAAGATGCCGTTGCCGAACCGGAACACCAGGAGGTTTTGGACGGTCTCCTTGCCGAGGTAATGATCGATTCGATAGACCTGTTCCTCACCAAACGCGAGATGCAGCTTGCCGTTCAGCTCGCGGGCACTGTCGAGGTCACGCCCGAATGGCTTCTCGATGATCATGCGACGGAAGCCGCCGTCCTCCTCCCGAGTCAATCCCTCGCGGCCGAGACGCTCGGCAAGCGGTGCGAAGCCGCTCGGAGGGATCGAGAAGTAGAAGATGCGATTGCCGGAGGTGCCCCGCTCGCGGTCCAGCTCCTCGAGGTTCTCCGCCAGGTCGTTCAAACCGTCATCTGCGTCGAGGTCGAACTCGCAGTAGCGCATCCCGTCAGAGAAGACGCTCCAGAGGTCTTCGCGCAGCGGCACACGCCCGTACTTGGCCACGGCCTCGCGCATGGCCTCGCGGAAGGTCTCGGTTGACTGCTCGCTGCGGCCGGCGCCCACGATGCTGAAACCCGGTGGCAGCAGGCCGTCGGCGGCGAGCGCGTACAGGGCCGGCACCAGCTTGCGCTTGGTCAGGTCGCCGGTGGCGCCGAAGATGACCAGGACCGAGGGCAGCGGCACCCGTCCGTGGCGCAGCCCGTCCGAGAGAGGGTTGCCCACCGGGTGCTGATCGGCCGCGGGGACCTCGGTGTCGACCGCCGTGTCGGTCACCCGGGCGCAGACGATGCCGAATTCCGCTCCTCGGACTTCACCCCGTGGCCACCGAACTCGTTGCGCAGGGCGGCAATCACCTTGTTTGCGAAGCTGTCCGGCAGGCGGGACTGGTACCGAGCCATCAGCGAGAGCACCAGCACCGGCACCGGCACCGAGAGGTCCATCGCCTCATCGATAGTCCAACGGCCCTCCCCCGAGTCATCGACCCAGCCACGCAGCTGGCTGAGTCGCGGATCCTTCTCGAAGGCACTTTCTGCCAGCTCCAGCAACCAGGACCGCACCACGCTGCCCTGGTTCCACAGGTGGGCGATGGCGTGCAGGTCCAGCTCAGGGTAGGTGGTGGAGGCCTCGAGCACGTGAAATCCTTCGGCGTATGCCTCGAGCATCCCGTACTCGATGCCGTTGTGCACCATCTTCACGTAATGGCCGCTGCCGGGCGGCCCGGCATGCAGGAAGCCGTCGGGGGGCGCCAGGGTGTCGAAGATCGGACGCAGCCGCGCCACCGCCGCGGTGTCGCCACCCACCATCAGGCAGTAGCCGACCGTGAGGCCCCAGACTCCGCCGCTGGTCCCGGCATCGATGAAGAAGACGCCCTTCTCCGTGGCACGCCGGGCACGGCTCACTGTGTCGTGCCAGTTGCTGTTGCCCCCGTCGACGATCGAATCGCCGGGCTCGAGCGTCTCGAGGAGACTGTCGACGGTTTCCTCGGTGATCTTTCCCGCCGGCACCATGATCCACACCGCCCGCGGCGCCTGGAGCTGGGGCACGAGATCGGCCAGCGAGTCGACGGTGGTGGCGCCGAACTGCTCGACTGAGGTGCGCGCCTCCGCGTTGGGGTCGTACGCCACCACCGCGTGATCGCTGTCACGGCGCAGGCGATGGACCATGTTGGCACCCATGCGCCCGAGCCCGACGAAGCCGATCTGCATCAGCGTGCTCCGGTGGCCGCGTGGATGACGGAATCGGTGAGGCGGCTCAGCCCGACGGCCAGGTCATCCTCGATGTGCAGGCGGATGACCCTGCGGCCGTGGTCACGCAGCGACTGCAGGTCGCCCTGCGCCTGCGCCTGCTTGAGGATCGAGAAGGTGAACGGCTGACCGGGTATGGGCACATCCACTGCATCCTCGGTGGTGACCTGGATGTACAGACCGGTGTCCGGCCCACCCTTGTGGAGCTGACCGGTGCTGTGCAGGAAACGCGGCCCAAACCCCAGGGTGGTGGCGACGCGGTGCTCGTCACGGATGGCGGCCCGGAAACGCTGCAGGGCTGCCTCGTTCTCGTTGTTGGGGGTGACGTACGCCATCACCGCGACGTAGTCGCCAGCGCGCACACGGGAGAGGAACTCGTTGAGCGCGCTGTCGACATCGTGATGGCCCTCGTCGCCGAACACGCTGATCCCGTCCCCGCTGGCGGTGGCGGACTCCTCGGCGAGCCTGCCGCTGGCCTGGTAGGTGTCGAGCACCTTGCGCGTGTTGTCCTTGGACTCCTGGACATTGGGCTCGTCGAAGGGGTCGATGCCCAACGCGGCGCCGGCCACGGCGGTGGCGAACTCCCACTGGAAGAACTGCGCCGCCAGGTCGAGCAGGTCCTCGAGCTGCAGGGTCACGTCCGGGATCCCCGCCGCTCGCAGCGCCGCGACCTCGGACCCGAAGTCGCTGTCGTCGCGCAGGCGGAGCACTGTGAGGATGCGGTCGTCCCCATACACGGCGGGCTCGCCGATGGGCTCGTCGCCGATCGGGATGAGGCCCTTGCCCTCCTTGCCCGTGCTCTCGGCGATGAGCTGCTCAGCCCAGAGTGAGAATGCGGCGATCCGCGGTGGAGCCAGGATGGTCACCTTGTCGCGGCCGCTGCGCTGCAGCAACCCGAGCACGGTGCCGAGAGTGAGCCCAGGGTTGAGATCGGGGGGAACGCCCGGACGCGATTGGCGGCGCATCTGCTGGGCGCGGTCCAGGAACTCCTCGACGTCGATGCCGATGATCGCCGCGGGGACCAGGCCGAAGAAGCTCAGCGCGGAGTAGCGGCCGCCGATGTCCTGCGGGTTCTCGAAGAGGTGGCGGAACTTGCGCTGGCGTGCAGTCTCCGCGAGCGGTGAGCCCGGGTCGGTGATGCAGATGAAGTGATCTCCGGCCTCGACGGCCCCACTGGCGCCGATCCACTCCCAGAAGTGGGCCAGGTGGCTGAGCGTCTCCAGGGTCGTGCCCGACTTCGATGAGACCGTGAAGAGCGTGGTCCGTGGGTCCAGCTGCTCGGTGAGCTGTGCGATGGCGGCCGGATCGGTGGTGTCGAGAACGTGCAGCTCGGGTTGTCCCGCAGAGCTGCCGAATGAGGTTCGCAACACCTCGGGGCAGAGGCTGCTTCCACCCATGCCGAGGAGAACGCAATTGCGAAAGCCCGCCTCGCGGACCTCGGTGGTGAGGCCGATCAGGCGGGGCACCGCGTCGCGCATTGTCTCAACGACATCGAGCCACCCGAGCCGGTTGCCGATGATCTTGGCATGCTCGGGGTCGCCGGCCTTCCAGAGGTCGGGGTCGCGATCCCACAGCCGCCGCCCAACCTGTTGGGTGGCCTCGGTCCCGATCACATCGGCCACGGTGGTGCTGCTGGCGGCCAGGTCGAGGCGCACGCGCGAGCCGAAGCCACGGTGCATGGAGTCGACCTTCTCGGCGATGCCGCGGATCAGCTCGTTGTAGGAGTCTGTGAACGACGTGACACCGGCGGCGAGCAGATCGGAGGTCACCTCGTCCATGTCGATGCCGACGCTGGCGAGCTGGTCCATCACCCGATGCGCACCGGCGTAGTCTGCCGAGATGGTGGGCCCGTTGACGATGCCGTGGTCGCGGAGGGCGACGATCGTCGACGGCGGCATGGTGTCGACGGTGTCAGGACCGACCAGCGCTTCGGCGTACACGACATCGCGGTAGTTGGGGTTCTTGGCGCTGGTGCTCGCCCAGAGCGGGCGCTGCACATGGGCTCCGGCCTCGGCCAGCTCGGCGAACGCCTGCCCACGGAAGTGGCTCTCGAACTTCTCGTAGGCGAGCACAGCGTTGGCGATCGCTGCCTTGCCGAGCAGGTCCTCGAGGGTGGCGTTGGCCGGGTCGGCCGCGAGCTTCTCCTCGAGCATCTTGTCGACTGCGGTGTCGACCCGGCTGACGAAGAACGACCCCACCGAATGCACGTCAAGCGACTCACCTGTCGCCTGGCGCGCCCGCAGCGCGTTGAGATACGCGCCGATGACGTTCTCGTAGGCCTCGAGCGCGAAGATCAGGGTGACGTTGATGTTCACCCCGGCCGTCAGCGCCTGCTCGATCGCCGGAATGCCCGCTGGCGTCGCCGGGATCTTGACCATGAGGTTGGGCCGGTCCACGCGTTTCCAGTAGTCGAGCGCCAGGTCGATGCTCCGGTCGGTGCTGTGGGCGGCGTCGGGCGACACCTCGAGGCTCACGAATCCGTCCGCGCCGTTGGTACGCTCGTGGATCGGTCGGAGGATGTCGGCAGCATGCTGGATGTCGGTGATGGCCAGCTCCAGGAAGATGTCGTTGGGATCGTCGACCCCCGCCGCCAGGAGCTCGCGGATCTGGTCGTCGTAGTGGCTGCCGTCGGCGATGGCCTTCTGGAAGATGGTGGGATTGCTGGTCATGCCGGTGACGTTGTCCTCGGCGATCAGCCGCTCGAGCTCGCCGCCGGTGATCAGGTCACGACTGATGTAGTCCAGCCACACGGACTGTCCCTGGTCAGCCAGCTGCTGGAGTGGGCTGGACTCCCCCATCAGACGTCTCCACCCGGCGTCCCCGCCCGATCGCGGACCGCAGCGACGATGGCGTCTGCGTCGATGCCCGCTGCCGCCATCAGCTCCACAGGCGTCCCGGAGAGCGGCAGGTCGCGGACGGCGAGGTGGGTCACCCGCGGTCGCTGCTGGTCCGCCGCCAGCGCCTCGAGCACGGCGGCGGCGAGCCCTCCCTCCGGGTAGTGGTCCTCCACCACGACAAAGTTGCCATTGGTGTCACGCACAGCCTCGCGCAGGGTCGCGGTGTCGACAGGCTTGACCGAGTAGAGGTCGATGACCCGGCATTGCACACCGTCGGCGCCGAGCCGCTCCGCCGCCTCGAGGCAGTGGTGCAGGGTGACGCCGGCGCCGATCAGGGTCACTGTGTCGCTGTCGCTGCGACGCAGCACCTTGGAGCCGCCCACCTCGAAGCTCTCGTCGTTGTCGTAGACGGTGGGATAGGCGCCGCGAGTGGTGCGCATGTACACGACGCCGTCGGTCTCGGCCATCACCGCCACCAGCTTGACGGTGCTCACCGCGTCGCTGGGGTAGAGAACCACCGAGGTGTGCACAGCGCGCAGCGAGGCCAGATCCTCGAGCGCCATCTGGGACGGTCCGTCGGCGCCGATCTCGCAGCCGGCATGCGACCCCACCAGGCGGATGTTCGCTGTGGAGATGCCGGCCATGCGGATGAAGTCGTAGGCCCGGCTGAAGAAGGCGGCGAACGTGGACGCGAACGGCACCAGGCGGCGAACGCCCATGCCCACTGTGCTGGCGACCAGCTGCTGCTCGGCGATGAACATCTCGAAGAAGCGGTCAGGGAACTCCTTCCTGAAGTCCTCCGAGTACGTCGAGTTGCTCACCTCGCCGTCGAGGACGACCACGTCGGGGCGGGCCCCCAGCGCCTTGAGCGCGTCCCCGTATGCCCGGCGGGTGGCCACCTTTGCATCCTTCTCGTACGTGGGCAGGGAGATGCTCACACCCTGGCCGCCCTTGCGCACCGCCGAGGTGCCCGGCTCCGGGTTGGGGGTCTCGACCCGGAGGTCGCGGATCCCGCCCAGCTCGGCGATCGCCCGCTCGGCCATGTCCGGCGGCAACGGCTTGCCGTGCCAGTCGTCGCGGTCCTCGATCTCGCTGAAGCCCTTGCCCTTGATGGTGCGGGCCAGCACCACCGTGGGGCGCTCGCGCTCGCTCCGGGCATCGCCAAGAGCCTGATCGATCTGCTCGATGTCGTGGCCGTCGATGACGATGGCTCGGCAGCCGAACGCCTCGACTCGGCGCTGGTAGGTGGCCATGTCCCACTCGAACTCGGTGGGGCCGCGCTGGCCCAGGCGATTGACGTCCACGATCGCAGTCAGGTTGCTGAGCCCGTAGTGGCCGGCCTTGTCGAGCCCTTCCCAGATCGAGCCCTCGGCGATCTCGGAGTCGCCGCAGATGGTCCAGACGTGGAAGGGCAGCTTCTCGACGGCGCGGCCGGCGAGCGCGACCCCGACGGCGATGGGCATGCCCTGTCCCAGCGACCCCGTGGCCACGTCCACCCACGGGAGGATCGGCGTGGGATGGCCCTGGAGGCGCGAGCCGTGGGTGCGGTAGGTCATCAGCTCGGCCTCGTCGATGGCGCCGCAGGCCTTGAAAACCGCGTAGATCAGCGGGGAAGCGTGGCCCTTGGAGAAGATGAGGTGGTCGTTGTTCTCCAGCGCCGGCTCCTGCCAGTCGTAGTGGAGATGGCGGGTCACCAACACCGCCAGGAGATCGCTCGCCGACATGCTCGAGCTGGGGTGACCCGAGCCGCCCTTGGTGCTGGCCCGGATGCCGTCCACGCGAAGCTGGTTGCCGAGGTCGCGCAGAAAGGCGATGTCCTCAGCGGTCAGGCGCTGCTCAACATTGCTCGTCACTGTCATCATCTTCACCTCCCGGCCGCTACCTGTTTGGACCCACCATCATGGCTCGCCGAGCCGGACAGCCGCAGCGGATCACGCCCGCGATGCCAGGCGGGCGTTCGGATGGTGGCGACGGCGGGGTGTACACTCGGAGCCCGCTCCACCCTTGGAGCCGCGCGCCTATAGCTCAGCCCGGATAGAGCGTCTGACTACGGATCAGAAGGTCGTGGGTTCAAATCCTGCTGGGCGCGCCACCTGCTCCCCTAGACTTCCGCGGACATGAGCGCCCCGCGGTGACCCTGCCGATTGCGCCGCCGCTGGAACCGATGCTCGCGCGATCCGCCGAGCAGATCCCAGAGGGGCCCGGCTGGCGCTACGAACCGAAGTGGGACGGCTTTCGCACCATCGTCTTCCGCGACGGGGAGGACGTTGTGCTGGGCAGCCGCAAGGGGCAACCCCTGCAGCGCTTCTTCCCCGAGATCCTCGAGCCGTTGCGCGCCGCCCTTCCGGCTCAGGCGGTCGCCGACGGCGAGATCATCATCGCCACCCCACGCGGGCTCGACTTCGACGCACTGCAGATGCGCCTGCACCCGGCAGCCTCCCGTATCGCCCGCCTCGCCGGAGAGACTCCGGCAACCGTGATCCTCTTCGATCTGCTCGCCGAGGGCAGCGAGGATCTTCGGGCTCAGACATTGGCCTCTCGTCGCGTGCGTCTGATCGAGGCGGCGGAGGCCAACCCACGGGTGGCGCTGACCCCGCAAACCACCGACCTCGACGAGGCCACCCACTGGTTCACCCGATACGAGGGAGCCGGCCTCGACGGGGTCATCGCCAAACCGGAGCACAGCACCTACCGCAGCGGCGAACGCGGCTGGACCAAGGTGAAGCACCTGCGCTCCGTCGACTGCGTGGTGGGCGGCTACCGCATGGAGGTGACCGGCCGCGGCGTGGGCTCGCTGCTGCTCGGCCTGTACGACGAAGACGGTGTCCTTCACCACGTCGGCCACACCTCCTCGTTCTCCGCGGCTGAGCGTCGCGAGCTGGTGGCGGCCCTGGCCCCTCTCCAGGGCGGGGAGAGCTTCGGGCAGGGGCGAACGCCGGGCGCGCCGAGCCGCTGGTCACGCGACAAGGACGCCGACTGGACCGCATTGAGACCGACCCTGGTCTGCGAGGTGTCGTTCGATCACCTCCAGGGACGGCGATTCCGGCATGCCGCCCGCTTCCTGCGCTGGCGCCAGGATCGCGACCCCGCCAGCTGCACCTACGACCAGCTGACGCCGGCCGAAGCCTTCAGGCTCGGCGACATCGTCGACCTTCCAGACGCCGGCGGGTAGCCCGCCTCAGTCCAGTGGGTCGATGACCACGGCGAGGCTCATGGCGTTGAGTCCGATGACGTCAACGCCTACATTCGCGAAGCAGCCGACGACGATTTCACAGCCAAGGACTCAAGGACTCGATCGACACGCTGACACCACGGGAAGCCGCGGTGCTCGCGTTCCTTCGCCGCCGGATCGCCGAGGCAGCCTGACCGACGGAGTCCGGCCGCGAACAGATCTGCGTCGGTGGCTAGAGTGGAGGCGATGAGCGGCAAGACAGATTACGCGACCTACCTGCGCATCGACGCGCTCCTCGACCTGCAGAGGCCTTTGAGCGAGGGCGCCCATGACGAGATGCTCTTCATCGTTGTGCACCAGGTGTACGAGCTCTGGTTCAAGCTCATCCTCAGCGAGTTGGACGCCGCCGCCGCCGCGCTCGAGGCGGGCCGTCCCGACGCCGCCATGGCGCCGATGCGTCGTGGCGTTGCGGTCGAGGAGCTGCTGATCCAGCAGCTGCGCGTGCTCGAGACCATGAGCCCCGACGGCTTCATGCGCTTTCGTGACCCGTTGGCGCCGGCGTCGGGCTTTCAGTCCACCCAGTTCCGCGAGATCGAGGCCCTGTCGGGCGGCGGGGACGGTCGTCATCTGCGCGACCAGGGCCGCACCGACCTGCAGCGGGCCCAGCTCTCCGCTCGCCTGCAAGAGCGCTCGTTGTATTCGGCGCTGGCCACCGCCATGCGCTACTCCGGCGTCGACTTTCCGTCCGGCGACGACCCGGCCGATCGGGAGCGTCGCCTGGTGGCTCTTGGGTCACTGTACCGAGACCATGACGAGCCCGCTCGAAGCGTCTTGCACCAGCTCTGCGAGCTCTTCGTGGATCACGACGAGACCATCGCGCGCTGGCGCCATCACCACGCGCTGATGGCCGCGCGCGAGATCGGCAGCCGCAGTGGCACCGGCGGGAGCCTCGGGGTGGCCTATCTGCAGAGCACCATCAACGTCCGGTTCTTCCCCGAGCTCTGGGAGGTGCGCAACCGGCTGTGAGTGGGAGCATCGGGCGCGCGGACTGCGCGGCACGCGACGCAACCGACCCGCTGGCCCGGGTGAGAGATCGATTCGTCATCCCCGAAGGTGTGATCTACCTCGACGGCAACTCGCTCGGCGCGCTCCCGGTGCAGACCGCCGCGCGGGTTGTCGCCGCCGTGGAGGCAGAGTGGGGACAGGGGCTGATCAGCAGCTGGACCGATGCGGGCTGGATGGAGGCGCCACTGCGTGTGGGTGCCAAGATCGCTCGGCTGATCGGCGCCGAAGAGAACGAGGTTGTGGTCGCCGAGAGCACATCCGTGTGCCTGTTCAAGCTGGTGTCGGCGGCGCTCACCATGCAACCGGGACGTTCGGTGCTGCTCACCGAGGAGGAGAACTTCCACACCGACCTGTACATCGCGGCCGCGGCGGCGCGTCAGTGCGGCGCCTCCATCCGGGTGGTACCCCGCCAGGCGTTGCGCGACGCCCTCGACGGCGACGTGGCGGTGCAACTGCTGACCCATGTCGACTATCGCACCGGGTTCATGCACGACCTGGCTGAGCTGAGCGCTGCGGCCCATGATGTCGGTGCACTGGCGGTCTGGGACCTGTCCCACAGCGCCGGCGCCGTTCCACTCAGCGTCACCCCCGACGGAGCCGACATGGCCACGGGATGCGGCTACAAGTATCTCAACGGTGGACCGGGCGCGCCGGCGTTCATGTACGTGCGATCGGCGCTGCACACCGAGATGCGCAATCCCTTGCCCGGCTGGCTCGGCCACGCGGAGCCGTTCGCCTTCGAGCGGGGCTACCGACCGGCGGCGGGGATGGCGTCGATGCTCAGCGGGACGCCACCAATCCTCCAACTGGCCGCGCTGGAGGCCGGCGTCGACCTGTGGAACGAGGTGAGCATGACCGCAGCGCGTCGGAAGTCGATCGCTCTGACCGACCTCTTCATCGCGCTGGTGGAGGACCGCTGTGCGGACGCGGGCTTCAGCCTGGCGTCACCGCGCGACCCTACCCGGCGTGGCTCCCAGGTGTCCCTTCGTCACCTCCAGGGGTATGGCATCGTGCGTGCGCTGGTCGACCGCGGTGTGATCGGCGACTTCCGGGCGCTGGACATCTGCCGCTTCGGCTTCGCCCCTCTCTACCTGCGCTACGTCGACGTGTGGGATGCCGTCGACAGGCTGCGCGCGGTCATGCACTCGGGCGCGCATCGCGACAGCAGATTCGCGGAGCGCGCTGCCGTCACCTGAGGGGCCAGGGAAGCACCGCTCCGGCACAGGATCGTGACCTTGCTATCAGAGGGGGGGTGATGCGGCGCTGGCACCGTAGGAGCGAGGGCAATTCCCGACGCCCACACCGAAAAAGGAAGCGACACGTGGCGTCTGAAAACAACCGCAGCAGGGGCGCCGATGTGGCGCCGGAGCGTCAGTGGCATCGCCACCCGGTCCTCAGCAATGCGCTGCGCATCGGGGTGTTCGTGGTGCCGATCGCCGCCTCCGTGGGCGTGGCCACCCTGCTCGGACGCCTGCTCCCCCGTGCCGACAGCGTGGCGACCACCGCTCTCTGGATTGGGGTGATCACCACTGGCTCGCTGCTCACCCTGGTTGCCTTCGAGCGCGCTGCCCGGCGCCTCTTGCCGCTGGCCGCCCTGCTCAACCTGTCGCTGATCTTTCCCGACAAGGCGCCGGCGCGTTTTGCGGTGGCGCGGCGCACCGGAAAACCCCGCGACCTGCAGGCAAGCCTCGAACGCGCCCACGAGGCGGGTCATCAGGACGAGGCCCGCGGCATGCAGGCGGTCATCGAGCTGGTTCTGGCGTTGAGCGTTCACGACAAGGCGTCCCGCGGGCACTCCGAGCGCGTGCGCGTGTTCACCGACCTGCTCGCCGACGAGTTGAAGATCGCCGAGAGCGGCCGCAACCGGCTCCGTTGGGGGGCGCTCCTGCACGACATCGGCAAGCTCGAGGTGCCCCCAACCATCCTCAACAAGCCCGGAAAGCCCAGTGAGGAGGAGTGGGCGGTGCTGCATCGCCACCCCGAGGAGGGAGCGCGGCTGGTGGCGCCGCTGTTGCCCTGGCTCGGCGAGTGGGGAATGGCCGTGGTGCAGCACCATGAGCGCTTCGACGGCACCGGATATCCGCATCAGCTCAAGGGTCACAACATCTCCCTGGCCGCGCGCATCGTTGCCGTTGCCGACAGCTACGAGGTGATGACCGCGCCGCGGGCGTACAAGCGTCCGATGAGCGTCTCCGCGGCGCGCAAGGAGCTGGTGCGTGTCGCCGGCACGCAGCTGGACCCGGTGATCGTCCGCGCCTTCCTCAACGTCTCCGTCGGACGCCTGTGGCGCACCATCGGCTTCGGCGCATGGATTGGCCAGATCCCCACCTTGGGCCGCGTGTTCAGCTTTGGTGGGTTCGGCGGCGCCGCCGGCTCCGGCGCAGGCATGGGTCTTGCTTCGGCCGCGGCAACCACCATCCTCGCCTTCAGCGGGGTGGTGGCCCCTGGCCCGTCATCGGTGCACGCTGACCCGCTCAGCCCTCAAGCAGTCGCGTCCGCACCCTCGACAGGCCCAGGGCTGGCGCCGAGGGCGACGTTCGGCCCGCACAGCAGCACCAGCCCGACGCCCACTCCCACTGCCGCTACCACTGCCACTACTGCCTCGCCAACCGCCGCCCCGACCGCAGCCTCCACGGCGACGACCTCTCCCACCCCTGCACCCAGCTCGGCGACCACGACCACCCCGCCGACCACCCCGCCCTCGCCGCAGCAGACCTTGCCCCCCAACCCGCGCCCGACCCCGCCATCCTCGCCGCCTCCGACAGCAGCTCCCACGCCCACCCCAGCCCCCACGGGTGGGGATCCGTGGAGCTGCCCGGGGTGCACCAACACCTCGCCCGGCTGCACCAGCTACTGCTCCGGCGCCAACAAGACCTGTGTCACCTACTGCACGGGCTACAGCAACAAGGTGTGCACAACACACTGCGTGGGCGGCGGCGACAACAAGCGATGTGTTGCGTACTGCGACGGCAACAACCCCCAGTGCCAGACATACTGTCGAAACAGCGGCCAGGGCAACTCAGCGGTGTTCAGCGCTCAGCGACTGTTCTCGCGTCGAGTGTTTCTCCAGGCTGACAACACGCTGAACAGAACGATGACCACCACCACGGCGATGGTGATGCGTCCGCTGTACTGACCCACTGCGTCAGCCACGTTCTCGGCGGGCTTGCCGATCACGAAACCCAGCGTCACCCAGAGGCCGATGTACAGCAGGGTCCCGACGAAGTCGACGGCGAGGAAGCGCCAGAACGGGATGCGGGCGTCGCCGGCGCCGAAATACAGCAAGTCGTTGGGCACCGGGACGTAGTACGCGAACAGGATCGCCCACAGCCCCCATCGAGCGAAGAAGCTCTCGGCCCGGCGTGCGCGGCGATGCCAGCGTCGATCGTGCTTCTCCAGGTAGCCCACCAGCGGTCGGCCGTAGCGTCGGCCTGCCCAGTAGTAGCACGGGTCGGTGAGCATCGTGTAGGGGATGGGCGCCAGCAACACCGCCCATAGCGGGAGCCGGCCGCCACCCGCAAATGATCCTGCGATGATCAAGGAGATGGTGCTGCCGCGGAGCAGTTCCGCGAGCAACGGGCGCGTGAACTGCAGCGCCACGCCCAGCGGGATGCCCGCATAGGAGTACACCGACTTGGCAAGGATCGGGCCCAGGCACAGGAGGTCCTTGAGCCCGGCATCGGCGAGCAGGCCGGCGACAGCCAGCTGATCGATGTCGCCAGGAAGCTCCTCCGCCGCGGCGTCGGGCGTCACATCCTCGCCGGCGCGCGAGCCGCCGATCACCCGGCGTCGCCAGCGGGGAGATGGGGGCGGCCCCGCGTTGAGGCGGCCGGCCTGGCGAGGATCAGAGCCACGGCGACCATGATGAAGGCGCCGGCGAGAACGGTCTGTCCGGTGATCTGCTCGCCGACGAAGGCCCACCCCAGCACCACTGCCACCAGAGGGTTGACATAGGCATAGGTGGCCACCGCTGTGGTGGCAACCCGGGACAGCAGCCACACGTAGGCGCTGAACGCGATCAGCGACCCGAACACGATCAGGTAGAGGAGCGACAGGATCGACAACAGGCTGATCCTGTCGAGGTGCAGGCTGGCCAGCTCGCCGGTGACCAGGCCGGCGACCACCAGCAGTGCTCCGCCGATCAGCATCTCCATGCCGCTGGCGACGAACAGTCGGCGGGGCAATGCGCCCCGGGTTGCATACAGCGAGCCAAGCGCCCAGCTCAGCGGCGAGGCGAGCACCAGGAGCATGTGCCCGGGGTCCCCAGAGCCGCCTGGACGCACCAGGATGCCGGTGCCGAGCAGACCGATGGCGATTCCAACCATTGCCACCGGGCGCAGCCGCTGCCCGAGAAAGAGGGCGCCGATCAGGGCGATGAACAGTGGGACGGTGGCGACGAGCAGCGCTACCACCCCGGACGGCACGAACAGTTCGCCATAGCTGACCCCGCCGTTGCCGCCGACGAGGAGGAGCGCACCGGTGATGGCGGCGGCGCGCCATTGGCGGGGACCGATGGGGTCGCCCTTCGCGCCTGCCCTTCGGCGGGTGATCGCCAGCAGCACGGTGCCGGCGATCAGGAATCGGACGCCCGACATCAGCAGGGGAGGGATTGTCTGCGAAGCCAGCCGGATGAACAGGTAGGTGCTGCCCCAGATCACATAGACGATGGCGAAGGCACCCACCACTCGGCCGTCCAACCGTCGGGCCACAGTTGATCGAGCCATGGTGGTCATCGCCGATCACCCTACGGCATCGGCGAGAGCCGACGTGCCCCCGGCCAGCCTCTCTACCATCGACTCGGGAGGACAACACAGATGGCCGTGGAACTGCAGGCGATGCGCTCCGTCAATCCGACGACCGAGCAGGAGATCGCCACCTACCCGATGCACACCGCCAACGATGTGGACGATGCGCTCGACAGGGCTGTGTCGCGCCATCAGAGCTGGCGTTCAACTCCGGTCCAGGTTCGCTGCAGCCTGATGGCAACCGTCGGTGGCCTATTGCGCGAGCGACGCGATTCTCTCGCCGCCCTGATCACCGCCGAGATGGGCAAGCCCATCGCGGAGTCACGCGCAGAGGTGGAGAAGTGTGCGTTCGCCTGCGAGTGGTTCGCCGAGAAGTCGCCTGGCTTCCTCGCCGACCAAGCCTCGCCCAGCGACAGCTCGCGGAGTTTTGTCGCCTTCGAACCGCTCGGGACGGTGTTCGCCGGCATGCCCTGGAATTTCCCGCTGTGGCAGGTCTTCCGCTTCGCCGCCCCTGGCCTCTGCGCTGGCAACTGTGCAGTGCTCAAGCACGCCAGCAACGTCTGCGGTTGCGCCCTCGCCATCGGCGATCTCTTCAGGGACGCCGGCTTCCCTGATGGCGTCTTCTCGGTGTTGCTGGTTGCCAGCGAGCAGATCGCGTCGATCATCGAAGACCGGCGCATCGCTGCGGTGACGCTCACCGGCAGCACGGCGGCGGGGCGCAGCGTGGCCACCGCCGCAGGACGCAGCCTGAAGCCCGCCGTTCTCGAGCTCGGTGGGTCGGATGCCTTCATCGTGCTCGAGGATGCCGACGTGGAGGAGGCCGCCACGATCGCGGCCAGGTCTCGTTTCCAGAACGCCGGCCAGAGTTGCATCGCTGCCAAGCGATTCATCGTGGTGGACGCTGTCGCGGACCAGTTCGAGGAGCTCCTTGTGGAGCGGGCACGGGCTGTGGTGGTGGGTGATCCGCTACGCGACGCGGTCACCATGGGCCCACTGGCTCGATCCGACCTGCGCGACACATTCGAGAGGCAGGTGCGGGAATCTCTCGCCCTGGGCGCGACGCTGCGCTGCGGCGCCCAGCGCCCCGAGGGGAGAGGATACTTCGTGACCCCGGCGGTGATCACCGGCTGCACGCCGGCGATGGCGGCCTATCGCGAGGAGACCTTCGGTCCGCTGGCGGCGGTGATGCGCGTCCGGTCCGCAGATGAGGCCATCAGTGCTGCCAACGAGTCGGACTTCGGCCTTGGTGGCAACATCTGGACGCGCGACGAGGAACGGGGCCTCTCTCTGGCGCGACGGATGGAGAGCGGGGGTGTCTACATCAACGGGATGACGCACTCCGACCCACGCATTCCCTTTGGTGGGGTCAAGGAGAGCGGTTACGGCCGCGAGCTGGCCATCTTCGGGATCCGCGAGTTCGTCAACGCCAAGACCATCTGGCTGCCGGAGGCGGATGCCACACTCCAGAAGCGTGTAGTCGAGTGAAATCCCCAGTTGTCGCCTATCCTTGACAAGCACCCGCTGAGCAGGGGCCGCACCCCGGACACGATCCGCACCTCATGCCGATTACCCCAGGCCACACCCGTCGCACCAACCGCCGCCTCGCCGTGGTGTCGTTGGTCGTGGTGGCTGGACTCTCAGCACACACGGTGGCCTCCGCTCTGCCCGCGCGGGTGATGGTCGCGGTTGGCGGACAGCAACCCATGGAGGGGCTCACTGCCTCACCGATCGTTGACGGCAACGACGTCGCGGCAACTCCGTCGCTGACGGTGCCATCTCCCCTGACCATCGGTGGGGCACCGTTGACCACCGCTCCACCATCCCACGCCCGTCCGAGACCTTACGTGGAAGCGCAGACGCACGTCACGATCGCGGCTCGTGATGCCCCCCGGCTGACCGTTCCAATCCTCAACTACCACTACATCCTCGATGTCCCGCCGGACCCCCACAACATGCTCCTGTACAACCTGTCGATCTCGCCGAGGTTGTTCGCCGAGCAGATGGAAGTGCTTCACGTGGAGCATGCCACCCCGATAACCATGTCCATGCTCATGGACGCCCTGGCCGGGAAGCGAGCACTGCCGTCCCACCCCGTGGTGCTCACATTCGACGATGGATACGTGGACTTCGCCACCTCAGCGCAGCCGATCCTCGCCAAGTACGGTTTTGTCGCCACCGAGTACGTCGTCAGCGGGTTCATGGACCACTCCGGGTACATGACCACCGCGCAGGTGCGTCAGATGGACACAGCCGGCATGGTCATCGGGTCCCACACCATGCACCACGTCGACCTCGCGTCCACCAGCCTGGCGGCGGCGCGCGCCGAGATCGTCGGCGGCAAGGTTGCCATGGAGCAGACGCTGCACCACCCGGTGCGCGACTTCGCCTATCCGTATGGCGAATTCAACGCCGCGGTCGAGGGGATGGTCAGCGAGGCGGGCTTCCGCGATGCCGTGATTACCAAGGCCGGCCAGAGCCATGCGCTGGCGGATGCCTTCGAGTTCCACCGCACCCACATTGGTGGGGCCCCCAGCCTGGCCACCTTTGCCCAGGAGGCAGGCCTGACGCCGCTCACCCCCGCACAGCCAGACCAGATCAGCAACGACCCGGCGGTGCGGCCATCCCCCTCGGCCAGTGGTGCCGCAGACGCCACCACTGGACGTGCGCAACCAGGGAAGCAGGCCAGACAGGCTGTTCGATCGAGCTGACGCTCACCCGTCAGTCAGTCGCGCCGCACCGGCTGAGGAGTGCCCCGCTCATGTCCCGCGCAGCTGAGCACCGGCAGGCGTGGGTAGCGCGGAAAGTCCGGCTCGGACTCCGCGCGAGCGCACATCCAGAACTGCGAGCGGGCACCGCGCACGATGCGCGCGTGCTCACAGCTCTCGCAGAGACCTGGTCTTGTTTCGGACATTGACGTTGAGGCGGCGCAGTGCGGCGCGCGACACCCTGGCTGCACGGGCGGGCAGGCCACCAAAAGACGAGATGGCCGGCAGATTGCCGGTGCGTTGGAAGCTCTCGACGGGCCAGCCCCTGCGCCCCGCCTCGACCCTGAGCGCGCGATCCGGGTTCACCGCCAGTGGGTGGCCAACGGCTTCGAGCATGGCCAGGTCACTGACAAAGCTGTCTCCGTACGCATGTGACTGAGCGAGGTCCACACCGTGCACACCGGCCAGCTCAACAACTGACGCAGCCTTCCCATCCCCGTGACAGAAGCGAATGATGCGCCCCGTGTAGCGGCCATCGCGCAGCTCAGCCTCGGTGGCTGCGACCCCGTCCACGCCGAGCATCGATCCGAGCTCGCTGATGAACTCGCGGGGTGACGACGAGACCAGGAAAACCAGGTCGCCGGCGGTGCGGTGCCACTCGATTCGTGCCCGCGCTTCCCGATAGACCAGTGGCAGCACGTGAGCCGGGATGGAGCTCCGCGCGAACGCACGCAGGCGGTCCGCTTCGATGCCGTCCACGAGCGCGCCGACGCCGCGGACGGCTTCGCGAATCTGCATCTCGTCGAAGCCGTACAGGCTGAAGCGAGCCTGCATCACCAATGCGTGAAGCATCGCGCGGCTGGTCAGCAGCCCGGCACGGCGCATCGGGCGGGCGACATGCAGAAGCGATGAGCCGCGCAGCAGGGTTCTGTCGACGTCGAAGAACGCGGCTGTGCGACCGACGGTGGGTGTCGACTCGGCTACCATGCGGCGTCATGTCCAGAGTTGCGAGCCGCGGCGCGGTCTCTTCTCAGTCCAGTGTAGGCGTGACCGCTCACACGCTGCTCTCTGCGGCCGAGACACGCATCGCGACCTCACGCAACATCGAGCACTGGCAGCCGGGATTGGCCCGATGGGACGCGGATGTCCTGATGGCACATGTCCTGCAGACTCGACCCGACGACGCCGACATGCCGACCCGCGCCATCAGCACCGCCCAGCGCAAACGGTTCGAGGTGCTCGTCGATCGCAGGCTGACCGGCGAGCCAGTGAGCTACATCACGGGCAGCTTCACCTTCTGCGGTCTGCAGTTGATGGTTCGCCCCGGCGTGTTCTCGCCACGCGCGTCGAGTGAGTTGACCGTCGAACATGCGGTGTCGAGACTGCGGCGGCGTCGCGGTCGTCGCCTCGCTGTCGACGTTGCCACCGGGTCTGGGGCGATCGCGCTCGCCATCGGGGCTAGGGTGGTGGGCAGCGAGGTGTGGGGAATCGACATCTCCCCCGAGGCCGCCAGGTTGGGCAGGGCCAACGCCAGGAAGTTGGCCCTGGGCAATGTGCGATTCGCAGTCGGTGACATGCTCGCCGCACTGCCGGGCCAGGTGCGGGGCGCGGTGGGCCTGTTCACCATCCACCCCCCCTACGTGGGTCGGCGCGAGGTGCGCACGCTGCCGGTGGAGATCCGCAGATTCGAGCCGCACAGCACCCTGACCGATGGGTCCGAGGACGGGCTCGGCCTGGTGCGCCGGCTGGCGTCCGATGCTCCCTCGTGGTTGCGGCCGGGCGGGCTGGTGATGGTGGAGATCGCCCCGTACCTGGCCAGGGCGACCGCGACGGTGCTGCGTCGCGCGGGGTTCGGGAATGTGCGATCCCATCGGGACGGGCTCGGCGTCACCCGCGTGGTCATCGGGCAGCTGTGAGCCAGCTGCAGCCTCCGCAGATTGGTTCGCCCTGGCGCCGTCCGCTGAAAGGCGTCGTCGACGAGCTGGTGATCGAGAGCGACGTGCTCCGTGACAACCCGTTGGGCGACCCTGCCACGCGCCCGCTGTGGGTCTACACGCCACCCGATTCGCAGGTGCAGGGAGCTCGGTTGCCGGCGATCTACCTGATCCAGGGCTTCACTGGACAGGTCGACATGTGGAGGAACCGCAGCCCGTATCGACCCAATGTCATCGAGCTCATCGACGCGCTCTTCAGCGACCCGGCGGTGCCCCCCTGCCTGGTGGTGATGGTCGACTGTTGGACCTCGCTGGGCGGCAGCCAGTTCGTGGACTCACCCGGCACAGGCCGTTACCACACCTACCTGTGTGACGAGGTGGTCGGCTTCGTCGATGCCCGCTACCCGACGCTCGCCAACCGCGATCACCGCGCCATCACCGGCAAGTCGAGTGGCGGCTACGGAGCCATGATCACGCCGATGCTCCGTCCCGACGTCTTCGGCGCGCTTGCCACTCATGCCGGCGACGCGCTGTTCGAGCTCTGTTACTGGAAGGACGTTCCCGAGGTGGTCCGCGCCCTCCGCGACAACTACGACGGCTCATACGAGCACTTCCTCGATGACTTTCGCAATCGCCCGGCGTTGAGCCGTCCCGGTGACGCGGTGCTCATCAACATGTGGGCCATGGCCGCGGCGTACTCGACCGATGCCGGCGGCGCAGTCCAGCTGCCGTTCGACGTCGGGACGGGCAGGATGCTTCCCGAGGTGTGGGAGCGCTGGTTGGCCTGGGACCCGGTGCGGTTGGTTCCCGACCACGCCCAGGCGATGCGTTCTCTGGTGGGCATCTACATCGACGCGGGCACGCACGACGAGTATTTCCTCGACCTTGGCGCGGTGGCCTTCCGCAACGCTCTCGCTGACATCGGCGTCACCGACGTGAACTTCGAGCTCTTCGACGCCGGACACGGCGCCATCGAGTACCGCTATCCGATGGCGATGCGCTACCTCGCTGAACGGATCGCAGCCGGATAGCTGACTCTCAGCGGTGTCAGTGGCTCACGTGCGCGACGGACCGCCCACGGGCACTGCCACCGGGTCCTCGGCACGCGGTTGCGACGCCATCTGGCCGGGCGAGGGCGAGACCAACCGGGTCGCGGGCAGCGATGGCGGGCCGTCCGGCGGTGCTGGGCGAGGGGGGCGGCGATCGTCGTCGTCGACGTCGCGCTCGTCGGAGCTGGCCGCGGTGAGGTAGAACGCCGACAGGGAGCCGAGGAAGACAGAGAGCACCAGTGCCATGGGAATCGTCAGAAACAGGTCGACCTTGCCCTGCATGCCGAGGAAGGCGAGGATCACAAAGGTGACCACCACTGTCACCGCGGGCACTGTCCACACCCAGAGCGTGCGGTCGTCGCGCTGCGCGCCCAGCCGGTGCTCGAGGCGGCGCAGCGCCGAGGGAAGCCATCCGCTGGGAGGCGACTCGGGCACGGCGCCATCGTACCCCGCGACCAGGCAGGGGAAGCGGCCGTGATCAACCGCCAGGTGAGTCCTGGCCGTGGCGGCCCGACCACACCGACGGAGCCCCTGCGGAGTGAAAGAGGTGGCACTTCCTGCAGCGCTGGCCTCCGTAGGCTGAGAATCGCAGAGTCATGGCCTTCCTCCTCCTGCACATCGCGCACGACAGCGGGACCTTCGACATGGCCGTGCCCGACGACGAGCCTGTCGCGGCGTTGATGCCCAGGGTATTGGCGGCAGCCGGCCTCGACCCCGGGAGTGGCCTCCACTGGACGCTGCAATCGCCGGGGGCCTCAGCCCTCGACGGCAGCGCCACGCTGCTGGGCGCGTCGGTGGGCGCCGGAGCCACGCTCCTGCTGGTGGCTGAGCCGTCGCCGGCTGCCAGCCTCAATGGCGCCAACCTGCCGCCCGCCCCGCTCCATGTGCCACCGCCTCCGGCAATCGGTGCTGTCCACTCCTCGGAACCGTCCGCCATGCCCTTCCAACGCACCCGAGACGCGCTGCCGCGACGCTCGTCAGGTGCGGCGCGCATCGGGCTCTCGGTGGGAGCAGTTCTCAATCCTGGGCGGCTGGAGCGCGTCTCGCTGGCGAATGACCTCGACAGCGGGCCCAGCCCCGCCGCCCTCACCAGAGAACGACGCCAGGGGCCGATCGCGCGCGCCCGCAGCAACTGGGCTGCGACCAACTACATTGCCGCGCTCGAGGACAGCATCGTCGGGCCTCGGCTGATCCGCTGCGCCACCATCGCCGTGATGTCACCCAAGGGAGGGGTGGGCAAGACCACTGTCACCACCCTGCTGGGGATGCTGCTCGCCCAGCTGCGGCGTGACCGCATAGTGGCCATCGACACCAACCCCGACTACGGTTCGCTTGGCCGAACGCTGGCACCCACCCACAACGTGTTCGTGGACGACCTTCTCGAGGTGCTCGACCATCCGGCGCTCACCGTCACTCAGCTGGACACCAGCCTGGGCCGGGCTCAACACGGCCTGTTGGTGCTGCCCGCTCCGACTGCACCTGAGCGCATGGCCAAGTTGGATGAGGAGGCGTATCGACGGGTGATCGACCGTCTCCAGAAGATGGTGGCGGTGATCGTGCTGGACTGCGGCACCGGGTTGTGGGAGCCTGCCGCACGCGCGGCGCTGGCCGCCGCCGACCAGATCGTGCTGGTGTCCGACGCCGAGCCGGCAACCGCAAGCCTGGTGGCGGAGGCGTCACAGCAGCTCCGCCTGACGAACATTCCGGTCACGCTTGTCGTCAACAAGATGCACGGCGCCGGGCGGCTGGACGTGGAGCGTTTCGCCCACGCCATCGACTGGGCGCAGGGGCTGATCACGATGACGGACGAGCCCGCCGCGGCGGCATCGATCGCCACAGCCAACTTCAGCTGGGATCGCGCGCCTCGTTCATGGCGCATCGCGGCTCGTGAGCTGGCCTCGGTGATCGCCGCCGACTGGGAACGACTCGGGCTCACGCTGTGATCCCGCTGATGCAGCTCACAGCGGTGACCCGGGTGGGGCCCGACGCGCGAGGTGGAGGTCGAGCTTGGCGCGGACCGCCCATCGGCGAGTGGCTGGTCAACCCTGCCGTTCGCGGTAGAGATCGCGCAGCAGGGCGATCTCGGCCCCGTGGTGCAGCAGCTCCTGATTGACCCACCAGACAGTCTCGATGAAGGGGTCTTCCGGGTCGCTCCCGTTGGGGTAGGTGCTGCGGCCCACCAAGTCGAGCGCAGCGTCGTCGGCGCTGACCATGGCGGCGCGCCACGCCGCAACGCCGGTGTCGAAGGCGGCGATCCCCCCGGCGGCGTCGCCGCTGAAGCGATAGTCGTCACGGGTCAGGGCGTGGCTGCCGATGGTGTGGTCAGCCCGCAGCGTCAGCATCTCGCTGAGGTGACCGAGTCGCCATGCGATGGTGGTGAACGGCGGTGGCCACGGGTCGGCGGAGCCTGCGGAGTCGCGCCCCCACTCGCCCGCACCGGCGAGGACGGTCGCACCCGGCCCCGGACCTGCGGCGCGCAGTCGGATCGACCAGCACTGCCGCACTGGCTCCCAGAGGTATTCGTCGTCGGTCATGCCCGGGATCTCGATGCTCTCGCCGTCTCCGCTGTCTCCCGCCGGCCCCGCAATGCGGTTGGCGAGGCGCGCGCGGGCGAAGTCGAACTGCGCCAGGAACGGAAGGAGGCGTGGTGGTGTCGACATTGGTCGTTCCTTTGCGGGCAGGTCCAGATCCAAGGCGGGACTCTAGCCGGACAGGTGGTCGGCGGCGGCGAGCATCTGACGCCCCACCGGCTGCACGTCGACCTTGGTGCAGAGCAGGCCGGTCGACACCCGCTCGACGACGCCCCATTCCCAGATTGCGGTGGGGTCGAGGTGCGTGCTCGCAGCCAGCCAACGCGCGCGCTCGCGCGGGTCGTTGTCGTCGAGCAGCTCGAGCGGATCCTCGCGCATGAGGATGCCCATGTCGTACTCGGCCTCAGCGAGCAGACCATCGGGGTCGACCAGCCTGAAGCCGTCGCGCACCTCGAGCGCGTTCCATTGGTGCACGTCGCCGTGCACGAGCACTGCGCGCGCGTCATCGTGCGCGGCGACGCCGCGAGCAGCGCATCGCAGCGCGTGGTCCACGGCCCTCTCGGAGCATGGGCGGTCGAGCTCCACGACCGACCGTGATGGCCCACTCGCGCTCCAGGCTGGCGACCAATGCGGGGAGCTCGTCAAGCCAGGTTTCCGCGCCCGCAGCGAGCGCCTTGTTGCGGACGACCTCAGGAACAGCGATCACGACTGGACTCTTACAGGAACGAATGCTGCGCTCTAGAGTGCTCTGATGCGGCGGTGTCGCGTCCCGGTCGGCCATCCAAAAGGGTGGCTCGCAGGCCCATGGGATTCCAACCTCCCAGTGAGCATCGGATATGCCTCCGAGGGAATCGACGAACCCCACCTCCATCCGACGCTGACCGAGGTGTACCTGGTGGCACGCGGTTCCTCCCAGTTGCGCGTCGGACTCGAGAGCATGGACTTGGTCGCCGGCAGTGTCGTCATCGTCGACGCTGGGGAGCCGCACACATTTCTGGCCAGTTCAGCGGACTACATGCACTACGTGCTGCACATCCCCGCTCCACAGCCGGGCTCCGGCGCCCACAAGATCGCCGTGGACCGTGCTTGTCTGGGGCTGTAAGTTCAAATCGGCACTTCGCGACGGCGACGTTCTGAGGTCGATGAATGATCGTGGAGGGAGACGACCAGGTCCGATCCGCACAGCCCGCGTCCTGCCACCGATTGTTCCTCGACCCGGACGGTCGAACCGTCGTGGCCGTCGTCCGGCACGGGGTGTGGCAAGGGTGGCACCACATCGAGGTTGACGAAGGCGCAGACCGAGTCGTGGTCACCGCCTACGTGGGCACTCTCAACGCAATCGCGGATCGCCAAGCTCGGGGTGAGAGCTTGCTTTTCGTCATGAAGGGAGTGCTTAGACCAGTGCACATCCCGCTGTCCGAGCCACTCGGCGGCCGCCTGTTGCAAGACGGAGCCAAGGCCGGCGCATAGGCCTCCGGCGTCAGGCCCGGCCGCGGTCGTTCAGCTCGGGGCCGCAAGCCCACCGGCGCTGGAGCAAGCAACGTCGGAGCCGACGGTCAGGATTGAACTGACGACCTACCGCTTACGAGGCGGTTGCTCTACCACTGAGCTACGTCGGCGCAAGTCAGGCGCGGTCTCCGGACAAGGCGGCCGGGGCACCGCCCTATGGTACCCGGCGTTCGGCGCGCCCCACCTTCACGGCAGCCCGGCGTGGGGCACCTCGACAGTGGTGGTCATCAGCACCGCCTCACGAGTGTCGCGGCGGTTGGCCTCGAAGTAGTCGGGCGCGCAGCACATCAGCAGGGTGCGACCGTCGTCACCGCCGAGCGCGCAGGCGAAGACGCCCAACCCCTCAGGGGCGCGCACCTGATCGACGATGTCGCCTCCTTCTGCCACCCGCACGCAGCGACCACCGATGCCGTCAGCAGCCCAGATGCGATCCTCGGCGTCGAGTGAGCAGCCGTCGGGGGCAATCCGGAGCTGGGCCAGAGTGTCCGCCGCCGGCCCCAGCGTCACCTCAGGACCAAGCTGCGCCCACACGCGTCGGTCGCGCAGCGATCCGTCCTCGGCGATGGTGAACGCGGTGAAGCGGTTTCCAAGGGTCTCCCCGACGATGAGCGTGGTGCCGTCAGGCGTGATCACGCTGCCGTTGGGAAAGATGAGCTCGTCGGCCACCACGGTCACCGAGCCGTCGGGATCGACGCGCTTCAGGGAGGTCGCCAGCGGATCGTCGAAGGCCATCAGGTCGAAGCCGAAGTCACCCACCCAGGCGCGACCGTGGGGGTCGACGACGAGGTCGTTGAGCACCCCGCCGCAGTGCTCGGAGAGGTCGGCGTGCACGTCGAGAGCTCCATCACTGCCGAGCCGGAGCAGCCGGTGGTCGCGCATCGAGACCGCCAGGAGGTCGCCGTTGGGCAACCAGCCCAGCCCCGACGGCTGCCCCGGCACCTCGGCCACCCGAACCTCCCGGCCCTGGGGAGAGACGGCGAACACCGCGTGCCTGTACATGTCCGACACCCACCAGCTGCCCTCATGCCAGCGTGGGCCTTCGAAGTACGCCCCGCCATCGAGAAGGGCGGCGAGCTCCCTGTGTGGCACGGCAGAACTGTAGCGGCAGCAGGCACCGGCGATGCCCCTCGGGTTGCCTGTCGCGAGGCTCCGTTACGCTTGTGATGAGATGACCGCGACCACCAGCCCGTCCCCGCCGTCCCTGGATGCCTACGACGCAGGTGTGGTGGAGGCGAAGTGGCGGCGCATCTGGGCAGAGCGTGGCGACTACCGCACCGATCTCGGCTCCTCCGACCGCCACTTCTACAACCTGGCGATGTTCCCCTACCCGTCGGCGGAGGGGCTGCACGTCGGCCACATGGTGCCCTACAGCGGCATCGACATCTACGGCCGGTGGCGGCGCCTGCACGGTGACAACGTCTTCCAGCCGATGGGCTTCGACGCCTTCGGCATCCACAGTGAGAACTACGCGCTGAAGATCGGCGAGCACCCCGCGGTGGTGATGCGCCGAGCGGTCGCCAACTTCCGCGACAACCAGCTGAAGATGATCGGGGCGATGTTCGACTGGGACCACCAGGTCAACACCGCCGAGCCCGACTACTACAGATGGACGCAATGGCTGTTCCTGCGCTTCTTCAAGGCAGGTCTGGTGGAATGGCGTGACGGCGCGGTGCTCTGGTGCCCCTCCTGCCTGACCGTGCTCGCCAACGAGCAGGTGGAGCAGGGCAGATGCGAGCGTTGCGACTCCATCGTGGAGAATCGCTGGCTGCGCCAGTGGTGGTTCAAGATCACCAACTACGCGCAGGAGATGCTCGACGCGCTCGACACGCTGGACTGGTCGGAGTCGACCAAGCTGATGCAGCGCAACTGGATCGGGCGGCGCGAGGGTGCGCGCATCGTCTTCGACCTGGAGGGCTGCGAGCGTCGCGACGTCGTCGTCTTCACCACCCGGCCCGACACTCTGTTCGGGGCGACCTTCGTGGTGGTTGCGGCCGACCATCCCCAGCTCGAGGAGTTCGTGCCCATCGACCGACGCGGTGAGCTCAACGCATGGCGGAATCGCTTGCCCGGCCCGGAGGCGGAGCCTGACTTCTCGGTGGGAATCAACCTCGGCTCGACAGCGATCCATCCCGTCACAGGCGCGCGCCTGCCGGTGTGGGCGGCGCCCTACGTGCTGTACGGCTACGGAACCGGCTCGATCATGGCGGTTCCGGCCCACGATGACCGAGATCACGCGTTCGCCACCGAGCACGGCCTGCCCGTCGTCGAGGTGATCTCCGGCGGTGACGTGTCCAGGGGTGCGTACTCCGGACATGGTGAGATGGTGAACAGCGGCGACCTGGACGGGATGCCGTCAGAGGAAGGGCGCAAGCGGATCGTCGAGATGCTCGAGAGGTCCCACCGCGGCGAGGCCACGATCACCTACCGGATGCGCGACTGGCTGATCTCCCGACAGCGTTACTGGGGACCGCCGATCCCGATCATCCATTGTCCCAAGGACGGCCAGGTGCCGGTTCCCGATGACCAGCTGCCCGTGCTCCTTCCCGAGGTCAGGGACTTCCGCCCGACTGGCACCGGCGTCTCGCCACTGGCGACGGTGGAGGAGTGGGTGAACGTCACCTGCCCGGTGTGCGGCGGTCCGGCGCGTCGCGAGACCGACGTCAGCGACACCTTTCTGGACTCATCCTGGTACTACCTGCGCTACCCCTCGACCGATGTCGACGGTGTCGCCTTCGACGCCGATCGCACCGACCGGTGGTTGCCGGTGAACATGTACATCGGCGGCAACGAGCACGCGGTGCGGCATCTCCTGTACTCGCGCTTCGTGATGCGAGCGCTGCACGAGATGGGGCTGGTCGGCGCCCCCGAGCCGTTCACCAAGTTCCGCGCCCACGGGATGATCGTCAAGGACGGCGCCAAGATGTCCAAGAGTCGTGGCAACGTGATCAATCCAGACGAGTACATCGAGAAGTACGGTGCCGACACCTTCCGTCTGTACCTGATGTTTCTCGGCCCCTACACAGCGGGTGGCGACTTCCGCGACGAGGGCATCACCGGGGTCACCCGATTCCTGCAGCGTGTGTGGCGCGGCACCCAGAACGCCACGGTGGTGGAGGGGGGCGAGGACGCTGAGCGCGAGCGTCGTCGCCACCGGTTGATCGGTGCCGTCGACGAGGACATCGCCGAGCTGCGCTACAACACCGCCATCGCCCTGCTCATGGAGTTCTCACGCGAGCTCGACCACGAGGCTGCGGCGGGGAACGGGCGGCGGATCGATGCCGAGACGTTGCTGCTCTGCCTGGCGCCGTTCGCCCCCCACATCACCGAGGAGCTGTGGCAGCGCACCGGCCATGAGGACTCGGTGCATGCGCGGGGCGGCTGGCCGCGCCACGATCCCGAGCTGGCGGCGAGGTTGGAGGTGGAGATCGCGGTGCAGGTCAATGGCAAGCTGCGGGCGACCCTGACGGTGCCGGCGGGTGCTCGTGAGGAGGACCTTCGTCAGCGAGCCCTGGAGCTGCCCCGAATCGTGGAGCTGCTCGCCGGCAGGGAGCCGCGCAAGGTGGTGGCCGTTGTTGACAGGGTCGTCAACATCGTCATCTGAGATCCCAGCCTCAGCCTCCGATGGTGAGCGTTCCGTCCATCCCCGGGTGGAATGTGCAGTGGTACTTGTAGGTGCCGGGGGCGGTGATCTTCACCTGCCAGGTGTCGCCCTTGGCCATCGACCCGGACGTGATCGCGTCATTGCCGTCGAAGGTGACGTTGTGGGGAACGCTCCCGCTGTTGGTCCACTGAACCACCTCGCCTGCCTTGGCGGTGGTGGTGGCGGGGTTGAACTTGAGGTCGGCGGTTTGGCTGACCGTCTGCGCAGGGGTGCCGAGCCCGTTGGGCTGACCCTGGCCAATCGCTGCCGGCGCGGGCGTGCCAGCGGCGGCAGTGGGGGATGCGCTGGCCGCCGGTGTCGACGCCCCGGGGGTGTTGGTCGGGAAGAACGTCGGCCGTGACGGCTGCCCGGCCACAGCCGTCTCGCCACACGCAGTGAGGGTGATCAGGACGGCGACGCCCACCGTGGTGGCGATCGAGTGGAACCGGGTCAAGGCGAGAACCTTCCTCCAGGAGCAGAGCCGCGCGACCGCGTCCACCGTGGGGGCACCCGCCGCACCTTGCTTCAATGGTAGGGCATGTGCCGAGGCGCGCCGGAGTGCGCGTCGATCTCGAAGGCAGTGGCGGAGTTGAGCGCCTTGCCGCTCTGGTACGCTGCCTCGACGTACTCGTCGAACAGGCTCTGGCGACCTGCCGGGTCATCCAGCGCGTCGAGCTCCCTTCGGAACCCGAGGCGCACCGCACCCTCGAGGCCCGTGGCGCCGATCTCACCGGTCGGCCCGGCGGGTCGTTACGGGCTCCGCAGTTCGAGGTCAGTTGCCTGACGGCTGGCGGTCAGCCGTCGAGCCGCATCGGCGTGTGGAGCATGTCGTCCTCCAGGAAGTCGTCGCCGCAGCGCACGAAGCCGAGGGCGGCGTACCACCCCTCGAGGCGAGCCTGTGCAGAGATGCGTACCGGCCGGGGAGCCGTCGCCAGAGCGTGATTCATCAGCTGTGCCCCAATGCCCCGGTTGCGGTGGCTCGGGGCTGTGACCACGCGACCGCTCCACGTGGCCGCCTCCGCGCCCGGGTACATGCGCAGGTAGCCGAGCACCTCGCCGCCGTCTTCGATCCACAGATGCTGCGTGGTGGGGAGGACATCCCGGCCGTCGAGCTCACGGTAGGGGCAGTTCTGCTCGACGATGAAGGTGTCCAGGCGCAGGCGTACGATGTCGTGGAAGGTCAGGGCTGACAGGTCGCCGAAGCTGGCGGAACGGACGCAGAGCACGGTCACGGCGGAACACTACTGGCCCGAGCACGCCCGACCGCGCCATCGCCGAACTGAGCGGTGGCCAAGCTTCCCGCCTCAACCAGCGGTGACGAGTCGCTCGATGCCGCTGGCCTCTCCAGCCGAACTCCGCTACCATCCGGGACGCGAATGGAGATACAGGACGAGGTGGGGCGGCAGGGCGTCTCGTTGACCCGCGCCCTCGGACTTCACCGTCCTGACGTGGTGTCCCTCGACGTGCTCGACGACTTCAACTCGGCAGCCGCTCCCGGCGAGCTGGTCCGGCTGGTGATGATGCGAGCCGTCATCGAGACAGGCTCCGATCGGGGCCTGATCTCGTGGATCGACGGCAATGAGATGGTCGTGGCCAGCTGCTACGACCCCTTTGGGGAGCTGGCGCCGATCGGCAGTCGCTGGCCTCTTGCCGGCGACCAGGTGATCGCCGTCGCGCGCGCGGCCGGACGACCGAAGGCGGCGCAGTACGAGGAGCTGACGCTCGACGGCATGCCCCCCAGCCTCGCCGGGACCTACGCCGGCTTGAAACACATGCTTGTGGTACCCGTCCGTGCGGCCGGCGAGGACCTCGCGCTCCTCTGCGTCAGTCGCAGGCGCAGCGAAGAGTTCAGCGTCGAGGATTCCGACGTGCTCCACGCCATCGCCGCAGCCGCCGCCCAACCGCTGCGAGCGGCGCGGTTGGACGAGCAGCTGACCACCGCCCAGGCTGAGCTGAGTGAGCTTGTCGTCCGCGCGGAGTCGGTGGAGCACGTCAAGACGGATGTCCTCCGGCTGGCCTCTCACGAGCTGCGCAGTCCACTCACCGTGCTCCATGGCTATCTCTCGCTGGTCCGGGACGGGTTCTACGGCGACATTCCCGAGCCCCTCGCCGGCGTGGTGGCGATCCTTGAGCGTCGCACTCAGGAGATGAACACGCTGGTCAACGACATGCTGGTTGCGGCCCGTGTCGAGGACATCCCGGCGAAGAGCACGAACGATGTCACCGACCTCCGCGAGGTGCTCAGCCAAGCCGTTCGCGAGGTCATGCCGCGTGCCACCGAGCAGCACCGCCTGACGCTGAACCTGCCCCCGGACCCGATGCCGGCAAGCGTTGACGCGGAGCGAGTGATGCTGGCGTTGCGCAACATCATCGACAACGCTGTGAAGTATTCGCCGAGTGGCGGGGACGTGGTCTGCGCGATCACCGAGGATGCGGGGATGGCCCGAATGAAGGTGAGCGACCATGGGCTCGGCATCGCTCCGGAGGACCGTGACAAGCTCTTCACTCGCTTCGGCCGGGTGCTGACCACCGCCAACTCCCACATCCCCGGCATCGGGCTCGGGCTGTACTTCAGCCGGGAGGTGGCGCGCCGCAACGGCGGGGACGTGGCCCTGATGCCCGATGACGGGCTCGGCACCGCCTTCGTGCTCAGCCTGCCGCTGGTCAGCCACGCCCACGGAGTGGTGTCAGACCCGGCGTAGCACCATCAGTGACCGTGAGCTCACCGGCAGCGAATCGGTGATCGCGTTCCCATGCGGCGCCTCGTGCGTGTCTGGCTGGGCAGTGTCGACCAGCACCTCCCAGTTGTTGCCCCAGCCACGCGGCAGGATCCATTCGATGTCCACATGGTGCGAGTGGAGGATGACAAGGAGGGTGTCGCCTCTGACCACACGGCCATCGGGCGTGTGGTCGGCGGTCTCGTCGCCGTTGAGCAGCATCGCCAGCGCTTGGCGGGCCGGATCGGCCCACTGCCTCTCGCTCATCTCGTTGCCGTGCTCGTCGAGCCAGACCACGTCCTGGCGCCGTTGACCCCGGCCCCCCTGGCCGGCAAAGAAATCCTGCCTGTGCAGCACCGGCTGCTCCCGGCGCAGGGAAATCAGGCGGCTGACGAAGTCGAACAGGCTCTGATCAGCGTTCTCCCAGTCCAGCCACGAGGTCTCGTTGTCCTGGCAATAGGCGTTGTTGTTGCCGTGCTGGGTGCGACCGATGTCATCACCGGCCACCAGCATCGGGCATCCCTGAGAGAGGAGCACGGTGGCGATCAGGTTGCGCTGCTGGCGCGCCCGTAGCGCGAGCACTTCAGCGTCGTCGGTCTCGCCCTCCGCGCCGCAGTTCCACGATCTGTTGTCGTCGCTGCCGTCGTGATTCTCCTCACCATTGAACTGGTTGTGCTTCTCGTTGTATGAGACTAGGTCGCGCAGCGTGAACCCGTCGTGCGCGGTGACAAAGTTGATGCTCCTGAAGGGGGAGCCACCGTCAGCCTGGTACAGATCGCTGCTGCCGGTGAGCCGGTAGGCGAGCTCTTTGACGCCACCTGACTGGCCTCGCCAGTAGTCGCGCACGCAGTCCCGATACTTGCCGTTCCACTCCGCCCAGCGCACCGGGAAGTTGCCCACCTGATAGCCGCCTTCGCCGAGGTCCCATGGCTCGGCGATGAGCTTGACATGGGCCAGGGTGGGATCCTGGTGGATGATGTCGAAGAACGCCGACAGCCTGTCGACGTCGTAGAACTGACGCGCCAGGGCGGCGGCAAGATCGAACCGGAAGCCGTCGACATGCATCTCACTGACCCAGTAGCGCAGCGAGTCCATGATCATCTGCAGGGTCGCCGGTGAGCCGGCGTTGAGGCTGTTGCCACATCCGGTGACGTCGGTGTAGAAGCGTGGGCTGTGCTCGACCAGCCGGTAGTAGGAGCGGTTGTCGATGCCCCTGAAGCAGAGGGTGGGCCCCATCTCGTTGCCCTCGGCGGTGTGGTTGTACACCACGTCGAGGATCACCTCCAACCCGGCGCCATGCAGGGTTTTCACCATCGACCTGAACTCGTTGACCTGGCCGCCGTCCTCCGCGGAGCCTGAATACCGTTTGTCGGGAGCGAAGTATCCGATGCTGTCGTAACCCCAGTAGTTGCGAAGTCCCCTGTCGACGAGATGCTGCGGATCAACGAAGTGATGGACTGGCATCAGCTCGACGGAGGTGATTCCCAATGCCGTGAAGTGCTCGATGGCGGCAGGATGAGCCAGAGCTGCATAGGTGCCCCGTAGCTCCTCGGGGATCGCCGGGTGGCGCATGGTGAATCCACGCACGTGGGTCTCGTAGATGACGGTGTCGCTCCAGGCCACCGCGGGGCGGTTCTCGCCGCTCCAGTCGAATCCGTCGCCGACCACCACGCTCTGAGGCATGTGCGCAGCCGAGTCCAGCTCGCTGATAACGTCGTCGCCGCCACCCACAACGTAGCCGAAGACTTCGCGCCCCCAGCGCACAGCACCGGAGATCGCCCGAGCGTAGGGGTCGAGAAGCAGCTTGTTGGGATTGTGGCGCAGCCCCGACGCTGCGTCGTACGTGCCGCGGACACGGTAGCCGTAGCATGTGCCCGGTCCGATCAGGGGCACGAAGCCGTGCCACACGAGGTCGGTGTGTCCGACAAGGTTGTAGGCGGCGAGGGTGCCGCCAGAGTCGTCGAGAAGGAGCAACTCCACAGCTGTGGCGTCGGCGGCGAACAGCGCAAAGTTTGTTCCCGCATCGTTCACTGTCGCACCCAGGGGGTAGTTGCGCCCGGGCAACGCGCTGATGTTGTCGGCCCTCACCCGTTCCGCTCCGGCAGGGCGACGGGGAACTGACCGAGCAGATCGGCGACACACACCTCGCCACAGAGCTCAGCGCCGTCGCAGAGGTTCTGCCAGCACCCGACCGGAAGCACGATGGCGGTGTTCGCCCAGTTGCCGCGGCGGCGCAGTGAGCGGCGCTGGACCAACGACAGCACGCAGGCCGGCTCACCCCGCGTGAACGCGACCACATCGTCCGCCTGGCCGGCGGCGTCGGCGAAGCCGAATTCCGCTCGCAGCTGGACGCGGTAGGTTGCCCGACGCGGCATCAATGAAGCGACAGGGTCTGGGGACAGGTACCGATCACAATCGCTCTCACTCTTCCCGTTGTCTTCGGCCGCAGGAATTATGAGGGTGAGGGCACCATGACCCGCTTTGCCGTCTGGGCGCCACGCGCCAGCGACGTGGAGGTCCAGACAGGCGGGCGCCGTCTTGCGCTGGTCGCCAGCGACAGCGGCTGGCACCAGGCCGACGACCCGGAGGCCGGGCCCGGCGACGACTACATGTTCGTGCTCGACGGTGGCGTTCCGCTGCCTGACCCGCGCTCAGCGTGGCAGCCCCGGGGTGTGCACGATACGTCGCGTCTGCTCGACCACACGGCCTTCCCGTGGACAGATTCGGGATGGGGCGGGCGAGAGCTGCCGGACTGCGTGGTCTACGAGATGCATACCGGGACGTTCACCCCGGCGGGAACACTCGACGGCGCCATCGAACGGATTCCCGACCTGGTTGCGCTGGGGGTGACAGCTGTCGACGTCATGCCGGTGGCCGCGTTCCCAGGCCGGCACGGCTGGGGCTACGACTGTGTGGCGCTCTACGCCGTCCACGAGTCGTACGGGGGCCCTGATGCGCTCAGGCGCTTCGTCGATGCCTGTCACCGGGCTGGCCTGGCGGTGATCATGGACGTGGTCTACAACCACCTGGGTCCCGCCGGCAACGTCCTGGGTGCTTTCGGCCCCTACTTCACGAGCCGGCATCGCAACCCCTGGGGCGATGCCCTCAACGTCGACGGCGCGGGCAGCGACGAGGTGCGCCGCTTCATCGTCGACAACGCACTGATGTGGCTTCGCGACTATCACCTCGACGGGCTGCGGTTGGACGCTGTCCACGCCATCCTCGACACCTCGGCCGTGCACCTGGTCGAGGAGATCGCAACCCGAGTGCACGCGCTCGCCGACGAGCTGGGCCGCCGGCTCTGGGTGATCGCCGAGAGTGACCTGAACGATCCCCGGGTGGTGCGCGAGCCTGCCGAGGGTGGATACGGCTGTGACGCGCAATGGAGCGATGACTTCCACCACTCGCTCCACTCCGCCCTGACCGGCGAGCGAGGCGGGTACTATGCCGATTTCGGCGAGTTGGTTGACATTGCCAGCGCACTACGACAGGTATTTGTCAGCCCTGGTCAGTACTCACGATTTCGCGACAGACGCCACGGCCGCGACGTCGGCAGGCTTCTCGCGACGCGCTTCCTCGGCTACATGCAGGACCACGATCAGGTGGGCAACAGGGCCCGCGGCGAACGCACCGCTGCACTGATGTCGCTGGGACGTCTGCAGATCGCTGCGGCGCTGGTCCTCCTCGGGCCGTTCGTGCCGATGCTGTTCCAGGGCGAGGAATGGGCGGCCTCCAGCCCTTTCCAGTACTTCACCGACCACCAGGATCCTCTCCTCGCCACCGCGGTGTCCGAGGGTCGGCGTGCCGAGTTCGCCTCCTTTGGGTGGAAGCCGGACGATGTCCCCGATCCGCAGGACCCCTCGACGTTCGAGCGCTCCAAGCTCGACTGGTCTGAGGTCACCGACGAGCCGCATGCAACCGTGCTGCGGTGGCACCGTGACCTCATCGCCTTGCGGGCTGTCAACTCTGGGCTCCGCGACGGCGACAGGTCGGCACTCTTCGTGGAGCATGACGAGGCGGCGCGCACGCTGGTGATGCGGCGCCGGGGTGTGACGGTGGTCTGCAACTGGGGTGACTCCAGCTTCGAATGCCACCTGCCAGCCGCGGACGCAATCACCAGCGCGGGCGCATGGGTGGATGACGGCATGATCCACCTGCACCCGGACTCCGTCGCCGTCCTGGTCAGTGGAACCGCTGTGCCGACGCCCTGATCCTGTCCGGAGCTGCTCGAGGTTACGCCAGGGTCCCGGCGCCGCTGAGATCTGTTGCCGTCCCAGCCTGGCGCAGCAGGGCACGGGTGGCGGTCACCCGGCAGGCGAGCATCTCGAGGATCTCGTCGAGCCGCTCACGCAGATCCGAGTTGAGAGCGATGGGATGGTTGTCGATGTCGCGGAGAAGCGCCGACAGGCGGACGGCTTTCTGGTCGATGTGGGCGACGATCTCGCTTGGGCTCTCGATCGTCGCGGTGCTCTGGCTCGGCTCCATCCAGGTACCTCCGTGGTTGCTGGTTCGGACCTGCAGGCGGGGTCGGTTGGCTCGTCCCGTCTCCGCAAGCCTATGCCGATCGGGGCGAGGTATCAAGGAGTCGGATTCAGTGCTCACCTCTGCCCAGCCCGACGCGGCCTCTCGCGCCAGGACCACCACAGCAGCACCGCCAGTGGGCCACGTGGGCCCTGTAGACTGGTCCAACCGCCGGCGGACGAAACCGTGCGCGGATGGCGGAACCGGTAGACGCGCGGGACTTAGGATCCCGTGGGGCAACCCATCCGAGTTCGAGTCTCGGTCCGCGCACCACCGCCGCATTGTTAGGACGAGCTGTGACCGCATCCGCCACCCCCTCCGACATCTCCGTTGCCGTTGAACGCCAGCCGGGCTCGCGTGTGCAAATGCGCATCGAGGCGCCCGCCAGCGACTTCGAGGTTGCCGTCAGCGCGGCGCTGCGCCGGCTGGCCAGCCGGGTGAGGCTCCCGGGCTTCCGCCCGGGGAAGGCGCCAGGAGCCATGGTGGAGCGTGCCGTGGGTTGGGACGCCGTGCGCCAGGAAGCTGTCGACGCTCTGCTGCCTGTGCTGTACGGCCGCGCCCTCGATGAGGCAGGGGTGCAGCCGGTCGATGACCCCGAGCTCGACATCCAACCCGTCGATCGTGGCGAGCCGTTCATCTTCACAGCCACCGTGACGGTGCGACCGGACGTTGAGCTGGGCGACTACGCCTCGCTACGGGTGGAGGTGCCGTCGACCGAGGTCACCGACGAGCAGGTCGATGAGATGATCGAGGAGCTGCGTCGACGCAACAGCGAGCTCCGCGATGTCGAGCGCCCTGCCCAGGCGGGCGACGCGCTCCGCTGCTCGCTGGTGATGCGCCGTGGCGATGAGGTTCTCAGTGGCGACGAGCAGAACGATCGCGACCTCGACATCGATCGCGAGCGGCTCCTTCCTGGCCTCGCCGACGCATTGATCGGGATGGAGGCCGGCCAGGAGCGCTCGTTCCAGCTGACGCTTCCTGACGATTTCGCCCAGGAGGAACTGCGAAATGTCGCAGTCGATGTCCACGTTAGGGTGGGCGCCGTCCGTGAGCGCGTCCTTCCACCGGTGGACGATTCGCTCGCCGCCTTCGATGAGGAGCACGGCACCAACCTCGACGAGTTGCGGGCCGACTACCGCATCCGTCTCGAGGAGGTCAGCGGCGGCAAGGATCGCGAAGCCCTGGAGGCGGCCGCCCTCGAGCGGCTGCGCGACCATGCGGTCATCGAGTTGCCCGAGTCCATGGTCGAGCGAGAGATCGACCGCCAGATCGCAGATCTGGACGTCAGGCTCCAGCAGATGGGGATGCCGGTCGAGCGCTATCTCGAATACACGGGGAGCAGCATGGAGAAGCTCCGCGGCGAAAGCCGTGAGGCAGCTGTGCAGCGCCTCAAGCTCGAACTGGCCCTCGACGCGCTCGGCCGGGCGGAGGGCATCGAGATCGACGAAGCCGCCGTGGTTCGCGAGGAGGAGCGCCTTGCGGAGGGACGCAAGCCAACCGCCGAGCAGCGGCGTCGGCTTCACCAGAGGGCGCACCTGGATCTGGCCCGCCGGGCATCGGCCGACCGACTGATTGAGATCGTTCGCGGCGAGGGGTGAACTCTGGTCACGCATGGGGCGGTGGCCCGCGCTCTCAAAGACCTCGGCGTCGCCTACCGGACTGTGCCGTGTGACCCGTCGTTGGCTGACACGGCCTCGTTCTGCGAGGCTTACGGATTCGACCCAGCGGACTGTGCAAACTGCATGGTGATTGCCTCGCGCCGGCCGGCCGGCTCGCTCATCCCAGCGCTGGTGCTCGCCACCACCCGCCTCGACGTCAACGGCCGTTGCTGCGAGTTGATGGGCGTGCGCAGAGCCAGCTTTGCCTCGGCCGCACAGACGACCGAGCTCAGTGGCATGGAGATCGGCGGCGTGACGCCCTTCGGCCTGCCCGATGATCTTCTCCCGGTGCACGTCGACGACCAGGTTCTGTCCCGCTCCCAGGTGGTGGTCGGCGGCGGCGACCGTTCGCTGAAGCTGGTGGTCGATCCCGCTGTGTTCGCCGGCCTGTCGCTCTTCAGGGTCGTCCGAGGCCTCGCCGCTTAGGCCAGGCCCGGTCAACTCGACAGCGCCCACGAGAGCGAGCCGAGGCGCGTGGGTGGCCTGCGCTGAGGGGCCCCCGGGGCGGCGGGGGATCTCGCCCGAACAGCCCGGTTGCGTGTACGCTGCCACAGCCGTGTGGTGGAGCTTCTTGCTGCGACCGCGTCCCACTCGCCGGCCCGACAGAGGTTGCACCGTTGTCGAGGCTGAGGCTGAGGATGTGCTCCTGGCCGCGCCGGACGCGGTCCACGCTGAACCGGCGGTCTCGGCCGCCGCCGAGTTTCGTGCCACAGCTCTGCTCGCCGCTCATGCTCACATCGACGGACCTCCGATCGGGGGAGCGATCGCCGCGGTCGCGCTGCTGCAGAGGTTCACCGAGCCGACTGACCCCCGGCGCTTCCAGGCGTGGCTGCTCCAGGGTCTCTACCACCGTCTTGCCGTGGCCGAAGCATCCCGCGGCCAACGCGGTGAGGCGGTGGTGCGAGCGCACGAGGTGTGCGCGCACAGCGTCCTGCGGCTTGCCGCAACCAGTCCCGACCTGGCCACGGCCCGACGCGCGCGCACAGCGATGGGGCAGCTCGGTGGGAGTTGTGTCGCGACAACCCCGCTACGTCACGCGCGGCCGGTGAATGGCCTGGGCGTACCTATAATGGCCCGACCATGACACCGCAGAATCTGATCCCAATGGTCGTTGAGACGACGAACCGGGGCGAGCGCGCCTTCGACATCTATTCGCGTCTTCTCAAGGACCGAATCATCTTCATCGGTACGCCGATCGACGACCAGGTGGCCAACGTGGTCATGGCCCAACTGCTCTTTCTCGCGGGCGAGGACCCCGAGAAGGACATCATGATCTACGTGAACTCACCGGGCGGATCGGTGTACGCGGGCCTTGCGATCTACGACACCATGAGCTACGTGGAGCCGCGGGTCGGCACCATCTGCATGGGCATCGCGGCCTCGATGGCCGCCGTGATCCTCGCCGGCGGTGCCCCGGGGATGAGGTTCTCGCTGCCCAACACCCGTGTCCTGATCCACCAGCCCTCGGGGGGGTTCAGCGGCCAGGCGGCTGACATCCAGATCCACGCCCAGGAGATCCTGAGGGTGCGCCGGCGTCTCGATGAGATCCTCTCGCTGCACACAGGCAAGCCAATCGAGGTGGTCAACCGCGACTCCGATCGTGATTTCTTCATGAGCGCTGAAGAGGCCAAGGCGTACGGCCTCATCGACGAGATCATCCAGGGTCGGCCCAAGGGCGACGGCGCGTTGCCGATCACCACAGGCAACGGCGGGGCGCCACGAGGCGGCGATGGGGATGGACCCGAAGCGGGCGGCGGCGCCGCCACCCGCTGAGCAGGCGGCGGCCGTCACCATTGGGTTGCCGGCGACGCAGGCGCGGCCTCAGCGGACGCGTGGTACGGTGAGCCTCGATGACTGAGCGCGACGACCGCCGACGCCATACCCGGTGCTCCTTCTGTGGCAAGGGTCAGGAGCAGGTGCGCAAGCTGGTGGCGGGCCCAGGGGTGTACATCTGCGATCAGTGCATCGACCTCTGCCAGGAGGTGCTCGAGGAGGACAACCGGTCCACCACAACCAAGCGCGGCAAGGGCGGGATGATCCCCAACCCCCAGGTGATCGCCGCCTCGCTCGATCAGTACGTCGTGGGCCAGGAGCACGCCAAGAAGGTGCTCTCCGTTGCGGTCTTCAACCATTACAAGCGGATCGCCCACGCCAAGGCCGGCGGCGACGTCGAGCTGCAGAAGTCGAATGTACTGCTGGTCGGGCCCACCGGGTGCGGAAAGACACTGCTCGCGCAAACGCTGGCGAAGATCATCGATGTGCCGTTCTCGATCGCTGACGCCACCTCGCTGACGGAGGCGGGCTACGTGGGCGAGGATGTCGAGAACATCCTGCTGCGCCTCATCCAGGCTGCTGACTTCGACATCTCCCGTGCCGAGCGCGGAATCATCTACATCGATGAGATCGACAAGATCGCCCGCAAGTCGGACAACCCGAGCATCACCCGCGACGTCAGTGGCGAGGGCGTCCAGCAGGCGTTGTTGAAGATCCTCGAGGGAACGGTTGCAAATGTGCCCCCACAGGGAGGCCGCAAGCATCCCCATCAGGACTTCATCCAGATCAACACCACCAACATCCTGTTCATCTGCGGGGGGGCCTTCGACGGCCTGGAACGCATCATCGAGCAGCGGGTCGGCAACCGCACGATAGGCTTCAACAGCAAGCCACAGGGACAGCGCAGCAAGGCGACGACGCGCATCCTGCGCGAGCTGCAGGCGCAGGACCTGCTCAGGTACGGGCTCATCCCCGAATTCATCGGCCGCCTGCCGATCAACGTCTCCCTGGACTATCTCGATGAGGACGACATCATCAGGATCTTGACCGAGCCGAAGAATGCCTTCGTGAAACAGTACGAGAAGTTCTTCGCGCTCGACGACGTGGAATTGGTGTTCCACGAGGGTGCCCTCAAGGCCATCGCCCAGAAGGCGCTGGCGCGCGGGACCGGTGCTCGCGGTCTCAAGTCGATCATCGAGGACGTGTTGCTCAACAGCATGTTCGAGGTGCCGAGCCGCCCGGACATCAAACGCTGCGTGATCACCGAGCAGTCGATCACTGACGGTGTCGAACCGCTGCTGCTGACCGAGGAGCCCACCAAGCGGGCGGCTGCAGCGCCGGCGTCAGTGGCAGCCGAAAAGTCCGCTTAGCCGAGCCCGGCGATGACCCTGCGCGGGCGGCTCACTGCACTCGCCGTGGGGGTCGTGCTGCTGTCGTCGACCGCGCTCGTGGTGCTCGTCCGCTCGCACACGCCCGGGTGCACGGTGCTGGCACCACGCCCGTCCCTTCCCCCCCAGCTGCGGGCGGTCGGTGACTTCGACCAAACCTATGACGTCAGCAACTCGCCGGCTCTGGAGGACGCTGCCGGACGTGCTGCGTCGAGCCTGCATGGCGATCTGATCGGGGCCGTCCCAGAGCAGCCGATCAGGGTTGCCGCCACCGAGGCGACGTCCTCCGACGCGGTGGTGGTGCCGTTGCGTGGCCACACCACTGCGCAGGGGGTGACCCCGCTGGCCGGACTGGTCGTGTTCCTGCAGGACTGCCAGGGCAACGCCTACTTCGCCTCCGTGGAGGATGACGCAAGCGCCCAGCAGGCGCCCTCACAGTTCCCCACCGTCAGCCAGGGGCAGGCTTCGGCTCGGCTGGGGACGGCGGCCATCCGCCTGGTCTACGTCAGTGACCCGTTGCGCCCGGAGTGGGTGACGACATCCTCACCTCCACAGTCCTTGCTCGCCCGATGAACCAAGGTGCAGGCATCCGTGAGCCGGTGCCCTGTTGACGGCTCCGTATACTCGGCGTCCACCGATGGACAAGGCCTTCGATCCACGCGCCCTGGAGCCAGTCTGGCGTGCGCGCTGGGACCAGCTCCGAATCGGCATCGCCGATCCCCAGTCGGACAGGCCCAAGTACAGCATCGGACTGCCGCCGCCGAACATCACCGGCGTGCTCCACCTCGGCCACGCCATGGGCTTCTCCATCCAGGACGCGCTGGCGCGCAACCGCCGCATGTGCGGCTACGAGGTGGAGTGGTGTCCGGGCACCGATCACGCCGCCATCGCCACCCAGAACGTCATCGAGCGCCAGCTGGCCGCCGAGGGCACCACCAAGGAGCAGTTGGGGCGGCCCATGTTCAAGGCCCGCGTCGACGCGTGGTACGAGGAGTACGGCGGCCGGATCTTCGAGCAGATGCGCCGCCTCGGCTTCACCTGCGACTGGAGCCGCGCTCGCTTCACCCTCGACGAAGCCTACGTCCGGGCCATTCGAACTGCGTTCAAGTGTCTCTTCGACGACGGCCTGATCTACCGCGGCCCCCGGATCGTGAACTGGTGCCCGCGGTGCTTGTCGGCGATCAGCGATGAGGAGATCGACTGGCAGGAGCACAGCGATTCCCTGGTGTACCTCCGCTACCCGGTGGACGGGGGCGGGGAGATCGTGGTGGCCACGGTGCGCCCGGAGACGATGCTGGGTGATGCCGCGGTGGCGGTGGCGCCCGGGGACCCGCGCTACCGCGACCTGGTTGGCCGCACCGTCAGGCTGCCGCTCACGGGGCGCACGGTGCCGATCGTCGAGGACCAGGCTGTGCAACCCGAGTTCGGTACCGGCGCCCTCAAGGTCACGCCTGCGCACGATCCGACCGACTACGAGATTGGTGAGCGCCATCGCCTGCCGATGATCACGGTGATCGCACCCGACGGCACCATGGATGTCCCCGACCTCCCACAGTTCGACGGCATCCCCGCCGCACAGGCGCGCCTGGTGATCACCGAGGCGCTGCGCCAGGCCGGCGTGCTCGTCAAGGAGGAGGAGTACACGCATGAAGTGGGTCACTGTGATCGCAGCGGGGATGTCCTCGAACCGCTGATCAGCGCGCAGTGGTGGGTGCGCATGGGCGAGCTCAGCCAGCCGGCCATCGCCGCGATCAGCGATGGCCACACGAGATTCCACCCGAGCCGTTACACGGACGTCTACCTGGCCTGGATGAGCGGCATCCGCGACTGGTGCATCAGCCGTCAGATCTGGCTCGGGCACGCGATCCCGGTGTCGACGTGCGCCAACGGCCACACCTTCGCCTGGATCGACCAACCCGCGGAATGCCCAGCCTGCGGCGACGCCCACCTGGAGCACGACACCGATGTGCTCGACACGTGGTTCAGCAGCGGACTGTGGCCGTTTGCCATCTTCGGCTGGCCGGAGGACACCGCCGACCTGGCCCGCTTCTACCCGACCGACGTCTGTGTCACCGCCCGCGACATCATCTTCCTGTGGGTGGCCAGGATGATCGTCCTCGGGCTGCGCTTCACCGGCCGCTCGCCCTTTGCGCACGTGGTCATCACCAGCACGGTGCAGGCGGCCGATGGGACCCGGATGAACAAGTCCAAGGGCAACGCCGTCGACCCGCTGGTGATGATCGAGGAGCACGGGGCGGATGCAGTTCGCGCCTGGGCGGCGTCGGTGGGCACCGGTGGCCAGGATGTGCGCTTCCATCGTCAGCGAATCGAGAGCTATCAGCGATTCGCCAACAAGATCTGGAACGCCACCCGCTTCCTGGTGGCGCGGCTCGACAACGGCGAGGGGGTGATGTCCGCACCAGACGACTCCGTCGGGATCGACGAGCTGGAGCCTGAGGACCGCTGGATGCTGTCACAGGTGGCAGAAACCGTCGAGGCTGTGGATGCATCGCTGGCCGGCTATCGTTTTCACGAGGCCATGGATCGTCTCTACGAGGTCACCTGGCACTCCTTCTGTGACTGGTACGTCGAGATGATCAAACCCCGCCTGCGCGACGATGCACCGGCCACCTCGCGCGCCGCCGCTGCACAGACGGCCATCACCACCCTCGACGTCCTGCTTCGCCTGCTGCACCCGTTCATGCCGTTCATCACCGAGGAGTGCGCGCAGCGCCTGCCCGGCGCGGCACCGTCCCTGCAGCTGCGCGACTGGCCGCAGGTGGCCCCCGGCTGGCGTGAGGGATTGGCGGCGCCGCATCGCGCCGCTGTCGACGAGCTGCTCCAGCTGGTCCAGCGAATTCGCATCCTGCGCAACGACAGTGGCGTCGCTCCCGGCGAGCGTCACCGCCTGCAGTTGAGCGGGGGCGACCCGGTTATGACCGGGGCGGAGAGGCGGCGGCTGGTGACGGCGCTGGTCCTGGTGGAGGTCGAGGATGACGCGGTGCTCGATGGTGGGGTCACGGTGGTGGCGGGTGGTCTGGAGGCGCGCTACCACTTGATGATCGGCGACCGCGAGCGCGAGCGTGCCCAACGGCGTCTGACCGAGCTGGAACAGGTCATCGCCACCATCCAGGCTCGGCTCGCCAACCCAGGCTTCACCGGCAAGGCAAAGCCGGAGGTGGTGGCGGAGACACGGCGTCGCCTCGACGAGGCTCTGCGCGAGCAGCGAGCGCTGCGCGCGCAGATCAGAGAGGATGAGAAGGATGCTCGCCGATAGCAGCTCGCTGATCATTGTGGGGTTGGTCGCCGTGGCCGGGTACGTGGCCGCGCTCTACGTCGCCAGCGCCTTCTTCGTCTGGCGCGACGCGCGCCGGCGCTCGGCCTCGGTGCTGTTCCAGCTCTTCGCCCTGCTCCTCGGGTTCGTGCCTCCCTTCCTCGGGGCCCTGGTCTATCTGATGGTGCGGCCGCCAACCACGCTGGACGAGGAGCGCGCCATCGCCCTGGAGCAGCAGAGCCTGCTGGAGATCGACGACGATCAGGTCGCCCTGCGACCGTGTCCATCCTGCGGCCGCGACATCGAGGCGGCCTTCATCGTCTGTCCCCACTGTCGCACCCAGTTCGCCCGGCGCTGCCACGGCTGCGATCACGTGCTGCGTCTGGGCTGGTCGGTGTGCCCGTACTGTGCCGAGGAGGTGGGCCACGCACCCCTGGGCCGCGTCACCCGCACCGGCTGAGAGGGGTGGTGCTCAGCGGAGGCGTGCGGCTCGGTCTGGTGGTCGCTGCTCCCGCGCTGGGAGCTCTCCTGGTCCATGAGCTGCGCGGTCGTCGCCGGCTTGCCATCGGCATCACCCTGGCCGCGGTCCTGGCCTGTGCCGCGCTGATCGCATCGCTGATCTCGGGGCTGACCGGTGGCGGGTCTGTGGAGCACACCTTCGGCACCGCCATCCCGGGGGTGGACTTCACCGCCAGGGCCGACGGCGCGTCGGTGGCGATCGTGCTGGTCGCCTGCCTGGCAGCGCTGCTGGCAATCCCCCGGCACCGTGGCCACGCGGAGCGACTGGCCGGGCTGCTTCTCTGCCTGGCCGGCACCACCGCCGTTGCCACGGGTGGCAACCTGGTCCTCCTCACCGGTGGTGTGGAGGTGATCGCGGCCGGCACGCTGCTGCTGTGCGGTGGTGGGGGCGGTGGCGCCCGCTCCGCCATGGTCCTGGCCGGGTTTCTCGGCGCCTCAGGCGTGGCGCTGGTGGCTGCGGCCGGGCAGCTGGTGGCCGGAGCCGGCAGCAGCGACCTGGCATTCGTCCCCCAGGGGGCGGTCCGAGGCGGCCTGGCAGTGCCGTGGGCGTTGGGGGGCATCGGTCTCCTGCTGTCACCGGCGGTTCCCGGAGCGGCTGCTGCCCCGCGGCGGGACTGGGCGGCGGTCGGCGCCCTGCCGGCAGGATTCCTGGTGCTGCTTCGGCTTCACCAGAGCGCGGGTGGTCAGCTGCCCGGCACCGCCGCCGTGACCCTTGCCCTGGCGGGGGCCGTGGTGGCCGGCAGCGCTGCTGTCAGCGCTCTCCGAGCTCGCAGCCTGGCGGCGGCCGCGCGGTCCTCTGTGGCCATCCTCATCGGGATCCTGCTCAGCCTCTTCGGGGGACCGTTGGCCGCTGACGGCGCCATCCTCGCCGGCCTCTTCCTGGCGCTGGAGCTTGGCCTGATCGCGGTTCCGTCGTGGACCCGGCAGCCTGGTCCGTGGGCGGCAGCATCGACGGCGGCGCTCGCACTGCCCGGCGGCGCCGCCTTCGCGGTGACCGTGGTCGGGCTCGGGGTGGTGGCCCAGCGTGGGGTGAGCGCCTTTCCCCAGCTCACCGTCCTGTGCGCCGCCCTGGCGGCGGCCGCGATCGCGGTGGCTCGCGCTCTGGCGGTCCCGGGACGGGGCTGGCGGCCGGCGCTTCCCGGAGCGGTGATCGCCACCGCGGCGGGCCTGGCCGGCGGCCTTCTGCCTGGCTTCGCGCTTGGTCAGCTGGCCACCCCGCTGGCCGGCGGTGCGGCGTCGGTCGACCTCGACGCCGGCGCTCTGCAACTCCCCGGTGCCGGCTTCGCCGGCGGGTACTTCATGCTCGCGGCGGCCATCCTCCTGGTCGCCACCTGGTGCGCGATGCTGATCGTCGCGGATGAGCCGGTGCTGCTGGCGACGCGTCGCTCGTCGATCGTCAGCATGCCGGCACTGGGGCAGCTGCTGACCATCCGTCGGCGCACTCTGCCGGCCTTCGGCCGCGCGGTGCGAGCGCTGGCCACGGTCGACCACTGGCTCGAGACCCAACCGCGACTGCCGCTGTTCGTGGGTGCCGCCGCGGTCGCGGTGCTTTTCTTCCACTGATGGGGGCCAACGAGCCACTCCTGGCGGGCGTCGGCTTTGTGGCTGCGGTGCTGGTCAGCCTCGTCGACGGTCGCAACGCCGTCACCTGGACCTGCCTGGCGGCGGGACTGGGCCTGGCCCCGGCGGTGGCCTCCGTCTACGGGGCCGATGGTGCCCTCCTGCTGCTGGCAGCCGCCGCCGCAGGCGCCGTGGCCGGCCCGCTGAGCCGGGTGAGCGCTCGCCGGGTGAGGTGGATGGCGGGCATCGACCCGGTGGTACCGGTGGTGGCCGGTGCCGACTCGCTCTTCGGCCCGCGGAGCATCCGCATCGCCGCCGGCGTGATGGTCCTCCCCGCTGCCTCGTGGGTGAGCTTCAACATTCCGCTCGGCTCGACGTCGACAGTCACCGGGGTGCTCTTCCCGGCCGCGGTCATCTGGGGCTGCGCGGCCATGCGCCTGCTCACCGCTCGCACCCTTGTCGACATCGCTGTGGGCGTGGCCGCGGTCGGCCTGGCCGCGGCGGCAGCGTGGTTGATGAGCGGCGGCAGCGACAGCCTGGCCAACGCTGCGGCCGCCGCCGCGCTGGCTCCCGCAGCGGCGATCACGGCCGGCTGGCTGGGCGGTCACCGTGGCGGCATCCCCGCCTCTGCCCCCGCGGCTCCATGAGTGTGGTGCCGGTAGCGGTCGCCTGGGCTGCCACGGGACTGCTCGCCGCCTTCCTGCTGCCTCGCCTACGGGCACGCCGGCGCCTCGCCGCCCTGGTGCCGCTGCCGGCGGCGATCGCGGCCCTTCTGTCTTTCGGCGGCGGGGCTGATCTCAGCGCGGTGAGCGCCCAGGGCGGCCTCCTGCTCGGCCGCCCGGCCGCCGGGCTGGTGCTGGTGTGCGCGCTGGCAGCCACTGTGTGCCTGCTCCTGGCGCCGCCGGCCGACAGCGCTGAGATCCTGGTGATCGCCGCCTGCGGCGCCCTGTCGGCAGTGGCCATGGCCGCCGGCTCGCCGCTGGTCTGGGGGGTGTGTCTGCTGGGCGGGACGGCGCTGCTCGGGGTGCGCTGGGTGGCGGCGTTCCCGGCGCGCGCAACCCTGGCCGCGGGGAGAGTGGCCACCCTGGGGGCCGCGGCGCTCACCGCGGCCGCCCCATTCCTGCCGGTTGACGCCGCCACGGTGCCGCCGCGCGCCCACCTGGCCGGCGGGCTGCTCGCCGGTGGGGTGGCCGCCGGCTTCGGGCTGCTCCCCTTGGGCGGCTGGGTGACCGGCGGGTCCCGGCTGGTCCGGGGCGCGGCGCTGGCCCCATGGGTGCTGCTGCTCCTTCCCGCGCTGGCCCTGACCGCCCAGCCGCTGCAGGCGGTCCTGCCGCCGGGTGCACGCACCACCTTCAGCTCCATCCTTCTCCCGGTGGGGGCGGCCAGTGCCGCCTGGGCGGCGCTGCGCGCACTGGCGGCGGCGGACGGGGATCGCTATCCGCGGGTGATCCTCGCCGACCTCGGACTGGTGGCGATGGGACTGGCGACCCCGGAAACGGGCGCGCGCGTGGGCAGCTTGCTGCTGCTGTTGACCCATCTCTTCGTGGCCCCCCTCCTTCTCCAACAGCCGTCGGCGGCGCTCGCCCGGCCTCGTCGCTTCGCCTGGTTGCTGCTCAGCGGGGTGCCACCGACGCCGGCGTTCTGGGGTCGCTTCGCGATCATCGCGGCTCTCACCGCCGCGTTCGGCGCGGCGCCCTTGTTGGCCACGGTGCCGGTGGTGGGGGCGCTTCTGGTCACCGCTGTCCGCGGGGTCGTGGCAGCGTCCGCCGCCCCCGCCGGCACAGCCCCGGGTGCGGCGGCGCACCTGGCGGCCTGGCTGCCGCCACTCGCGGGGATCGCCCTTGGCCTCCTCCCAGAGCCGTCGCTGCGCGTCCTGCTGGGCGTCGGCTGAGATGGACCCAACCGGGCTTCTCGACGCTGTCCTGGCTGTCGCCGCCTACCCGGGGGCCGCCTTCTTGGCGCTGGCGGCTGTGGCCCACCGGTGGTTGGGCGGCCAGGGGCTGGCACCTCGGTCCGGTCGCATCCCCGCTGCCGGCCTGGTGCCCGCGCTCAGCGCCGTCGTCGCCACCGCCATGCTGCCGCTGCCGGGGTCGCCTGCATTGCGGCTGCCGCCGCCGAATGGCGCTGCCGGCAACGCCGTCGCCATCATCGTCCTCCTCGCCGTCGCCGTCGACCTCGGCGCCGGATCTCGCCGCGCGGCCATGCTCACCGGGGCCGCAGCCGTCCCGGTGCTCGGTCTGGCCGCCTCGGTGGAGACGCTCAGCGTGCTCTCGATCAGCGCTGCGGGCGCGCCCGGCGACCTGGGAGCGCGGTGTCTGGTCGCGGCCATCCTGCTGCTCGCCTCCACTCTCACCGCCGGAGGCCGAGCCGCGTCCGTGGTGGCCGCCTCGCTGGCACTTGCGGGCGCGTCGCTGGTGATACCCGCCGCGCTCCCCGGCGCACCCGCCGCCGCCAGCGCTGCAGCCTGCCTCGGGGCTGTGGCTCTGAGTGGGGTACTGGCCCGGCTCCGAGACCGATGGACGGTGGCTGCTCTGACCGCGGCCGGGGGGGTCGCGTCCCTGGCGGGCACCGCGCTGGCTCTGCTGGCCACCCACCCCTGACGCTGATCTTCGGTCACGGTGTAGGATCAAGACGGCTCACGCGTGCCAAACCGCGCGATGGGGCCGGGACAGGGGGTCGTCTTTGAAACGTACGCCAGCGCACACGGGGAGCTGATGGCTCGAATCGTCCTCGCCTCATCAAGTCCCCGCCGTCGTGAGTTGCTCACCAGGGCAGGCATCCGCTTCACGGTTGTCGAGCCTCCCGAAGACGGCAGGATGCCTCCGGGCATGTGCGCCGACCTCGTCGCCCAGCTGACCGCTCGACAGAAGGCGGTGGCCGTGGCCTCGTCGCAACCCCCGGGCAGCTTTGTGCTCGGAGCAGACACCATCGTGGTCGGCCCCACCGGACCGCTCGGCAAGCCGGGAACGCCTGAGCGCGCCCGGTCCATGCTCGAGGAGCTGCGCGGCCGTCGCCACACAGTGCTCACGGGCATCTGCGTCATCGTCGCCCAGAGCGATCGTGAGGCGCTCGGCCTCGGCCGCTCGGCGGTGACCATGCACCACTACACCGACGAGGCCATCCACACCTACGTCAACTCGGGCGAGCCGCTCGACCGTGCCGGCTCGTATGCCATTCAGGGTGGCGGTGGCGACCTCATCGAGGCGGTCACGGGGCGCATCGACACAGTGGTTGGGCTCGACGTCCCGCTGGCTCTGCGCCTGCTCGCGCAAGCAGGGTACCCCGATCCGCTGCCCGCGGCCACCGACGTGCCTCTGGCGCCCCCGCGGGCCGCGCGCCGACCGCTGGCCCCACTCCGCGCCGCCACGCGCGTCTGAGTCGGGCCCGCAGCAGCGTTCCCGATGCTGCGACGGCTCGCCATCGCGTCGACGGTGGCCGTGGTGGCCGTTCCGCTGGCGGTGACCGTCACCGGGTGCGGGTCCGGCAGCGGGCAGCTTGCGGTGAGCATCAGCAGCCCGGATCCGAACTCACAGCACTCCGGCAAGCAGTACGACGTCAAGGACGAGCAGAGCTACGCGCACTACAAGCCGGGTGACAAGGCGAAGTTCAGCGTAAAGGTGGTCAACAAGGGACCGGGCAGCGTCACCGGGGTCACCATTCACCTCGTCCTGCCACAGGGGTTCAAGTACCGCTCCACGTCCTCGATCACGGAGACCGGGGCGACGCGCACCCAGCCGCTGGACGCGGAGGTCAACAGCGACACGCCCCTGTTCGGGCTGTGGACTCTCGATCAGCCTGGCGCCGCCGGCCGCGGCAAGAATGGCGAGGTGGACGTCGAGTTCATCGCCGACGTCCAGGGACAACCGGGGCCGGTACCGGTGCGGGCCTTCGCCGCCGGCGATGCCACCGCCGGCCAGACCGATGCGGCACCGTACATGATCGGGGTGGACGCGGCGGCCAAGCTCACCGCCGTGGTCAACGTTGGGCCATCGACGGCCGTGCATGGAAACACCGTCACGTATCAGGTGCGGCTCAACAACCAGGGCACCGGCAATGCCAAGAACGTGGCTGTCCTGATCACGCTCCCACCGGTGCTGACGTTCACCAACAGCGTCACCCCGTTCGGGGGCAACGGAACCCGCAACAAGGGTGTCGATCCCATCAAGAACACGCTGGAGGTGTACTACGACGGCTTCCTGCTGCCCCCTCTCTCCAACGCGGGCCCCGGCTTCGTGGTCATCGTCTTCAAGGCGGCAATCGTGGCCACGGCCGCGCCGGGAACCTACCCCGTCGACGTCAGCGTCACAGACGACGACGGCGACACGGTCAGCCTGCAGAGCACGGCTCCGCTCAAGGTCACCTAGGGGTGCCTGTGGTATCCTCCGCCTTCGAGCGTCAGCCGGCGCGACCTGCGTGTGCGCCCGGCGCCGTCAATCCATATCACGAGCAGTCATGTACGCCATCCTTTCGCACGGCGGCCGCCAGTATCGGGTGAGCGCCGGGGACCGTCTCCTCGTCGATCGTCTCGCCGCTGAGGTGGGCAGTGTCGTCGCTCTCGAACCGGTGTTGCTCACCGGCGGCGACGGCGAGACCGGCCTCGGCCGCGATGTGGACGGAGTGCGGGTGGCCGCCACCGTCATCGCCCATCGCCGCGGCGAGAAGCTGCGCATCTTCAAGTACAAGGCCAAGAAGCGCTACCGCCGGGCGGCGGGCTATCGGAGCGATCTGACCGAGCTGCGCGTGCACTCGATCCTCGCCAAGGGCGCGGCCATCCCCGCCGCCGGCCAAGCCGCAGCCGGTGACTCGGCAGACACCGTCGCCGCCACTTCCATTGCCACCCGGCGTGCATCTGCCAAGGCCCCGGTCGCCGAGGGCGAGAGCGACGAAGCGAACGACGCCGACGCCGGCCAGAACGCGGGGGAGACGGAGGCAACAGCTCAGGCGGCACAGCCCGCCGCCAAGGGCGCGCGCATCAAGGCTGCGCCGACGCCCGCAGCCAACGCCAAAGGCGCGGGCGATGCCGCCGAGCAGAAGGAGACCGGCGATGGCGCATAAGAAAGGGGGCGGCAGCTCCCGCAACGGCCGCGACAGCGCCGGACGCCGGCTGGGCATCAAGCGCCAGGACGGCGAGGTGGTGCTCGCCGGCACCATCCTGGTGCGCCAGCGCGGCACCAAGATCCTCGCGGGCGCCAACGTCGGGGTGGGCCGCGATCACACCCTCTATGCGCGCGCCACCGGCTTCGTCGCCTTCGACAGCACCGGCAAAGACCGCACCCGCGCCAACGTGCGCTCGCTGCCCGTGATCGAGATCGGCGCTCTTGTCGAGCCGGAGCCGGCCGGGGTCGTGGAGCCGGCACCCGCCGGCTAGCGGGAGCGAATCAGCACGTTCCTCGACGAGGTGATCATCGACGTCGCCGGTGGCGACGGCGGCCGGGGCGCTGTCAGCTTCCGGCGTGAGAAGTACGTGCCCATGGGCGGCCCGGATGGCGGCGACGGCGGCCGCGGCGGTGACGTCGTGGTGATCGCCGACGCCACCGACACCACCCTGGCCGGCTTCCGCGAGCGGCGCCGCTTCCACGCGCCTCCGGGCGGCGCCGGCGGCAAGAGCTTGCGCCACGGCGCGGCCGGCGAGGAGGTGGTCTTGCACGTGCCGCCGGGCACCGTGGTCCGTGACGCCGACACCGAGGAGGTGATCGCCGACCTCGACCGCACCGGGAGCCGCGCCGTGGTCGGATCCGGTGGGCGCGGGGGCCGTGGCAACACCCACTTCGCATCCGCGACGCGACAGACTCCACGCGTTGGCGAGCTCGGCGCGCGGGGCAGCGGACGCCGCATCCACCTGGAGCTGAAGCTGATCGCGGACGTCGGCCTGGTCGGGCTGCCCAACGCCGGCAAGTCCACGCTGCTGGCGGCACTGACCGGTGCTCACCCCAAGATCGCAGCCTACCCCTTCACCACCCTGCACCCCAACCTGGGCGTGGCCGAGACCTCGATGGGCGCCACGCTGGTGATCGCCGACGTGCCCGGCCTGATCGAGGGCGCCCACCTCGGGGTCGGCCTCGGCATCGACTTCCTCCGCCACCTGGAACGAACCCGCGCGCTCGTGCACGTGGTCGACGCCACCGACGGCCCCACCGGGGTGGAGGCGTCGGTCGACGCGGTGCGCGCCGAGCTGGGCGCGTTCAGCGACGAGCTGGCGAGCAAACCGCGGCTGCTGGCGCTCAACAAGATCGACCTTCTCGAGGAGGAACCGCGCCGGCAGCTGGGCACGCGCTACCCGGATGCGCTGCTGATCGCTGCGGCGGACCTTGAGGGCACCGACCAGCTTCTCGACCAAGCTGCCTCATTGGTGGCGGAGATTCGTGCCACGGAGCTGGCCGTCGCCCTCTCTCAGCCGGGCGACGGGGGCGAGCACCGCCTGTACCGTCATCGCAGCCGCCGCCAGGCGCCGGCGGTCTCGCGCGACGGCGAGGCGTATGTGGTGACCTCCGATGGCATCGAGCGGCTCGTCGCCATGACCGACATGGACAGTGAGGAGGCGGTGGCACGCCTGCAGCAGAAGCTGCGCACCGCGGGCGTCGACGCGGCCCTCGCGCAGGCAGGATGCGAGGACGGCGACACCGTTCGAATCGGCGAGCTCGAGTTCATCTACTCCGATGACGGCTGAGCCGCGTCCCGTCGCCGTCCTGGGCGGCACCTTCGACCCCGTGCACACTGGTCACATCGCCCTGGTGACAGCGGTCAGGGACCAGCTCGAAGCGCACGAGGCCTGGCTGGTGCCCGCCCGCACCCCGTCTCTGCGGACTGAGCCGGTGGCCCCAGCGCAGCTGCGCCTGGCCATGCTCGAGACCGCGGTGCGCGCGGTTCCGGGAGTTCGCGTCATCGATATCGAGCTGCGCCGTCCGGGCATCTCGTACACCATTGACACCGTCGAGGCCCTGGCGGTTGCGCGGCGCGACGTGCTGCCGTGGTGGATCGTCGGCGCTGATGCCGCTCGGCACATCCGCGAATGGCACCGCAGCGAGGAGCTGCTGGGCCTCATCCATCTGGTGGTGGTGCAGCGCGCCGGCACACCCCGCTTCGACGAGGCCGAGGCACGCTCGCTGCAGTTACCGCCGTCGAGGACGCGGGTGCTCGACATCACCCCGCCGGCGGTGAGCGCCAGCGAGGTCCGTGCCCGAGTCGCAGCCGGTCGATCGGTCACCGGCCTGGTGCCGGCAGCCGTCGCCCACATCATCGCCGCCAGCGGCCTCTATCGATCGGCCCCGGCGGTGCGATAATGAGCGTGGATGACGCCTGACCAGCTCGCGGCCCGCATCGCCGCCGCGGCGACCGACAGGAAGGCCCGGGACGCTGTGACCGTCGACCTTCGCGGCAAGACCACCATCGCCGACTTCTTCGTGATCTGCGAGGGTGACACGGATCGACAGGTTCGGGCCATTGTTGACAGCATCGAGGCGTCCTGCCGTGAGGCGGGCGTCCGCCCGCTGTCCACTGCCGGCCTCAAGGACGCCTCCTGGGCGTGCTTGGACTACGACTCGGTGATCGTGCACGTGTTCCTCCCCGGCGAGCGCACCTTCTACGACCTCGAAGGGCTCTGGAACGCCGTCGCGGGGGCCCGCGCCGCCGCCGACTGACGGCTCGCCCGGCGGCTGCCGGGATGGCCGTGTCCCAGGGGCGCACGCCGGCCAGGTTCAGCGTCACTGACCCTTTACATGAATTGACGAGAACGTGTCGTGAACCACCACAACACGAATTCTCCTGCCCCCAAGGTCGTAGGCGGCTGTTCCGTCAACCCTTGGAGGCGCTGTCATCAGGTACGAGCTCGGCTCTCTTGCGCGCACGTCACGCGCTCTCGTCGGCGTCGGTGGGGTGGCGCTGGCGACAGTTCTCGCCGGCGCGTGGTTGGTCGCGGCTCCCGGAACGGCGCGCGCATCGTCGCCGGCAGCGGACAGCAGAACCCCGGGGTACAGCCAGGTGCGTGAGGGCCTCACCGCGTTGGCGCGCGCATCTCTGCCCGTCGGCTACGGCGCCGGGAGCGGGTTCTGCGGCAGCACCGCGGGCACCATCAATGGTCAGACCGTGTACGGCCAGAACCTTCAGAACAGCAACAACGGCGCCTACGCACAGTACGCGGGGGTGTACGCCTGCACGCCGGCGATGGGATATCTGTGGAACAACGATGCCTTCGAGGGCGACTTCCAGTGCGTTGAGCTCAGCGTCCGGTACATGTGGGCCACCATGAACCTGCCGCTCTGGGGCATTCGTTCCGGTGCATCGTTGGTGGGCCAGGTCAGCGCTCAGTTCCCCAACATCCCAGTCGGGTACCCGGGGGTCGCGTCGCTGCCGGTGCCCGGTGACGTGGTCAGCATGTCGGGTGGTGCCGGATCGCCCCTGGCCGATCAGTGGGGTCACACGGCGATCGTGACCGCTGTCAACGTCAACACCTCCGGTAACGGCTACATCAGCATCATCGAGGAGAACGGCAGCTGGAGTGGCTGGAACCAGATCAACGTCAGCAACTGGGCGATGGCGTCCGGCAACCAGGCCACAGCCGGACAGCAGAACAACTACTTCTACACCAACATCAGCTGGCTGGAGCTGGGCCGCGGTGCGGTGATGCCGACGTTCACCGCCAGCTCACCGCCGGCCGTGGTCACCCCGGGCGCGACCTATGCCTATACATTTGCCGCCACAGGTGACCCCGCGATCTCCTTCGCGGTGCACAGCGGCGCCATCCCGGCAGGCATGCAGCTCAGCCCCAGCGGAGTCCTCTCCGGGTCGCCGAGCGCGTCCGGCTCGACCTCGTTCACCGTGGCGGCGACCAATCGCGCCGGCACCGCCGTCTCCCCTCCGATCACCATGATGGTTCCGACTGCACAGATGCGAGCGGACGTCAACGGTGACGGGCGCGCCGATCTCATCTCCGTCGGTGACGGCGGCACCTCGGTGATGCTGTCGACGGGCTCTGGTTTCGCGGCCCCCCAACCCTGGTCGAGCACTGCCTTCTACGGCACCGCGGGGACGTTCGTGGCCGACGTCAACGGTGACGGCAAGGCGGACCTGGTGGCCGTCAACGACAGCTCGGCGTGGGTCATGCTGTCCAACGGGACGTCCTTCGGCGCGCCGCAGCAGTGGCTGTGGTCGACGACCTCCACTCACGGCTCGCGGGGAACCTTCCTCGCCGACGTCACCGGCGACAGCAGGGCCGACCTCGTGGTCGTGAACGACGGCAACACGCTGGTGATGCCGTCGCTGGGCTCGGGCTTCGGAGCTCCACAGGCATGGTCGTCGACACCCTTCTACGGCACTCGCGCCACCTTCGCCGCGGACCTCACCGGCAACGGACGCGCCGACCTGGTGGCGGTGGACGACGGCGCCACCTTCGTCATGCTCTCCACGGGCACGGGCTTCGGACCGCTGCAGGCGTGGTCGACAGCACCGTTCTACGGAACCGCCGGGACCTACCTGGCCGATGTCAACGGCGACGGCACGGCCGACCTCGTCGCCATCGACGAGGGCCTGACCTGGGTGATGCTGTCGTCGGGCTCGTCGTCCTCCGGCTTTGGTGCCCCGCAGGTTTGGTCCTCGACGCTGTTGTCGGGCTCACGCGCCACCCTCCTGGCGGACGTCAACGGCGATGGCAGAGCCGACGTCGTGGCCATCGACGACAGCTCGGTCTCGGTCATGCTGGCCGCGGGCACCTCCTTTGGGCCGGCTCGATCGTGGTCGACGACCCCGTTCTACGGCGCCAGGGCAACGCTCTCGGGCGACGTCACCGGCGACGGCAGGGCCGATCTGCTGGCCGTCAACGACGGCAACACGTTCGTGATGTCCTCGACCGGCTCGCGCCTCGGACCTCCACAGGCCTGGTCGTCGACGCCGTTCTACGGGTCGCGGGCGACGTTGCTCGCCGATGTCAACGGCGACGGCAGGGCGGATCTGGTGGCCGTCAACGACGGCAACACGTTCGTGATGCTCTCCACCGGCTCTGGCTTCGGGCCTCCGCAGGCGTGGTCGTCAACTCCGTTCTACGGGAGCCGAGGGACGTTCCTCGCCGATGTCAATGGCGACGGCAAGGCCGACCTGGTGGCGGTGGACGACAACGCCACCTTCGTGGTGCTGTCGACGGGCTCCGGTTTCGGGCCGGCCCAACTCTGGTCGACGACGCCGTTCTACGGCAGCCGGGGGACGTACGTCGCCGATGTCAACCATGACGGCCACGCCGATCTGGTGGCAGTGGACGACAACGCCACCTTCGTGATGCTGTCGACAGGCTCTGGTTTCGGGGCGGTGCAAGCCTGGTCGAGCACCGCCTTCTACGGCAGCAGGGGAACTTTCCTGGCCGACATCGACGGTGACGGCCGGCAGGACCTGGTGGCCATCAACGACAACGCCATCTGGGTGATGCTGGGAACAGGATCCGGCTTCGGCTCGGCCCAGGTGTGGTCCTGGTCACCGACCATCGGCAGCAGGGCGACGTTCCTCGGTGACGTCAGCGGCGATGGCCGGGCCGACGTCGTCGCGGTCGGCGACGGGGCGACCGTTGTGTCACCGTCCCATCTGCCCAACTTCGACCGGGCGCTGACCTGGTCGACGTTGCCGGTTTACGGGGCGCGCGCCACTCTCTGACCGGCGGCGCGGAGATCAGCCCAGGCGGGCCCCGAGCGCGGGACTGGCGCCGAGCGTGCCGACGACGTGAGCGGCGCCGACCACCAGCGCTGCGACCGCCAGGGCTATGACCGCGCACACCACCAGCTGCTCCCAGACACGCAGGTCGCGGCCGCCAAGGCGCGCCAACGGTGGCAGGACCAGCCCGACCAGCGCACCGGCGGCGAAGCCACCCACGTGCGCGACGTTGTTGGCCTGCACCAGGAAGCCGAAGAGAACCACCATCACGCCGTAGCTGAGGGCGTACTGGCGCATCCCGTGGGCGATTCCGACAGGGACCTCGCGTCCCTGCGTGCGACCGAGCACGAAGAGCAGGCCGAGCAGGCCCATGAGCCCCCCCGATGCGCCGACTGTTCCTCCACCGCTGTTGAGGACATCGGCGACCGCCACCGAGGCCAGCCCGGCCGCGACGGCGGTGACCAGGAAGGTCGCGACAAGCACCCGCCAGCCGTACAGCTGCTCGACCAGCCTGCCGATGATGTACATCGCTATCGAGTTGAACACCACATGGATTGGCAGGCCGAAGTAGCTTCCTCCGGGGTCATGCAGGAACGCGTAGGAGACGAACCGCCACCAGTCGGGCTGCGCGCTGCCCAGCACACCGAGGTCATAGAACGTGCTGCCCCTGCCCAGCAGCGCCTTCTCGATGAGGAACGCCAGCACGAACGAGGCGATCAGGGCGTACGTGGCCACCGGGCGGCTGCTCAGCTGGGTCCGGGCCGGCTGTGAGTAACCGCCGGCCACTGCCTGCCGCTCGGCGAGGTCCACGGCCGCGAGAGTCGGAGCCTCCTGGCCGCTGAGCAGCGCCTGGGCCCGTCCCCGCGCCTCCCGTGGCGTCACCAGGTCACCGGGAGGCGGTAGAAGCACGGTCACCTCGGCAGTGGCCGGATCGATGGCGATGGCGCCGACGTGCACCGCCGGGTTGGCCGGCGGCGCGCTCAGACTGCCGGCCATCGGTCCCAGCGCGATCAGCAGGATGTCGCAGCGCTCAGCCCCCTGGATGGGCAGCCGTTCCGCGCCCCATCGGGCAGCGGCGGCACAGCGGGCGGCCAGGTCCTGCCCTGCCGCGGCGGGGTCGGCAGGGGGCGTGTAGAACCCGGCGAAGACAGCGCGCCGTCCGGTCCAGCTGGCCGCGCCCAGGTGGTACCGGCCGGCGCCGAGCTCACCGAGCCGGGAGTCGCGCGGGTCAGTGAGCCGCAACTTCGCCCGGGTGACCAGGTCCAGGGCGATGGCACGCGCCAGCGCAGGCGGCTGCGGCGGCAGCCCCGCCGGCGGGGGAGGAGGGGGCGCCACCTCGGTCACTGTCGGCAGTCTAGCCAAGCCCTGCTGGATGCGGCCTTACATCAGGCATCTCCCGGACCACGGGCGGCCGACGAAGCCAACTATGCAGAGTGGCAGGCAAACCCAGCTGCCAGGCCGCACACCGCATCACACCAGACGTCGACACAGCCGAGGTGCGGTTGTTCAGCAGCTCTGGTCAGCCATTCGTCGGACCGGGCTGAGCAGGTTGCGGCGGTCCCGGGAACGATGTCGCGCCCCCACCGTGGCCGCCTCCCTGGCCCTGTCCCTGGCCCTGTCCGTGGCCCTGTCCCTGGCCCTGTCCCGGTTGACCCTGGTTGGAGGGAGGACCGGCGCCGGTGTACACGCACGGAGTGCCGTTGGCGGGTGTCGGCGGTGGCGGAGTGCCGGGAGGTCCCCAGTAGTAACAGTTGCCGCCCGCGCCGGGCTGCTGGGCGGTGGTGCCCGGAAGGAAGAAGTCGGCGTTGTCACCGGTGCCCACCTGGACCACGTCCTTGGGCACGGCATACCAGTCGGTCTTGTTGAAGCCGGCCGTGGCGACCACCATGTCGTTGTGCCAGATCGGCGCCGCACCGGTGATGCCGTCCGAGTTGTCGAGGTGGCCGCAGGCGTTGTTTCTCGGTTGCAGACCGTACTGTGCGAGGTCGGACGGGCTGAACGGGTATTTGATGGTCATGCCAGTGAAGAGCACATGGCCCCGCTGGATGGCGTTGCTCATCGTCGCTCGGTCAGAGTCCTTGAGACAGGATCCCTTCGGGTTGCCGACCCACACCGCTGTGACGATGTCGGGTGTCCATCCCAGCGTCCAGTTGTCGTTGAAGTACTCCGCGGTTCCAGTCTTGGCGCTGACCCGCCGGTCGGGCAGCGTCAGTGGGCCGTGCGCGGGGAAATCCGGCACCCGGTTGGCATCGTTGCTGGTGATCTCGTTGACGATGAAAGCCACGTTCTCGGGAACCACGCGGCGGGCGCTGGCGGTGGGGTCGAGCGTGAACATGGTCTTGCCGCTGCCGCGCAGGACTATGTGATCGACGGGGCTCGGGTCATGGTGGACGCCGAGATCGGCGATGGTGGCGGCGGCGTCAGCCAGCTCCAGGGGTGTCACCGGGAAGCCGCCGAGGGTGGCCGAGTAGGACGTCGCACCGGGCCGACCGGCACCGGCGACCGAGTACGAGTCGATGCCGGCGGCGATCTCCACGCTGGTGATGTAGGGGATTCCCACAGCTGCCTCGACCTTGACTGCGGGGACGTTGAGGGAGTTGCCGAAGCACGCCTTCAGCGCGCACGTTCCATGCCATTTCCTGTCGTAGTTGAGAGGCGAGTAGTCATCCTGTCCGGGGCCCGGCGAGAGGTGCACGGGGGCATCGAGGATCGGCGTCTCCATGGTGTACATGTGTGAGGCAAGCGCCGCGGTGTACGTGAACAGCTTGATCGCCGACCCGGGGCTGCGTGCATTCAGCGCCATGGCGGTCTGGCCCACCTCAGGGTCGTTGTAGTCCCACGCCCCCACGATGGCGAGCACCTTGCCGGTCTTGGGATCGATGTTGACCAGGGCGCCGTCCTTGGCGTTGTGGGCGTCGCGGATCGCCGCGATGCCATCGTGCAGCGAGGCCTCGGCCGCCTTCTGCATACCCGGGTTGACGGTGGTGTAGATGTCCCAGCCACCGGGGTTGATGTACGCGCTCCCGTAGTAGTACTTGAGCCAGTTGGTCACGTACACGGTGACCGTCGGATGGGTGTTGAGCTCACTCTCGGTCCAGCTGTGAAACGTGAGAGGCTCCGCGTAGGCGGTATCCGCCTGCCGCTGGCTGATGTCACCGTTGCTGACCATCGCCGAGAGCACCACCTTCTGGCGATCCTTGGCGAGCGGGTTCACCGTCGCCGGGGCGTCATAGAGGAGAGGGTTGTACGCCGTCGGCGACTGGGGCAGACCGGCGAGTATCGCCGACTCGGCGAGGTCGAGATCCTTGGCGGCCTTGAAGAAGTAGAGCTGAGCGGCGGTCTCGATGCCGACCGCGTGATTCCCGTACGGCACCCGGTTGAGGTACATCTCGAGGATCTGGTTCTTGGTGAAGTTGGCGTCGATCTCGTTGCCGAGGACGATCTCCTTGATCTTGTAGTCGACAGAACGCTCGGGCGAATTGAAGAAGCTGATCTTGGCCAGCTGCTCGGTGATCGTCGAGGCGCCACTGGTGCTGGTGTGGCGGACGTTGTCCCAACCGGCCTTGACCAGCCGGGGCAGGTCCCAGGAGCCCTCGCCGTAGAAATGCCTGTCCTCGATGTCGATGGTGGCCAGCCGGGCGTATTGGGCGATGTTGTCAAGGGTGGCATGAACGTGGCGCACCCCCTTACTGCTCAGGACCGCGATCAGATTCCCTTTGGTGTCGTAGACGTGGCTGTCCTGCCCCGGCTCCATGGCTGCCACCGTGGCCGCGTCGGGGAGCTGGGCCCGGTAGGAGGCATAGCCGACGAACGTCCCGCCCACCAGGCCGCCGGAGATGGCGGCGAGCACGGTGAGGGCGATCAGCAGCGCCCGCAGGCGATGGCGTCGGCGCGGCCGGGGCCGGCGCAGGCTGGCCCGGCGGCGCCGGCCCGGCTGTATGGCCAAAGCCGCCTGGGCATCGCGCTGCGGCCGCTTGGACAGGTGGCCGCGGGTGCGACCTTGTCGGGATGATCCGGAGGGCACAGGAAAACCTCGGTGAAATGCTCGGCGCGCCGACTGTGAAACGGCGCCCTCAGGGCCTGGTTACGCGGGGCGGAGCACCACCGCGAGGATGTAGAGCAAAGTGACAGCGGCCAGGATCGCTGCACCGGCGTACACCAGGCCGAGGCCTTCCTCGATCCAGAACGGGCCAATGCGGCGACGGTCCTTGGCCCCCTCGTCGATGGGGACTGGATGCATCTGTCACACCCTAGCACCGCCACCGAGAAACGGGCCCTGCGCTGACGGCGCTGACTGTCCAACGACCTGTGACCGGATGACGCGGCTTGGCAACGGGCCGAGACCGCCCCATCAGCCGATGGGACAATCCCAGGCGATGGCTGTCTCCCTTCCTGTGGCCGCGTCCCCGACGATAGCGCTGCCGCCCTCGCCGCGCACTGCCGATGAGACAGGCCTTCCCTTCAGCTTCACCTGCGACCTGATCCTCAAGGTCCTGTACTTCAACGGGAGCATGCTGGGCAGGGACGTCGCGGAGCACATCAGGCTGCCGTTCAGCCTGGTCGGCACCGCCCTCAAGTTTCTCGCCGATGAGGGATACATCAGCACCTCGGGGGTGCGGATGAGGTCGCTGGCGCCGGACGAGGACCTCACCGCCGGGATGGAGCACCAGATCTCCAGCAGTGGCAGGCAGCGGGCCCGCGAGCTTCTGGAGCTCAACCAGTACGCCGGCCCGGCCCCGGTCCCGATCGGCGAGTACGCGGCCATGGCCGGTCAGCAGGCGATGGTGGACGGCAATGTCACCCGCGACCGGCTCCACGAGGCCTTCAGCCACCTGGTGCTGGGCCAGGAGCTGCTCGATCACCTCGGCCCCGCGCTCTCTGCCCGCGACGCCATCTTCCTGCACGGGCCGCCGGGCAACGGCAAGACCAGCATCGCGGAGGCTGCCGCTTCGTTGCTGGGGCCGCCGATGTTCGTGCCCCGAGCGCTGTACGTCCACGGCGAGGTGATGAGATTCTTCGACCCCATCCATCACGTGGCCATCGACCGCGACCTGCCCCCCCATGACCGGCGCTGGCAGCTCGTGCAGCGTCCGGCGGTCAAGGTGGGCGGCGAGCTGACCCCGAAGATGCTCGAACTGAGCTTCGACCCCGCGCTTGGGTTCTACGAAGCCTCGATGCAGCTCAAGGCCAACGGCGGCCTCTTTCTGGTGGACGACTTCGGCCGCCAGCAGAACATGTCGCCGCGCGACCTGCTCAACCGGCTGATCGTGCCCTTGGAAAAGCACGTCGACTACGCCAACATCAGCCGCGCCGGCACCACGGTGGCGGTGCCGTTCACCTGCCTCCTGATCCTGTCCACCAACCTGCGTCCCCAGAACCTCATGGACGAGGCCTTCCTGCGCCGGGTCCACTTCAAGGTTCACGTCCCCGATCCCACCGAGGCGGAGTACCGCGAGGTGTGGCGGCGGCGCTGCGCGATCGAGGGACTGCGTCTCGAGGAGGACGTGCTCACCAACTTGATCGCCACCCAATACACCGCCAAGGGTCGTCCGTTGCACGGCTCGCACCCCCGCGACCTGCTCAACCACATCGTCCACGCCGCCCGCTACTTCGGACGGCCGGTGCTGATGACCGAGGAGCTGATGGGCTGGGCCTGCGAGACGTACTTCGTCGACGAGGACGCCGTTTAGCCCTGTCCTATACTCGGCTGCGCCTCGGCATCACGGGGCGGTAGCTCAGCTGGGAGAGCGCTGCCCTCGCACGGCAGAGGTCGGGGGTTCGAGTCCCCCCCGCTCCACCACCGGCTCTCCGAATACGAGCCGGTGGCCTCCAGGCCCGTGTCAGGAGCCTCCAGAAAAACGTAGGATGTTGCTGTCCATAGCCGAGTCTGTGTCATTCCAGTATCCTGCTGTCGACTGAACCAAGCGCAAGAGGAGCGCTGACGTGGCCGGCACCGTCTTCATCCCGAAACCGAAGCCGCAACGACGCGACTATTTCGACACTTCTCAGGCTGCCGTGCCCGGGGCGACCGGACAGCCACGCAGTGTCCGCCCGGGCGAGAGGCCGACGGTTGCCGAGGCGGCCCGCGCGCTGATCCACCACCACAAGCTGGACTGGTCGGCGACGACCCTCCGGAACGCTGAGGACTATCTGCTTCGCGGTCGCTTCCCCGAGTACCTCGCCCATGAGGGAATCGTTCACCTCGACGAGCTGAGTACTCAGGCCATCGAGGACTACATGGCAGTTCACGCCGATGTGCTCAAGCCGAGCACGCTTGCGAAGTTCCGCGGATATGCCCGGGCACTCGCCAAGTTCTGCAAGGAGCGTCCCGGGTACGACTCGCCGCTGCTCAGCGACGGCCGCGACCTCCCCCGGCCGACGGTGCCGAAGCGCAAGCTCCCCATGGCTCTAAGCGTCGACGACGAGGCGCGTGTCGTCGCGGCGGCAAAGCCGGGGCGTGACCGCCTCATCGCCCAGACACTGCTCGCCACCGGACTTCGCGTCGGCGAGCTGTGCGCGCTCACCGTCGATCAGCTCGAAGGGTTGAAGGATCGCCCGCCCAAGCTGATCATCGTTGGCAACGTGCACAACCGCGTCCTCACGAAGGGTCGTCGGGACCGGATCGTGGGCTTCCGGGACAGGTATCGATCGGTGCCGCGTGAGCTGCTCGAATGGACAGTCAAGACTCGGCCGTCGAGCCACCTCCGGGAGGTGTTCCTGTCCGACTCGGAGCATGCGCTCACGACGTGGGGGGTCGAGCAGCTCATGCAGCGGATCGGGAAGGCCGCCGGGGTGCGTTGTAATCCCCATCGACTTCGCCATACCTGGGCCACGCGCTGCGCCGACGCAGGTGTTCCGATGTTCCATGTGCAATTGCTGGGCGGCTGGGAGTCCGTGGAAATGGTGCGTCGTTACTACACCGCCTCTGATCTGGAGGCTGTCACCGCTCTCTCGCGCTTCCGAACATAGTTCACACCAGGTCGGTCAGCAGGAACGCGGGCTCCACGGCGCTGAGCGCCTCGAGGATTCGGCGTGCGGTCCGAAGGCGGGTGGGGCGCCCGGAGAGGGCGTTGTACATGGTGCCGTGGGCCACACCCGCGGCGCTGCGCAGCGTGTCGGGTGTGAAGCCGCGGGTCAACATGGCCGTGCGCAATATTGCTGGCGCGAATGCCTGTCGGGCTCCGTCCCATATGTGGCTTGGATTGCCGCTCATTGTCGATGCCGCGCGGCCCGTGCCCTGTTCTGCATGCTCTACGTGGCGTTCAGACGTCCGCAAGAGATCACCCTCCTCGCGCTGACCGGTACCCGCAAAACGCCGAGAGCCGACCCTACTTGTGTGCACTTGAGTAGTCACCTTCTGGGGCGCTGCTGATCGCCCTGCTCGGGCGGCACGATGACGGGGCTTTCGCCGGCGAGGGCGATCAAGTGGACCCGCGGATGCATGGGCATTCCTCTGTGAGGTTGACGCCCCCATGCAAGCAGTGGCCGCGTACTCTTCGCGTACTCTGCGCGTACTCGCTCCCCTGCGCTGCCCGGTACGCATCCGGAATTTGGTGGTACGGCCAGGCGTAGACGGACGGGAAGGGCCGCGATTGGTGGTACGGCCAGGGGCGCGGGAACTCACTGCGTGAAAGAAACCTGGGAGTACGCTCAGCATCAGCTGACGCGTTCGCGCGGTACGGCGTCCCGTGTAACGATCGCGTAACGGATGTTGTCAACGGTCGAGTTCGGCGCGCCGTGGCGCGTAGCCGCGCGCGGCGAGGACCGTCAGGCCGCGGCTACTTGACACGCCGAGGGCCGACAGCGCAGGCCTCGCTGCTTCGAATCTCGCTGCGAGCGAAGGCATCCCAAGCTGCCGACCCTGTTGTGAGGCTGCGGCCACCGCCGGCTCGGGTGGGACCCTCAGTGTCGACAATGCGTCCCTTCCAACTCGCGCCCTCTGGGGGCGTCAGCATCGACGCAGTTCCCACTGGGTAAGGTGTGGCGGGGCCGGCGCTGCCGCCTGCGTAAGTGCGTCAATCGCTCCGTAACCCTAGGGTTGCGGACCTGTGAGAAAGGGTACGGAGTGGCATTTCTGCAGCGGACAAGCACCACAGCGCGGACCAGATGGAGCGGTCGAGGCAGTGAGGCGGGTCATGAGGCGCGGTCGGCCGGGCGGAGTACGCCGGAAGGGGAGGCCGGCGCACGGTGGTGAGGTTCGCGAAGCGGTCCGCCGCAGGCGGCGCGGGAAGCGCCGCGTACTCCTCCTCGTCGGGCTCGGCGGCGAGCGCCATGAGGAGCTGCTCGGCGTCGGTGTCGTCGCCGGCCTCGCGGTCGCTGGCGAGCGAGTGGTGCCCGGCGAGTGCGGCGGGGCGGCTGGCCGCGTACACGCGCTGGAGCTGGCGGATGGACACCTGGGTGTAGATTCTGGGTGGTCGAGATCTCGGCGTGGCCGAGCCGGTCATGGTGGTGGGGACCGGCGGCGCCGTGGGACCACCGGGGCTGACGCTCTGACCGATACTCTGCACATACCCGGCTGAGATGGACACCACGCCGGTCAGCGTCCCCGAGCCGCCCACACCGAGCAGCTGGACTGGCGTGTGGCTGTCGGTGGTGCTGTTGTTGCCGAGCTGGCCGGTGCCGTTCCATCCCCAGACAGTGCCGTCGGCCTTGAGCGCATGCTCTGGGCATACCCGGCCGCGGTGGCCACCATGCCGGTCAACGTCCACCTGATCGCTCACAGCGGGTTCGAGCGCTCGCGGAGGCTGCCCGGCCAAGAACCGGGCTGAGGCGTCCACGCGAGCGGTCCAAGTCCCTGGCGGGTCACCTTCGTGGCGCTGTCTCCCGAGAGATCAGCCCGGTGAGGCCTCCCAGATGGCCTGCGGCTCGAGGAACGGCGATCCGCTCCCTGCTCGACGCGTACTACGCGGGCGCGGTCGACGTGGTCATGCGGCGTCAGGAGCAAGAGCGGCTACGGCGCGAGATCACCGACGTCGAGGAACGCCTCCGCGATGTCGACGCCACTCTGGCCGAGTGGCAGGAGATCCTTGGCATCGCGCTGCGCTTTGCCGGGATGCGGTGCTGCGTACCGCGTCGCTACTGGGCGCACCCGAAGGCTCTACAACCGCGCCGTCTTCGAGACACTCATCGTGCGCGACGGGCGCATCGCCGAACCGCACTACGCCGCGCCGTCCAGCGTTGTCTTCGGCACGACCGAGTTCGAACAGGGAAGACTGACAGCGGGAGACGGGGCTCGAACCCGCAACTTCAACCTTGGGAAGGTTGCACTCTACCGTTGAGTTACTCCCGCGCCAGGGAAGGACTCTAACGCGCCGCCTTGCTCGCCTCCCGGACCTCGAACTTGCCCTCCGCGTACTGCTGGCGGAGCAGCTTCTTGTCCTGCTTGCCGACGCTCCACCCTGACGCTGGGATCCAACGGCGCGGTGCGCGAGGCCGCCGCTGTCGGCCTGGGTATCACCCTGATCTCGCGGGACGCGGTGGAGGCAGAACTGTCGAGCGGACGCCCCGTGCTTCTCTCGGCGCCCGACATCGGCAGGTGGTCCTCATCCCTGGGGACGATGTGCCACTCCCTCTGGAGGGGGAAGCTTGCGCCGCTGGGCATTGAGCTTCTCCATGCGCTTGGTCTGAAAGTCGCGCTCGGCGACGTTGCGGTCCTCGCGAGCAATCAGCTCGGTCTCAAGCCAGTGACGCAGTCGCTTCGCCATCGTCAGCCGTAGCTGCATGCTTTCGTAGAGCGCCTCAACCTGCTGCTCCAGGTTGACCGCCGGGATGTAGGACTCACGGCACCACCCGGTTGGCCGGCGCCGGTCCTTCTGGCCGAGGTAGTAGAAGTAGACATACTTGCCCTTGCAGTGTTGCAGCGAGAGTCGACGACCAACAGACACCCGCAGACCAGCAGTCCCTTGAGGTAGTGACTGTAGCGCACGTCGCGCGTCCCTTCACCACCGCGTGATGCGAGGATCGACTGCACCTTCTCGAAGGTCTGCGCTTCCACAAGCGAGTGGTGGAGCCCCTTGGTGTTCGACACCGTCGTACTCCACGGTGCCGACGCAAAAGCGGTTAACAGGCTGCTTGAAATTCTAGGTAGGTTCTGCAATGCTAAGTTACCCTGGCGGCTCAGACACCATGAGCAGGAACAGCCAGGCCAAGCCGGTTGGGCGGGCGCAACTGGCTGATTGCAGCATGTCCGCGAGGGAAGGCCATGCGCGTCACGCACATCGTCAGATCAGTGTCGTGACGTGAAGATCCGGAGGTGCTGGTCAACGGAGCAAGGGCTGCGGTATCGGCACCAAAGTCCGCCACGGGAGGCCTGTCGCTCACGCTCCATCCTCGAACGAAGATGGCTTGGCACGTTACCGGTTGCACCGCCACCTCCTGCGCCACGTTCCAGTTCAGACCGGTGGTTGGGACGACGGCGTCATTTGGGAATTGGCACGACCCGCCAGGCTGAAGCGAACCTTGCACCAGGAAGCTCGAAGCATCCGTGACGTCTATCGTCATCGGATAGGTGATTACCCCGGGCCCGGTGAGGCTGGGTGGTGTGGGGGTGTCCGCTCGGGCGGCGGCCACGACTACTGGGGGGCGAATTACAACGAGGCCACCCAGACTGGCTGGCAAAACACCGCCTGGAGTGCGAGTTACTCCTTTCCCGACTGCTACCATTTTTCAGCTACAGCGAATGCCATCTTCTACAACGGGACCTTCTGTCCCGCGATCTCTCTCGGCGCAGGGTCATCAACGTATGCGTACTACGAACCGAATCAACTCACCGCGTACCCCAACGGCACCGCTAACATTCATAGCTATTCCTATGTAACCGGAGGCTGCACCTTCCTGCTGCATGAGACTGTGTGGATTCGTCAGGACGTCGATGGACGGCAGGTTCGCAACGGCCCGGCATAACCCCAGCAGATGCGACGAATCGAGTGCGCACTGGGAGTTCTATCCGGCTGCGTCATAGTCCTAGCACTGGCTTACGCTGAGCTTCCCGGTTCTACTACCTGCAATACCGTCGGCAGCGGCGGCTCGACGGTACACTGTGAGACTACTCCAGGCCTCTACGGAAGTCTTTTTGGCACCGTTGTTGAGCCGATTGCGTTGCTAGCCGCGGCAGCGTCAATCGCAATCTTCTCGTGCGTTCACGCGCGGGCCCCCACTCTGTGGGCCTACCGCACGCTCTTTGTCGCGACGGCGGTCACGTGGCTCTTTGCCATCTTGTCCTTGCCGTCGATCGGAATGTTGCTGTTGCCGGGATCTGTGCTGGCAGCAGCGACAGTGGTGCTGGCCTCGCAGAAGAGGCCGGAGAAGGAGTGAGCCGATCTATTTTAGGCATGTCGGCCAGCATGGCTTCGAGCATCGGGCTCGCGGATCGGATACAGCAGGCTGGTCAAGCATTCACCGCGCAGGCGACCGCCGACGGCGAGCTCGGTCAAGGCGGCGGAGCAAGTGCGACAAGTTCTAACAAGGTCCAGTCTGGAACTCCAGACGAAAAGTTGAAAGAAGCCACGCCACGCGCCTCGTGGTACGGCGACGAGCTGTAGGCCACCTCCGCCTCCTCGTCTGTCTCCGCCAACTATGAGGAGCAATCGTTCGTGTCGTCTCTTCGTCGGTCGGATAAGCAACGTGACCACGAGCGGAAGCGCCGCTATACCTCTCAAGTCTCGCCCGACTCGTCCGCCGGTTGTCCAGCTGCGTTTCCTCCAAGTACAGCACCAATCCCCCGTTGGAAGAGAAGGTGAGCGATGTCGTCGGGCTGTACATGACCCCCTTGAGTTGGTGGTGCGGGCGTATCCCCGGCAATTGCTGCACGTTGTCGTCGACAACGCCTCCTCGCACAAGACCCCCGACGTGCAGCAGTGGTTGCGTCGACACCGCCGCGTGCATCTCCACTTCACCCCCACCGGATCGAGTTGGCTCAATCAGGTGGAAACCTGGTTCTCCATCCTCAGCCGACGCGCCATTCGACGCGGCGTCTTCCGCAGCCTCAGCACGCTCATCGCCGCCATCCAGCGGTGTTCCTGGACAGCTGGAACGACCGCTGCAAGCCATTCGTCGTGGGTGAAGTCAGCAGAACAAATCCTTGCCGAACTCACCGTCAACGTTCCCATGAGACGGTCCACTAGCCCGGATCTTTCACGAGTGATCTGAGGTCGCGGCCCCGGAAAGAACAA
>JAEKNN010000060.1 GCA_016464795.1 Candidatus Amunia macphersoniae | reverse complement strand
GGCGCTCCCCGCCCTCGCCCCCCTTGAAAAAAACTTCCATATCAGTGCAGCGCGCCGGTCGCCACGTCACTGTGCTCCGGTGTGGCGATCAGCAGCTCACCGTCCGACGCACTCACCTCCGCAGTGTCTCCGTCGCGCAGGCGCCCCTCGATGATGGCCATCGCCAGCGGATCCTGCAGCCGCCGCTGGATCACCCGCTTGAGCGGACGCGCCCCGTACGTCGGGTCGTAGCCCTCGGCCGCGAGCAGGTCGAGCGCGGTGCCGTCGATCTCCAGGCGCAGCGCTCGCTGGGCCAGCCGCTCACGCAGCTGCCGCAGCTGGATCTCGACGATCTCGCGGAGCTGCTCGCGGGAGAGGCGCGAGAACACGATGATGTCGTCCACGCGGTTGAGGAACTCGGGACGGAACTGCTCGCGCAGCTCGGCGAGCACCTGAGCACGCACCAGCTCGGTGGCGGCGCTCCCGGCCGCCGGTGGCAGATCCGCGATGGCGTGCGAGCCGATGTTGCTGGTCATGATCACCACGGTGTTGCGGAAGTCGACGGTACGGCCCTGGCCGTCGGTGAGGCGGCCGTCGTCGAGCACCTGCAACAGGATGTTGAAGACGTCCTGGTGTGCCTTCTCGATCTCGTCGAGGAGAAGCACGCTGTAGGGGCGGCGACGCACCGCCTCGGTCAGCTGTCCGCCCTCGTCGTAGCCGACGTAGCCAGGAGGAGCGCCCACCAGGCGCGACACCGAATGCCGCTCCATGAACTCGCTCATGTCGATGCGCACCATGGCCTGGTCGCTGTCGAAGAGCAACGCAGCCAGCGCCCGGGCAAGCTCGGTCTTGCCGACTCCGGTGGGGCCGAGGAAGATGAATGAGCCGGTGGGCCGGTTGGGATCGCTGAGGCCGGCGCGGCCCCTCCGAACCGCCGCCGCCACGGCACTGATGGCGTCCTCCTGCCCCACCACACGTTCGCGGAGGCGCGCCTCGATGTGGAGCAGCTTCTGCGTCTCGCCCTCGAGCATGCGGTTGACGGGAATCCCAGTCCAGCGTGACACCACCTGGGCGATGTCGTCCTCGTCCACCTCCTCCTTGAGGAGAGGACGGTCGCCCTGCAGTTCGGTGAGGTGCTGCTGCTCGGTGGTCAGCCCGCGCTCGAGCTCGGCGAGCGTGCCGTAGCGGAGCTCGGCGGCGCGGCCGAAGTCGGCGGCGAGCTCGGCACGCTCGGCGTCGTGGCGCGCCTCCTCGATGCGCTTCTTGACCTCCCTGATGGCTTCGATGGCACCCTTCTCCTGCTGCCAGCGCTCGCGCATCTCCTTGGACCGCTCCTGCAGGTTGGCCCGCTCGCGCTCGAGAACGGCCAGCCGCTCGCGAGAACTGGTGTCGGATTCCTTGCGCAGGGCGACGCTCTCGACCTCGAGCTGGCGGATCTCGCGGTCCACTCCGTCGAGCTCGGCGGGCATGGAGTCGATCTCGATGCGCAGCTTGGACGCCGACTCGTCGATGAGGTCGATGGCCTTGTCGGGGAGGAAGCGGTCGGCGATGTACCTGTCCGAGAGCACGGCGGCGGCCACGATCGCGGAGTCCTTGATGCGCACCCCGTGGTGCACCTCGTACCTCTCCTTGAGGCCGCGCAGGATGCTGATGGTGTCGGCGGCGGTGGGCTGGTCGACGATGATCGGCTGGAAGCGCCTTTCCAGAGCCGCATCCTTCTCGATGTGCTTGCGGTACTCGTCGAGGGTGGTGGCGCCGATGCAGCGCAGCTCGCCCCGGGCCAGGGCCGGCTTGAGCATGTTGCCCGCGTCCATGGCGCCCTCGGCGGCACCTGCGCCCACCAGGGTGTGCAGCTCGTCGATGAACAGGATCACCCGGCCGTTGGAGCCGGTCACCTCCTTGAGCACGGCCTTGAGCCGGTCCTCGAACTCGCCGCGGTACTTGGCGCCGGCGACCATCGCGCCGAGGTCGAGCGCCACCACCTGGCGGTCGCGCAGCCCCTCTGGCACGTCGCCGGCGGCGATCCGCTGGGCCAGCCCCTCGGCGATCGCGGTCTTGCCCACGCCGGGCTCGCCGATCAGCACCGGGTTGTTCTTGGTGCGCCTGCTGAGCACCTGGATGACCCGACGGATCTCCTCGTCGCGGCCGATGACCGGGTCGAGCTTGCCGCGACGGGCGGCGTCAGTGAGGTCGTTGCCATACTTGGCGAGCGCATCGTACTTGGCCTCGGGGTTGGGATCGGTGACCCGCTGCGAGCCGCGGACGGCCTCCAGCGTCGAGTAGATGCGGTCCGGAGTGACTCCCGTGGCCGCGAGCATCTGGTGCGCCCCGCCGCCTCTGTTCCCGGCCAGGGCGAGCAGCAGGTGCTCCGTCGAGACGAACTCGTCCTTGAGCCGGGACATCTCGTCGAAGGCGGCCATCAGCACATCGCGGAGCGCGTTGCCCACCGCGGGCTCGGCGCCGCCGTACTGTTTGGGCTGGCCCCCGAGCTGGGCCTCGAGCCGGGCGGCAAGCGGTTGCGGGGCCACCTCGAGCCGTTGCAGCAGAGAGGGGACCAACCCATCCTCCTGCTGGAGAAGCGCCAGCAGGAGGTGCTCGGGCTCCACGGCGGCGTGCTGGAGCTGCTGGGCCGCCTGTTGGGCCGCCGCGAGTGCCTCCTGCGATCGTTCGGTGAAGCGGTCGAGACGCATGCCACGGTGGTACCGCACTCCGCGGCTCGTCCAAACCTGAACGGACGGCAGCGCATTCGTGGGGTACGATGCGGCCAGCGCGATGCCGTTGGTCCCCCGCCGCCGCACCGTCGCCGTCATCCTGGTGGCGGCGCTGGTCTGCGCAGCCCTCGCGCTGGGGGCCCGGTCGAGGCCGGCCGCCATCAGCGCCGCCACCAGGACCATCGTCGGGACCGGGGTCACCGACATGGTCCGGACGCCCTGGTACGGGATGCGCGTCGTCGATCAGAGCGTCGTGTTCCGGGCGGCGTCCCCGCGTGGCGATGACCCCGCCATCCCCGCCAGGGGCGGCATCCTCGTCGACCTCGATGCGGGCACCATCCTGTGGCAGGAAAACGCGCACGCCCAGCTCCCACCGGCCAGCACCGCCAAGATCCTCACCGCGCTGGTGGCGCTGGAGAACTTCAGGCCCTCTCGACCGGTCACCATCACCGACGCGGCGCTGCACCAGGACTACGACGAGACCAAGATGGGCATCGTCGCCGGCCAGACCTACACCGTCCGGGAGCTGCTGACCGGGATGCTGATGGTCAGCGGCAACGACGCCGCCACCGCGGTCGCCGAGGACACGGTGGGGCTGGACCGTTTTGTCGCCGCCATGAACGCCCAGGTGGCGGCGCTCGGGCTGCATGATTCGCACTTCACCACCCCGGTTGGTCTCCAGGATCCTGAGCAGTACACCTCGGCCTACGACCTCGCGGTCATCAGCGCCGTGGCGGTGCAACACTTCCCGCTCTTTGCGCAGATCGTGGCCACCCCGGCCACCACCCTGGCGGCGACCGCAACCCATCCCGCGTTCGACCTGCAGTCGATCAACCTGCTGCTGTCGATCTATCCCTTCGCGGTGGGCATCAAGCCGGGCTGGACCGGCGACGCGGGCCATTGTGAGGTGGGCATGGCGGTCCGTGAGGGCCACCGCCTGCTCTCGGTGCTGCTCAACGCCCCCTACAGCTATGGCCAGACCCGGCACCTGCTCGACTGGGGCTTCGTACGCGAGGGCCTGCCCACCACGCTGCCAACTCCAACCCCCGCTCCAACTCCAGCACCAGCACCATCACCATCGCCGTCGCGCCATGGCTGACGCGCACGACCCCGCCGAGGCCGGCAACCGCAGCACGCGGTTGACGGTGCTCGGCAGTGGCGATGCCTTCAGTGGCTGCGGCTGCAACGCGTCCTACCTCGTCGACGACAGGGTGCTCGTCGACTGCGGAGGTCCCGTCCAGGTGCTGATGCCTCGCGTGGGGATGTCCGTGAGTTCGCTCGATCTGGTCCTGGTGACCCACTTCCACGCCGACCACACCTTCATGCTGCCGCTGCTCCTGGGCGCCCGCGCGTTCACCGACGACCTGCGCCAGGGACTGGCGATCGCCGGCCCGCCGGGTACACGTGAGTACGTCACACGGCTGCTGAGCACGGGCTACGGCCGCCGCCTCGTCGGGCTCATCGACGAGCGGATTCGCCCCCAGTGGTGGGTCCTGCAGGATGGGGCAACCGAGAGGATCGCCGGCTACTCCGTCACCGCGCGGGCGGTGGTGCACAGCACCGGTCCGTCGCTGGCGTACACGGTCAGTCGGGGCCCCAGCCCCGTGATCGGCTTCAGCGGTGACAGCGAGCTGTGCGCCGGCCTGCGCCGCACCATCGCGGCCTCCGACGTGATGGTCTGCGAGTGCACTGGCTGGGAGGAACCCGCCGAGGGCGGCCACCTGTGGCGGGGCGAGCTCGAGCAGCTGATCATGGAATTCCCGGACACTCGCTTCGTGCTCAGTCACCTGCGCACCCGCGGCACCGTGGCCGGCGCGATCATGGCCCATGACCTGCTCGGGCTGGACATCGACGCGCCAGGGATTGCCTCGCTCAGCGGCTGATCGTGTGCCGGCGCAGCAGGCGCCAGCCCACATGGGGGGCCACTCGCGCCAACCGGCGCCAGGCGGCGACGATCCGCGCCGATTCCCCGGGGGCAGGGCCGCCTCTGCCGTACAGGGCCCTGTCACTACCGGCGGCGATGTCGGCGAGCGCGGATCGCCAGTCGGCGCCGCGGCTGCGTCCCGGCCCCGTCCCCGCCCGCTCTCGCGGCAGGGCGGCCGACAAGCGTGAGGCGTACTCGTCGAAGGTCAGGGCTGGGCTTCGCGGGACGCCGGCGAGAGAACCAACCAGGCCCACCCGCCGCCAGACGCCCCGCAGCCCTCGCGGTCGCAGGAACCATGCGCTGAAAACCATCAGTGGCACCAGCAGCAGCGCCAACGCGGCGGCCGCCGTCCTCACAACCATCGGCACGCTGGAGCCGTTGGATGTGGATGGCGGCGGCGAGTGACCGGGCGCCGGCACGCTCGGCGCCGGCGAGACAGAGGGCGCCCGTGTGGGGGCCGGTCCGGCCGGAGCGGACACGCTGCCGCGGCTGAAGGGCTTGTAATCGCCCGCGTTGGACGGAGGCGTGGGCTCGAAGGGGATCCAGCCATAGCCGGGAAAGTACGCTTCGACCCAGGTGTGCGCGTCGTTGCTGCCCACCTGATAGATCGCCTCCTGATCGACTCCGCGGGCTGCCGAGTTCGGTGAGGTTCCCGGCCCATAACCGTTGACAAGGCGCGCAGGGATGCCGAGCGCTCGCAGCATCGCGCCCATCGCCGTCGCGAAATACTGGCAGTACCCGCGGTGGCTGGTGGTGAGGAAGTAGGTCACCGGCCAGACGCTCGGCGAGCTCGGTGGTTGTGGGGGGTCGAGGGTGTAGTTGAACAGCCTGGGGTCGCGCAGCTGGGCCTCGATGGCGGTGGCGGCGTCGTACGGGTTGCTGGTGTTGCGAGTCCACTGCCGGGCCAGGGCGGTGATCACCGCTCCACCGTGGGTGGGGTCGTCGGCCAGCGTGGTGAACTGGTCGCGGTCGATGAACGACGGATAGTTCCGCGAGGCGGCGCGCAACTGGTCAGCTGACGCCGCGGGCTGGGTGGCGGTGGTGGTGAACGAGCTTCCGGCGATCGGCTGCACGGCGGTTGCGCTGTCCACGGTGAGCAGCGCACCACCCACGATGGGCTGTTGCAGACCGTTGACCCGCGCCGCCACCGTGCTTGCATCGGGCTCACCCGGGAATGGGAGTGTGTTGTCACCCGAGGTGTCTTTGCTGAGGGTCACCGTCACCGACACCGGCTGCTGCAGGGCACCGACGCCACCGTCCGCCACCGAACGGTCGCGAGGGATCCTCCCCGGGCCCGTGACCTGCTGGGAGAAGTCGCCGTTGTTCAGCGCACTCTCGTCGGGCAGCCAGTTGCCACCGTCGAAGACGCCGTCGGTGGCCATGCGCAGGTAGAGGCCGGTCGAGATGCTCGAGGTGTAGTTCAGCACCGGTGTGTTGGCCAGGGTCAGCGGGCCGCCGGGGATCGTCGAGGGGCTGAACCGAACCGTCCCGGGCGGACCGAGGCCACTGCCGCCGGGCGAGATGCCGCTGCCCTTGCCGCCGTGGTTGCCGCCCACCGCAAACAGCCGCCCCGAGATGTCGGTGCTGGTGAGCGGTGGCATCAGCAGGGCGATCACCACGACGAGGACACCGGCCCCGGCCGCCGCTCCGGCAAACCGGCCATCTGTCCCAGGAAGGACACCCACCCGGCGGTCCTGCCAACTGTCATTGAGCCCGTCCAGGTACACAGCCGCGATCAGCAGGATCGCCAGCACAGCGGCAACGGCGGCCGGCAGCCCCACCTGATCAGCAGTCGGCGCGTTGATCACGGTCACGGCAAGGACCGCCCAGCAGGGCCCGGAGGCGAGCGCGCCGCGCCGTTCGCGCACGGCAAACCAGGCGGTCCAGGCCCCCACCACCCAGAGCAGGGCGCTGAGACTCACCTGGAACTCCCACTGCGCGTTGCCGAGCAGCCCGGTGGCCGCTGCTGTCGCGTACTGACCGATGAGGTGGGGGATCCCTCCCGGACCCGTCTCCGGCCTGGTGCCGATGCTGGCAGGCAGGACGCTGGCGAAGAGCAGCACCGGGGCGATCAGCAGCGCCACCGAGCGTGACACTCGGCCGCGCGCCAGGATCACCGCCTCGATCACCCCGGCCAACCCGACCAGAAGGGCGGAGGCCGAGCTCTCCTGCCAGCCACCCGACAGCAGCGCCCAGCCGGTGGCTGTCAGCAAGGCCATCACCAGTGCGGTGGCAGTGGAGCTGCGCGCCGTCAGGGGACGCACACCACCACCGGTCAGGGTTGCCACGCTCATCTCAGTCGCCGGCGGCCCGCGCCCTCTCGCCGCTGCCCAGCACGTCACCCCGGCGCACCAGCCACCAGTCGAGCGCCAGGCGCCAGGCGGCCGGGATGCGCATCGGCGGCCCCGGCGCGCCGAATGACGACGGCTCGAGCAGGATCGCCAGGTGGCGCTGGCCGCGGCTGCCGGAATCGACCAGTGCCTCGACCCACGACGGGTCACGGTCGGCGGTGACCACCACCATGGCACCGCGTCCACGCCAGCCGTCGCCGTGCCGGCTGACCACGTGTGCCAGCGGGGTGTTGCCATCGCAGCGAGCGGTGGCAAGGAAGTCGAGAAGCAACATCCGCTGGGTCTCGCCGCGGCCGGCGCCGAACCCGCGCATCTCCGAATCGTTGGTGATCAGTCCCACCGCCTGGCCACGGCGGGCCACGGCATGGACGATCGACGCTGCTATCGACACCGCGTATTCGAGCGAGGACTCCGGCGCTTCGCCGGCGTGGACGCCAGCGCGGAGGTCGAGGATCACCAGTAGGTCGGCGCTGTGGCGGGTGTCATAGGTGCGGCTCATCAGGCGCCCTGTCCGCGCCGTCGACGCCCAGTGGATGCGACTCATGCCGTCGTGGGAGTCGTAGTCGCGCACCGACGCGACCTCGGGGGGGACGTCGACTGCCCTGCCTCTGCGCATGTCGCCGGTGCCGTTGCCGCTCCATAGCGGCCCGATGTCATCGAGGGGATGGAGGGCCGGGTACACGGTCACCTCGCTCCGCGCCGCAACCCTCACCGTGCGGCTGAACAGCCCGAAGGGATCACCGAGGCGCGCCTCCAAAGGACCGAAGCGATGCCGGCCGCGGCGAGTGAATCGACCGCGCGCTGTCCAGGACACGCTGTCGCCGGCCCCCAGGGCGCAGGCTCTGCCGGCGGCGTAGCCGGCCAGGTCGCTGCGATCGTGCACCTCGCAGTAGGGCACCCAGAGCAGGCTGCGGTTGTGCACGGTGAACCGTTCGCTGAACGCCTCACCGACTGAGCACGTCCCCTCTGGCGAGGTGCGGTCGACGCTGATCCGCCGAGCGATGGCTCGTGTCCAGAGGAACGCCAGGATCAGGAGCGCGAGCAGGATGTAGGTGAGCGTGTAGGCGAGATGGATGCCGGTGATGCCGGCGAAGAAGCTGAGGGCCGCGATGCCCGCGATGAGCGGAACCCGCGAGCTCACGATCCCTCGCCGGTCATCGCCTGTCGCTCGGCCGGGACCGCCTCGTCAGCCAAGATCTCATCGATGACCTGGGCGGTGGTGACGCCGCGCAGCTCGGCATTGGCGCGGAGCACGATCCGATGGCCGAGAACCCGGCGTGCCAGAACCTTGATGTCGTCAGGGGTGACGTACTCGCGGCCCTGGGCGGCGGCCAGCGCCTGGGAGGCGTGCAGCAGGCCCAGGCTGCCTCGGGGCGAGGCGCCCAGTGCGACGTCGGTGTGATCACGGGTGCGCTGGACGACGCGCACGCAGTACTGCTTGAGGGAGTGATGGCACCACACCGTCTGTAGCTGCTGACGACATGCCTCGATCTCGTCGGAGTCGGTGACCGCCTCCAGACTGTCCAGCGGCGACTCCCGCTGAAAGCGGTCGAGCATGGCCACCTCGTCGGCGAGGGGGAGGTAGCCGAGATTCACCTTGACCAGGAAACGGTCGACCTGGGCCTCGGGAAGGGGGAAGGTCCCGCCCAGCTCGATGGGGTTCTGGGTGGCGAGCACGATGAAGGGTGCGGGCAACGGGTGGGTGACCCCGTCCACGGTCACCTGTCCTTCCTCCATCGCCTCGAGCAGTGCCGATTGCGTCTTGGGGGTGGCCCTGTTGATCTCGTCCGCCAGCAGGACCTGGGCGAAGATCGGTCCCCGGCGGAACTCGAACTCGCTCGTCTTCATGTTGAAGACGGACACCCCGGTGACGTCGCCCGGTAGGAGGTCGGGGGTGAACTGGAGCCGCTCGAAGTCACACCCGGTGGCCCGGGCCATGGCCTTGGCCAGCATCGTCTTGCCCACCCCGGGAACGTCCTCGATGAGCACATGGCCACCGCAGAGCAGCGCCAGGACGCACAGCTCGACCTCTGGCTCCTTGCCCACGATGACGGTGCCGACGCTCGCCACGAGCCGCCGGACGACGCCCTGGACGAGGCCCATAACACGCTCCCTGCATCGCCGGATCGCTGACCCGTGGAGTATACGGACGGCTCAGTTGGTTCGATTGTCCGGATCTGGTGTAGAGTGCGCGTAAACGGAACAATTGCACCAAAGGTGTTTGGTACAGTGACAGCGGGAAGCGCGCGATTCGACCCCTGGGAGCCAGGGCGGGCTCTGTGTTCAGGAGGGATGATGTAGATGGCCCAGACGCAGGAACAGATCCTCACCACCGGGGAAGCAGCCGCACTGTGCGGAGTCTCCCGTTCGACGCTTCGGCGCGCGGTCGCGCAGGGCCACCTTCAGGCCTGGCACACCCCGGGCAAGCATCTCCGCTTCGGCCGCTCCGCGTGCCTGGACTTCGCCAGGTCGCTCGGCCGCGTCGACCTTGTCGGACAGGCATACGGGCGCGAGGTCGCCGGGGTGCCGACAACACGGGTCGGCGACGGCGCACCCTCGCGCTAGACGGTCTGCCGGCGGCGGCGTCCGCGTACCTGTCAGCGACGCCTGGAGAGCAGGCCTCCGATCGACCCGCCCACCAGGGCGAGCATGTCGCCGGTGATCAGGTTGCCCATGCTCATCGGCCCCAGGTCGACGAGCGTGTGGGTCCCGCTGGCCAGCGAGCTGTGCACTATCGACGCCTCCTGGCCGAACTGGAACAGCGCGCCCACGATGATGAAGCCGATGCCCACGACCATCCCCTGATAGAGGCCGAACCGGCCGGCGAGGCGGGCCGCGAGGTAGCCACCCGAGATCACCGCCAGGAACGTGGACACCCCCACGATGCCACCATCGGCTGACTGGAAGCCGGCGGTGCCAAAGGCTGCGTTGGCCACCCCGAGGGCCACGTTGCTGAGCACGAAGAGCAGCACCTCGCCCGCGATCAGCCCGACGATGCAGCTGCCCCAGGCGATCTGGCCGCGCTCGGCCTGCCCGACCGCAACCGCCTGGCGCGGCGTCGCCGGACGGGCCGGCTGCGAGCGGGCTGGCACCCGGTTCGGCTTGGCCTTGGACATCGTCGTGAGTATATGAGCGGTCGGCCTGCGGGCCGTCGCCGCGCTCAGCCGGTGCCGGCTCCCTCCGGGGCCTGGTTGATGTGGTTGTCGTAGAACTTCTTGATCTCGGCGATGTTCAGGGTGGACCCGATGGGATCGAACCAGTCCCAGGACTCGACGTCCCACTTCTCCTTCTGCGCCGGGTAGGGGACCGCGATGAACTTGGCGTAGGGCACCCCGCCGCCGGGGTCAGGAGGCAGGCTGCGAAACCACATGTTGAGGGTCTGCAGATCGGCGTCGCAGCCGGTGGGGCAGTTGTACGAGACCACGATGTAGCCGTGCTCGAGGTTGTGGATCCAATACCCGGCGGTCAGCTTGGGGAGCGCCGAGGGCGGCCAGATCCCCGGCGCGATCGGGGCCACCCCGTTGCCGAGGCTGTAGTGGCACCCGCTGGTGGGGGGGTTGTGCATGTAGGTGACCTGGGTGCCCTCGGCCACATGCGTGTGGGGCATCTCGTCGATCGGCTGGCCCACCGGGGCGGTGTTGGTGTTGGGTGGAGTTGGGTTGTATGGACTCTGCCCACTCTTGTCACACGTGCTGTTGCCGACGAACTGGACGGTGGTCGTGCCGCCGGGGGTCGGCGTGGAATCCCCGCAAGCGCTGAGCAGCGCGATCGCGGTGAGCAGCAGGACACAGAGGCGACGCATCATCGAACTCTACCAGGGGCCAGTTCGGACGCCGGCGGGACGTCGGGCGTGTACGGTGGGCGAATGCGGCTGATCGGTCTCACCGGGGGCATCGCCACCGGCAAGTCGACAGTGGCGTCCATGCTGACAGCTCGCGGGGCCGTGGTCGTCGACGCCGACCGGCTCGCCCGCGACGTGATCCTTCCCGGCTCGACGGGCTTCGACGAGGTGGTCGCCCGCTTCGGGCGCGCTGTCCTCGAGGCGTCCGGCACCGTCGACAGGGCCAGGCTGGGGGCCATCGTCTTCGCCGACCCACAGGCGCGGGCCGGGCTCGAGGAGATCACCCATCCGCGCATCCGTGCCCTGATGAATGAGCGTATCCAGGCGGCGCTGGATTCCCCGGCGCCGCTGGTGGTCGCCGACATTCCCCTGCTCTTCGAAGGCGGACGAGAGGTGGCGTTCCCGGAGACGCTGCTGGTGTACGCGCCGCCCCAGGTCCAGCTGCGCCGGTTGGGCGCCCGGGACGGCATCGAGGGCACCGCGGCACGTCTCCGGCTGGAGGCCCAGCTGCCCATCGACAGCAAGTGTGAGCGCGCCACCTGGGTGATCGACAACGGCGGCTCGCTCGAGCACACCACCGCCCAGGTCGACAGCTGGTGGGGCGAGGTGGTCGACCTGGGGCAACGGTCTCCGTGATCCCCGACCAGATGCTCGGCGTGGTGAGCGTGGCACCCGTCACGAGGGGGCCGCGCTCATCCCCTCGAGCAGCATGGCCAGCAACTGCTCCTCATCGTGTGCGTACTGCTCGGGGTCCGTCCGCGGCAGGCTGCCGATGACGTAGCCGGTGAGCACCATCTCGGCGACCCCGAGCACCACGTATGTCGCCAGCTTGGCGTCGAGGCCGGGACGCACCTCGCCGTTCTCGCGGCCCTCCGCGATGATCCGCTCGATGGGATCGAAGGCCACCAGCACGGCGGTGATGTCGTGTGATTCGAGGAATTCGTAGGAGCGGGTGATCTCGTTGATCATCACCGTCATCAGGTCGCTCTCCTGGCGGTACGTCTGCACCCAGAAGTGGATGAGCCGGCGCATCCGCTCACGGAATGAGAGCGGGGTGCCCGCCAGCTCCTCGAGGTAGGCCACATACTGAGCCCAGCGCTCCGCGAAGATGGCGGTGAGGATCTCCTCCTTGTTGCGAAAGTGGTGATACACCAAGCCGTATGCGATGCCGGCGCGCTCGGCGATGTCGGCGACGCGGGTGCCGTGAACGCCGCGACGCGCGAAGACCTCCGTGGCGGCTTCGATGATGCGCTCGCGGGTGCGCGCACTGCGCCGCGTCTGTCGCGCCGCCGGGCGCGTGCTCACGCCGTCACACCTGCCGCCACGAGCTGGTCGAACTGGGCGTCGTCGACGCCCACCTCCGCGAGCAGCGCGCGGCTGTCAGCGCCATAGGCCGGCGCCGGTCCCGCCGGCGCGTGGCCGTGGTCGCCAACTCGAAACGGGAACCACGCCGCCCCGCCCTCCACCTGATCGGCTCGATGTGCCACCTGGGGGTCGCTGACCACCTCGTCGATGCTGAGCACCGGCTCGCAGCACACGTCATGTCCGGCAAGGCGTTCGCGCCAGTGCGCGCGCGTCCCCGTGAGGAGCACCGTTTCGAGCCGGGCGGCGGCGCGTTCCGCCGCCTCGCCGCTGGAGAATGCCTCGCCACTGATGTCCTGGACATCGAGCAGATCACACAGCCGTGTCCAGAATTTCGGTTCGAGGGCGGCGACGCTCATCCACCCGTCAGCGCACCTGTACACGCGATAGCACGGGTGCGCCCCGTTGAGCGGCATCCTCCCCGGTCCCTCCGGGCTGCCGTTGCGCACCGCCGCGATGTGCGGTGACATCCAGCTGAGCATTCCGTCGACCATCGACACGTCGCAGTGGCTGCCCTCACCGGTGCGGTCGCGCAGCCGCAGCGCGGCCAGGATGGCCGCGACCGCCCCGAGCGCGCCCCCGCCGACATCGGCGATCTGGACGCCGGGCACCACCGGACGGCCGTCGACTCCCCCCGTGATCGCCAGGGCACCGGCTCGTGCCAGGTAGTTGAGATCGTGGCCCACGAGCAGGCGATCCGGCCCATCCTGGCCAAAACCAGAGATGCTGCAGAGCACCAGCCGTGGGTTGCGGGCACGCAGCTCGGCGGCGCCCAACGCCAGCCTGTCGAGGACCCCGGGCCGGAAGCTCTCGAGCACCACGTCGGCCGTGTCCGCGAGCCTGAGAAACAGCTCGCGCCCGGCGGCGGCCTTGAGATCGAGACGGATTGACCGCTTGCCACGGTTGAGCGCGGTGAACATCGCTGAGGTGTCGTGGTGTCGTGGCGGCATCCAGCGCATGTAATCCCCACCGTCGAGATCCTCGATCTTGACGATGTCAGCTCCCAAACCGGCGAGGATCATGCTGGCGAAGGGGCCCGGGAGAAGGCGGCTCAGGTCGAGGACGCGCACTCCGGTCAGGGGCATCGGTGGACGAGTCTAACCGCACTCCACCACGGACTCGGTGCGACAACCCGCTCCGGCGGCTATTGTAGATTCGCATGCCAACCGCACTGGTGAGCAACCCCGACGTGGTCCGAACCCTGGACCGGATCGCCGATCTGTTGGAGGTCCGCGGCGAGAACGCGTTCAAGGTGCGCGCATACCGCCAGGCCGCGGTTCGGGTGGCGAACCTCGGGCGAGCGCTGTCTGACATCGCTGCCGGCGACGGCGGGCTGCGCAGCGTCGACGGATTCGGCCCTGCGATCGCGGAGAAGGTTGGCGAGCTGGTCGCCACTGGACGGTTGCCGTACCTCGGGCACCTCGAGGCTGAGATCCCCCCGACCCTGATCGACATCCTCGCCCTTCCCGGGGTGGGTCCTCGTACTGTCGCCATGCTCTGGCGTGATGCCGGCATCACCACCATCGATGAGCTCGACGCTGCCGCCGGCTGCGGAGCCCTCGAGGGCCTCCCGCGGCTGGGTGCGCGCACTGTTGAGAGGATCCTCGCCGCGCTCGCCGCACGCGCCAGTCGCGGCGGCGGTCCACCGCGTCGTCGCCCCAGGGACGAGCTCACGCCGCTGGCCGCCTCCCTGAGCGCGGCATTGTCGGGTCACCCGGCCGCGGAACGGGTTGAGGTCGCCGGGTCATTTCGACGCGGGCGCGACACCTGTGGCGATCTCGACCTGCTGGTGGTCACCTCAGCGCCCGACGCGGTGCTGGTCGGGTTTGCCGCGCTGCCCCAGGTGGAGCGTGTACTCGCCCGCGGTCCCACCAAGAGCTCAGTGCATGTCGCTGATGGTTTCCAGGTCGACTGCCGCGCTGTTCCTCTCGAGTCTTTCGGAGCCGCGCTGCAGTACTTCACCGGCTCGCAGGCGCACAACGTGCGCCTGCGCGGTCGCGCGTTGCGGATGAGGATGACACTCAACGAATACGGTCTGTTCCGCAGCCATGACGGCATGCGCGTTGCCGGCCAGACGGAGGAGGATGTGTATTCGGCGCTCGGCCTTCCCTGGATACCACCTCACCGCCGCGAGGACCCCGCCGAGATCGACGCAGCCCCTGTCCCGATCGCCACGGAGGTGTGAGCATGGACGAACTGGTCATCAAGGTCCCCTCACCGTTCAGTGGGGTCGACGACGTCGGCTTCAGCGCCCGATATCCCGCGCAGGCCTGGAACGAGCGCCTCCGCGACGTGCCCTTCATCGTCGAGGGACCGCCGCTACCGATGCGGCGACTGGTCCAGCGGCTCAGCCTGTTCACGGCCAAGGATTCGCTGATCACCGACCGCGGCGACGACGAGGCGTACAGCTGGACGTCGCCGGTGCAGCTCACCGACGAGGTGTGCGTTCTGGCGTTCCGTGATCACAGCCTGCGCGACCTTGATGACGAGGGCCAGGCCGGACGCCAGTACATCTGGAACCTGGTGCGCCCCCTGGCCTTCACCTTCCTGCGCGACTGCGTGCGTCTCGGTGGCCTGCGGCTCGCCGACCGCATCGCGGTGGTCGTGGATGTCGGCCGCCCCCCGCTCGTCGACCTCGAGTTGCAGCGCAGCGCCATCAGCGCCGAGAACGGCACCCTTCTGCTCGCCGCCTGACCCAGCTCGTCGGGTCAGGCGGTGGGTGTCGGCGTCGGAGCACCGACCGGGGTGACTCCGAACGGCGGCGCTGTCGGTGTCGGGGCTGGCGCCGGTGCCGGTGTTGGCGTCGGCACTGATGAGCCTGTCGGTGTCGCACCCGGGGCCAGGGATTGCGTCGGGGTCGACAGAGGCCGCGCCGGAGCCGTCGGGCAGTTGGCGAGGGCTGGGTTGAATGGGACGGGCGTGGGCGTGGTCGCGACCGGGGCCGCCGATGGGCTGGCGCCGGCAGTGGTCCCCGGGCTGGCGGCGGGTCGCGGTGTTGCGCTGGGCGCGGCCGTGGGCACTGCGCTCGGCGTGGTCACGTACGGCGTGAAGGAGGGACAGGTTGGCAGCGGTGGAATGGGCGGGGTGTGCGCGCCCTCGATGACCAGCGAGATGGCCACGACCACGGCTCCGATGATCACGGTCAGCACGAAGGTGATCGCGCCCCACTCGCGACGGAAGAGGTTCCGGTTCATGCGCTGACCACGCCCTGGGCGTCCCGGAGCGCCGCCCCGAAGGTGGCGTTGTTGAGGGCGAGGCGGGCGTTGGTGGCCAGCCACCCCGCGGGCGTGCCGACGTCGAGAAGCTCACCGGTGAACTCGATGCCGTGCACCGGGCCTCGAGCGATCAGCGCGGCGATGCCATCGGTCAACTGGATCTCACCGCCCGCCCCCGGCTCGGTGGTGCGCAAGGCGTCGAAGATGTCTGGAGTCAGCACGTATCGGCCCATGATGGCGAGATCACTGGCCGCCTCGTCCGCCGGCGGCTTCTCGACCACCGCGCTGATGCGGTGCACGCTGCCATCGGACTCGGCCACGGTGGCACATCCATACCGCGAGATCTGCTCGCGCGGCACCCGCATCAGCGCCAGGATGGGCGTCTGGTGCTCCGCATAGGCGTCGGCCAGCTGGCGCAGGACCGGGACCGGCCCGTGCGACAGGTCGTCGGGGAGCATGCACATGAAGGGACGGTCGCCGACGGCGTCCGCCGCGCAGAGCACCGCGTGCCCCAGTCCCAGAGGCTCATCCTGGCGCACCCAGGTGAAGTCGGCGAGGTGGTCGCTGGCGCGGACGGCCTCGAGCTCTGCGAGCTTGCCGCGCTCCTCGAGAAGCGCCTCCAGGGCCGGGTGCACAGTGAAGTGTTGCTGGATCAACTCCTTGCCATCGCTGATCACGATCACCAGCCGGCGTGCCCCGGCCGCCACTGCCTCCTCCGCGGCCCATTGGATGACCGGGCGATCGAGCACAGGGAGCAGCTCCTTGGGGAGAGCCTTGGTGGCAGGAAGAAAGCGCGTCCCCAGGCCGGCGGCCGGGATCACGCAGTGGTGGAGCTCCACGGCGGCGCATTGTCCCCCGTGAGAGCCCCCGTGTGCATCGCTGCAGAGGGAATGGACCGATGGTTCCCGGTGCTGGCTAGGATCGTCGGATGTCCGACATCCGATCCGACGTGGCCGCGGCTGTCGGGCGCGTGCTCCAGGAATGGGGCATAGCCGACAGCGTCGACCCGATTGTGGAACTCTCGGCACGTCCGGAGTTCGGAGATTTTTCGACCCCCGCTCCGCTGCGTGCGGCGCGGGCCAGGCGGATGGCGCCGATGGCGATCGCTGAAGAGATGCGTGAACGGCTGACGGCGTACGAGCTGCCCTCGATCGCCGGCTGGACGATCAGCAGCCCCGGCTACGTCAACTGCCACGTCGTGGATGCGCGATGGGCTCCCGATGTCATGGCCGCAGCCCTCTCGCTCGACAGCTCTGTCGCGGTCTCAGCACCTCGACGAATGGTTGACAAGGGCAGAACGCTGGTCGAGCACACCGCCACCAATCCCAACAAGGCCGCCCACATCGGGCACTTGCGAAATGCCTGCATCGGTGACTGCGTGGTGCGGATGCTTCGTCGCACCGGCGGCGAGGTCGAGGTCAACAACTACATCGACGACACAGGTGTCCAGGTGGCCGACGTGGCCGTCGGCCTGCGTCACCTCGGCTACCACCAGGAGCCCAATGAGACCTTCGATTCCTTCTGCTCGCGAGTGTACGTTCAGGTCGGCCGTCGGTATGAGCAGGAGCCGGCTCTGCTCGACATCCGCCGCCAAACCCTGCACCAGATCGAGGCCGGGGACAACGAGGTCGCCAGGTTCGTCAAGGAGCTGGCCAACCGCATCGTCGACTGTCACCTGACCACCATGGGTCGCTTCGACATCCGCTATGACCTGCTCAGCTGGGAGTCCGACATCATCGCTCTGGGCTTCTGGCGACATGCCTTCGAGCTCCTGCGTGCCGCGGGCGCCGCGGTCCACGTCGACCAGGGCAAGCACGCCGGCTGCTGGGTGATGCCAACTGATGATGATGCCGCCGACGACGATGACGCCAAGGTGTTGGTGAAGTCCGACGGTGTGGCCACCTACACGGCCAAGGACATTGCCTATCAGCTCTGGAAGTTCGGCCTTCTTGGCCGTGATTTCAACTACCGCCGATGGGATCCGCAGGACCACTCCTCACCCGCCACGACCACCTCGGCACCGGGCGCGCTGGATGCAACGCTGTACGGGCGTGCCTCGCGGGTCATCAACGTGGTCGACGCCCGCCAAGCGTACCCACAGCGCGTGGTCAGGCGGGCCCTGGCCAAGCTTGGCCATCAACTCGAGGCGGAGCGCTCGATCCACCTCGGGTACGAGGTGGTGGCGCTGTCGGCCACGGCTGCGGCGGTGCTGGGCCTCCCCTTTCAGGATGGAAAGAACATCTATGCCTTCTCGGGCAGGCGCGGGATCGAGGTCCGCGCTGACGAGCTGCTCGACCGGGCGGTGGAGGCTGTGGCGATCAAGGCCAGGGATACTGCCAGCGCGGTGCTGCTGGCCTCAGGCGCAGTGCGCTACTACCTCCAGAAGTTCACCTTGAACCAGGTGATCGTCTTCGACTTCGACGAAGCCCTGAGAACCTCCGGTGACACTGGTACGTATCTGATGTACACCCACGCTCGGGCAGCTGGAATTCTGCGTCGCGTCCCTGAAGAACGGATGACCGGGGTTCCAGCGCTGCACCCCGCAGAACGGGCGTTGCTGCACGCCGTCGACAGCTATCGCTATGCGCTCCACGAGGCGGCCGACGGGCTCTCTCCGGCCACCCTGTGCACGTACACCCTCGGTCTCGCCGCGGCATTCACAGACTTCTATGAGCACACACCACCGATCGCCAAGGAGCAGGACGCCGTCGTGCGCGCCTTCCGACGCCGCTTGGTGGCATGCGCCAAGGCAGTCCTGGCGGACGCGCTCCACTGCCTGGGATTGTCAGCCCCCGAGGAGGTGTGAAAGAGGCTCCCCGTATACTTCGCAGCCCTGCACCGTTCGTCTAGCTGGCCCAGGACACCGCCCTCTCAAGGCGGAGGCATGCTCCGTGCCAGTGATCGAACAGGGCCATCCGTCCGCCGTCACCGATACGATCACCGCTGATGCGGGTGCCCATATTCCTCACCTCCTGTTTGCTCGCGTCTCTCTCCGCCTGCGGAGGTGCTCCGTCGGGAACGGGACAAACGGCCAGCCCCAGCGCTTCCACGATCAGTCGCACCACGGCGTCGCCACCGTCCTCACCAGCGCGCCCTTCGCCGTCGAGTGCACCCGCGGCCAGCAGCTCCGCGGCCTCAATCCGGCCGGCGTCGCCCCTGCCTGCGGTCGGCTCGAGCTGGCAGATCCAGCTTCAGGGCGGGCTCGACACCACCGTCGACGCGGCGGTCTTCGAAATCGATGGATTCACCACCCCAGCGTCCAGCGTTGCGGCTCTTCACGCCCGGGGCCGCCACGTCATCTGCTACCTCGACGGAGGCTCCTGGGAAGATTTCCGCCCAGATGCAGCCGAGTTTCCCCAGTCGATTCTGGGCGAGCCGTATCAGGGCTATCCCAACGAACGCTGGCTCGACATCCGGGACCAGACGGTGCTGCCCCGCATTCTCACCGAGCGCCTCCGTACCCAGTGCGCCGGCAAGGGCTTCGACGGCGTGGAGTGGGACAACGTGGAGGGCTATGCCAACCCCAGCGGGTTCCCGCTGACCGCGGCCGACCAGCAGCGGTTCAACACGTGGCTGGCCGGGATCACCCACGCAGCCGGATTACTCGTCGCATTGAAGAACGACAGGCAGCAGGCTGGAGTGCTGGCGCCCATCTACGACTACGCGGTGGACGAGGAGTGTCAGCAGTTCTCCGAGTGCGGCGCGCTGCGGGGCTTTCTTGAGCAGGGGAAGCCCGTTTTCGATGTGGAATATGACGAAGCCGCGTTCTCCTGTCCGGGGCCGCCGGGCGTCAGCGTCATCCTCCGCGAAAAGGTCCTCGCAACCGGCTTGCGGCGCAGCTGCCGATGAGCCTGAGCCACCCGGCTGAGGGTGCCTTCCCGGCGTCGTCACCTCGCCGGGCTCACCCTGAATGAAGACCTCGACGATGCCCGTTTCAGTCAGGTATTCGGCGCCCGTCCCAACCCGGCCGATGGTAGGCTGTCCCGCTGGACGGCCGCCTCATACCCACCATGTTGGGGATACGGCGGGTCCGCCCGACACCTCGCCCCGTTCGTCTAGCTGGCCCAGGACACCGCCCTCTCAAGGCGGAGATCATCGGTTCGAATCCGATACGGGGTACCAGATTTAACCTTGTAGCGCTTGTTGTCCTGGAGGGCTACCTCGGGCGCCCACATCGGCCGGCGCCGCGTTGGGCTGATGCTGTATCCGTACTGCTTCTCAGGTGCCCGGCGCATTACCCTTCCCACGGATTGGACCTTCGACCTGCGGTTCGGGATTGGCAGGGGCGATGATGCTGGTCGGTCCCTGCGCTGCGGGCAAGATAACAACAGCCGACCGCCGAGCGGCCACCGTCATCCGCCCTCGATCGGCCCGCTGAGGCCGGCGCCTTCCTTGCGGATCCCGACGCGGCGCTTCGCGGGCTGGACGAGCCCGTCCTTCTCGACGAGTGGCAGGAGGTCCCCGGCATTCTCGGAGCCGTCAAACGCGCCGTGGACGCCGACACCCATACCGGCAGATTCATCATTACGGGGTCGGTGCGGGGCGACATCACCGGCGAAACATGGCTGGGCACGGGGCGCGTGACTCGGGTCGCGCTGCAGGGGATGTCCATCCGAGAGCAGACCGGAAACGTCGGTGGTTCGGCGTTCTGGGACCGCTTCGCTGAGGGTGGACCGATCGACGTCCCGGCGAGTCCGCCGGATCTGCGCTCATACGTCGAACTCGCGTTGCGCGGAGGGTTTCCTGGCGCGATGGACCGGGCGCCGGACATGCGCGATCGGTGGCTGAGGAGTTATGTCGACCAACTCGTGACCCGCGACGCTGCGGCCCTCGGGGGGTTGCGAGACCCCGCGCGGCTCCGGTGGTATCTCGATGCCTACGCACTGAACTCCGCGGGTCTCGTGACCGAAGCGACGCCGCTGCGAGCGTCGAGGCTGGACCGAAAGACCGCGCTCGGGTACGAGCGGTTGCTCACCGACTGTTCGTCGTCGATCCCCTCCCCGCGTGGACATCCAATCGCCTGCAGCGCCTTGTCCACGGTCCGAAACGCTACGTCGTCGATGCCGCGCTGATCGGTGCCGCACTCAACCTGGGAGTTGACGCGATCATGCGCGATGCTGACCTGCTCGGCCGATTCCTCGACACCTTCGTCGTCGGACAGCTTCGCAGCGAGCGGGATGTGGCGCGGTGCCTGCCCACCAGTTCCACCTCCGAGAGCGGCAGGGTCGCCACGAGGCGGACGTTCTGGCGGAGATCCGCGACGGCGGTGTGGTCGGATGCGAGATCAAGGCGGCGTCAGCACCCCAACTGCGGGATGCCCAGCATCTTGTTTGGTTGCGTGATCAGCTCGGGCTGCGCTTCGTGGCCGGTGTCGTCTTCCACACCGGGCCACGGGCGTATGAGCTCGGCGACAGAGTCCGCGCCATTCCCATCTGTGCCCTGTGGGGGTAGCGGAAAATGGGAGCGTCAGCGACCCGTAGGACGATCAGACCTGGCGCCACAGCGGTCACAGCGCCGTGCTGAGAGGCACACGTCGGTGCATCAGCCGTATGGCATCTGGCCTTCAAGTGCGCCGTGGTCAGCGGCGGGGGCGGCCTCGTGCAGCAGACGCTCCTGGCAAGCCGGGCTGCGCGCGCGGTCGCGACGGTCGGCGTCCGGATGCCACCGCAGCGGGCGCGTCCGGGATCAGCTTGCCCGGGTTCATGATCCCGGTGGGGTCGAGCTGCGCGGCGACCGCGCGCAGTGCAGCAACACCACCGATGCCGATCTCGCGCTCCAGATACGGTAGGTGATCGGTGCCCACCGCATGGTGGTGGGTGATGGTGCCGTCATTGTCGAGGATCGCATTGCACGCGGCCTCCTTGGCCCGCAGCCAGCGGGCGCGCGGGTCGTTGCCGGATCGGGCCAGCACCGTGAAGTACAGCGACGCCCCCGACGGGTACACGTGCGAGACATGACATCCCACCAGTGGCGTGTGCCCATCACGCAGCGCCTCGTCGAGCGCGCTCGCCACCGCGTCGTGGAGGCGAGCGAGGTTGGCCCACGAGGTGGCTGTCTCCACTGTCTCGACGAGCACGCCGGCATCCAGCAGCGCGTCGCGCAGGTACGGGCCATGAAACCGCTGCCGCAGCCAGGATTGGCCCGGGGACGCGCCCAGCGCGATACCACGGTGGCGGCGGATGATGGCGCGCGCCTCGGCCTGCCGGGCGCCACCGAGCAGAGCATCGCTGTCCCAGCCGGCGATCAGCAGGCAACCCTCCTGGTGGCCGCGGGCTCGCAGGTAGCGGCGGCCCAGGGTCTCGGCAGCGCCTCCGCGCGACGCCATCGCCATTCCCACCCGCGTCTCCTGATGGTCGCTGAGCCTGGCGACGTCCGGCGCGACACCTCCCTGAGTCATCGCGCGTAGCGCGTGGATGCCCTCAGTGAAGTGCGCGAACGACCAGGCCTCGTAGCTCTCCTGCTGCGGCCACGGGCGCACCTTCACGGTGACCTCGGTGATCACACCGAGGCGACCCTCGGAGCCGAGGACCAGCTCGCGGATGGACGGGCCGGCCGCGCTCGCGGGATGAGCGGCCACCACGATCTCACCGGCGGGCGACACCATCCGCAGACCGAGCACCAGGTCGTCGAATCGCCCGTAGCCGCTCGACGCCTGGCCGGCGCTGCGGGTGGCGGCGAACCCGCCGATCGTGGCGTACTCGCACGACTGCGGGAAGTGTCCGAGCGTGAGCCCGTGGTGGGTGAGCGCTGCTTCTGCCTGGGTTCCGGTCATCCCTGCCTGCAGGACGGCGACGCGCGACACCGGATGGACAGCGAGCCACCTGTCGAGGCGCCGCAGGTCGAGCGAGATGACTGCGCGGTGGGAGCCGCGCGAGGGGGTGACGCCACCGACCACCGAGGTTCCGCCCCCGAACGGGACCACCGCGCAGTCGGCCGCCGCGCAGGCTCGAAGGACGGCCGCGATCTGCTGTTCGCTCGACGGCCAGATGACACCGTCCGGGGCGACTCCGATGTCGCCACTGCGCAGTCGGAGCAGGTCGAGATAGCTCCGCCCTGCCGCGTGCACCAGCCTGCTCTGGCCATCCAGGCCCACCGCCTCGGCACCACAGATGGCGCTCAACTGGGCGATCAGTGCGTCGTCGGCGAGCCGGCTCGGGGGAAGCGTTACCGCCTCGCGCGCGGCAGGCGCGACATGCACGCCGAGCGGGATTCCCATCTCGTCCTGCAACAGCACAGCGAGCCCTGACGGGATGGGCGTGTCTCGGTCGCCCCAGCCCCACCAGCGCAGCGGCGGCGGAACCGCGTTCACGTCACCGAGCTGGCGAGCAGTTGGGCCGCACAGGCGTCGGCCCGGCGCCGCTCCGCCGGCACCAGCCCCAGCCGCACGCGACGGTCGAGGAGGTCGTCGACATCCATGGCACCCTCATGGTGCACCCCGAAGAGCAGCTCGACGCCGAGAACGGCGGTCCCCGAGAACAGCGGTTCGAGGAGGGCCGGGTCGCCGTCTGCCAGCGCGGCCACCAGGGGCGCCTCGCTGCCGAAGCGCCGGAGCAGCCGTGCGGGCACCGTTGACACTGTCGCTGGCACGCCCCGGGCTGCACCCACCAGGGGCAGCGATGAGGTCCTGCTGCGCCCACCTCCGTGGCGGTCGACGATGCGATCGACGGTGTCCTGGGCCATGCGGCGGTAGGTGGTCAGCTTGCCCCCGACCACCGTGAGCATCCGGCCGTCGGCGCTCTCGATGATCGCGTGGCGCCGCGAGATGTCCGCTGTCGACCGGGGGCCGGTGTCCAGCAGGGGCCGGAAGCCGGCGTAGCGGCCGATCACATCAGCCGAGGAGAGGGGGCGCAGCAGGGCGCGCGACAGCGTCCCCAACAGGAACGTCTCCTCGGCCGCCGTCACGGCCGGCTCGTCGACGATGGTGCCGGCGTAGTCGTCGTCGGTGACCCCCACGATCAGCCGGCCGTCGCCGGTCGGGGTGGCCCCGACCCACCGGGCGCTCTCGCCCTCGACCGGAACGATCACCGCCGCCCGCGGGTCGCCGAGCGCAGCGGCATCGAGCACCAGGTGCGATCCCTTGCTGGGCCGCAGCCTGACCCTGGGATCCACCGTGTCGGCCCACACCCCGGCCGCGTTGACCACCGTCCTGGCCTGCACCTCGAAGGTGGTGCCGGTGAGCTCATCGCAAGCCTGGACGCTGCCGTCGCTCACCGACAGCGCTGTGCAGTGGGTGACGATCGCGGCACCGCTCGCCGCGGCGGTTCGGGCCACCGCCACCACCAGGCGCGCGTCGTCCTCGAGCTGGCCATCCCAGAAGAGAACCCCGCCCCGAAGCCGGTCGCGACGCAAGCCGGGGATGAGCTGGCGCGCCTCGACCGCGCTGACCCTGCGTGGTCCGGGCAGCTGCGCGCGCCGTGTCCCCGACGCGAGACGGAGCACGTCACCGGCGCGCACCCCGACCTCGGTCAGAACGCCGCCGAGCGGCGGCAGCGTGTCGTTGAGCGGAGCCACGAAGGGCAGCGCGCGCACCAGGTGCGGCGCGGTGGTGCTCATCAGGATCTGCCGCTCGCGCGCGGACTCCCAGGCCACGGCCACCTCAAGATGTCGCAGGTAGCGGAGACCGCCGTGAATCAGCTTCGAGCTCCACCGGCTGGTCCCGTTGGCGAGGTCGCGTCGCTCGATCAAGGCGGTGCGCAGACCGCGCGAGGCGGCATCGAGGGCCACGCCGGTGCCGGTGATGCCGCCACCGATGACCAGAACGTCGAAGCTCCCGCCATCCAGCCGGCCCAGATCAGCTGCGCGCTGCACAGCGTTGAGCGACCCGACGACGTTCACGATGTCACCTGCGGACGGAGCCAGGCGTCGAGCATGGCCGCCAGCTCGGCCTCGATCAGCGCTGTCAGGCCGTCATCGATGAGAGCCGGCGACGCCGTGACCAGGCTGCGCAGGACCAGCTCGACGAGGCGTGCGGCCGCCATGTCGTGCACTGGCCGGATCGAGCCGTCGTCACGACCCTCGGCAAGGTGCCGGCGCACCACTGCGATGGCCATCTCCTGGGCGTGGCCGCGTTTGACTGTGAGGTACGGGATGAGGCGCTCCGCGTCGACCTCGATGACGCGACGGAGCACGGGATCCTCGCGCAGTGCCGCCAGGGATGCCAGGGCGGCGGCGATCAGCCGCTGGCGGGCGGTGGGCAGCTCGGCTGCTTGCGCTTCGGCGGTGTCGATGACGGCAGCGATCTCGCGCGTCAGCAGGCTGGACCAGAGTGTGGCGGCGTCGGGGAAGCACCTGTAGACCGTCATCCGGCTCGCCCCCGCCCTCCGCGCGACGTCGGCGACGGTGGTCCGCGCGATGCCGTGTTCGGCGACGCAGGCTCGGGCAGCGTCGAGGAGTGCCTCGTCGGTGTAACGCTGTGACATACAGCGTCGCAGTGTAACCAGAGCGCAACAGTCCCCCACACCCGCCGCCGGGCCGCTATATGCTCAGGGGACGATGGTCCTCACCCCTGCTCCCGAGCTCCCATTCGTGATCCTCCTGCCGGGCCTCCTGCTCCTCGCCGGTTGTCTGCTGGGCCTGGCCACCTACGTTCTGATCGGCAAGATCAGCGGTGCCGGCGCTGCTCCCGTGCCGCCGACCTCGGCCCGGCGCGGAGGCTCCGTGCGTCGCCCCGGGCCTGCTCAGCGAGGAGCCTCAACTCGGCGAGGAGCCTCAACTCGGCGAGGGGGCTCCGACTGAGAGCAGCTCCACCTCGAAGACGAGAGTGGAGCTCGCCGGGATCGCGCCATTCGGCTGCGACCCGTAGCCCAGCGCGGGCGGGATCACCAGGCGGCGCTTGCCGCCGACGTGCATGCTGAGCAGGCCCTCATCCCAGCCGCGGATGACCCCGCCCGTGCCGATCGCAAAGCTGAACGGCGTCCTGCCCGGCTTTCGTGAGCTGTCGAACATGCTGCCGTTGGTGAGCCACCCTGTGTACTGGACTGTCATGTTCTGGCCCGTCACAGGCACGGGTCCGCTGCCGGTGACGATGTCGCCCAGCTGAAGTCCATCAGGCTGGGTGGCCAGGCAGACGGGATCGGCGAAGTTGTCCTGTGATGACGGTGTGCTCGCGTTGGTGGGCGCCGGTGTGCAGCTGCCCCCCGCGGTCGGCGCGGCGGCTGCCGGCGTGGTGGCCGGGGCCAACCCCGAGGACGAGGGCGGAGCCGGTGTGGTGAGGGCGTCAGAGCCGCAGCCGGCGAGGAGCGCAACCGCGAATGCGGCCAGCAGGTGCAGGCGGAAACGGCGCAGGCTCATCAGGCCGGAATCCTAGCCGCTCGGCGATACAATCGGTCCTCAGCAACTGATTTCGTGGAGCGACCATGGCCAACACCATCAAGGAATCCAAGGGAGTCACCTCCCAGAAGGACATCCTCACCTCGCAGCGATGCCCGATCTGCCACAACCTGATGCGCCAGAACGAGATCAGCGTGGAGATCGCCTTCCGTCACCAGCGCAATCCTGGTGAGCCCAAGCGCGAGCGCATCCTCAAGCACAGCAAGAACTGCAAGGTCGCGTAGGCACAGGCCGGCCGCCGGGCCGTCGATCGGAGCGGCGGTACACTGAGAGCATGTCAGTGCGCCTGCCGCTGTTCCCGCTCAACACTGTGCTCTTCCCGCACATGCCGGCAGGCCTGCACATCTTCGAGGAGCGCTACCGCGAGATGGTCCGTGACTGCCAGGAGCAGGGCACGAGCTTCGGGGTCGTTGCCATCCGCGAGGGGAGTGAGGCGGGACGTTCAGCGTTCCCGTTCGACGTGGGCACGCTGGCGCAGATCCATGAGCTCGAGAAGCTCGATGACGGACGGTTCAACCTGGTGGTGGCAGGCGCCTCACGCTTTCGCGTGGAGAACCTGTCGCTGAACCGTTCGTACCTGGTGGGCACCATCCATTACCTTGAGGACACCAGGGGTGAGGAGGCCGCGATCCCCGACCTCGCTCGCCGCACCAGCAAGGCGTTCCTCGCCTACGCCGCCGGTCTGCGCAACCTGGCCGACGACACCGACGAGCAGGCCGCCGATCAGGCGGCGGCGATCGAGCTTCCCGACGACCCGGAGCTGCTCTCCTACCTGGTCGCTGCCTCGCTCAACGTCGAGGTCAACAGGCGCCAGGAGTTGCTCGAGGAGGACTCGGTGTCGGGACGGCTGCGGCGCTGCCTTCAGGCGCTACGACGCGAGTCGGTCTTCCTCGACCAGATGCTGGCGCGCCGCGACCACCACATAGTGCCGGTCTCGCTCAACTGATGGCGCTCGGCGTCGAGCGCTTCTCCCTGGCCGGGCGCACGGCGCTGGTCACCGGCGGGAGCAGAGGGATCGGTCGTTCGATCGCGCTGTCGATGGCGGCAGCGGGTGCGCGAGTGGCCGTCTGCTCACGCAATCTCGAGGCCTGCCAAGTGGTGGTCGACGAGATCTCCGAATCGGGCCACGAGGGGTTCGCCGTGGCCGGCAACGTCGGTCACGCCGAGCAGATCCCCACCATCGTCAGCGCCGTCATGGACAGCTTCGGAGCTCTGGACATTCTGGTCAACAACGCGGCGACCAACCCACAGTACGGTCCGCTCGTCGATGCACGGGACTCGGCCGTCGACCGGGTGTTCGAGGTCAACGTGCAGGGTCCCCTGCGTCTGATCTCGGCATCGGTGAGAGCGTGGATGGGCGAGCACGGCGGCAACATCGTCAACATCGCGTCTGTCGGGGGCATTCAACCCGAACCGATGATCGGCGCCTACAACGCCAGCAAGGCGGCTCTGATCAACCTCACCCGAACGCTCGCCCACGAGCTGGGCGGATCGGCCATCCGGGTCAACGCCATCGCGCCGGGCCTGGTGGAGACGGACTTCGCCCGCGTGCTCGTCGACACCCCCGAGATCCGCAACCACATCGTCGGCCAGACCGCCTTGAAGCGGCACGCGCAGCCGGACGAGATCGCCGGCGCCGCGCTCTTCCTGGCCAGCGACGCCGCCTCGTTCGTCACCGGCAGCGTCATCGTGGTCGATGGAGGCTGGACGGCCTGACCTGCTGCCGCCGCCTGCAGAGCCTCGCTCAGTGCAGGTCGAGGACGAAGCGCAACTGCGGCGACGTGCCCGTCAGGAACAGGGCGGTGACGGTCACCGGGTGGGTGAGGGCCACGCGATAGACGGTCTGACCCCCACTGCTGCTGACCAGGGCCAGCGATGAGATCACCCCGCCCGCCGGAGCGTTGACGGACCCCGCCGGGACGGTCCCCACGAACGTCACCAGCATGGTGGTGGCGTCCTTGAAGCTCACCGCCACCTTCGGGGTGCCACCGGCGTTGGCGTCGACAGCTCCCATGTCGAAGACCACCCTGAAGAAACCCGGCTGCTGGCCGTAGCGGATGTCACGCACCTGGAAGCCGGTGGCTCCGGTCCCGAAGGTCTGCGCGGTCGGCGGGGCGGTCACAGGTGCCGGTGCGCTGGAGAAGGCCGGTGCGCTGGCCGCCGGCGCCGTCGTCGCCAGCGAGGGTGCGGACGTGGGGGTTGCCCGGTGAGCGGTCGGGGCGGGTGCTGGGGAGGTCCGATGACCGATGACCAGGGCCGTGATGAAGATCACCGCCACCGCGCAGACGGCTGCGATCACCCAACGGTCCGGGTTGCGAGCGCCGACGCTGACGGCGCCACGCGCTGGACGCGCCGTGGCGCCGACGCCGCGAGAGGTGGCGGCGCCGGCACCACCGGCGGCGCCGGAGCGTCTGGTTGCGCCGCCAAGCCCGCGCTGGGCGGCGGCGATGACGCGCTGCATCCCTGCCCCAGCTGCCGTGCTGCCCTGGCGTGCGATCGCGCCCGCAGCTGCGGCACCGCGCCGGGCCCGGGCTGCGAAGGAGACGCGCTCGCGAGCTACGGCCCGGCTGTGGCGGCCAGGTGAGCGCGGCTTGCTGGGCTCTGACGGTGTCGGAGGCCGCTCCTCCTCCCGGACATAGGACGAACCACCGAATGCGTTCCAGGTGAGCGGCTCGGTGGGCGCACCCGCACCGGCGGGAGCGTCATCGTCGATCCACGACGTCTCCGCCACCTCGTCCGCCGGGGCGGCGATCGGGGCGTCGACGGCGATCTCGGCTGCGGCCGGCCGCGCCCCGGCGACGCCGGTCAGCTCCACCGAGGCAGCGGCGTCGGCGGGGGCCGGCTCAGGCGACTCGGGGGTCTCGGCCACGGCGGTGGCGGACGTGGTCAGGCCGGCCTCAGCCGGCATGGGCAAGCCGCGGCGCCGCGGCCCGCCGCTGACGATCTGGAGGGAATCCTCTGCGGCGTCACTCGGGTGGGCGAGCGCCAGCCGGACAGCCACAGCGTCGCGGAGACGCGACCAGACCATCGAGGCCCCGGTTGCGTTGACACGTGTGGGCGCCCTCGCCGGCACCGGGACCGCGAACACTGGGGGCGGTTGTGATGTCCTCGGTGGGGCGTCATCCCAGGCCTGTTCGACGGCGGCCTCGACGGGCGCCGGCAGGTCGGCCTCCCAGCCCTCACTCGGCGCCGACGCCTCGATGCCGCCCCAGTGGTCGTCCTTCTCCCAGGTGTCGTCGCGCAGCGGGCCTCCTCGGCCAGGGCGAGCCTCGACCGACCCCGCCTCCCGGGGCGGGTCGAGAGCGGCGGCGGGTGCCGTGTCGGTGCTCCACGGGCGATCCTCCACCGGCTCGCGCTCGAAGGGAAGATCGGGCTGGGCGTCGGGGGCGACAGAGGCCACGGTCTCCTCCTCGATGGACGGCGGGGAAGGGTCGGGACGGCGTGGGGTCCAGGGGAGGGCAGGGCTGCTCTTCCCGCCCTGCCACGGCAGCTGCTCCTCCGGCGGTCTCGGCGCAGGGGCCGGCTGCGGTCCCACCGGCCGGTCCGGCAGGTTGGTGATGCCCACCTGTTCGAGCATCAGCCGGGTCGACTGCGGAGCCACACGCACGCGAGCCAGCTGGCCGACGCGCACCTTCTCGTCGCGGAGGGTGGCAGCGCCGGTGCTGCATCGCCGGCAACCGACGAGATGGGCGTCGAGCTCGACGCGCCGGTCGGGGCTCAGCTCTCCGTCGATGTAGGTGCTGAGTGCGAGCAGGCTGCACTTCACAGAGCGATCTCGCTGTAGATGGTGCCGAAATCGCGCCGGGCCGCCGCCAGCAGGCGGGCCGCGGCCTCGGGCGAGCACTCGAGGGCACGCGCCATCTCGCGGTAGTCGAGTCCCGCGAGGTCGTGCAGCAACAGGGCGGCGCGGCGATCGAAGGGTATGGTCATCAGCGCCCGCTTGACGGTGTTCATCTTGGCCGCGGCGTCGCCGTCCATGTGAGCCTCGAAGGGTGACCGTGGTCGACGCAGAAATCGCGTCGGCCCCTGCGCGCGCGGCGGGAATCGGTGTCCCTGCCGGCAGGCACGCGTCGCCGCCCGATAGAGGGCGGCACGGCCATCCACACGCAGGCGCGCCGGCGGGTACTTGGCGGCGTGCGCCAGTCCCCCGGCCACGAACTCGAGAGCCTCGTCCGCGCTGCCGGTCAGATGGGTGACGTACGTCGACAGATCATCGAGGTGCTCGCAGGCCAGGCCCGCAAGGTCACTCGCATCGGGTGCGCTGTGTGCTAGGACGTTGATCATGACGTTGCTGTGACGTTGCGTGCGAGTGAAGCACGCGCTACCCGCAAGCATACAGGTGAGTGGTACTTCTGACAAGAGTGCGTATTCCCTCAACGAGAATCTGACTTTGGGCCCATCGTTCGGTCACGA
>JAEKNN010000013.1 GCA_016464795.1 Candidatus Amunia macphersoniae | reverse complement strand
GGGTACACGTGTTCGCCGCTATTGTGTAGCTCTATTTTAAGCGCGGATCGTTAGCGACACCATAGGCCCTCCGGCCTGCCCACCGAACCTGGCCTGCGGGCCCCCGGCGTGGTGCGCGACTGTTGCTGAGATAATCGAAGCCACGCTGGACACGCGAGCAGGCGGCACCACCAAGGGCGGGCAAACGGGACCACGCGAATGATTTCCGACCCCGCCGGAGGGCTCACGCATGACGTCCTCGTGTACCTGGGTGACGGTGATGATGTGGTGATCCTGCAGGCGGGTTAGCACTTCTGAGGGCTTCCGCGAGCCGTCCTCCCTGCGCAGCGGTCGACCAGGAACCGAGACTGACGATGTCAGCTGGCGTCGGACATCTGGATGGCCGCGAATATGGCGCTCTGCGGATCGGCCACGGTGGCGAACGGCCCCTGGGACGTGTCAATCGGCTCGAGCGAGACGTGGTCCACCCAGATCGGCGTGCCAGGCGCGGACACTGCACTGTCGGTCATCGCGAGTGACCCCCAGAGCCGCCTTGTCGGACCGCGTCCGGGTAGACCGTAGCGCGCGGCTCGGGCCGACTGCTCCTGACAGCGTCCACAACGGCGTGCGAACCAGTCGACATGGGCAGGCCGCCCACCGCGGTCCCGAAGGGTCACTCAACGCAGAACTCGTTTTCCTCCACGTCGCGCATGGTCACGCAGCGCCCTCCGGTGTTGCTCTCCCATGCGGGAGTCGCCCCGAGGCCAACCAGCCTTGCCACCTCCTCGTCGATGTGGTCCTTGCCCACGTGGATATCCAGATGGACGCGATTCTTCACCACCTTGCCCTCGGGAACGCGCTGGAAGAAGAGGCGCGGACGAGCACCCTGTGGATCACGACAGGCGCTCACGCCGGCGAACTGACGACCGCCATCGACCTCGGTGGTCGCCTGATCAGGAATGCGCCCCTGCGCAAGGAGCTGTGCGACGAGGGCGGTGTGATCTTCCTTCTCGTAGTGGAGCGCCTCCGCCCAGAAGCGCGCCACACGATGTGGATCACTGGTGTCGAAGGTCACCTGGAAGTCGCTGCTCATGAGGATGTCTCCCTGCTCGGACCAAGGATGGCCGTTGGCTGTCGTCGTGAGAGGCTATTGCGTGGCCTCCACCAGACGGCGTCGGAAGGCCGCCTCGCGTTCGGGGACCACGCTTGACATGGTTAGTGAGCACTCACAAACTTCGCTCATGACCCCCGTTCCCACCGCTACCCGTCGCCGCGGCACCGGGTTCGAGAGTCGCCGAACCATCGTTGACGCTGCGGTCGTGGAGTTCGCCCGCTCGGGTTACAGGGGGGCGAGCACCGACGCGATCGCGGTCCGCGCCGGCATCTCTCAGCCCTATGTCTTCCGCCTCTTTGGCAGCAAGCTGGCCCTCTTCCTCGAGGTGTATGCGCAGGCATTCGGACGGCTTCTGGAAACCTTCCGAACTGCAGCCAACGCCGCCATCGCTGTCGGCGCCGACCCGTTGGAGGCGATGGGGATGAGCTACCTCCCGCTGCTGGAAGATCGGGCGCTGCTCAACCTGCAGATGCAGTCGTACATCGCCGCCACCGACGAGCCGGAGATCCGCGACGCGTGTCGTCGCAGCTTCCGCGAGCTCATGGCATTCCTCGAGGCTCTTCCGGGATCGACGTCGATCGGCGTCAGCAGATTTCTCTCTGCCGGCATGTTCCTGAACGTCGCCGCCGCGATCGATCTCCTTGGGCTCGCTGAGACCAGCGACTGGGCGCGGCGCTGCATCGACGGTGTGCTCACCGACTGTACGTCCACCGCCCGCCCCGGTCGGCTCGGCGACCAGCAGCTGTGATCCTCCCGCGCCTCGCCAACCTGGTGGTGCGCCGTCGCGCCACCGTCATCGTCCTCGCCGTCGTCCTTGGCGTCGTCGGTGGCGTCTTCGGCAGCCCAGTCGCTGGGCTGCTCACCGGAGGCGGCTTCACCGATTCACAGGCTCAATCGATCCGCGCCGGGCAGCAGATCGCGGCGGCCAGCCACGTCTCGACCGACTCCGTCATCGCCGTCATCCGCCCCGGCTCCCCGATTGCCTCTGCGGTGGGCGCCGCAGAGGCCGCCCACGTCGTCGCGGTCCTTCGGGCCGACCCGGGATTTGCCACGGTCATCGACGCTTCCGGCACCCATGACCCGTCGCTCGTCTCCCGCGACGGGCAGAGCACGTACGTCGTCGCTCCGTTTCGCGACGGCGCCGATGCCGAGGCCGCGGTGAGTCGCATTCAAGCTGCGCTCGCCGGCGACCCGGCGGTAACGCTGGGAGGGTCGCTCATCGCCCAGGACCAGGTGGGCGCCCAGGTCGGCCGCGACCTTGCGCGCGCCGAGGCCCTCGCGTTTCCGATCCTGTTCGTGCTTCTGCTGTTCGTGTTCCGCGGATTGCTCGCCGCCCTGCTGCCACCGCTCGTCGGTGGCTTGACCATCGTCACCACCTTCCTCGGGCTGCGCGCCGTCAACTCCTTCACCGACCTCTCCGTTTTCGCGCTCAATATGGTCACGGGCCTGGGCCTTGGGCTCGCCATCGACTACTCCCTGCTGATGGTGTCGCGCTTCCGCGAGGAGATGGCGCTGAGCGGTGGTGACGTCGCCGGGGCGGTGCGCCGCACCATGGCCACTGCCGGTCGCACCGTGCTGTTCAGCTCTCTCACCGTTGCCGCCGCGCTCGCTGCGCTGCTCGTCTTCCCGCAGCGCTTTCTGTACTCGATGGGCGCCGGTGGAGTCATCGTCACCCTCGTGGCCGCGGTGATCGCGCTGACAGTTCTTCCCGCCATGCTCGCGACGCTGGGGCCGCGCATCGACAGGCTCTCATTCCACCGCCACACCATCGCCGGTGCCGACCATCGCGGCACCTGGTACCGCATCGCCACGATGGTGATGCGACGGCCGGTCACGATCACGCTGCTCACCATGGGCATGCTCGTTGCGCTGGGGCTGCCCTTCCTCGGCATCCGCTTCACCAGCGTCGATGCCTCCGTGCTGCCGCCCACCGCGTCGGCGCGCCAGGTCGACGACGCGCTTCATCACGCGTTCGACGCCCATCGGTTGAGTCCAGTCCACATCGTGGTCACAGCGCCGCCGTCCGCTGGCGCGCAGATCGTGGCCTATGCGGCTGCGGTGCACGGCGTGGCCGGGGTCAGCAGCGTCTCGACGCCGCGCTACCTCGGATCATCGACGTGGACGCTGGATGCGGTGCTGAGCGGCGAGCCGCTGAGCACAACCAGCCACGACGCAGTCGTCGCCACCAGGGCGCTGCCATCACAGTTCTCCGTGCTGGCCGGCGGCCAGACAGCGGAGTTCGCCGATCTCCAGGACAGTCTCGGCGTGCACCTGCCCTTGGCCCTGTTGATCATCGCCATATCCACCGTCATCGTTCTCTTCGCTGCCACAGGGTCGGTGGTGTTGCCCATCAAGTCACTGGTCATGAATCTGGCGTCGATCAGCGCCACATTCGGACTGCTCGTGCTCATCTTTCAGGACGGACGGCTCCAGAGCCTGCTCGGATACACCAGCCCGGGCGCGCTGGAGTCAACCCAGCCGATCCTGCTCGTGGCCATCGCCTTCGGTCTCTCCACGGACTACGGTGTCTTCCTGCTGACCCGCATCAAGGAGGGGCACGACGCGGGGATGACAACCCGCGACGCGGTGGCGCACGGATTGGAACGCACCGGCCGGATCGTCACAGCTGCCGCACTCTGTTTCACCGTGGCCATCGGCGCGTTCGCCACCTCGCAGATCATCTTCATCAAGGAGGTCGGCATCGGCACCGCGCTCGCTGTGCTCATCGACGCGAGCATCGTCCGGGCCCTGCTTGTGCCGTCACTGATGGCGCTTCTCGGCGAGTGGAACTGGTGGGCACCGAGTCCATTGCGGTGGCTGCACACCCGCGCCGGCCTGGCGCGTCTGGAGGCCGGAGTCTCACGGTAGGCGTTCTGTGTCGTGCTACGGTGATCGCATGATTGCGATCTCGGCGCCGTGATCGGCAACGAGGACACGCATTCCACTGCGGCGAACTATCGCCGTTTCGCCCGCCTCGAGGCGCACGGACGATCCCCGCTGTATGAGCACCTGACCGAGGCTGTCTCCGAGGATCCCGAGCTGTTGGGATTGCTTGCGTCACTGCCGGCGCCCAAGCGTCAGCCCAATCTGCTGCTGGGCGTGGTCCAGTACCTGTACGGCACGGTTGCGGATTACCCGGCATTTCGCCGCCTGGTCGTGGAGCGGTGGAGCGACGTGTCATCGACCATGCTGGTGCGACGGACGCAGACCAACGAGGTGGGTCGGTGCGCGACCCTGCTTCCCCTGCTGGCTGAGCTGCCTCAACCACTGGCGCTCTTGGAGGTTGGCGCGAGCGCAGGTCTCTGTCTGTTGCTCGATCGCTACGGCTACGACTACGGACGGGGCGTCATCGGCCAAGCCAACAGTGCCGTTGTGTTGCGCTGTGAATACCGCGGCTCTAGCAGCCCGGCTCCCACCATGCTTCCTGAGGTGGCCTGGCGGGCTGGGGTGGATCTCGATCCGGTCGATGTCCGCGACGAAAGCGCCACTCGTTGGCTCGAAGCACTGGTTTGGCCCGGCGAAGGGGACCGTCTGAGCCGCTTGCGCGCTGCCATCGAGGTCGCCCGCCAGGATCCCCCACGCGTCCTCGAGGGCGATCTGCGCGCTGACCTGCGTGAGGTCATCTCCGGCGTGCCCAGCGGTTCCACCCTGGTCGTCTTCCACAGCGCCGTGCTGGCATATGTTCCGGCCCGCGACCGGGAGACGTTCGCGGCCGACCTGGCGAGGCTCGGGGCTGTGTGGATCGCCAACGAAGGCGCACGAGTTCTTCCCACCGTGCAGGGAAGGCTGAGCGCCGCCGAGGTGGACGCCAACGAGGCTCACTTCATTCTGAGTCAAGACGGCTGTCCGGTCGCATGGGCCGACCCGCACGGAAGCTGGTTCCAGAGATGTGACGGCTGACAGCCCGGCTGCCGTCTTCGACCTCGTCAGCATGTCGCTCGCTGCGAGCGCGTCGGGCGCCAGCAGTGCCCACCAAGCGCATTTGGCCGTGCGTGGGCACCAGGCGGGCTGCCTCGGCCGGCTGGAGCGGCTCGGCGTCCCACTCCCCTCTGGCATCGGGCGCGCCGAAGTCGGTGGTCGCGGTTCCCGGGACCCGGGCCACAACCTCGAGTTCGCCGGGGCGGAAGTTGCTCCCCGCAACCGCCACGTAGCGATCGCGGTACGCAGTCAGCGCCCTGAGCGCTGCCTCCTCGCCTTTCCCCCGCCGGCACCAGCCTGGCCAGTCGATGGCGCAGGCAAACACCCAGGTCTTGCCGACCTCGAGATAGACGCGGGTGGCGGTCGGCACATCCGCAACCTGCGCGTCTCCATGGCCGCCGCCGCCACTGCGTGTCCGAAGACATCACCCAGCGGCCGAAAGGGGTTGTTCGAGGTCACCATGACGCCGGCGCGTTGGTGACGGGCTGAGATGAGCTGGAAGAGCAGGTTCGCCGCCTCGCCGTCTGAGGCGATGTAGGTCGCCACCCCCCTGATAGCGTCGCTGATGTGGCCGGAGATCGCGCGCAGGTTCAGTGCTCGCTCACCACCAGCGCCAGGGCTGGGGGCGTGCACAGTTGGCGGCGATCGTCCTGCTGCTGTTGAGCGTGCTGGTGGGGTGTGGCACACCCGCCGCGCAGTCATCGAGCTCCCTCCCCACAGCCCTCGTCTCGCCGAGCCGATCACCGAGCCCATCGCCTCTTGACGGATGCGTGCAGCCAAGTGACCAGGGCCGCCAGGTGGTTCTTCCCCGCCACCGGCGAGCAGGTCACCGGTGCCGTCTTTGGAAGCGGCAGCACGGGCGTGGTGCTCGCCCATGAATACTTTGCCAACCTCTGCGGCTGGCGCACCTACGCGATGCACCTGCGCGACCTGGGAATGCGTGCCCTGGCCTTCGACTTCCAGTCCGACCCACGGTACCCAGCTACTTCACTTCGACGTCGCCGCCCAGGCTCAGCCAGCTCTGGACAAGCTCATCGCCGACGCCACTGGTTAGCCCGGATCTTTCACGAGTGATCTGAGGTCGCGGCCCCGGAAAGAACAAAG
>JAEKNN010000047.1 GCA_016464795.1 Candidatus Amunia macphersoniae | reverse complement strand
TCAGCACCTCCAATCGTGATCCAACCACCTTGATGAAAGATCTGGGCTAGCGGAGCGCGGCGTTAATTCGTTACCCAGGCAGAGGGATCGCCCAGTTGGAGCGCCGGCTTCCGGACAGCACCAGAACGCCGCCCGAACCCTTCAGACGCGTGCCATGCTGCGGCCTGCGATGCCCGGAACCGGTCCGCCTCCGACCTGGGAGGCGGCGCCCTGGGTTGCGAATCCCACCACCGTGCGCCGGCAGCGTCTTGCTGGCGTACCGTCCCACTGCGAACCCGCGCCTCATGATCCGCTCCGCCTCTCCACCTGCTCGCCTCTCGCTGTTCCTCGTCCGCGCTGTGGTTTGCGTTCGCTGCAACACAGACATGCGGACCCTTTCCCACAGCGTTTTTCGACGTACCTCGACCGTCGAGTACGCCTCGGGTACGCAGCGATTGACGCGCACTCCGCCACGCCCTTGTGCGGGTACGCCGATGCCGTCGCAGCCCGGTCAACCGCGCCACAGTGCGGCGACCTGGGGCAGGCCGCCCCGGGGTCTGCTCCCGGTCTCACCGATGGCGCGGTCAGCCGTCGAGCCGTACGGCGCCGTCTGCCTCCCACATACTGCGTGAACCCATCCAATTCCCCGATGAATTTTGTTCAACGCATCCGTAAGAAGCGACCGAAGGTGGCCGAAGAACCCTCGCGCATACGAATCCGACGCCAACTCTTTGGGAGCAGGGGGTCGCTGGTTCGAATCCAGTCGCCCCGACCAGCCTCACACCGCCGCGAGCGGCCCGGCCTCGTACCGCCGCGACTCCTCGGCGCCGCGCAGCAGCGACAGCGGCGCCGAGAGCAGCCTGACCAACCCGAGCACCAGGAGCGCGATCCGCACCCCCACGATGAACGGTGAGACGTCAGCGAGCGGCAGGCCACTGGTCACCCCGGAGAAGATCCTCGGCATCGCCGTCTTGGGCAGGCTGGAGGTCACGATGGCGAGCACGAACGCTATCGAGATCATGCTACCTGTGAAGGCCAGCAGCATCCGGATGCCGGAAGCCACACCGCGCTGGGCCGGCGCCACCGAGGCCATGATCGAGCTGGCGTTCGGGGAGTTGAACAGGCCCGCGCCCGCGCCGGTGATGCCCATCCACAGCGACAACCGGTTGCGGAACAGGCTGAGGTCGAGCAATGGATCGGTGACGGTGTTCTGCAGCCAGAAGAACAGCGGCGTGGCCAGCACGAACAGCACAGCGCCGGCGAGAACGGCGGGATGTGTCCATCCCTCGATGCCGCCCATGGAGAGCGCCACCAGCAATCCGGTCAGAGCCACCAGGAAGACGAGGTTGCCGCGCTAGTCGATGCGCTGCGCACGCCTGGCTTCGGGAACGTCGTGAAGGATCAACACAGCTGCGGCAGTGCCGTGCACACCGAGCGGGACGTTGAACCAGAAGACCCATTGCCAGCTGAAGGACGTCAACCAGCCGCCGAGCACCGGGCCGATCGCGGAGCCGACCGCGATGACCATCGCATTGATGCCCAGCGCCAGCCCCAGCTCACGGCGCGGGAATGCGTCGGCGACGATCGCGCCGCTGCTTGCCAGCATCAGTGCGCCGCCGATCCCCGCGAAGACGCGCAACGCGATCAGCACCAACGGAGTGCCCGCGAAACCGGAGGCCAGCGCCATCACCGTGAACAGGGCAAATCCCCCCGCGTACAAGGGTTTCGGCCGAACATGTCACCCAGTCGGCCGGCGCTCAGCACCGCCGCTGTCTGCGCCAGCAGATAGGCCAGCAGCACCCACACCACCTCGATGACACCGGTGTGCCGGCTGCGGATCAGCGCCGGCAGCGCGATCACCAGAGTGCTCATGTTGAGCGAGGCGAGCAGGGCACCGAGACTGGAAAGCACCAGCGTCCACCAGCGGTGGTCAGCAGAGCCGCGCGACGCGACAGTGTGACTCCGCGGTCGCCGATGCTGGAGACCCACCATGGACATCGAGTCTATCGGCAGCAGCCGAAATGACCGCCCGCGCCACTGGTATCATGGCCGCGTACCGCGCCGGGCTGTCCACTGACGCCGTCGTCGACGCCCCCGAACTGAGGATGACAGCAATTCCCAGCGCACCCGAGAACGAGGTCATGACGTATGCCATGACGGTCCTCGTTTCCGATGTCGAGGTGGCGCAGCGCCTCGCCGCAGCCCTCGATGATGTACGAGGCCATGAGGGTCCGCTGGTGGTGATCGCGGTGCCACCGGTGCGCGGCTTAGCCTTCTTCGCGGACGCCGACCGTCAACCCAAGCTCGACCGCTGGTGGTCACACGCCATCCCCGACGGCAGCGTCCCGGTCCATCTCCTGGTCCATGAGGAGGGAGTGCCGGCCTGGCTGCCCGGGCTCGACGGCCACTTCGTGGTGGGTGTGGCCGGCCCCGACGACGGCGCGCTGTATGGCGGCCTCGAGAATGTCACGGTGGCTGATGGCGTGGAGCCGCTGGACGTCGCCCTGGCCACAGTCCAGCGGTTTGCGTCTGCACTGATGTTCAGAGAGGACGCCGGCCTCCGCCTCGAGAAGCGACTCCCACGGGCGCTGCCGGAGACCGGCTCTCGCTTTCGTCGCGCCCGGCTCCACCCCGCTGACGAGTTTCCCCGGACAAGCACCGCTCCCGCCACCGACCATCACCCCATCCCCAACCTGCCCCCCTTCGACCCCGTATCCCCCTTGAGCCAGGACGCGCGCCGCGAGGACCTGGTCAAAGCCCTCGCTGACACCCTGGAGCGGTTGCAGCGGATCCGGACCATCACCTGACCGTTTCAACTGCCCCGGCCGTGCGGGGTGGTCCAGAATTGGGCGATGACCACGGCTGCTTCCGGGCGCGCTCTGCGGGGTGCCATCTTCGACCTCGGCGGGGTCATGACCGAGCCCCTGGGCCGCCACCACCAATCCATCGACGACCCCCTGCAACTGGACCTTCTGCGCTTCTTCCTCGACGACTTCAAGGACGTTTACCACTTGCCGACCGGTGCCCACGACCTCCACCTGCGGGAGACCGGCGCCATCTCCGACGACGAGTTCTTCGACAGGTTGACTGCCCGCTACGTGGCCGCAGGTGGCGATCCGGCAGTTGACGCCCAGGTCGCCCAGAGCGCGGTCTTCGGGCACGGTCTCGCCGCCTGCGGGGCCATGATCGACGCCGTGCGCCAGGTGAAGGGGGCGGCCTACCGCACCGCGCTGCTGACCAACATCTCACGCAGCGGGGAGGCGGTGTGGCGGTCGCTGCTGCCCGTCGATGAGTTGTTCGACGTGGTTGTCGATTCCTCCCAGGTGGGGCTGCGCAAGCCCGACCTGGCGATCTTCCAGCTCACCTGCGAACGGCTTGGCGTCGCCCCCGAGCAGTGCCTCTTCGTCGACGACCTCCGGTGCAATGTCGACGCCGCCGCCACCCTGGGCATGACCGTCATCCAGTGCAGGGATCCCGTGCTCATCGCCGACCAGGTGGTGGAGCTGTTGCTGGGCCGGTCCGCGGCGGCCGAGCCCGAGCCCAGCCGGAGCGTGGCCCTGTGAGCGCGGCCCCGCCGGTGACGGTGGTGGACCTCTCGGAGCGGGGCGACGGCGGCCTGGTGGTCGCCGCCGCCACCCACATCGGGCCGGTGCGCACAGAGAACCAGGACGCCTTCGCGACCACCCCACTCCACGGCTCAGGCATCGGGCTGGTGGTGGCCGACGGGATGGGGGGCATGCCCGGTGGCGGCGACGCGGCGCGGGTGGCCTCAGCCGCCTCGATCGATGCCCTTCGCGCCGGCGCCGGCGAGCGGGCGGACGTCGAGCTCGCGGTGCGCGCGGCCAACGTCGCCGTCGCCCATCTTCGCGATGGCCTCGGCGGCCAGCCCGGTACCACCCTCACCCTCGCTGCGGTGCGGGATGGCCGGGCGGTGCTCGGCCACGCCGGCGACAGCCGCGCCTACCTGATCCGCGGGGGTGTGGCCAGCGTGCTGACCAGCGATCACTCCTGGGTGGGCGAGCAGGTGCGGGCGGGGGCGCTGCCACCCGGCTCCGAACGACGGCATCCGCGCCGCAACCTGATCACCATGGCGGTCTTGGGGGAACCGATGGACCCCCAGGTCGTCGACATCGAGCTCCTCGGGGATGACCTCCTGATGCTCTGCAGCGACGGATTCTGGGAACCGCTGACGGACGAGCACATCGCGCTCCTGCTGGAGGCGCCGGGACCCCTGACGGCGGTCGTGGAGCGCGCCGCCGCAGCCGCGCTGGACGCCGGCGGAACCGACAACGTGACCCTGCTCGCGCTGCGCTTCCCGCGGTGACCGGGCTCCAACAGATGGGCGCAACGCCCGGGGCTGTGGCAGCATGGCGGGGGCCGTTACCAATCTGGCGTTTGCAGCGTTCTGTGAGCAATTCGCAGATCTCTGCGCACCTCAGGAGACACGTCGATGCCCCGTCGCCAGCGGACCCGTGGGGTCAAGGTGTGCGCCCACTGTGGCGCCGGCTATGACGCCTTCAAGGCGATGGAGGTCCGCGGCCGCTACTGCTCGCCCGGCTGCCTGGAAGCTGCTCGCGCCGCCCACCGGCTCCACGACACGCTCCTCGCCGCCGGCGGGGACCAGCTGATCGTCGCCAGCCAGTGAGCTCGCTCGCGGCGCGCACGCCGCGCTGATGATCGGGCAGACTCCCGGCCATGGCCCGTCTGTACGCTCAACTCTGCGCGGCGGTCTTTCTGGTGGTGGGGGTTGGCGGTCTGGTCGCTGGCAACGCGGGCCCCCCCGCAGCCAACGGGGGGGGCAACATCGGCGGCCTGATCCTGCACCTGACCTGGGCGCGCGACGCCGTGGACCTCGCGCTGCTGGCGGTGTTCGTCTACATCGGCTTCGTGGGCTCGCGACGAGTTGGCCGCCTCCTTGCCGGAGGGCTGGGGGCGGTGTTGCTGGCCCTGGCCATCGTCGGCTTCCTCGTCGGTGACGATGCCGCCGCCACCAGGAGCTACGCCGGCCTCCATTTCACGACAGCGCTGAACATCCTCGACCTGGTGGTGGGAGTGCTCGGCATCCTCGCCGCGCTCGGCACCGTCGAGGGGCCGGAACCGGCCCCCCGCTCGGTGCTCCGCGGTTGAACTGTCGGCCTAGCGCCGGCCGTTGGTCTGGTTGTGGATGCGCACCGAGCCGTCGACGGTGACCGCCTCGTCGTCATCGCGGCGGACCCGCTCGACCTGCTGGCGCGCCATGTCGGCGGCGGCGCTGGCGAAGGGTGCCACCCGTCGCACGGTCCGCTCGGCCACGTCGTAGCTGTCCCGGGCCGCAGTGCTGAACGCGGCCAGCTGCTGCCGGGTCTTGATTCCCGGTTGAGGTGCCACGCAGAGGCCGACGACCGCGCCGACGACACCGCCATGAACGAAGCCGCGAATGTAGCCCATGTGCCAGTCCTCCAGGTGACGGTTGGTGAGTGACCACCCTACTACGTGAGCGCAGTGGTCGCCCACTCCCCGTCGGGGGTGATGCGCAGACGCTCGACAGCGTGGCCGCCGACGAGGTGCTGGTCGATGATCTCGTCGACGTCCTCAACTGTGAGGTGTCCGTACCACACGCCGTCGGGATAGACGATCAGGATCGGGCCCTGGTGGTGCTGCTGGTTGCAGCCCATCCGGGTGGTGCGCACGTGGGTGAGGCCACGCCGCTCCAGCTCATCGCGGAGGCGGAGGAGGACGCGCTCACTGCCCATGCCACCGCAGTGATGGCGCCCCACCGTGGTGCACACGAAGACGTGCAGCGGTCGCGGAGCCGACGGCAGGTCCATCGCTGCTGATGGTGACGCAGCGCGGTCTGGCAACGTCGTCTGCGCCGCCCCGCAGTGGTGCGTCAGAGTCGCCCCCAGATGGAGATGAGCTTCGCGTTCTTCGCAGACGCCGCCACCGTGCCCCCGGACGGGAAGTTCTACGCGCTCGGCGGGGGCTTCAGCGCGCTGGCGCTGCCCCAGCTTCCCGGCATGGCCAGCTTCGCGGTGGTTGCCGGCTTCAGGTTCGGCACCGCCGACGCGGGCAGGGTCCACATCGTCGAGCTGCGCTTCGTCGACGCTCTCGGCAAGCTGGTCCTGCCGCCGGCGACGATGCGATTCGAGTCGGCCGGTCCGCCGCCCACCGGCACCGGCGAGGTCAGCGTCTCGACGGTCAGCGTGCTCCAGCCCACCCTCGGCGAGCCCGGGGAATATGCCGCGGAGTTCTGGCACGAGGGCGTTCTGCTCAACTCGGTCCGCCTGCATGTGCTCGAGCAGCAGCGCCCGATCGCGGCCCCGGGAAGCCCGCCCCCGGCGTAGCCGCCTCAGCGCTGGTGGCTGGCCTCGTACTCGTAGAAGCCGCGCCCGCTCTTCCGCCCCAGGTAGCCGGCGGCCACCATTCGCTTGAGCAGCGGCGGAGCCGCATAGTCGCGAATCGCGTACTCCTGGTAGAGCGCGTCACACACGAACAGCGCGGTGTCGAGGCCGATGTAGTCGAGCAGCTGCAACGGTCCCATGGGGTGACCGCAGCCGAGCTTCATGCCCTCGTCGATGTCCTCCTTGGTCGCGAAGCCCGACTCGTAGAGGCGGACGGCGCTGTTGAGGAAGGGGATCAGCAGCAGGTTGACGATGAACCCTCCGCGGTCCTGGGCGATGATCACCCGCTTGCCGAGCTTCTCACCGAGCGCCCGCGTCTCGTTGAGGGTCTGGTCGCTGGTGGCGATGGTGCGCACCACCTCGAGCAACATCATCACCGGGGCCGGGTTGAAGAAATGGGTGCCGATCACCCGGTCGGGACGGTTGGTGGCGCGCGCGATCTCGATGATCGGCAGCGACGACGTGTTGCTGGCCAGGATCGAGTGCTCGGCGACGATGCGGTCCAGCTTGCCGAACAGCTCGACCTTGTCGGGCAGTCGCTCGACGATCGCCTCGACAACCATGTCGCAGTCGCTCAGCTCCTCGAGGTCGGTGCTGAAGCTGAGCTCACCGCTGATCCGCGCCACGTCCTCGTCGCTGAGTTTGCCGCCCGAGCGGCCACGCTCCAGAGAGCGCTCGACGCGGCTGCGCCCAGCGGCCAGCGCGGCGTCGCTGGATTCCGCCACTCGGGTGCGCAGACCGCTGCGCGCGCAGACCTCCGCGATGCCGGAGCCCATCAGCCCGGCGCCGACGATCCCGACGGTCCTGATCTCCATCTCTCTCTCCGCAACGCGAGTTGTCCTGGTGACGCGTCTGGTGGCACCGAGCGGGTGGTCCATGCCGCACTCCTATGATGGCGGGCGATGCCCGGTCCCAACGTAGCCCTGGTGAGCAGTGACCTGCTCTTCGCCAGCCGCCTCCGGGCGGCGCTGGCCGGCAGCGCCCAGGTTGCGCTGGTTGCCGGCGATGACATCCCTGCAGTGGCCACCGTGTTCGTCGACCTGAACGACAGGGTCGAGGACCGGCTCACCGTGATCCGCACCCTGCGAGCCCGCGGCGGGGCTCAGATCATCGGCTTCTGCCAGCACGACGAGCGCAGCGTGCGTGTTCGGGCCATGGAGCAGGGGGCGGACCAGGTGGTCACCAACGGCGCGCTCCAGCAGGCAGCGGTCCGGATGATCGCGGACCAACCGCGTGGCTGACCGCGCCGAGCGGGTCAGCGCCGAGCGGGTCAGCGCCGAGGTGGACCGGGTGCGCGAGGAGGTGGTGGCGACCAGGCGCGACCTGCACCGCCACCCCGAGCTGTCGCTGCGAGAGCGGCGCACCGCCGAGATCGCGGCCGGGCGCGCCGAGGAGCTGGGCTACACGGTGCGCAGCGGTGTCGGCGGCAGCACCGGGGTGGTCGCCGAGCTCCAGGGGCACGGGGGTGGAAACGGTGCCGAGCACACCCTGATGCTCCGCGCCGACATGGATGCGCTGCCGGTGATGGAGCGTGGCGACCAACGGGTGGCGACCTCCGAGGTCGAGGGCGTGATGCACGCCTGCGGCCACGACGGACACGTGGCCATGACCCTGGGGGCCGCATCGGCTCTGGCCGCGCTTCGCGACAGCTGGCGCGGCCGGGTGCGGCTGTGCTTCCAGCCGGCCGAGGAGATCGCCTCGGGCGCGGTGCCGATGATCGAGGATGGCGCGCTCGAGGGCGTCGACCAGGTGCTGGGCATCCACCTCTGGGCCCCGCTGCAGGTGGGCCAGGTTGCTGTCAAGGATGGCCCGATCTTCGGCAGCGCCGACGAGTTCGGGATCACCGTGCGGGGACGCGGCGGCCACGGAGGCATGCCCCACACCAGCATCGACCCCATCGTTGCCGCGGCCCACGTGGTGCTGGCATTGCAGAGCATCGTCAGCCGCGAGACGTCGCCGTTCGCGCCGGCGGTGGTCACCATCGGGCGTGTCGACGGCGGCAGCGCGTTCAACGTCATCGCCGACGAGGTGCGGCTGCGCGGTACGGTGCGGGCGGTCGAACCGGACGACCGCGATCGGCTGCTTCGTCGCGTCGCCGAGGTGGCGGCGGCGATCGCCTCGGCCTCGGGCGCCAGCGCCGAGTTCGAGCGCGCCGCCGGCTGTCCGCCGGTGATCAGCGACGCCGACTCGGTGGCCGTGGTGCGGCGCGCCGCCGTGGCCACGGTCGGGGAGGAGAACGTGGTCACCCCGCAGCCGATCACGGTCGGCGACGACGTCGCCTGCCTGATCAATGGCGTGGGCAGCGGCTGCTACTTCCTGGTGGGTGCCGGCGACGTGGCCAACCATGCGGTGGCGCCGCACCACAGCGCCGAGTTCGACATCGACGAGCGAGCCCTGCCGGTGGGGGTGGGGACCCTGGTGCGGGCAGCCCTCGAGGTGCTGCGATGAGCGATCCCTGGGCTCGTTTGCGTGCGCAGCGCGACAGTCAGTACTCCGAGTCCGTCGACATGTCAGCGCGGCCGGCCGCCGGGTCACAAACGCAGATGTGCGTGGCCATGGAGATCTCCCACGCCAACAATGACGGCAACGTCCACGGCGGCACCATCATGCGACTGGTCGACGGCGCCGCGGGAATCGCGGCAATGCGTCACGCACGCAGTCGCGTGGTCACCGCATCCATGGATGACATGAGCTTCCTGGCACCGGTGTACATCGGCGACCTGGTCACCGTGCGGGCGATGGTCAACGACGCGCACAGCACCTCGATGGAGGTGGGGGTGCGTGTCGACGTGGAGAACATCGCCACCGGCGAGTGGCGACACGTGGCGTCGGCGCACCTGGTGTTCGTCGCTCTGGACGCCGACGGCAGGCCCAGCCCGGTGCCGCCGGTGCTGGCGGAGACCGATGACGAGGCTCGTCGCCAGGCCCAGGCGAGGGTGCGCCGCGAGCAGCGCCTGCTGCGCAAGCAGGCATTGGCCGCCGCCGCCAGGGACGGGGCGTCGCGGTAGGCGGGTCGCCGCCGGCTGCGGTGGTGCGTGGGGTGTGCGTCGGCGACGGCTGCTGCCTCTGTGGCTCCCTGTACAGTGGAGGCCGATGACCGAGCTAGCCGCCCCGATGGCGGTGCGCGACGCCACGGCGCCGCCTCCCACCGCCCGCCAGCACATCCGCTTCGCCTTCTTCGCGGTGCGACCGGAGTGGCGCCTGCGCGGTGAGCAGCAGCGGGCCCACGACCGCGCTGAGGTGGTGGAGCTGATCAGGGACATCGACAGTCGCGCCAACGTGCTGCTGCGCACCTACAGCCTGGTGGGAACCCGCGGTGATGCCGACCTGATGGTGTGGCTGGTCAGCGACCGCGTCGAGGACCTGCACGAGTTCTCCTCGCGGCTCAACCGCACAGCCATGGGGGCGTTCCTGGAGTCGCCGTACAGCTACTTCGCGATGACCAAGCAGAGCATGTACGTCGAGAAGCATGAGCACGCCAACCAGGAGGGGAGGAGCAACCGGTTGGTGATCGCGCCGACCAACCGCCGCTACCTCTTCGTGTACCCGTTCGTGAAGACGCGTGCCTGGTACCGGCTCAGCCGCGACGAGCGCATGCGCCAGATGAGCGAGCACATCGCCATGGGCCACAGGTATCCGGGCGTGAAGATCAACACCACCTACTCGTTCGGGCTTGACGACCAGGAGTTCGTGGTCGCCTTCGAGAGCGACTCGGTGGCGGACTTCCTCGACCTGGTCCAGGAGATGCGCGAAAGCGAGGCGTCCACGCACACAGTGCGCGATGTGCCGTCGTTCACCTGCATGCTGATGACCCCCGAGGAGGCGCTGGCAGCCGTCGGCTGACCGCCTCAGCGGCGGTGGTGGCGGCGGCGGCGGTCGGCCAGCAGTGCCGCGGCCAGGCCGAGGCCGAGCAGCCCCAGCGGACCGCCGGCGCTGAGGTTGGCGTTCGGCTGTGCCGACTGCAGCCCGGGTGCTGATTGCGTGGTGTCGCAGATGTAGGGACTGAGCATGGCGTCCGCACTGGCGCGCGACGGGGCGCCCAAGTCGATCAGCTGCGACGTGAGCGGGCTGCCCGCCGGGGTCTGGTTGACGGTGGGAATGGTGGTGATGCTCGCATCGACTGGGAGCAGGGCGTGGAAGTAGGTGAGGATGGCGCTCTGCTGCCACCAGCGGTCGTAGAAGTAGGCGTGCTCGCCGCGCTGGATCAGCACTGTGCGTTGCAGCGGATTGCCCTGTTCGTAGGCGGCCATCAGGGTGGCGTTGAAGGGCGCCACCAGTGAGTCGTCCTTGCTGTAGAAGTTGAGCAGCGGGATGGTCGAGGAGGTCTGGGCGTGCAGCGCCGACTCGTTGGCGAGGATCTGGTAGCCAGTGGTGTGGTAGGCGGTGGCGGCGGCGCTCAGAACCGTGCAGGGATCGTGGTACGTGTACGGGGGCACCACCAGGGCCACCAGGGCGTCGGTCGCCGGATAGGAGCAGCCGGGCGGCGAGGCAGTGCTGCAATTCTTGGGCGCAGCGGTGCTGTACACCTGGGTGTCCTGGTCAGCGGGGGCGCTGAAGGTGATGGCGGCGTCGAACACGTGGGCGGTGTCCCGGGAGACGGCCAGGACTGTGTTCTGGGCGCCTTCGCTGAAGCCCAGTACTCCCACCGAGGTGACCCCTGACTGTGTCTTCAGCCAGGCGCCGGCGGCGAGGATGTCCTCCGCCTCCTTCCAGCCGAACGTCTGCGGCGTCTTGGCGCTCGGCTCGGCGGCGAAATCGCGCTGGTCGAAGGCGGCGACGTTCCAGCCGTTGGCGGCGAGCATGGCCGCCCAGCGGATCACCGACTCCTTGGCGTTGGTGTTGAACCCGTGCGCCACCACCACGCCGGGATGCGTGCCGTTGTGGAGGGCGACCATCCCCTTCAACATGGCGCCATCGGTGGAGGCGATCGTCCGCGCGGTGAACGACGGAGGCCATGGCGGCGCGGCGGTCGCTCCGGTGGGATCGCTGCCCGGGATGGAGCCGCCCGTGTAGTCGTAGGCGGGGGGCGTGTTGATCACCTGGGGCGTGTTGCCGCTGAAGGCGGAGTCGGTGCCGGCGGGAACGTAGGCGGGCTGGTAAGGGAGGCCCTCGATGGCGCTGACGGTGGCGGCGAAGGTGCCCGCCGTCCCGCTGTCCGCCCCCACCGTTGTCGGCGACATCGCCAGCGCGGCCACGCTCAGCGTGGCGGCGACCAGCAGCGCAGACCACCTACCCATCACCGCTCCTAAACGACCGCGGGGCAGCGTATCTTGCGATGCAGTGGCGCATCGGCGCGTCGCCATCCCGGCTACCATCCGGACCGCCAAGCGCAGGGGACTTCGCCGTGACCATGATGGACGTGCAGCTCAACAGCTGGTTGCTGTTCGCGCACACCCAGCGACACCACGCCGAGGTGGAGATCGTCAGCCGGTTCGCGTCCGGCGACGTCCACCGCTACACCTACGACGACTTCGGGCGACGCTCCCAGCAGCTGATGCACGCGCTCGACCGGCTCGAGCTGGAGCCGGACGCGGTGGTGGCGACCATGGCCTGGAACCACCACCGCCACCTCGAGTGCTACTTCGGCGTCCCCTGCACCGGCCGGCTCCTGCACACCCTCAACGTGCGCCTGGCGGCCACCGAGCTGGCCTACATCATCCGTGACGCCGGCGACCGCTGCATCCTCGCCGACCCCGACATGCTGCCGCTCCTCGAGCAGGTCAGGGCTGAGGGCGGGCTGGGCAGCGTCCGCCACATCGTGGTGCTCGCCGACCACGTGCCCGAGACCTCGCTCGAGGGGGTGCTCGCCTACGAGCAGCTGATCGCGGCGGAGCCCGACGGATACGGGCAGCGTGACATCGCCGAGGCCACCCCGCTGGGCCTCTGCTACACCTCGGGCACCACCGGCCGGCCCAAGGGCGTGGTCTATACCCATCGCTCCACCTTCCTCCACGCGCTGGCGGGCACATCCGGTGCAGGGATGAGCCTCGGTCCGTCGGACTGCACCCTGCCGATCGTGCCCATGTTCCACGCCATGGCCTGGGGGATGCCGCAGGCGGCGGTTGCGGTCGGCGCCAAGCAGGTGTTCGCAGCCGGCCCGCTGGATCCTGTGGCCATCGCCCAGCTCCTCGTCGACGAGGCGGTCACGGTCGCCGCCGGCGTCCCCACGGTGTGGCTGGGGCTGATCGACGCGCTCACTGCCCAGGGCACGCGGCCGCCGGCCCTGCGTCACCTGGTGTGCGGGGGCGCCCAGCCGCCACGCCCTCTGATCGAGCGCTACCTGCGCGAGCTCGACATCCCGATCATCCAGGCCTGGGGCATGACCGAGACGTCGCCCCTGGCCAGCCTGGCGTGGCCGCGTCACGCCTACCGGGATCTGCCATCCGACGAGATCACCACCAAAGCTCGCACCCAGGCGGGGCTGCCGCTGCCCGGTGTCGACCTCTCGGTTCGCGACGAGTCCGGCGTCGAGGTGCCCGCCGACGGCGAGACCATGGGCGACCTGTGCGTGCGCGGGCCATGGGTTGCTGACAGCTACTTCAAGAACGCCGAGTCCGACAAGTTCGATGACGGCTGGTTTCACACAGGGGATGTGGCCATCTCCGCGCCCAACGGCTACTTCGTGATCGCCGACCGCACCAAGGACCTGATCAAGTCGGGCGGTGAGTGGATCTCGTCGGTGGACATGGAGGCGCAGATCATGGCCATGCCGCAGGTGTTCGAGGCAGCTGTGATCGCCATCGCCGATCCCCGCTGGCTGGAGCGTCCGCTGGCGGCGGTGGTGCCCTGCCCGGGGGAGACGGTGACGCTCGAGGACGTCCACGCGCACCTCAGCGCGCATGGCTGGGCCCGCTGGCAGCTGCCCGACCGAGTGGAGATCATCGACCAGGTGCCGCGAACCAGCGTCGGCAAGTTCGACAAGAAGGTGCTGCGAACCCGGTTCGGGTAGAGGCTACTCGGGCAGGATCGCGCTGCGCCGCTGGGCTGTCTGCATCGACTCGCTGAGCACCTCGAACACGTGCATCACCCGCACACCGGGTGCGTAGCGGGCGGCGCCGTTGCGCAGCTGCACCAGGCAGGAGACGTTCTCGGTGACCAGCACCTCGGCGCCACTCGCCACCACGTGCTCGAACTTGCGCTCCAGGATGGACCGGCTGCGCTCGGGCTGCTCGTGGAAGTACATCCCGGGGCCGCCGCAGCACATCGCCGCCTCCCCGAGCGGGACGATCTCGAGCCGGGGAACATCGGCGAGGAGCTGGCGCGCCGCCGAGCGGGTGGTGCCGTCGATGGGCAGCGAGCAAGGCTCGTCGATGGCCACGCGCCAGCGCAGCGGCCCCAATTCAGCGCGCTGCCCGGCGTCGGCGAGCAGCTCGGTGGCCAGCACAGTGCGCTGGGCAACCCGCTGCGCGTCGACGGCGTGGGTCGGGTCTGCGGCGAGGATGGTGTCGTATTGCTTGTAGTGGGCGGTGCAGGAGGCGACGTCGCCGGCGAGCATGTCGACCTTGAGGTCGCGGAGCACGTCGACGCTGGCCACCGCCATGCTGGTCATCGCCTCGCGGTCGCCCAGCGACTTGGCGGGCAGTCCGCTGCACGCCAGTTGGGGAACCTCGACCTCGAACCCGTTGGCGAGAAGCACGCGCATGGTGGCCTCGGTCGCCTGGGGCATCGCCAGATTCTGGTAGCAGCACATCAGGAAGCCGACGCGGCCGCGCACCGGCTGGGTCACCTCAGGCAGGCTGCGGGCACGCTTGTAGGCGGTGTGCCTTGGCAGCGGGCCGACATGCTCCATCAGCGCCCCCGCAGGGCCGAGCCAGCGGGTGACCCCGGTGCGACGCGCCAGGGCGTGCAGCCCGGTGACCTGGGCGGCGCGGGAGAGTCGGTGCAGGAAGCGCAGCCTCCCCGGGCGCGGCAGGATGCTGCGAAACGCGAACGACTGGCCGGGTGGGTGGCCCTCCTGCTCGTGCAGCTCCATGCGCGCGCGGCTGACGATCAGGGCCGTCGGCACCCGGGGCGCGCAGGCGGCCACGCAGTTGTCGCAGGTGAGGCACGTCGACAGCGGTCCCTCGGCGATGTCGCGCAGCTCGAGCCGTCCCTCGATGGCGTCGCGGATCAGCGAGACCCGGCCGCGTGCCGTCTCCCACTCCACAGGATTGGTGACGTAGGTGGGGCACACCGCCTGGCACAGCGAGCACTTGTTGCACTCGCTGGCGGCCTGGTAGACGTCCTCGAGAAAGCGCGGCGGCACGGCGAGATCTGTCACCGGCGGAATTGTACGGGGCGGAGCCGCGACGTCAGAGCAGTGGCGCTGGGCCACGCTCGACGCTGCGCTCGGCTCACGGCGTGCCGCGTTTGACGCTGTGCCGGAGTCGCGGCCATGCTGTGGGGACCGGCCGCCGGTTTGCCGCAGTCCCTGCTCGAGGTTGCCATGACCCAGCTCGCCCCGCCGCCGCCAGGCAGGCCGTCCACCTATTTCGCGGAGCCGTTCACCGCCCATGAGCGCGCCGTGCTGTCGCGCCATGTCACCAACATCGATGGCCCCGTGTTCGCACTGGTCGGGCTCCCCCAGGTCACCGCTGCGGCACTGTTCGCACGGTACAGCCGGAGCGCCAAGAGCCTTCGCCGCCTGCTGCTCGACGAGTTTCTCGGGGACGCCGTTGAGCCGCTGCCCGCGGAGGCGTCCGATGCGGGCCGGGCGAGGGCGGGCGATCTCTTCGGCCGCGTGCTCGCCGAGTACGGGGACGACTCTGTTGCTCAGCTGGCGGGTGTGCACATCGCCTGCGAACAGGTCTCGCAGCCGCTCGCCAAGGCGATCGAGTGGGGACGGCTGGCCGGCTACCTGGAACAGTCAACGCGCTACATCCCCTACACCGACAGGCGCGACGGGCGCTACCGCTACCACCTCGACCCGAACCTGATGGCGTCGCCGTCGGCGGCGGTGTACGTCGAGGCCATGGACGGGCTCTTCGACACCTACTGCGCGCTCCTCGATCTTCTGCGCGAGCATCTCGACAGCACCATTGGTCGCGAGGAGGATGAGCGCGCCCGGCGGCGCGCGATACGCGCTCTGGCGCTCGACCTGCTGCGCGGCCTGCTGCCGGCGGGGACTGTGAGCAACGTGGGGGTGTTCGCCTCACCTCAGGCTTACGAGCAGATGGTGCTGCGGCTGCGCGCCCACCGGCTGCCGGAGGCCCGGACGTACGCGGAGCTGATCGCGGCCGAGCTGCAGAAGGTGGTGCCGGAGTTCCTGACCCGGCTGGAGCGCCCCGACCGCGGCGGGGTGTGGGTCGACTACCTCGCCGACACCGCCGCTGCGCTGGAGGCGTCCGCCACCGTCGCGGCCCCGTCGTTCGAGCAGAGTGAGGAAGGGGTGCGTCTGGTCGACTGGACGCGTGACGGCGAGGACCGCATCCTGGCCGCATCGCTGCTGCCGCATTCGCGGGTGACGTTGCAGAGCCTGCTGGAGACTGTGCATGGGCTGGCGGAGCCGCGGCGGGACGAGCTGTTCGCCGCGGCGGTGGGGGAGCGGGGCAACCGGCGCCATCGTCCCGGACGGGGCTTCGAGCACTGCGAGTACACCTTCGAGGTGGTGTCGGACTACGGCGCCTTCCGCGACCTCCAGCGGCACCGGATGCTGACCATCCAATGGCAGCCGCTCACGCCATCGTTGGGGTACGTCGTGCCCGCGACGGTGGAGGAGGCCGGGCTGGGGCCCCGGTGGCGGGGCGCTGTGGAGCGTGCGGAGGCGGCGTACGAGGGTGTCGCGGGGGCCTTCCCGGAGCAGGCGCAGTACCTGGTGACACTCGGCCACCGGTTGCGCTACGTGATCAGGATGAACGCCCGCGAGGCGATGCACCTCATCGAGCTGCGTACATCGCCGCAGGGTCATCCCCACTACCGGAGGGTTGGCCAGGAGATGCACAGGCTCATCGACCAGGTGGCCGGCCATCACCGGGTGGCGGCGGCGATGCGTTTCGTGGGCGCCGACGACGTCCACCTGCCCCGTTATGCGGCGGAGCGCGGCAGAGTGGGGGAGGATGGCGATTCGGAGGCTGGCGACTGACGTCTGGCGGGCGGATGTTGCACGTCTGGCAGGTGCGGTGGCCGTTCCCAGGGGGTAGGGTATGATTCGTCAGGCGACCCAGTGTGGTCACGCAGCTCAAATCGCCCAGGCAGGGGAGTCCAGATGATCAGCGTCAGCGATACCGCCCTCGGCCAGCTCCAGACCCTCTTCTCCGAGCAGGCTCCAGAGCAGCAAGTTGGTCTGCGCGTCTACATCCAGTCGGGCGGGTGCTCCGGTTTCTCGTACGGCATGGGGCTCGACGAGAACCCCCCGAAGGCTGACGACCAGGTTGTCGACGTCAACGGCCTGCGGGTCTACGTGGATGCGTACTCTGCGCAATACCTCGACGGAGCTGAGATCGACTTCGTCGACGCGATCATGGGCGGCGGCTTCACCATCAACAATCCCAACGCGGTCAAGACCTGCGGCTGCGGCCACAGCTTCCAGACGGCTGACAGCGCCGGCGAGGCCAAGGCCTGCTCGCACTGACGCGCTGAGCGTCGCCACCCCGGAAACGGCGATCGATGCTGACTGCGCACCGCATCCTGGCGATCATCGTCGTGGTGCTCGCGCTGGCGGGCACGCTGTGGGCAGTGCACGACTGGCTGCGACGCGGCTCGATTCACCCGCGGCTGACGACGTTCACGATCGCGATGTCGGGTGTCATCGGGCTGCAGGCGCTGTTCGGCATCACCCTGGCGATCCTCGGCAACCGGCCCGCTGACGGCACCACCCACTTTGTGGTGGGACCGTTGACCTTGTTCGTGCTGCCGGTGGCACGGCGGGCGACGGCCGGACGATCGGATCGAGCGGCGTCGGCGACGCTGGCGGTGGCGTGGTTCGTGCTGCTGCTCTTGGCACTGCGCGCGGTGGGCAGCGGGGGAATGCTCAGCGGTTGATCTGGGCGCTGGTATCCTTGTCGGGCGAGCGGGAGTAGCTCAGCTGGTAGAGCGCTAGCCTTCCAAGCTGGATGTCGAGGGTTCGAGTCCCTTCTCCCGCTCCACACGTGCGAAATGGCGCTACGGCAGGGCGCTTGAAACCTAGCTTGCTAAGCTGGATGTCGCCAGTCCCCGACGAAAGTGAGGATTTCGAGTTCGGGCGGGGGATTGCCGCTGCCAGGGGAGGCTGTACGAGTCCAACACCCCAGGCGACGAGGTGGTCCAGGTTTTGCGCGACGACACTCAGACCCCGGTGAGCTCGCGGCACATACCCAGAAGGTGGCGCTGCACCGCCGGGTCGACTGCCTGCGGCGGCAGCGGCCGGACCTTGCGGTCCTGGATGTACAGCCCCGATTCACGCCCAAATCGTGGATCCAGTGCGTCGACCAGCTTGGCGGCCGCCTTGGCGGCGGGCTTGAAGGCTATCGCGCTCACCGGACGCAGGAACCACGGCATCCCCTCACCGGTTGTGCCGCGGGTCTTTGTCGGGCCGGGGCAGCACAAGCGGAAGACGATGCCGCGATCAGCGTAAGCGCGCGCGAGTCCGCCCATGACGGTCGCCACGGCGAACTTCGACTGCGTGTATGGGCCGAAGAGCGGCCGGTTGTCAGTCGGGCTGCGGAGCTCGTCGACCTTGAGCTCACGCGTGTGGAACATTCCCCGCGACCCGACCGTCAGCACAGTACCCTGGGCCGCCGCCAGTGGCCCGGAGAGGCCCCGCACCAGCTGGTACGGGGCGAGGGTGTTGACTTCGAAATGCATCTCGATGCCCTGCAAGGAGTTGCGCCGCGGCCCGAGCTGCACTCCGGCATTGTTGAGCAGCAGGTCGATCGTCTCGAACCGCGCGGCGATCTCGCGGGTCGCGCTGTCGATCGACCGGTGGTCGGCGAGATCCGCGCACACAGAGGCTGCCACCGAGCCGCGCAACTCGTCAGCGAGCGCCTGCGCACGCGAGAGGTCGCGGTTGACAAGGACCAGCTGCCATCCGCCTGTGGCCAACTGCCTTGCGACTGCCGCGCCGATCCCTCTCGTGGTGCCCGTGACGACGGCAAGACCGCTCATCAGACCGCCACGGCTTCGACGATCTTCATCGGTCCGGCCGTGGGGATGACGGCCTGTAGCCGGAACCCGCTTGAGCCAAATAGCTCCGCCAATTCAGTGGCCGTCCGCTCACGGCCTCCGGTGAGAGCCAGCATCAGGACGTCCAGGACATTGACGCGTGGGTCGTCGCCGGTCTCCGGCACGATGTTCTCGACGACAGCAACGGTCGCGCCGGGAGCGGCGCCACGGCGGATGGCGGACAGGATGCGCCCGCAGTCGTGGTCGTCCCAGTCGTGCAGGACCTCCATGACGATGTAGAGGTCCGCGCGTGGCAGCGGGTCGCGGAAGAAATCGCCCGCGACCGTGGTCAGCCGTTCGACCGCCACGTGCGTCGCCGCCACCACCTCGGGTAGGTCGAACAGAATCCCGGTCGCGCCCGGAGCTGCGGTGAGGAGCGCACGCAGCAGGTGCCCGAGGCCACCGCCGATGTCGGCGATGGTGGTGAACCGTCGGAAATCGTAGGCCGCGAGCACTTCCGCGATGTACGCAGCTGCCCTCGCCTCCATCGCCTTCCCGAAGAGTCGCGCCTCGTCGGGATGGTCTGTGAGATACGCCCAGAAGCCTCGTGGCTCGACGAGGTTGACCGCCGGCTCTCCGCTTCGCACGGAGTGCAGAAGCTCCGTGAACGTCTCGTTGATCAGTCGCAGGTTCATCATTCGCGCGAAGGCGCGCATCGATCCTGGCGCGTCGCTGCGCAGGAGTTGGGAGGCGTCGGTGTGTGCGTAGCCGTCGGGACGCCGGGCGAATATGCCGATCGACGACAGCAGGCGCAGCACACGGTCCAACGACCTAGGGTCAATTCCACACCCCGCGGCGAGGGTGGCGACCGGCACCGATTGCTCGCCGACATGGTCGGCCACGCCGAGCTCCGCGACGACGTGCAATGCGCGAGAAGCGACTATGGCGTTCGTCGTCTCCCAGATGGTGACCTGCGGCGGAGCCGCGGACTGCGTGATAGCCATCGAACAACCTCCGTGCTCAAATCGGCGGCGTCCGTCGCCACCCGACACGCAGGATGTGGCCGGTCAGGCGGTCCTGGAATCCGCCGGATTACTCACTTCGCTGCTCAATTCTTCGCACGACCCAGGCGGCGATCTGGGCACGGTTGGAGGCATCGAGCTTGTTGAGCACATGCTGGACGTGATTCTGCACGGTCCGCTCCGACAGGAAGAGCTGTTGGGCGATGCCACGGTTCGAGTGACCTGCAGCGACCAGTTGTGCGACCTCCCACTCGCGCCGGCTCAGCGCCCCGTCCGCCGATCCCAGCCGCAACGCGACGGCTCTGGCGCGGTCTTCGAGTGCATGGGCGCCGAGCCTCCCGGCAACCCGAGCCGCCGCTGCAACGAGGCTGCGGGCACGCGGAACGTCGCCCGCCGCGGCGCGGTCCAGCACGGCACCGGCCAGTTCCAGCTTCGCCTCCGCCTCGAAGCCTGGGGTCCCAACGATGTGCGAGGTCGTGGCTGCTACCTCCAAGTCTGAGATCGCCTCGTCGAGGGACCCGGCGGCGCGCGCTGCGACACCGGTCCACAGCTCGACCGGTCCCAGATACGCCACGGCGCCTGTCCCGCAGACGACGTGGTGGCCTCGGAACGGCAGCAATCGACTGCGGAGCAAGGCCGCGTCCCCGCGACGGCCGAGATATCGAGCGACGCTGATCCCCAGTGCCATCGTGAGCATCTCTACGTGGGGCGGCGGGCGCCACGTCTCGGCAGGGCCGGCTCCGGCGTATAGGGTATGAGCCTCCTCGATCCGACCCGCTTGTGCCAGCACCCTGGCGTCGGAAAGGCTTTGGATCAGGCCCGCGTCCTCTCCCGACACCGGGCGGCTGGCCTCTTCGATCGCGTGGAGGGTCGCGGCCTCCACGCCCGCATGGTGGCTGAGGTTTGACAGGACCGCCGAGCGCAGTAGGAATGGGTTGGGGTCGCCGCCCGCCGCGTAGCCTGCGAACGCCTGCGCGGCCATCCGTCGACATTCGTCGAAGCGCCCATGCGCCATGGCCAGCACAGCACGGGCGGTGAGCTCCGAGAACCGCGCGTGGCGATCTCGCATGAGAGCCGCGGCCGCCCCGACGGCATCAATCTCAGCGGCGGCGATGGCGAGATTCCCGCGCTCGAGCTCGACGTCGACCAGCGCCAGGTGCCCCTGCAGCTCGAGGTGCGGGAGGCCGCGCCCCCGGCCCTCAGTGAGCATCGAGGCGGCGAGCGCCGCCCGCTCGTCGACGTGTGCGGGACCCCCCAACACGAACTGCCGCACGCGCAGCGCACCAGCCATGGCGTCTGCGTCGCCACACCGGTTCGCCAACTCCAGCGCCTGCCGGGTTGCCGGTTCGAAGTCATAGAGCTCCGCGGAGTAGAGGTGGGTCTCAACATCGTGGGCGATCAGCCTTGCCCTGAGGGAGAGGTCACCCGCACCGATCCCCGCAAGCGCCTCTGCGCACGCGCGGCGGGTCGCCGCTGTCCAGAGGTCCGGCCCAATCGGTGACATCGCGAGCGCTGCGTCCGCGAGCAGATCGGGGCGGCCAAGCTGACGCGCGAGCTGGGCCGCTTCGTTGCAGGCGTCAAAGCGACCAGCATGATCGGCGACCCGCGCCGCCGCATCCCCCGCGCCGAGCCACAGCCGAACGCTTGTCTCGTCATCGATCTCCGTCGCGCCCGTCATCAGAGCCTGGCGGTACAGCCGACCCGCTGTCTCGTAGGCCAGCTGCCCTCTGGCCTCTCGTGCGGCAGCTTCGATGGCCGTCGCGGCCCGCGCGCGTTCGCCAGTGAGAGCCGCGACGGCCCAGTGGCGGGCCAGCTCGAACCTTTTCAGGGCGCGATTCCCGCCCTCTGTCTCGATGACCTCGGCGGCGGCGCGATGTAGCTCGATGCACCGAGACGTGCTCAGCCGCGCCTCGACGGCGTCGCGGAGGAGGGCATGGGGAAACCGCCAGGTCCCGGCCTCCACACGCTCCAGCAGCCGCGCCGCCACGAGACGATCGACGTCGTCCAGCGCGTCCTCCTCGCGTATCCGGCACATGTGACCCGCAGTCGCGACGCGGAACTCCAAGCCAAGAACCGCGGCCGCCTCCAGCACGCGTGCTGACCGCTGGGGGAGCGGCGCCATCCGGGCCTCCACTGCTGTTCGGACGCTGGGAGAGACGGTGACGTCACTGGGTGAAAGCGCACGCGCTTCGATCTGGTGCCCGACCTCGCGCACGAGGAACGGATTGCCGCCGGTCAGGCGCATCACCGTTGCAAGTTCGCCATCCTCGATGTCTCGCGGCACGATGGCGCCCAACTGCACCCGCACGGCGTTCGCATCGAGGCCCGTCAGGTGCAACGTGGTCGCGATCCGCGCACCGACCGTGTCGCCGAAAATCTCCTGCGCGGTGCGATCGGTGTCGCGAGCCGTTACCACGATGAACAGCCGCCCGTCGGACATGGTGCGCGCGAGATATCTGAGCAGAAGGACTGACGCCTCGTCGGCCCACTGAGCGTCATCGATCAGCAGCGACAGCGGGCGCCTCACCGAGGCGCTCCGAAGGAGCCGGGCGGTGGCATCGAAATGGGAGAAGCGGTCGCCCGATGATGTCGCGTCGCCGAACACCCCCGGGGCGATCGCACCCAAGTCGCGGGCGAGATCCTCACGCCGGGCGATCCCAGCGATCCCGATCTCCGCGTCGAGTCGACGAAATATCTGCGTCCATGGCCAGTACGGAGGGGCACCGGCGTCGTCAATGGCGACCCCGCTGGCCGATGCCATGCCTTGCCGGGCGGCCACGTCGAGCATCGCTCGGGCGAGCGTTGATTTGCCGATCCCGGGTTCACCCAGCAGGATCAGTATCCGAGGCTCCGACCGCAGGGCTGTGGTCAGCCCTGACAGGGCGACGCCTAGCTCCCGTTCGCGGCCGGCAAGCGCCCCGACCGCGGGGTGGTCATTCCCGAGCAACACCGCCTCAGATCATCGCACGGACCAGTCGACGGCGGGGCAGGGCGATGTCTGTTGCCTAGGGCACCCGATGCCGTGGAAGGTTTCCTACCGCATCCGGGGCACGTGGCGGTTTTGGTGTTTCAGCGACCTAGCGCGAGCAAGCCCTTGTACGGCAACGTTTCGCTGACCAGACCTTCCAAGCTGGATGTCGCGAGTTCGCGTCCCGTCTCCGGCTTCCAACTCTATGCGCCGAGTTCCGGGCTCCAAGTGGGACGCGCAGTCGTCAACGGAGCGTGGGAGTCGGCGGTAGGAGCGACACCCACCGCTGGAATCACACGACGCGTAACGCGTTCACCTCGTCACGCTCGCGACGGGCCAGCGCGCGGAGCTCAGCGGTCGGCCCATGGCGAAGACGTGCTGTGTCGACCAACGCGCTGACTGCCACATCGGTCCCGGGTGAAGGGAGGACGTCCAGCCCAGCTGAGACCGCCAGATCGTCGGTGTGCACCGCCAACTCGACGACCCGTGTGACCAGGTAATCGTCGAGCAACATCGCGATGCCGCCCGCGACCGCCAGATGGCGCTCCGCCGGTTCGTCCTGGAGAGACTTCTCCAAGTCGCGGACCGTCTCGTCGAAGCGCTTGACGAGAGCCGCCCATCCATCGGCCGCCGCGGCCTCGCTCCGCGCGCGGACGCCAGCATGTAGCGGCGAGTCGAGGTCCGCGTCGCCCAGTACAGCTCCGAAGTATTCCGGTGCCGAAGCGGTCGGTCTGGCTGCCGGTGGTGGCTCAGCCTTCAAATACTCGGAAACGGTGAACGCTGCACGCGCCAGGTGGCCGGCCACAGCGCCTACGGACATCCGGGCCAGCGCACTCTGGTCAGCCCAATGTTCGGCGACGGCGGGTTCGCTCAAGACATCCCGGGCGGCCGCTGCGGCGGCCAGGAAAACCAGACGGGACTCCGACGGCGCGCCCATCGGTCAGTGGTGGTAACCGTCGGCTGTCACGACGATGGCCTTCATTCCATACCTCATACCTTGTGCCGCGATTCTGCTCGATTCCGTCGCCGATCTGATGGTCACCTCGTGAAGCGACGGCGATGCCCAGCCGACACACCGTCATCCATCCGCTGAGGTCCAGCAATGCAAGTCCGAGCCTGATCTAAGGACCTCAAATCTAACGATCCAACGGAGGTCTTCCGCGACGCCGATCTCAAATATGAGCAGGATACTTCCAAGCTGGATGTCGAGGGTTCGAGTCCCTTCTCCCGCTCCACACAGCGAAAATTGGCCATCCGGCAGGGCGCTTGAATCCTACTTTCCAAGCTGGATGTCGCCAGTCCCCTACGAAAGTCAGGATTTGGAGTTCGGGCGGGGGGATTGCCGCTCCCATGGGAGGCTGCACGAGCCCAACACACCAGGCGACGAGGTGTTCCAGGCTCTCCGCGGCGACACTCAGACCCCGGTGAGCTCGCGGCACATATCCAGAAGATGACGTTGCACCGCCGGGTCGACCGCCTGCGGCGCAGCGGCCGGACCTTGCGGGCCAAGGTGTACAGCTCCGTTTCACGCCCAAAATCGCGGATCCAGTGCGTCGACCAGCTTGGCTGCGGGCTTGAAGGAGATCGCGCTCACCGGACGCAGGAACCAGGGCATCCCCTCACCGGTTGGTTGGCGACCGCGCCGAGCGACCACGGCGACCGCTCGCGATTCGCGAGTCCCGGCCGGAAGCGGGAACCCGGTCTGCAGCAGGTGGCCGTTGCACGGCATCACCGCGACCCAACTGCAGACGGAGATGACCGCGGGCTGCGCAGATGAAGACGATGACGCGTGCTGCCCACGCACGGGCTGGCGGTTCCGGATGGGGCCCCCTGGGAGATGACGTACCCGCCGGCGATGCTGCCGACGACCCGGCCGCTGGCGTCGCGTTGATCGCCAGCGTACCTCGACGCCCTCCACAAATTGGCCCAGTCACTCGCGTACTATCCCGATCGCGATTCCGATTGGAGGTTGGAACATGTTTGTTGTCGTGACTACCGTTGAGCTGCCGGAAGGCGAGACCATCGAGCGTGGGCGCGAGGACCTGGAGGCCAACGTCCTTCCGATGATCAAGCAGGCTCCCGGGTTCGTGTCCGCGGTGTTCGCCCCGAGCGGTCGGGAGGGGTTGAGCATGGTCGTGTTCGAGACTCGAGAGCAGGCTCAGGCGGCCTCCGACAACATGAAGCTCCCGCCTGGAGTCAGGATGGTCAAGTCGGACGTCCGCGAGGTCGCGGCCACGGCCTGAACCGGGCTGGCTGCGCCGACGCTCGGAGTGCGGTTCGGGCGTTGGTAAGGGGCAACTTCAGGCTCGTGTTGTTCGGGGCCTTCAGTTCGAACTGCGCAGATCAGTCTGTCCGCCAGATGCGGCGGCTTTACGTGACATCGCCGGCGTGACGTGGAGCAGTCCGCGGGGGATGTGGGCACCTTCCTCGTGTCGCCGCAGCCGTTGCGCTCCGCGACGGACTCCTTCGGGACCCGGCGGGCCCTGTTGGGATTCGAAACGAGCGCTGCGAGGGAGGATTGACAGCGGGAGACGAGGCTCGAACTCGCGACCCTTACCGTGGCAAGGAAGTGTCCTCCCACTGAGCCGCCCTCTCGCGACTGCCCATCGCGGGCGCGGCTGACCTTGGTGGGTAGGAGCTCTACCAGTGAGCTACTCCCGCTCGCGGCTGTCCGACCCGGGCGCGGCTGCGCGTCAGGCCCCAGCGAGGCGATGGTGAGCCGATTAGGGCACATTCGCGCGGCTGTCCGCGGTGGGCGCGAGGCAGGTCAACACTAGCCTACTAAACGGCTCCTATGGCCCCGTGGTCGGAGGGGGGCCCAAGGGTGCCCGACGGACATGACAATCCGCCGTCGACGAGGTTATGCAGCCCGTTTCGGGCACGCCGCGGTCTTGGTGTCTTCGGTCACTCCGTACGCGAACGTCTTTCTGTCTCAACACTGGTGACACCATTCCTTCCAAGCTGGATGTCGAGGGTTCGAGTCCCTTCTCCCGCTCCACACAAGCGAATCGGCGCCACGGCAGGGGCTTGAAACCTAGCTTTCTAAGCTTGAATGCACTCGGGACGAGGTGGCGTCGGCAACAGCTAAGGTTTGGTGGTGCCGACAATTCGATGGCGGAGTGGGGACTCGCCGGGCAGCTGCCTGGTCTGCGGCGCATCCACCACGCGCCTGGTCGCCGCGGTCGACGCCAACTTCCTGGTCGACGTGCGGGTGGGCCGCTGCGACGTGTGCGCGTCGCTGCGCGTGGTCAGCGCCATGCACGAGTACACATCTGACGACCGCGCCATCGATGACTACGTCGAAGGCGGGGCGGGCATCGATGCCATCGCCCTGGGACTCTGCCGAGTCCGGCCGGACAGGGTGCGCCGGTTCCTCGACGTGGGATGCAACTACGGCTTCGGCGTCCATATAGCGGCGCGGTTGTTCGGGTGGGACGCGCTCGGGCTTGAGCCGTCGCCGGCCGGACGGCGTGGCCAAGCGGAGTTGGGCGTACCCATCCGCAGCGACATGCTGGACGAGCGCGTGGACCTTGGTGAGCCGTTCGACCTGGTGCTCGCGTCCGAGGTTCTCGAGCATGTCACCGACCCCGCCGACTTCCTGGCGCAGGTGCGGCGCCGGCTGAGCCCGTCGGGAGTGCTCGTGCTTACGACGCCGGCCGCCGAGGTGATGACACAACCCGTCGAGCGCGAGGAAGAAGCCCTCCAGGCGCTGAGCCCAGGCTTCCATTACTTCCTGGCCAGCACGCAGGGTATGAGGCTCCTCCTCGAGGCCGCCGGGTTCCATCACCACCACGTCGTCCGCGAGGGTCTCAGCCTCCAGGTGGTCGCGGCCGTGACCGCGGAAGGGTGGGACACGATCGCGCCCCGCCCGACCCTCGATCAAGGAGCGTTGCTCGGGTACCTGGACGCCGCCGCACAGGCCGCACAGCGCGACTCGGCGTTGGCCAGCGGCATGGCCACCCGGCACTTCCGCCTGGCGGTGATGCTCGGTGACTTCGACGCAGCGGAGCGGAGCATCTCGCGCGTCCGCGACACCCTCCTGGCTCGGACCGGCTTCGATCTCGACGACCCGGTCCAGGCAATGCAGGCGCTGGCCTCTGGTGTGCGGCCTTCCTGGAACCTGCCTGGTACTGCCTATGCGTTCGGCATGCTCGAGTTCCTGCACCGTCAGCGTGCCGGTCGCGCTGCGGAGCATTTCGCGCTCTCGGCCAGTGCAGCTCTCGCCTGGCGTGGCGTCAGCGGCCTGCTCGACGTGGATATCGCCAACCTGCTCGAGCTTTCATTGGGACATCGGTGCCTCGCGCTGGCCGCTGCTGACCCGAGCTCGGCTGCTGACGCGACCGGCCGCATCAGCGAGGCTGTCGCCCCCGCGACAGCACGCGGCCGGCTGCGCACTGGCTGGTGGCAGGCGCGGACGATGAACGAGCTGGTGGCGCGCGGGCATCTCGAAGCGGCTGCCACGCTCGTGACCCCGGTGGCCGAGAGCGTGGCCTCGCTTGTCTCCTCAGGAGACCCGGACATGCGGCGCACCGGACGTGACAGCATGTTCCTCCTGGGCGTTCGCGCACTCAACACCGGTGATCCGTCGGAGGCGCGCCGGTGGTTCACACGCTGCGCTCGAGCCTGTGCACAGGCCGACGCCGATGACGAGCACGCCAGCACGCTCGCCCAGTCGGCACGCGACCACGACCAGTTGGCCATGGACCGAGGCGGCGATGATCCGGCGATCGTCGACGTCGATTGGCGTGACCCCGGCGTGGTGGTCACGCTGGAGGTGTACTGGCGCGACACCTGGGGCGTGTACGTACGGGGCTTCGCCCATGCCGGCAAGGACCCCGTACGTTCGATCAGCGTCAGCTCGGGTGCGACCCGCTCCAGCCAAGCACCGGGCCTCCGGGAGGACGTCGCCGCTCTGTACCCGGAAGGCAGCGTTCATCCCGGGTGCGGCTTCGCCCTCTACCTCCCTGCACCGCCTGACAAGCTCGATGTCGAACTCGACACCTCACGCGGGGTGCGCCGCACGCGCCTCGAGCTGCCCAGCCACCCCCTGCCGGTGGGTGAGCCGCGCGCCGACCGTTCAAAGGACGTGCTGGCGGGATTCCTCACCGAGGCCGGTGACGGGCCGATACTCACGCTTGGCAGGCGTCTCAGGGACGGGGCTCAACCGGAGGGATTCACGACGTCGGTGGGGAACCGCCGCGTCGTGAACATCGATATCCACGACGGCAACAACGTCGACGTCGTCGGTGACGTGCACCGCCTTTCGCACATCTTCCCGCGCGGCGTGTTCACAGCCGCCTACAGTGAGTCGTTGCTGGAGCACGTTGTTGCCCCGTGGCTGGTGGCGGCAGAGGTCAACCGGGTGCTGGCGTTGGGCGCCCTGGTGCTGCACTACGCTCCCACAGCGTGGCCCGAGCATGCTTCTCCGAACGACTTCTGGCGTTTCACGGCCGACGGGTTGGCCGTCTTGTTTGGCCCGAGCACCGGGTTCGAGCTCGTCGACGGTGGCACGGCCGGTTGGGCGCGGATTCACCCCGAGCCGGTCTGGCGAGCCGGCCAGCTCGACATGCCGGTTTTGTCAGCCGGTGGCCAAGCTTGGATCCTGGCGCGCAAGGTGTGCGACATCGGCGACGAAGACGTGCGCTGGCCCTACGATCCCGCAGAAGGCGAGAGGCGCGCGAAGCTCTACCCTGTTGACGGGATCAGGCAATCGTGAAACACATCGGCCTCGCGGACTGCGGCGCGATCACAGTCGTCGTGGCGCTGTACAACGGGCGCAGCTACGTGCGGCGCGCGCTCGAGACGGTCGCGGAGCAGACGGTTGCGCCGGCCGAGGTGATCGTCGTTGACGATGGCTCGACGGACGGCTCCGCACAGGTGGTGGACTCTACTGACACACCGTTCCCGATGCGCGTGATTCGCCAGGACAACCGGGGCCAGTCCGCTGCCCGCAACGTCGGCATCGGTGCGGCAACCACCGATTTGATCGCATTCCTCGACCAGGATGACGAGTGGCGTCCCCGACACCTCGAGCTGCTCTGCCGCGCGATCGGCAAGCGACAGGACATCGGCTGGGCGTACTCGGACTTCGACGAGATGGACAGCCTGGGCAGTACAGTGACGCACCGTTTCATCAACGAGCACGGTCTCGTCCATCCCAAGCGGACACTGGCAGCCTGCCTGCGCTCGGACGTGATGGCGATACCGTCGGCGAGCCTGATGCGCAAGGCGGCGCTCCTCGACGTGGGCGGCTTCGACGAGGCGCTCAGCGGCTACGAGGACGACGACCTCTTCGTTCGAATGTTCCGCGCCGACTGGCGACATATCTTCGTCCCCAAGTCGTTGACCCGCTTTCGCGTCCACGGCCACGCCAGCGAGACCACCCCAAGCTCGTCGATGGACCGTCGCTTCCTTGAGAGCCGCATGCGGTATCTCGAGAAGCTCACTGACACAGTCGGGGACGACTACCGACTGAACCGGTTCTGGGTTCGTGACCTGGTGCTGCCGCGCTTCTTCGTCACCACAGTCGACGACTACTCCAAGGCATTGACGCGAGCAGATTGGGCGCACGCGCGACGGTCGGCGGAGGCGACGCGCCAGATCGCGGCGATGCTTCCGCCGCGGCTCAAGCGACGCGTCGGTGTCGGCCTCCTGCGCTATCCGCGTCTGTGCCGGCGGCTGCTGCGCATGATGCGGGTGCTGCCCCCACCGCTGAGGAGGCTGATTGCCCCGAGCCTGCGTGTCCACACAGCGCGACGCCGTCCCCCCTGGCCGCCCGGCGTTCCGGTGCAGCCATCGGACGGCGAACCTGGTTCGGCAGCGTCAGCGGTCGACGGACGCGCTAGAATTGAACCCCAGCAACAAGCGTCACTGCAGGACGCGTCCGCTCATGGCGGCGTACGGTTTCGACAGGGTCGTGGTTTGCGTGATGGTGAGGCGAGCCCCGGGCTCGTTAACCGGGAAAACCATACGTGCGAACAATGCACAGCCTCTTGCTTACGCTGCGTAAGTAAGGGAATCGATCAGCCTACGGGCTGACGTCGACACGTCCACTCGACTGTGGTGAACGGACCCGATGCCAATACCAGCAGTCTCGCCGAGCGCCAGCAGCGGCACGGGAGGCCGTGAGTCGTCTGGCGGGATCGTTACGCACTCGAAGCACAGTGGGTCGGCGGCCGCGGATCAGCGATGAATACATAGGCGCCGACCGCGGCGACCAATGGGTTGATGACTTGCCCGAAGAGGCATCCGGCCAACTCAGGTCAACCGTGAGCGATGGGGCGGACGGCGGCCTCGTTCGCGGGCTGTCCGAGGTGGGCGCGCGTGGGTCAGTTCTAGCTGCAGCCTACGGAAGCGCCCGTATGGCCCCGCGGTTCGGACGTAGGGGACGAGACTGCCGACGACGTCACAATCCGACGTCGGCGACGCTCATCAGCCCGTTTAGGGCACTGCGCAGTTTTGGTGTTTTCGGGCCTCGGCGCGGGAAATGCCTTCTGTTTCCTTGCTTTCCGCTGACACCATCTCTTCCGAGCTGGATGTCGAGGGTTCGAGTCCCTTCTCCCGCTCCACACGAGCAAAATGGACACCGCGGCACGGCCTTGAAACCTAGCTTTCCAAGCTGGACGGCGCTCCGGCCGATGAAGTTGGGTGCGCTCGGGCGTCACGTCGGTGCCAACAACATACGCGGCGAGGATTTGTCGTGAGCCATCAAGGACAGACGTGTTCCGCGCTCAGCTCGATGGCGCCGCCAATCGGTACTCTCGTGTAGTGCGACCCCTTCGGTATTCCATCAACGTCACATTGGATGGGTGCTGCGATCATCGTGCGATGGTCGCGGACGAAGACCTGCATCGTCACGCGGTCGAGAACCTCGTCCAGGCCGATGCCCTCCTCTTTGGCCGGGTGACTTACGAGATGATGGAGGCAGCGTGGCGGCTGCCGGCGCCGACGGGAGCGAGGCCCGATTGGATGGAACCGTTCGCCCGGACGATCGACGCGGCAAAGAAGTACGTCGTGTCGAGCACCCTGGACCGGGTCGATTGGAACGCGGAGCTCGTGCGCGGGGATCTGGGAAAGGCCGTTCAGCAGCTCAAGCGAGAGCCGGGTAAGGGACTGCTCGTGGGCGGCGTGAAGCTTCCGCTGGCGCTGGCGGAGCTGGGATTGATCGATGAGTACGAGTTCGTGGTGCAGCCCAGGCTGGCGGGCCACGGGCCGACGTTGTTCGCGGGGCTATCGAGGCATGTCGATTTGAGGCTCGTGAGCCGGCTGGAGTTCGGCTCGGGGGCGGTGGCGATGCGGTATGAGCCGAAAAGGTAGAGCCTTGCCGGACGTGCCTAGTGGTCTGTCTGTGAAATAATCTGGTACTATGGCGGTGATGCCAAGGATGGCCGCCGCCGCGCTCTCGCTCACGTC
>JAEKNN010000004.1 GCA_016464795.1 Candidatus Amunia macphersoniae | reverse complement strand
CCACGAGATCATCACAGTGCGCCCGACGGATGTGCCCGTCTACGTCGAGATGGGAGCGTGCGACTGTGGCATCGTGGGCAAGGATGTGCTCTGGGAGTCACAGCGCGACCTGTACGAGATCGCCGACCTTCGCTTCGGCGCCTGCCGCCTGGTCTTCGCCGCCCCGGACGGATCACCGCTGGCCTCCGGGCGCTGGCCGGCGTCGCTTCGGGTGGCAACCAAGTACCCGCAGGCAGCGCGCCGGTGGTTCGCCACCCGCGGTGACGGTGCTGAGCTGATCAAGCTGCATGGCTCAGTGGAGCTGGCTCCCTCCGCCGGGCTGGCCGACGGCATCGTCGACGTGGTGGCAACCGGCGCCACGCTGCGGGCCAACCGCCTCGCCGAGGTGGCCACCATCGCAGCGTCGACGGCGCGCCTGGTGGTCAACGTCGCCTCCATGAAAACCCGGAGCGTGCCGATCACCGAGCTCGCCGGCGCCCTGCGGCGCACCGTGGAGGCGCGCAGCGCGTGAGCGGTCTCCGCCATCTGACCGCGAGTGAATGGCGGGCCGACCCGCACGCGCAGCGCCGTTTTTCCATCCCCGAGCCAGACCCGGCGGCCGCAGCACGGCTGCGCGACCTGTTCGGTGGCCCGATCTCCGCAGTGGACGCTGTGCGCGCCATCGTGGCCGACGTTCGGGTTCGGGGCGACGCCGCGGTGGCAGAGTGGACGCAGCGGATCGACGGTGTCCAGATCGCGCAGGCGCGCGTCGATGCCGACCAGATGGCGGCCTGCTGGGAAGCCCTCGGCCCCGGTTTGCGCAATGCCCTGACCGCCGCCGCCGAGCGCATCCGCGGCTTCCACGAGCTGCAGGTGGATGACCGTCCCCGAGGCGAGCAGTCGCTCTGCCTGCGCCCGGAACCACTTCATCGCGCCGGCTGCTACGTGCCCGGCGGGCGCGCTGCCTACCCGAGCACCGTGCTGATGAGCGTGATCCCGGCGCAGGTTGCCGGCGTGGAGTCGATCGCGCTCGCCAGCCCGCCCAGCCAGTCCGGCGCGGTGCACCCGCTTGTTGCCGCGGCCGCCCATCTGCTTGGCGTGACCGAGGTCCACGCCATCGGCGGCGCCCAGGCGATCGCCGCGCTGGCGTACGGTACCGAGACGGTGGCGGCCGTCGACATGGTGGTCGGTCCGGGCAACATCTTCGTGACCCTGGCCAAGCGGGAGGTGTTCGGAGCTGTCGGCATCGACCAGCTGGCGGGCCCGAGCGAGATCCTGGTGGTCGCCTCGGCGGACGCCAACCCCGACTTCATCGCCGCCGACCTGGTCTCGCAGCTCGAGCACGATCCCCTGGCATGGGCCGTCTGCATCACCGACTCGCCTGAGGTGCGCGATGCCGTCTCGGCGGCCTTCGCCATCCGGGCGCCGGCGGCTGCACGCGCTGGAGTGATCGCCGACTCGGCGGCGCGCCACGGCGCCATCGTCACCGTCGACGACATCGAGGAGGCACTGCCGTTGGTGGCCGCGTTCGCGCCCGAGCACGTCTCCCTGCAGGGCATGGGTGCGCAGGGTCTGCGCGAGCGGGTCCGCGGGGCGGGCGCCGTGTTCTGCGGTGGGCTCTCTCCGGTGTCGATGGGTGATTACATCGCCGGGCCCAACCACACGCTGCCGACCCAGGGGGCCGCGCGCTATCGCGGCCCACTGTCGGTGATGGACTTCGTGCGCTGGCCGTCGATTGTCGACCTGACCGCGGCGGACTTCGACGCGCTCGCCCCGGTGGCGTGCGCGCTGGCGGAGGCAGAGGGCCTGCTCGGGCATGAAGAGGCGATCCGCCTGCGCATGGAGGAACGCGTGCGATGAGGGAGAGGCATGGTGAGCTGCTTCGTGAGACCAAGGAGACGAGCATCGAATGCGCTGTGGAGATCGATGGCAGCGGCCGCGCCGACATCGACCTGCCCCTCCCGTTCTTCGGCCACATGCTCGGGTCGTTCGTGAAGTACAGCGGGATGGATGTGCGGCTGAACGGCAGCGGCGACATCGATGTCGATGCCCATCACCTTGTCGAGGACACCGGCCTTGTGCTCGGCGGCTGCGTGTCGGAAGCGCTCGGAGATCGGGCCGGGATCGCCCGTTTCGGACATGCCTACGCGCCGCTCGACGAGTCGCTGGTGCGCTGCGTCCTCGACTATGGCAAGCGGCCGCACGTCACCTATGAGATGGACGGGCTGCGCGGCCGCATCAACGACTTCGACGTCACAGTGCTGCAGGAGTTCATCCGCGGCTACGCGCAGAATGCCGGCATCAGCCTGCACCTCGACATGATCCGTGGTGAGAACCTGCACCACATCGCCGAGGCGGCGTTCAAGGCGCTCGGCCTGGCGACCCGGCAGGCACTGGCGGTGACCGGCACCGGGATCCCCTCCACCAAGGGCACTCTGTGAGCGTCTGCTCTCCCGTTCGCGTCGGCATCTGCGATTACGGCGTGGGCAACCTTCGTAGCGTCGAGCGTGCCCTGGCGCACGGTGGCGCTGTCGCAATCGTCACCGATGATGGTGAGCGACTCGCCGCCTGCGACGGGCTGGTGCTGCCCGGCGTTGGGGCGTTCGCCGTGGCGGCCGCCAGCCTGCGCAGCGCTGGCCTCGACGATGCAGTGCGTGCCTTCGCGGCATCGGACCGCCCGGTGCTGGGCGTGTGCCTCGGCTTTCAGCTGCTCTTCAGCGAGAGCGACGAGGGCTCTGGCGGTGCGGGACTGGGCTTGATCCCCGGACGGGTGCGCCGCCTCGATGCCAGCCGTGGCAAGGTTCCCCACATCGGCTGGAACGTTCTTGCGATGCGCCGCGACTCGGGTTTGCTCGATGGCGTTGCCGACCAGACCCGCGTTTATTTCGTGCACTCGTATGCGGCGATTCCCGACGACCCGCAGACAGTGATCGCGACCACCGATCATGGAGGTGAGATCGTCGCAGCCGCGGAGCTCGGCAACGTCGCGGGCACGCAGTTCCATCCCGAGAAGAGCGCCGTCGCCGGCCTGCGCATCTACGCCAACTTCATCGCCAGGTGCGCAGCCCCGGTACGTGCCTGAGGGTTGGCCGATGCTGGTGATCCCATCGATCGACGTTCGCGGAGGCAGAGTGGTCCGCTTGCTGCGCGGCGACTACGGAGCCGAGACTGTGTTCTCCGATGACCCGGTGGCGGTGGCCGCCGGCTTCGCTGCGGCGGGAGCGCGCCGGGTGCACGTGGTCGACCTGGACGCCGCTCGCGGCCAACCGGACAGGGAGTCCGCGGCCAGCCTGTCCGCTGCCGTGACGATGCTCGCTGAGCGCGGGCTGGAGGTGCAGGTGGGCGGTGGGGTTCGCGACCACCAGACCGCGCGCCGGTGGCTCGACGGCGGCGCCTCGTACGTGGTGGTGGGAAGCCTGGCCCTTCGTGATCCAGACTCCGCACGCGCTCTGTGCGAAGCGTTCCCGGGGCAGGTCCTGCTCGGCCTCGACGTGCGCGACGGCCAGGCGCGTGCCCAGGGGTGGACGGAGTCAGCCGGCGATGCGCACGCGCACCTTCACCGCTGGTCGGCGTGGCCGGTCGCCGGGGTCGTGCACACCGACATCGACCGCGACGGCACTCTCTCCGGACCGGCCGCCGGCGCCCTGGCCGCGGCGTGCGCCCAGTTTCCCGGCCCGGTGTACGCGAGCGGCGGGGTGACCACCCTCGACGACGTGGCTGCCTGCAGGGACGCCGGTGCCGCCGGCGCAATCGTCGGTCGCGCTCTGCACGATGGGCTCTTCGACCTCGGCGCCGCGCTCAGCCGATTTGCCGATCCGGCCCCGGCATGACCCTCGCCAAGCGGATCATCCCCTGCCTCGATGTCGACGGCGGCCGCGTCGTCAAGGGCGTCAACTTCGTCGGCCTCCGCGACGCCGGGGACCCGGCCGAGCTGGCGGCGCGGTACGACGCCGACTGCGCCGACGAGATCGTCTTCCTCGACATCACCGCCTCCAGCGATGGCCGCAACATCCTCATCGACGCCGTGCGACGGACAGCCGACACGGTCTTCATCCCGCTGACCGTGGGCGGCGGGTTGCGCAGCGTTGACGACATCGACAGCATGCTTCGCGCCGGCGCCGACAAGGTGTCGCTGAACTCGGCGGCTCTGCAGCGTCCCGAGCTCATCAGCGAAGCGGCTGAACGATTCGGCGAGCAGTGCATCGTGGTCGCCATCGACGCTCGCAGCAGCGCAGGCGGGTGGACCGTGCATTCCCACGGGGGACGGCGCGACACCGGCCGCGACGTCATCGACTGGGCCCGTCAAGCCGCGGCCCGCGGGGCCGGCGAGATCCTGCTCACCAGCATGGATCGGGATGGGACACGCGCCGGGTATGACCTGGCGCTGACGTCGTCGGTGGCTACGGCGGTACCGATCCCGATCATCGCCAGCGGCGGCGCCGGCGAGCCCGAGCACCTCCGGGCGGTGCTCACCGAGGGCGCGGCTGACGCGGCCCTGGCTGCCTCGATCTTCCATTTCGCCTCGCACCCCATCCCGGACACCAAGCGCCAGCTGCGCGACGCCGGGGTGGCGGTGCGCCTGTGAGCGCTCGCCCTCGTTTCGGTGACGACGGGCTGGTGCCGGCGATCGTCCAGGACGCTGCCAGCGGTCGCGTCCTGATGCTCGCCCACATGAACGAGGAGTCGTGGCAGCGCACCCTGGAGACACGGCAGGCCTGGTTCTGGAGCCGTTCCCGTGGAGAGCTGTGGGAGAAGGGTGCGACCAGTGGCAATCGCATGACCGTGCTCGAGGTGCGGCTCGACTGCGACAGCGACACCGTCCTGCTCCGGGTCGACCCGTCCGGCCCGGCCTGTCATACCGGCGAGACGTCGTGCTTCTACTCGGTGGTCGAGACCCAAGCGTGACGCTGGAACCACATGACGACCTGGCCCTGGCCCTCGAGCTCGCCGACCGCGCCGACGCGATCACCATGGCGCGCTTCGGCGCCGCCGACCTGCGCGTCGACACCAAGGCGGACGACAGTCCGGTCACCGACGCCGACAGCAGGGTCGAGGAGATGGTGCGGGCGAGAGTTGCGGCGGTGCGGCCATCACAGACAGTGCTTGGTGAGGAGGCGGGGTCGAGCGGTGACTCCGACTGGCGCTGGGTCGTCGACCCCATCGACGGCACCAAGAACTTCGCGCGCGGGGTGCCGGTGTGGGCGACGCTGCTGTCACTGCAGCACCGGGGGGAGGAGGTCTGCGCTGTGGTCTCCGCTCCGGCGATGCAGCGCCGCTGGTGGGCCACGGTGGATGCGGGTGCGATGTGCAACGGCCGGCGACTGCATGTCTCCGCGGTGGCACGTCTGGAGGACGCCACCGTGTCGTTCACCGACGTCCGTGACTTCGCGGGCTACGGCTGGCAGCGCGGCTTCGACCGGCTCGCCGCCAGCTGCCGGACCATGCGAGGCTTCGGCGACTTCTGGTCGCACATGCTGGTGGCCGAGGGGGCCATCGACTGCGGGATCGAACCGATCGTCAACGAATGGGACATCAGCGCCGCACGGCTGATCGTGCATGAGGCGGGCGGCCGGTTCAGCGACTTCGCCGGCATCGACCGGGTCGGCGGCGGCAACGTGCTCACCACCAACGGGCGCATCCATGACGCGGTGCTCGCCTGCCTCGGCGACGGTGGCCCGAGCTCGCCGCCTCGGCAGGTACGGGAACCGTAGCTTCACACCACAGCCCAGCACCAGAGGAGGCACTGACTGGCCTGGCTCGATGCGTCGGGCGTGTGATGTCCGCGGGGCTGTCCCACGATTGCTGCGCCAGCAGCGCGATCAGACGAGGGCCCCGCCATGACGACGCAACAATGCCCTGTATGCGGCGAGTGGATCGACGACACCACCGTCGACTACTGCCCAACCTGCGGAGAGACGGTCAATCCCGACGACGCCCCGTCGATGTGAGTCAGCCCGCAGCCGCGCCCTCCCCCACAGGCAGCTCTGCGTCGATCCACGCCTGCAGGGAATCTCCCGACTCCCAGGAGGTGATCAACGCGTAGCGCGGCTCGGGCCCGGGGTTGTGCACCACGTGCCACAGGCGCTGGGTGTCGATGACGAACTGCATCCCGGCATGCAGCGGTATCCGCGACTCCGTCGACTCATCCTCCTTGTCCTCGCGGAGGATGAAGGTGGCGTTGTTGTCGGTCAGCTCCAGCCA
>JAEKNN010000010.1 GCA_016464795.1 Candidatus Amunia macphersoniae | reverse complement strand
TCAGCCCGTGCTGCATGTTGGTGCCGTACACGTACTCGTTGACGCTGAGGTGGGGAAGGTCTGCGGAGCTGATCTCCCTGGCGATGTCACTGAAGCCGATGATGTGCAGCGAATCACGCGGAAACTGGCTGCGGATCAGCGAGTCCAGCGCCAGGGCAACCTTCTTGGCCGCGTAGAAGTAGCCGCGCAGCGGCATGCTGCGACTCATGTCGAGCATCAGCACCGTCGACGAGCGGGTCAGCGCATCGCTGCGATGCACCTCGAAGTCCTCCGGCTGCAGGTGCGGGATGGTGGCGCGAGCACGAGCACCGTCCGACGCCTGGCGCTGGATCGCGTTCATGACAGTGCGCTCGACGTCGAGGTCGAACTGATCACCGAACTCGTACGCCTTGCTGTCCTCGGCGCGCTCGCCGAGCTGTCCGCGGCGGGCCAGGGTGTGCTCGCCGAAGCGGTCCTTGCGCAGCTGTGCGAAGAGGTCACCCAGCGCCTTCTGGCCGATCCGGCGCATCCCTCGCGCCGTCAGGCGGAGGCCATCGGCGTCGCGCTGCACCAGTCCTCGTGCCTCGAGCTCCTTGGCCATCCGGGCCAGCTGATCCAGGCTCCGGGCCGCGTCGCCGCCGAGCAGGTCCTGCAGCTGATTGCGGGCCTCCGCCGGGATCTGTCCGCCTCGATACACCTCGCGCAGGTTGCGTTCCAGCTCCTCCATCGACTGGAGTCGGCCCATCAGCTGCATGGCCTCATCGAGCGGCAGCTGCTCGCCTCCGAAGAACGAGTAGCGCGAGCCCAGGCCGCCGCGCGGGGAGAGCATCTCCAGGCCGGCGCCCAGCTCGGCGAGCTCAGCCTGCATCTCGGGGTCGCCGAAGACGGCGTCCATGAGGTCACCCAGCTGGCGGCGCATCTCCGGTGAGAGCGAGCGCATCAGTGAGTCCATGCGGGCCATCTGCTTGGTGATCTCGTCGAGGAAGTCGTCGACCTTGGGCGGGGCTCCGGGGAAGAGCTTGCCCCAGCGCTCCAGAAAGCTCTCGTAGCTGCGCTGGCGCTGCGCGTCGGGCACGCCCTCGAGCTTCTCGCGGACCAGGCGGTTGAGGTCTCGCGCCATCGCCCGCAGCTCGGCGACGTCCCCCCCGGACATCGCCTGCATCTGCTCGGTCATCTCCTTGAAGTAGGTGTCGACGACGCCCTTCTTGATCTCCTCGAGCAGGCGCTGGAATGCCTGCTCAGCGCGCTCCTCCATGAACTCGTAGCCCTGCAGCTCACGGATGGCGCCACCGGGATCGCTGGGCAGGTTGGCGAGCTGCTCGCGCCGCTTGGCGGCGACGCGCTCGAGGATCCGCTTGGCGGACTCGTCCTCCACGTTGGCGGTGCGCTCCTCGATGCCCTGGCGCTCCATGCGGAGGACGTTGTCGAGCTTCTCGGTGATGTCGTTGAAGACCCCGTCGAGGTTGTACCTCTCGAGCTGCTTGCGGCGGCGGCGCTGCAGGCGCTCGGCCATCTCCTCGAGGCCCATCAGGCGCTTGCCCGACTTGTCGCGCCAGCCCTGGCTGAGCATGCGCCTCAGGGCGGTCTCGAAGTCCCAGCCGTGGAAGACGTCCTCGCTGAGGCGGTTGAAGATCTCCTCGACGTCGGGGCCGAGCGGGTCCTGGGTGCCGTCCCAGGCGCTGAAGCGGTGGCTGCTCACCCGCCGTACACGGCGGTGCCGTCCATCTCCGTCTTGTTCAGCCGCTTGCCTCGGTGCAACCCCTCCAGGATGAACTCGAGCACCGCCGCGCGTGACGCCGCCGTGCCCGACTCGCCGAGCTTCTCGGTGGCGGCGTCGATGCCGGGAAGCTCACCGAGTGCCGCCGCATAGGCGCTCGCCGAGAGCCCCTCACCGACCTCGACGGTGAAGCCGCCGTGGTCGAAGCGTTGCAGCAGGTCGGCGAACTGGGCAGCTGTGAAGTGGCGGCGGAAGACGTTGTTGCAGGCTGCGTGCAGCATCTTGTCGAGCAGCTGGCTGTCGTCGCCGTCGTCGAGGGTCTCGAGCTCGAGCTTGCCGGCGCTCGACGAGGTCAGCGCGGACAGATCGCTGATGCGTGCCACCGCCTCCTTCTCACCGGTCCGCAGGGCTCGCCGCAGCGCGTTGCCGGCGAGGTTCTCCTGGTTGGCGATGCTCATCCGCACCGACACACCGCTGCGCTGGTTGACCTGGGGATGGCGGCGGGCCAGCTGGGTGAACTCGGCGACGATCTCCTTCATGTACTGGGGCACGTGCACGGGCACCGGCATGTCGTCGAAGGTGGTTGCCTCCTGGTCGACGATGGCGATCTCGTGCTCGATGGTGCGCGGGTAGTGGGTGCGGATCTGGGCGCCGAAGCGGTCCTTCAGGGGGGTGATGATCCGGCCGCGATTGGTGTAGTCCTCGGGATTGGCGGTGGCCACCACGAAGACATCCAGCGGCAGGCGCAGCCGGTAGCCGCGGATCTGAACGTCGCGTTCCTCGATGATGTTGAGCAGGCCGACCTGGATGCGCTCGGCGAGGTCGGGCAGCTCGTTGATGGCGAAGATGCCGCGGTGGGTGCGCGGGATCAGCCCGTAGTGGATGGTCATCTCGTCGCTCAGATAGCGGCCCTCGGCGACGCGGATGGGATCGACCTCGCCGATCAGGTCGGCGATCGAGGTGTCAGGCGTGGCCAGCTTCTCGCTGTAGCGCTTCTCAGGGGCCAGCCAGCTGACCTGGGTGTCGTCGCCCTGCTCGGCGACCAGCTGGCGGCAGCGACGGCAGAGCGGCTGGTAGGGGTCGTCGTTGATCTCGCAGCCGGCGATCGCCGGGATGGCGTCGTCGAGCAGGTCGATGAGGCCACGAAGCAGTCGTGACTTGGCCTGGCCGCGCTCGCCGAGAAGGATCAGGTCCTGGCCGGCGAGGATGGCGTTCTCGAGCTGCGGCACCACCGACTCCTCGTAGCCGAGGATGCCGCTGAAGAGCGCGTCTCCGGCGGCCAGCCGGCGCATCAGGTTGCGGCGAAGCTCGGCGCGGACCGGGACCACCCGGTACTCGGTTTGGCGCAACTCGCGGATGGTGGTGGGATGGCTCTCAGGCATGGGTTTCACCATACACCCCGTCCCCGACGCGACCGCGGCGTCAGGGCCCGGTGGCGCCGGCGCCGAGCGCGCTGACGGGCCGCCCCACGACCTCGAGGACAGCCGCGGACTGGGCCGGACGGATGTCACGAAGTCGTGCCCTCACCCGCACCTGACCCTTCCACTCGTCGCGTTCCAGAGCCACGCAGACGTCGACGCGGCGGCCCCGGGGCAGATGTGCCGCCAGCTGCGGTTTGAAGAAGGCGATCGCCTCGACCAGGCCCTCACGGTCGCCCAGCACCACCCGGATGTGCTGGGCGTCGCCTCCGAACGTGCTCGTGGACAGCACAGTGCAGTCGCGCAGCGCCAGCACTGGGGATGCGTTGCCCATCCCGCACGGCTCGAGGCTGTCGAGCAGGTCGCAGGTGGTGGGGATGCAGTCAGCCGTGGTGATCTCGCCATCGATGGCAACAACCCGCTCGCGCGGGGCACCACCCAGCTGAGCCTCGACGGCGGCTGAGATGGCGCGCGAGAAGTCGGCAAAGCGGGCGCCGTCGAGGCTGAAGCCCGCGGCGACCCGGTGGCCTCCGTACCTGATCAGGGTCGGGGCGGCGCTGTCGAGAGCCTGGACGATGTGCACGCTGCTGGTCGACCGCGCCGACCCCTTGGCCTCGTCGGGGTCGAGGCAGACGATGAAGCTGGGCCGTGCATAGCGCTCGGTGAGGCGGCCGGCGACCAGGCCGACGATGCCCATCGGCCACTCGGGGCTGCCCAGGACGATGGCCGGGGCTTCGTCGGGAAGGTCGGCGACCAGCCGCTCGGCCTGCTCCATGGCGATCGCCACCGCCTGCTGGCGCGCCCGGTTCTGGGCATCGAGCTGCATCGCCAGCGCCAACGCCTCCTGCTCGTCATCGCAGAGGCAGAGATCCAGCGCCAGGCGCGCGTCCTCCATCCGGCCGGCGGCGTTGATGCGCGGACCGATGGCGAAGCCGAGGTCGGCCGCACGCAGGTCTGCGCTCAGCCCGGCCGCCTGGCACAGGGCTCGGATGCCGGGCAGCTCGCGCAGCCGGGGCAGGCCGCGCTGGACGATCAGGCGGTTCTCGCCGCGCAGCGGCATCATGTCGGCGACGGTGCCGAGGGCGGCGAGGCCGAGCGCTCGATCCGCGCTCCCGAGCGCGACCAGTCCCGCCGCCTCGAGCGCGGCGAGCAGCTTCCAGGCCACCCCCGCGCCGGCCAGCCCGTCGAAGGGGTAGGGACAGCCGGGCTGCTTGGGGTTGACGAGCGCGTCCGCCGGGGCCAGCGCGGGTGCCGCCCCGTCAGGAGCGAGTGGCAGGTGGTGATCGGTGACCACCAGGCGCATCCCCGCCGGACGGGCCGCGGCCACCTCGACGCTGCTGGTGCCGCAGTCGACGGTGATGACGCAGCCGACGCCCTGGTCGTGGAGCTCTGCGAGGGCCGCGCTGTGCAGCCCATAGCCCTCGTTCATGCGGTTGGGGATGTAGGGCACCGCGTCGACGCCGGCGTCGCGCAGGGCGCGGCTGAGCAGCGCGCAGGCGGTGACCCCGTCAGCGTCGTAGTCGCCGTACACAGCGATGCGGCTTTGCGCGCCGATCGCCTCAGTCAGCACGGCGACGGCGGCGTCCATGCCGAGCAACCCGAAGGGATCGTGAAAGGCGGCGTCACCGTCGAGCAGATCGGCGGCGCTGTCGTCGTCGTGGCCACGAGCGGCGAGGACGCGGCCGAGCAACGGGGGGTGTCCCGGCAGCGGGGCAGAGTCGGACACCTGCCAGCGGCGAGGGGCGGGCTTCATCGGTGTTCCTCGAGGAGTGCGGTGCGAAGGACCTGGGTGAGGGTGACCGTGGCCGGCGACAGCTCCCTGTCGCCGGTCACAGCCTATCCCCTCTCGGGCGGTGTCCGCCCTCCTGTCCGGCGGCGCCTGGCCTCTGGTCCCGCGGCTCGAGCTGCCGCGGAGAAGGTGATGACGCCGCTACCGTGTGAGCCCCGCACCGGCGGTGGCCTGTTGATTTCCTCGGTTGAAACGCCGCAATTGCGCCGCTGTCCCGCAACCATCGCAGCCCCGCCCCAGGTTGTCCAACGGAGAAACGTGAAGAACCATCAACGCTTGTTAATCAGCCGAGGATCAGGCGTCGAGGATCATTCGGCATCGGCTCTGGGCCTGCTGACGCGCTGGCGTCCGCCTCGTCAGGCCCGCATCAGCTGACGGAGCACATGGGTGAGGATCCCGCCGGCCTGGAAGTACTCGACGTCGGTGTCGCTGTCGAGGCGGCAGACTGTGTCGAAGCTGGTCTGGCCGCCCTCTCCGCTGGCCACGACGCTGACCAGGCTTCCGGGTCGCGCGCCGGCCACCCCCTCGATGGTGTAGTGCTCGCGGCCGGTCAGCTCCAGCGACTCCATCGAGTCGCCCTCGCGGAACTGCAGCGGCAAGATGCCCATGCCCACCAGGTTGCTGCGGTGGATGCGCTCGAACGACTGCGCGATCACCGCCCGGATGCCCTGCAGCTTGGGGCCCTTGGCGGCCCAGTCACGCGAGGAGCCCGAGCCGTACTCGCGGCCGGCGATGACGATGAGCGGCACGCCCTCCTCGCCGTAGCGCACCGCCGCGTCGTGGATCGGCATCAACTCGCCGCTGTCGAGGTGGGTGGTCCAGCCGCCCTCCCTGCCCCCGGCCAGCAGGTTGCGCAGACGGATGTTGGCAAAGGTGCCGCGCACCATCACCTCGTGGTTGCCGCGGCGGGCGCCGTAGGTGTTGAAGTCGCGGACCTCGACGCCGCGCTCACCCAGGTACCGCGCGGCCGGCGATTGCGCTGAGATGCTGCCGGCCGGGGAGATGTGGTCGGTGGTGATCGAGTCCCCGAGCACGACCAGCACCCGCGCCCGCTCGATGGCGGACGGCGCGGTCGGCTCCGCGCTCGCATCGGTGAAGAACGACGGCTCGCGCACGTACGTCGAGTCCGGATCCCACTCGAACATCGCCCCGGTCGGCGCCGGCAGCCTCTGCCAGTGCTGGTCACCGTCGAAGATGCGCGCGTACTCATTGCCGAACATCTCAGCCTGCAACGCGGCGCTGGTGGATTCGGTGATCTCCTCGGCGCTCGGCCAGATGTCGCTGAGGAAGACCTCGCCACCGTCAGTGCCGGTGCCCAGCGGCTGGGTGGTGAGGTCGATGTTGACGGTGCCGGCCAGCGCGTAGGCCACCACCAGTGGCGGTGAGGCGAGATAGGCCGCCTTCACCTGGGGATGGATGCGGCCCTCGAAGTTGCGGTTGCCGCTGAGCACGGCGGCGACCGCCAGGTCGTCGGCCTCGATGCGCGTCGAGACGTGCTCGGGAAGTGGACCGCTGTTGCCGATGCAGGTGGTGCAGCCGTAGCCGACCGTGTTGAAGTGGAGCGCGTCGAGCGCCCCGCTCAGGCCGGCGCGGCGGAGGTAGTCGGTGACCACTCGCGACCCCGGCGCCAGCGACGTCTTGACGTGGTCGGGGACGGTGAGGCCGCGTTCCACGGCGTTGCGCGCCAGCAACCCGGCGGCGATCATCACCGACGGGTTGGAGGTGTTGGTGCACGAGGTGATGGCGGCGATCACCACCGAGCCGTTGTCCAGCGCTGCCGCCGAATGGCCGTTGCCGGCCGCCTGGGGGTCGGGGTTGGGATTGCCCAGCACGCCGGGCGGGTTGCCACCCTCGTTGACAAGGCGGTCCCGCTCGCGCGCCGCGTTGGCGCTGAGGTTGTCACCGGCGCCGTAGACCGCGGTGAAGGAGTCCCAGATGCCGGCCAGCGCCACCCGGTCCTGGGGCCGGCGCGGGCCCGCCACCGAGGGGACGATCGACGCCAGGTCGAGCTCGAGGGTCTCGCTGAACACCGGGGTCTGGCTCTGGTCGGTGCGGAACAGTCCCTGCTCACGCGTGTAGCGCTCCACCAGCGCCACCTGCTCCTCCTCACGGCCGGTCTGACGGAGGTACTCGAGGGTGCGGGCGTCGACCGGAAAGAGCGCCGCGGTGGCCCCGTACTCGGGCGCCATGTTGGAGAGGGTGGCGCGGTCCGCGGCGGTCATCGAGCTGAGCCCGGCGCCGCAGAACTCCACAAACTTGCCGACCACCCCGTGCTTGCGCAGCATCTGGGTCAGGGTCAGCACCAGGTCGGTGGCAGTGGTGCCGGCCGGCAACGCGTTGTGGAAGCGCACCCCGACCACCACCGGGCTGAGCAGGAAGAGCGGCTGGCCGAGCATGCACGCCTCGGCCTCGATGCCCCCCACTCCCCAGCCGAGGACGCCGATGCCGTTGACCATGGTGGTGTGGGAGTCGGTGCCCACCAGGGTGTCGGGCAGGGCCACCGTGGCGCCGTCGAGGTCGCGGACCTGGACCACATGGGCGAGGTACTCGAGGTTGACCTGGTGCACGATGCCCATCCCGGGAGGTACCACCCGAAATCCCTTGAAGGCCTGCTGAGCCCAGCGCAGTAGGGTGTAGCGCTCGCGGTTGCGCTGGTACTCGCGCTCGATGTTGCGCTCGTAGGCCATGGCGTCACCAAAGGCGTCGACCTGCACCGAATGGTCGACCACCAGGTCGACGGGCACCAATGGGTCGATGCGCGCTGGATCGCCGCCGGCCCGCTCCATCGCTGATCGCATCGCCGCCAGGTCCACCACCGCGGGCACCCCTGTGAAATCTTGCAGGAGCACCCTCGACGGGACGAAGGGCCGCTCACGGTCGTGTTCGGGGTGTTGGCCGTCCCAGGCGGCCAGCACTGCCACGTCGTCCTCGCCGGCGAACGGGGCGCCAGCGTGGCGGAGAGCGTTCTCCAGCATGATCTTGACGGTGATCGGGAGCCGCGACGGGTCGCCCACCCCGCTCTCAGCAAGCCGGTCGAGACGGAAGTAGTCGACGCCGTCGACCAGCGTGGCCCTGGCGCCGAACCGGTCCTGTGTGGTCATGGCGGGCATCTTCCCACGACGTCTGGGTCCACCGAGCCCTTCACGCGGTCCCGTACCTCGAGGGGCGCCGCGTCCCGGCAACTGCGGTGATGCCGCGAGAATGCGTTGCAGGTGACCAGCCAACGGATCCCTTGGTCGAGCGTGAAACCCTCGTTGGCCGTTGGTGGTTCCGAAGCCGGCGATGCGACTCAGAGCGCACAACAGTCCGAAGTCAGGCGTCGCGAAGCAGACGAAGCTGCAGAAGCAGGCTGAGTCGCTCCTCGGCGTCGTCGAGGTCGATCCCGGACACTTCCCCGAGCTTGCGGAGCCGGTACCGAATCGTGTTGGGATGGATCTCCAGCTGCCGGGCGGCCCGTTTCAGGTCGCCGAAGGCATCGAGGTATTCGCGCAGGGTGAGCACGTACTCGGTGTGATGCTGCTGATCGTGCTCGACGAGTGGCGTCAACTTGGTTCTCCCCAGCGGCTGGCCAGCGTGCAGGTTCGCCAGGTCGAGCAGCATCACCTGGAGGCGCACGTCGTCGATGTCCGCCTGCGCCGGCGCCACATCCCGGCTGCGCAGCACCCGCAACGTCTCTTCGGCATCCACCTTCGAGCGCGGAATTTCAGCCACGGCCCGCGCATGTCCACCGATGCCTGCCAGCACCGGTGCTTGGAGACGCGTCGACGCTCTCTCGAAGAAGCGCTCCATGGTCTGCCTGGCGACGGCCAACCCGGTCTCGGCCGTCTTGCCGAGCGGCAGGATCGCGTACACGACGTCGCGCATCAGCCCAGTGACGGCGCGCGGATGCACCGACGACACGTGGACCGACAGCAGGTCCCATAGGCGTGTCAGCTGCAGGGACTCGTCGACTCCCTCGCGCTCGACGCAGCTCAGTGCGACGACGCGGTAACCCACGTCGTACAGGCTCAAACGCATGGCGGCGTCGGCGGCCATCTGCCCACCGTTGAGCACCGCTCCCACGAGGTCGTTCTGCAGGTTGCGGTGCACCTCGACTCCCAGGCGATGCCGCAGCAGGTGCACGGCGACCACCTTGGATGAATCAAGCAGCGCGGCCTCCTGCTCGGCACGGAAGGGAGGCTCGAACACTGCCCAGATGGAACCCAGCAGCTCGTCTCCCGCGCGCACTCCCACGATGGCGCGTGGCTTGACGCCGCGGTCCGGATCCTCGTAGTAGACGACTCCGGTCTCGTGGCGCAACCGCTGGAAGATCCGCGCCTCTCGCAGCCGCTGCAGGTGCGGTTCGGGAATCTGCCGGCCCAGGATCGTCTCTACCCGGGGACGGTCGGCCTCCTCCTGACGTCCCGAATACGCAAGCACGCGCGACTGCGAGTCCTCGATGGTGACCGGGGCGTCGACCAGAGCAGACACCGCGTTGGCCATGGCGAAGAGGTCACCGGACGCTGCGCCGCCGAGCGAGTCCCAGGGACTGCCCGGTGTGTCGCGCGCCAGCGCGGTCCTGATGAGGATGCCCACCTGCAGCCACGCCGCGCTTATCGGCACGGTCATCAAGGCGATGCCCGCCGACTCGGCGAGCGCAGACAACCGCCCAGTCGGTTGATCGCCCTTGACGATGAGGCCGGCGGCGTGAGCGACGCCGAGCCTGCTCACCAGCTGCAGGAGGCTGCGTTCATCACTCATGCCCACCGCGAGGACGAGGTCACCCCGACGCGGATCTTCCGCCTCCCCCTGGCCGACGATGACGACGTCGCAGACCTCGTGGTCGACGCCCGCCGGAGCCACCACCACCTCGATCACGCACGACCGGAGGGTCTCCACCAGCTGCCCTAGCGTTCCCATGCAGCGTCGCATGGTACATCCGAACAACTCCGGAGGCTCTAGGCAGTGCAAATCCACAAGCAATCGCTCGGGCGGCGCGCGTAGAGTTGCCGACACATCGACGGACACGGGGAAACGCCGCGCTACCGGGATGGCCGTGGCAGCGCAGGGAGGAAGGGCATGGCGAGGCAATCGCCGACGCTGAGGCGGCCGCGCCTGGGACGCCTCGCCCGAGCCGGTGTGCTCGCCTGGGCGGCGATCCTGCTCATGGGACCACTGACAGCGCGAGCAGACGCGCCTGAGACGCTGTTTGGGGCCACCGACCCCGCGTGCAAGGCGGTGGTCAACGCCATCCCCGCAGTGCCGCCCGGCCAGATCAGCACCTCGCCCAACGTCCACTACATCGGCAACGTGCCGGATGAACCGCCCACGGCGACCGGCGGCGTGCTGGTTGGCCACTACTTCTATGTCACCGGCTGGCTGAGCTTCTCGATCTACGACGTCATCGATCCGCTCCACCCCAAGCTGGTCTCGAAGACCCCCGTTGGCTGCCGCTTCGAGAATGAGGACGTCGCCGGCAACGACAACACGCTCATCTACACCGACTTCGGAACCACCCAGACCTTCTCCGTCTACGACGTCTCCAAGAAGAGCGCGCCCAGCTCGGCGGCGGTGCTCGGCGACGGCCACGGAACCCACACCGCTGAGTGCCTCTACAACTGCCAGTTCGCGATCGGCAGCTACCACCTGGTGGGACCCGGGGCAAATCCCGTTCGAGGCGGAGACGTCTTCGACCTCCGCCACGCCCACGACCAGCCGACGGGCACAGTGACCTCACTGGGTGACTGGACCGCGGACTTCCTGACGAAGACGCGCGGCGACGGCCAGCCCTTCGGCCACCTGCCCGTGCACGACGTCACCGAGGTGGCCCCTGGGCTGCTGCTGACGGCCTCGCAGCCCATGCTGCTCCTCAAGGTGTCGCCCGATCCCACGACCTCGGGCGACACCAGTGGCCTGGTCCACCCGCAGCTCCTGGCCCAGGGAACGAATTACGATCGGCGGCTGCACACGGCCATCTGGCCGAACGGCGGCACCGAGAAGTTCATCCTCACCTCCTACGAGACCAACGCACATCCGGTGTGCGACAGCTCCTCAGGTGAGTTCGCCACCTGGGACGCCACCCACTGGCAGAAGGACGGCACGTTCACACCCGTCGACGCCTACCGCGCCTCGCCCGGCACCCTCACCCGGTCAACGTCCTGGGGTGCTCGGCCCACTGGTTCGAGACCCGTCCCGGCTACCTGAACGGTGGCATGGTTGCGGTCGGTTTTTACGACAGCGGGAGCAAGTTCCTCAACGTCGACTCTCAGGGCAAGATCAGTGAGGTCGGGCACTTCCTGGCGCCGGGCACGGAGACCTCGGCCGACTACTGGATCACGCCGAACATCGTCTACGCCGTCGACTACGCGCGCGGCATCGACATCCTCTGCGTCCAGAACAACGACGGCAGCGGCTGCCCGGCAACCCCAGGCACGTCCTTGAGCGAACCACCGCCCCTGGCTGCGCTGATCGTCTTCGCCACTGTGCTGCTGGTGATGGCACCGCGGGTGGCGAGGCAGCGGAGGAGCAGGGCATGAGCCTCGCCCGGGTGCCGCGCGCCGGCCTGATCGTCGGTGCCCTCTCGTTGATGGCGGCGGCTGGCAGCACCGCAGGACATGCCGCCGGACAGCCGAACCCCTGCTGCAACGGCCAGCCTGCCTACACCAGCACCAACACCGATGGCACGGCCGGCGCCGGTGGAACCGCCGTCGCCTACCACGCAGGTGGGACGGTGATCACCACACCGAGCGTGACGGCGGCGGCGCCGCATCCTCTGCTGTTCCGCACCGGCTACGGCGGCTGGGAGCCCTCACTCGGCGTCACCAACGACGGCACCATCTTCTACGCAACTCGCAACAGCAACGTCGACCCAGACCCGCTGGTCTCGACAGATTCGGGCAAGACCTGGACGGCGATCCCGCCGACGACACCAGGCGGCGTGCACATCCATCAGGCCAGCCTCGACCCCTATGTGTATGTCGACACCGCCACGGGGCGCGTGTTCGACACCGACATCTCACCCACCGTCACCTGTCCCCCCTTCTCGCACACCGACGACAAGGGCGCCCATTGGAGCACCAGCGTGGTGTGCGGGAGCTTCGACTACCAGAAGGTGTTCGGTGGGCCGCCGCCGAAGGCAGGGCCGGCGCCGACCGGATATCCCAACGTCGTGTACTTCTGCGCCATCAACGGAGGCGAGGGCACCGGCACCTCGTCCTTCAACAGCTGCTCGAAGTCTTTGGACGGCGGCACCGTGTTCACCCCCACCGGAGCGCCCAGCTATCCGGTCCGCGCCGCACCGGCGAGCAGTCCTCAGCCGGGTGCCACCCCTCCGTTGGCCATTTGCGACGGCGCGGCCCCGAAAGGGGCAGTCGGGCCTGATGGAACCGTCTACGTGTCGCGAGGGTGGTGTGACGAGCCCTACCTGGCGATCAGCCATGACGAGGGCGCGACCTGGACCCGGATCCGCGTGCCTGGGAAACTGCTCCCCTTCGACTCCTTCGACGGAAGCTGGTCGAACCACGCCGAAGTCGCGGTCGATGCCAACAGCAACATCTACTTCCTCTGGATCGCGGACGACTTCCATCCCTACCTGACGATCTCGCGTGACGGCGGCACGAGCTGGACCACGCCGCAGGACATCCTGCCGCCGGGTGTGACCAGGACCAACCTGCCGGCGATCGCTGTCGGTTCACCCGGTGGCGTGGCCATCTCGATGATGGGCACGACGGCATCGCTGACGGCGACTGCCGACCAGACCACGTGGAACGGCTACATGGTCATCTCAGCCGACGCGCTGGACGCTGACCCCACCTTCTACGCCGCGAGCGTCAACGATCCCGCCACCAACTACTTCTGGAAGGACTCGGCAGGCATGCCGTGCGAGCCGGTTCGCTGCGGAAACATCGGTGACTTCCTCAACGTCGAGGTGGGGCCGGATGGCACGCCCTACGCCGGATTCACCGACAGCTGTCCAGCCGTGCCCGACAAGCAGTGCACGGCTTTCACCACCACCACGCCGCGAGGCGAAGCCATCCTGGGACGGCTGGTGGGAGGACCTTCGTTGCGTCAGAACACGCCACCAGCGCAGGTTCCCGAAGGCCACCTGGTGTTCGTCCCACTTCTTCTGCTCCTCTTTGTAGCGACGCGCCGCGTGATGGCAGCCAGGCGGGGTCACTGATCAGATGCGAACGGAGGCAAGAATCGCGGTGCACTCTCAGGGGCGGCGACCCATCCTGTTCGCTCTGGCGACGATGACCGCATTGATCTGCCTGGCCGTGAGCGGAACCCGGGCTTCTGCGGGCAATCCGCCCGGGGTGGACGGGTCGGGTGGCCAAGCAGTGGCGTACCACCCTGGTGGCTCAGTCATCACCGATCCAGTGATCACCGGGCAGGCGCCGTCGGCACGCTTCTATCGCACTGGCTTCGACGGCTACGAGCCCACCCTCGGAGTCGACAGCAGCGGCGCCGTGTTCGCGGATGCGGTGACTCGAACCACGTCGGTGGCCAGCGGCTCGACCGTCATCGCTTCCATGAACCAGGGCCAGACGTGGAACAACACCAACGTCACCCTTCCGGCCGCGAACCTCACCACGCACAGCGAAACCACCGACCCGTACTTCTATCTCGACCCCACCACCAATCGCATCTTCCTCAGCGACCTCAAGCCGCCGGGCCAAGCGCTCTCCTACAGCGTCGACCAGGGCAAGACGTACACCAACACCGTGGCCGGTCTCAGCCTCGGCGACCATCAGACGATCTTCGCGGGCCCGCCCCCCACGGGCGGCACGCCGCCGGTCGGATATCCCAACGTCGTGTACGACTGCGCGATCGCCACGGGCCTCAGCGTCGCCGCAGTCACCACCAGTTGCGAGAAGTCGCTGGACGGCGGGCTCACGTGGGCGCGAACCGGTCCGTCTCCGGCCGCGGACGCGTACGCGTCCGGAGAGAACAGCGATCCTGGAGATTTTGGCGTTCCGGGAAACTGCGAAGCGTCAACCGGCCATGGCTACGTCGGTCCCGACGGCACGCTGTACCTGGGCCGAGGTTGGTGCGGACAGCCATGGATCGCGTTCAGCCACGATGAGGGTGCCACGTGGACGCGGGTGAAGGTCGCCACCAACGGCATGGCGAAAGGCTGGGACGGCCTCATCAGTCACGAGGCCGGAGTCGCGGCCGACAAGTTCGGCAACGTCTACTACACCTGGGTGGACCACGACCGTCTGCCGTTCCTGGCCGTGTCGAGGGACGGAGGCAAGTCGTGGGGATCGCCGCTCATGATCGGCCCCCCCGGCATCAAGGAGACCAACCTCCCCGGCATCGAGCTCAGCAGCTCCGGCAGGGTCGTGATGGTCTACAACGGCAGCACCAACTCCCCGGGTGCTCCGTTCCCGGGCGGCGAGGGGCCGCACTTTCCACCCCAAGCCGGCGACTGCGTGCCCTTCGTCACGTGTGCGCCGCCGACCGCCCAGTACACCAACGTGACCTTTAACGGGTATCTCACAATGACCGTCGACGCGCTGGATCCAAACCCTGTGCTGTACACGGCGAGCGTCAACGACCCCGCCCATCCGCTGCTCAAAGGCGTCTGCGGACCAGACCCAGAGAGATGCCAGGTGGGCGACTTCGTCGACGATGCCATCGGCCCTGACGGCACGCCATGGGGCGTCTTTGTGGATGCCTGCAGCAACGCGGCGGCCGTGAAGGGAGGGTCGTGCACCTTTCCCGGCGAGGCTGTGATCGGACGTTTGGTCGGAGGACCCTCACTTCTCGAGTCCACTCCACCAACCTCCATCGCGGAAGCGCCTCTGAGCGTCCTTCTCATCCCCTTGGCGGTGGTGGGCGCGGCGGTGGTGGGGCGCAGACGCAGACGTCAACGCTGACCATCAGCGCGCCGATCCGGGAATGCTCAGCGACCCGCTCGCCAACCCGGCATGAAGCTCATTGCGGTGGGACTGGGGGAGATCGGACGGTCGGCGGTGACGCGCGGTGGGGTCGTCGACGGAGTGCAGGTGGTCGCCGCTGTGGATCCAGCCCTGGCGGGCCAGCAGCTCGAAGGCCTGACCGTGCTGCGCAGCATCGACGACTGCCACGGCGTGGCGGCCGACGTTGCACTGGTCTCCACCGGCTCGGATCTGGCCACGCTGGCACCGCTCTTCGTCCGGCTGCTGGAGATGCGACTCCACGTGGTGTCCACCTGCGAGGTTCTCGCCTTCCCGTGGCTCAGCTTTCCGGATCTGGCCCACAGCCTCGACCTCACTGCTCAGCGCTGCGGCAGAGCTCTGGTGGCGTGCGGGGTGAACCCCGGCTTCGCCATGGACGTCCTTCCCAGCGTGATCGCTCAGGCGAGCTCGAGCATCGACCGGATCCAGGTCGTGCGAAAGGTCGACCTCTCACGACGCCGGCCACAGCTGCGAGCGAAGCTGGGCGTTGGCATGGCCGCGGTCGAGTGGACTCAACTCGCCAAGCGAGGTGGTCTCGGTCATCGAGGCCTGCTCGAGAGCGCCCATCTGTGCGCCGACGCCCTGGGGTGGAAGCTCGAAGAGGCGGCATTCAGTCGCAGCCCCATCTGTGAGGGCGCAACGGTGATCGGCGTCGCCGAGCGAGTCGACGCCAGGACGCCACACGGTCAGGAGCTGGAGCTCAGCCTCTGCTTCCAGGTCGACGGTGACGACGTCGATGAGGTGACCGTACAAGGCGTTCCGCCCATCCGAGTGCGGTGCGATGGAGGACTTCCCGGAGACACGGTGACCGTGGCGCGGATGCTCCATGTCTGTCGCCTCGCCCCCCGCCTCCGCCCCGGTCTGCGATTGCCCACCGAGGTGCCAATTGCGGCCACGGACGGGAACGGACAGGCCGACGAGTAGAGGCGAGCGCAGCAGTCGGCAAATCCAGAAGGCTGGACGCGTCGCCACCAGTTGCGCCATGGCGCGGCACCTCAGCTGGGCGTGCTGACCTGCGCCAGGTACGAGGTCAAATGCGTGTACCAGCCGCTGAGCAGGAGGATGCCCAGCGCCACCGTCAGCGCTCCTCCGATCCGGGTCATCGTGCCCGAGAGGCGACGCACCCGCTGCGGCAGCTCCGGCAGCGATGCCCAGAGCAGGGCGATGAGCACGAACGGCAGACCCAGACCAAGCGCGTAGGTGGCCAGCAGCAGAGCGCCAGTGAGCGCATGGGCGCTGGTGGCGGCCAGGACCAGGGCGGTGCCCAGATAGGGACCGACGCACGGCGTCCAGCCGATCCCGAAGACAACCCCGACCAGGTAGGCGCCGGCCACTCCCCTGCCGCGCAGGCGCTCCGGCAGCGACAGTGCCCGAGCCCGTTCCAGCAGCGGCATCCTCAGGACGCCGGCGACGGTGAGCCCGAACACCACCAGCAGGATCCCACCGATGATCTCCACCACCCGCTCGACTGAGCGGATGGCATGGCCAACCCCCGCTGCACCCACCCCGAGCAAAACGAACACGGTGGCGAAGCCGAGGACGTAGAGGACCGACCCCGCCACCAGCCGTCCTCGGAGGTCACTCCGCCGGCCGCCCGCCACCAGATCCGCCGCCGAGGCCCCGCTCACCGCCGACAGGTAGGCGGGCAGCAGGGGCACCGAGCAGGGGGCCAAAAACGAGGCCAGGCCGGCGACGAAGGTGGCGATCAGCGAGGCCAGGCTGATCACGTCAGCCGAAGGTGAAGGTGTACAGGCGAAATCCTGAAGGAACCGACAGGTCGAGCAGGTGGCGGGAGCCGTCGACGCCGCTGAGCAGGTGGTAGAGCTGCTGGCGGGAGATGTCGACACCGCTCCCGGTCAGGTCTGGGCCCAGTTGCGCGCCGGGGACCGGCCTGCCGTCGACGGCCACCGTGATGTGCACCGGCGCTGAGGTCTCCGGCCCTGCCACCAGGAAGACGTCGCGCGCGGCGAAGTTGAGCCGGACGTGGCCCGGCGCTGTGGCCACCAGGTACTGACCGTGGTCCGCCCAGGTTCCGGTGACCTGAACCAGGTTGTTGTCGTGCGGCGATCCAGTGTCTGGGTAGCGGGTGGGCTGGCCGATGGCACCGTAGCTCTCCCCGTCGGCGAGGCGGCCGCGCTCGCTGCCGGCGTACAGCTCGGGCGTCTGGCCGCTCGGATCCGCGGTCGGCGCCGCCGGCGCGGCGGAGGTTGCGGCGACGCCGAGAAGGGCGGCGATGGCCGACTCGGTGACGTCGTACTCACCTTCGCCGTCGTGGATGTAGGCGACCCTGCCCTGCTGGTCGACCAGATACTCGGCCGGCCAGTACTGGTTGTTGTACGCATTCCAGGTGCTCATCCTCGAATCGAGCGCCACCGGCCAGGTGACTCCGAACCTGTGCACAGCGCTCTGCACGTTGGCGGGCACCTTCTCGAAGTCGAACTCGGGCGAGTGCATGCCGACGATCTCCAGGCCGCGACCGCCGTAGAGCTGCTGGAGGTGCTGAAGGTGGGGGATGGTGCGCACGCAGTTGACGCACGAGAAGGTCCAGAAGTCGATCAGAACGACCTTGCCGCGCAGGCCCTGGAGGCTCAGCGGCCGGCTGTTGATCCAGCCGTCCAGCCCGGTGAACTCGGCGGCAGGGGTGCGCGACTCGAGCGGGATCAGCGCCGCGCCGTTGGCCGTCCCGGTGGCTCCGCTGGGCGGTGTCGATCGCAGCACCACGGTCAGCCCGATCGTCAGCGCCGCGAAGCCGGCCAGTGTCACCAGGGCCCAGCGATAGCGCGACATCTGAACCACCTTACGCGTCACCTCGCTGTGCGGAACCGTTCACGAGGCCATCCGCGTCCGCGTCACAGCCCGCGCGGCCGCTAGTGTGGTCGTGGCGAGTCTGGTCCAGGAGGTAGGGCGTGGCGACGGCTTTCCCCGGGCGGGTGGTGATCGAGGAGGTGCGACCGACGGTGGACTGCGGCCGGCTTCCAGCCAAGGCCACCGCGGGGCTGCCGGTGCAGGTGAGCGCCACCGTGATCGCCGACGGCCACGACCTGCTGCTGGCGTGGGTGCGGCACGGCCGTCCCGGCAACGGTGCCATGTCGCCGGCCGCACCGCCGGCCGGCTGGCGTGAGCTGCCTCTGCGCCTCGACAAGAACGACCGGTACGGCGGCAGCCTGGTAGCTCCTCGGCCAGGTCCCTGGAGCTTCGGCGTCGTCGCCGTTGCCGACGACTACGGGAGCTGGCTGCGCGACCTCCGGATCCGCTTCGACGCCGGCCAGGAGGTGGGGCTCGAGCTCGAGGAGGGCGCCCTGATGGCCGAGCGCAGGGCGCAGCGGCAGAGCCTCAGCGGGTCTGACGTCAGGGCGCTGACCGCGCTGACGGGCACGCTGCGCTCGGACCGTGAGTCGGGCCCGCGCGTGGCGGCGGCCGGACAGCCGGCGGCGCTGACTCTGATGCAACGCACCGTCGACAGGTCGGCCGCGACGGTGGCCGGTCCCTTTCCGCTGTGGGTGGACCGCGAGCTGGGCGGCTTCTCCGCTTGGTACGAGTTCTTCCCCCGCTCGGAGGGCACCAAGGGCCGGCCGGGCAGCTTCGCCAGCGCGGCCGCGCGGCTACCGGCGATCGCGGCGATGGGCTTCGACATCGTGTACCTGCCGCCGATCCACCCGATCGGCCAGAGCCACCGCAAGGGCGCCAACAACAGCCTTCACCCGGGCCCCGACGAACCTGGCAGCCCCTGGGCGATCGGAGCTTCGGGCGGCGGCCACACTGCCGTCCACCCCGATCTCGGCACCCTGGCCGACTTCGATGCCTTCGTCGAGACGACCCGGGCAGCCGGGCTCGAGCTGGCCCTGGACTATGCGCTCCAGTGCAGCCCCGACCACCCCTGGGTGACCGAGCACCCGCAGTGGTTCAGGCACCGACCCGACGGCAGCATCCGGTACGCGGAGAACCCGCCCAAACGCTACCAGGACATCTTCCCCATCAACTTCGACACCGAGGACCGCGCTGCACTCTGGAACGCGCTCCGCGATGTGCTGATGTTCTGGATCGGCCACGGCGTGCGCGTGTTCCGGGTCGACAACCCGCACACCAAGCCCCTGCCATTCTGGGAGTGGCTGATCGCGCAGGTGCACCGTCGCCATCCCGACGTCATCTTCCTGGCTGAGGCATTCACCCGGCCGGCGGTGATGATGCGCCTGGCCACGGTGGGATTCACCCAGTCGTACACCTACTTCACCTGGCGCAACACCAAGGCGGAGCTGGTCGAGTACCTCACCGAGCTGTCCGAACCGCAGAGCGTGGCCTGCTTCCGCCCCAACTTCTGGGTGAACACACCCGACATCCTCCACGAGACCCTCCAACACGGCGGCCCAGCCGCGTTCCGGCTGCGCCTGGTGCTGGCGTCGATGCTGGCGCCGTCGTGGGGGATGTACAGCGGCTACGAGCTGTACGAGGCCGCCCCGGTTCGTGCGGGCAGCGAGGAGTATCTCGACTCGGAGAAATACCAGCTGCGCAGCCGGGAATGGCACGACCCGCGCTCACTGGCACCGGGAGTGACGCTGGTCAATCAGATCCGCAAGCGGCACCGCGAGGCGATCGCGCTGCTGAGCACGCTGCACGTTCATCAGGTCAGCTCCGAGCACATGCTCTGCGTGTCGCGAATGAGCGAGGATGGCAGCGACGTGCTCCTGGTGATCGTCAACCTGGATCCTCACCAGGCTCATGAGGCGACCACGTGGCTCGACCTGGCAGCGCTCGGGATCTCGGCGGACAGACCGTTCGCGGCCCACGACGAGCTCACCGACACCACCTACTGGTGGCGCGGTCCCGCCAATTACGTGCGCCTCGATCCTGTGGTGCAGCCGGCTCACATCCTTCATCTGCGAAAGCTCTGAGATGACCGCCACCGGGCACAACCGCGACGTTCGTGCAGCCACCGCCGCAGAGATCCTCGCGAGCCAGACGATCCCCCTGGCCCCGGCAGCGCACCACCCGGTGCCCGCGTCCTCCCCGTTGTGGTTCAAGCGCGCTGTCTACTACGAGCTGCTGGTGCGTGCGTTCGCCGACAGCAACGGCGATGGTGTCGGGGACTTCCGAGGCCTCATCGACCACCTCGACTACCTGGAATGGTTGGGCATCGACTGCATCTGGCTTCTCCCGTTCAACCAGAGCCCCTTGCGTGACGGCGGCTACGACATCAGCGACTACCACGACGTGCTTCCCGACTACGGGACCGTCGACGATGTGCGCGAGCTCGTCGCCAAGGCGCACGAGCGCGGCATGCGGGTGATCATGGACCTGGTCATCAACCACACGAGTGACCAGCACGAGTGGTTCAAGCAGGCCCGCTCGTCGCCCGACAACCCATACCGCGACTGGTACATGTGGTCATCGAGCAAGCAGCTCTACAGTGACGCGAGGATCATCTTCGTCGACACCGAGACGTCCAACTGGACCTGGGACGACCAGGCGGGTGCGTACTTCTGGCACCGCTTCTTCAGCCACCAACCGGACCTCAACTACGACAACCCCGCGGTGCGCGAGGAGATTTTCAACACAGTCCGCTTCTGGCTCGACCTGGGCATGGACGGCTTCCGCCTCGACGCGGTTCCCTACCTGTTCGCACGCGAGGGCACCAACTGCGAGAACCTGCCCGAGACGCATGCATTCCTCGCCGAGCTGCGCGCGATGGTCGACAGCGAGTACACCGACAAGGTGTTGCTCGCCGAGGCCAACCAGTGGCCCGAGGACGTGGTCGACTACTTCGGCAGCGAGGCGCGGCCCGAATGTCACATGAACTTCCACTTCCCGCTGATGCCGCGCATGTTCATGGCCCTGCGCCGCGAGCAGCGGTACCCGATCACCGAGATCCTGGAACGCACCCCGCACATCACCTCGACCGCGCAGTGGGGGATCTTCCTGCGCAACCATGACGAGTTGACCCTGGAGATGGTCTCCGACGACGAGCGCGACTACATGTATGGCGAGTACGCATCCGACCCGAGGATGAAGCTCAACCTGGGCATCCGCCGACGCCTGGCGCCGCTGCTCAACAACGGCCGTCGCCAGATGGAGCTGTTCTGTGGGTTGCTGCTGTCGCTGCCCGGGTCACCGATCCTCTACTACGGCGACGAGATCGGCATGGGCGACAACATCTACCTCGGTGATCGCGATGGGGTACGCACGCCCATGCAGTGGAACGGCGATCGCAACGGCGGCTTCAGCCGCAGCGACTTCGCCCAGCTGTACCTGCCCCCGCTGATGGATCCGGTGTACGGTTTCTCTGCCGTCAACGTCGAGGCCCAGATGCGCAACGAGTCGTCCCTGCTGCACTGGATGCGCCGCTTCATCTCGGTGCGCAAGCGGTTCGCGGTGTTCGGGGAGGGTGCGTTCGAGGCGCTCGATGCGGCCAACCCCTCGATCTTCACCTTCCTGCGCACCAGCGGCGACCAGGTGGTGCTCTGCGTCAACAACCTGTCACGGTTTGCCCAACCTGTGGAGCTCGACCTGCGCCGCTTCGAGGGATGCACACCAGTGGAGATGCTCGGGCACGTCCACTTTCCCAGGATCGGCGAGCTGCCCTACCTGCTCACCCTGGCGCCGCACAGCTTCGTCTGGTTCACAGTCGAGGAGCCGCGGGGATGAGCCCTGGTGTCGACCTCGACAGCATTGGTGGGGTGATCGAGAGTGCGCTGCCGTCGTGGTTGCCCAGGCAGCGCTGGTACGGTGGCGGCAGGCCGATCCGCGCCGCGCACGTGGAGGAGCTGACCGCCATCGACCAGGGGGAGCCACTGGTGGCCGTCTGCGTGGTGAGCATCGAGCACGACGATGGCAGCAGCGTACGGTGCAACCTGCCCATCGCCATCGCCCAGTCGGGCGGCGTGCGTCCCAGCGATCCCGGCGCGGTGCTCGCCGAGGAGAACGACAGGTTGCTGTTCGATGCCCTGGCCGACGCCCGGACCGCGGCTCCGCTGTGGCGGATCCTCGCCGCCGGCGAGGTTGTGCAGATGGGGTCCGGACAGCTCAGCCCCGGCGGTGGCGGCCTCGACCCGTCGCGCACCGACATCAGCCCGCTGGTGCGCGAGCAGTCGAACACCTCACTGGTGGTTGGCGGTGATCATCTCCTCAAGGTGATGCGCAGGGTCGTCTACGAACCGTCGGTCGAGCTGGAGATGTCCCGTGCCCTGGCCGATGCGGGCTTCGAGCACATCGCCCCGGTGCAGGCATGGCTGCACCATCGGCGCGTCGGCGAGCCCCATGGAGCGCTGCTGGCGCTGGCCCAGGCCTACCTGCACAACGGGACCGAGGGCTGGACGCTGGCGCTGACCTCGCTGCGCGACCTCTACGCCGACGCGGAGGAGCAGTATCCGGGCGCCGACGCGGCCCAGCGCGCCCAGGCTGTCGAGGAGGCGGGGGGCAGCTTCACCGCCGAGGCGGCTCGGCTCGGCGACATCACCGCGCAGATGCACCTGGCCCTTGCCGGCGCCACCGGCGACGACCTGGCGGCGCGACCGATCACCCCGGCGCTGCTCGGCGACTGGGCCGACGAGATCACCGCCGAGCTGGACGGGCTGATCAGCAGCGGCGGCGAGGCGGTGTCCGGCCTCGAGGATCACCGCGAACCACTGATGGCCAGGATCACCGCCATCCGGACCCTGGAGAGAGCGGGGCTGGCCATCCGCATCCACGGCGACTACCACCTCGGCCAGGTGATGCGCACCGACTCGGGATGGACGGTGATCGACTTCGAGGGAGAGCCGCGGCGCTCTGTCGAACATCGACGACGACGCCATTCGCCGTTGCGCGATGTCGCCGGCATGCTCCGATCCTTCGACTACGCGGCGACGGTGGCGCTCAACGAGCGCATCTCGCCCGGCGACCCGCTGTGGACACACCTGGCGGCCCACGGACGCAGCTGGGCACTGGCCAATCGCGAGGCCTTCTGGGCCACCTACGTGGAGCGCACCGTGGGCAGCGAGCTGCTGCCGGACGCCGGAGCCGCCATCACCCTGCGGCGGGCCTTCGAGATCCAGAAGGCGGTCTACGAGGTGGCCTACGAGATCGCCCATCGCCCCGGCTGGGTGGCGGTGCCGCTGGCCTTCCTGCTCGAGGCCACCCCGTGACCACCGTGCCCGGCCGGGAGGCCAACATCGCCGACGGGCTGCGCCGGCTGCGCGCCGGCGTGCACAGCGACCCCCACCAGCTCTTGGGGATGCACGTACAGGGTGGCGTCAGCGTGATCCGCGCCTTCCACCCTCGAGCCACGTCGGTGAGCGTGGCCCACCCCGCAGGGGTGGTGGCGATGCAGCGGCTCGGCAGCGGTGGTGCTGATGGCGGCCTGTTCGAGGCCGAGCTGCCGGCGGCCGGCCTGCACGGCTACCGCCTCCGCTACCACAGCGGCGACCACCAGTGGGAGGTCGACGACCCGTACCGCTTCGCACCCACCCTGGGCGAGCTCGACCTTCACCTGATCGGTGAGGGCACGCATCGCCGGCTCTGGGAGCGGCTGGGAGCGCGGGTGATCGACCACCAGGGGGTGCGCGGCACCGCCTTTGCGGTGTGGGCTCCGCACGCACGCGGCGTGTCGCTGGTCAGCGACACCAACGCCTGGGACGCGCGCACCCTGCCGATGCGCACCCTGGGCGGCAGCGGCGTGTGGGAGCTGTTCGTCCCCAACATCGGCGCCGGGCTGCGCTACAAGTACTCGGTGATCGGCGCCGACGGGCGCACCACCCTCAAGGCCGACCCGCTGGCGCGAGCCGCCCAGGCGCCGCCGGAGACCTCGAGCATCGTCACCGACAGCGAGCACCGCTGGGCCGACGCCGACTGGATCCAGCGCCGCCGCAGCGACGACAGGACGGCGTTGCCCGTGAACATCTACGAGGTGCACCTCGGCTCGTGGCGGCGCGGCCATGGTGACACCATCCTGGGCTACCGCGAGATCGCCCAGCAGCTCGCCGAGTACTGCAGGCGGATGTCGTTCACGCATGTGGAGCTGCTGCCGGTCGCCGAGCACCCGTTCGGTGGCTCGTGGGGCTACCAGGTGAGCAGCTATTACGCGCCGACCGCGCGCTACGGCTCGCCCGATGATCTGCGCTGGTTCGTCGACCACCTCCACCAGAACGGCATCGGCGTGATCATCGACTGGGTGCCGGCGCACTTCCCGCGCGACGAGTGGGCGCTGGCCCGCTTCGACGGCACCGCGCTCTATGAGCACGCCGACTCCAGGCGTGGTTCCCAGCCCGACTGGGGCACTCTGGTGTTCGACTTCGGACGCAACCAGGTACGCAACTTCCTGGTCGCCAACGCGCTGTACTGGATCGAGGAGTTCCACATCGACGGGCTGCGCGTCGATGCTGTGGCGTCGATGCTGTACCTCGACTACTCACGCCAGCCCGGCGAGTGGTCGCCCAACCAGCACGGCGGCCGCGAGAACCTCGAGGCCATCGCCTTCATCCGCGACTTCAACGAGCAGGTGCACGGCCACTTTCCGGGAGTCATGACCATCGCCGAGGAATCGACGGCGTGGCCCGGGGTGTCACGGCCCACAGCCAGTGGCGGGCTGGGCTTCACCTTCAAGTGGAACATGGGCTGGATGCACGACACGCTCGACTACGTCGGCAAGGACCCCATGTTCCGCCGCTACCACCACCAGCAGCTCACCTTCGGGGTCTGGTACGCGTGGGCGGAGAACTTCATCCTGCCGTACTCCCATGACGAGGTCGTGCACCTCAAGCGATCGCTGGTCGGCAAGGCTGCAGGCGACCACTGGCAGCAGTTCGCCAACCTGCGCGCGCTGTTCGGCTGGATGTTCGCCCACCCCGGCAAGAAGTTGCTCTTCATGGGCGGCGAGCTCGCCCAGCTGGCGGAGTGGAACCACGATCGATCCCTGGACTGGCATCTCCTCGACGAGCCCGAGCACGCAGGCATGCAACGACTGCTCGCCGACCTGGGACGCCTGTACGCCCAAGCTCCCTCACTGTGGCAGGTCGACGGCGATAGCGAGGGCTTCCGCTGGATCGACGCCGGCAACGTCGACCGGAGCGTGCTCAGCTTCGTGCGCATGGACGCGGCGGGCAAGCCCGGGCTGGCCTGCATCGCCAACTTCTCTCCCGCGGTGTACAGCGATTTCCGCGTCGGCCTCCCCCTGGCGGGTGGCTGGCGCGAGGTGCTCAACACGGACGCCTCGCAGTATGGGGGCGGTGGCCAGGGCAACATCGGTAAGGTGGACACCGAACCGACGAGCTGGCACGGCTTCGACCAGTCCGCCACCATGACCGTGCCGCCGCTCGCGGTGGTCTGGCTGGCGGCTCCGGAGTAGTTGCGCGGGCTTGTGCCAGGCATGACAATGTGGCGCCGCCGCGGCCCCGCCATCCCAGGGAGCATCCCAGCATGAAGAATCAACAGGCCCGCGAGCACCTGGTCGCCGAACGTGATCGCCTCACCGAGGTGCGCGACGCGGCCAGCCGGCTGAGCACCTCGCCGGCCGAGGCCACCGAGCGCGAGCTGTCGAGCGCCGACCAGCACCCCGCCGAGCAGGCCACCGAGACGCTGGAGCGGGAGCTCGACCTGGGCGTCCTCCAGAGTGTCGAGGCGGAGCTGCTCGAGGTGCAGGCGGCGCTGGAGCGGCTCGACGCCGGGACCTACGGCAACTGCGAGGTGTGCTCCAAGCCGATCGCCGAAGGACGGCTGGAGGCGATGCCGGCGGCGCGGTACTGCGTCGAGGATCAAGCGAAGGTGGAGCGCCCGGCTAGGTAGGGGTTGAGAGGGGTGGGTGGCATCGCTACGGGCGCTGTCCTCGCCACGGCTGCGGAGGCTTCCTTCGCGACGCCACCCACCCCTCTCAACCTCGCCGGCCTCCACCGGGTTCGCGAGCAGGAGGGGCTACGGGCGCTGTCCTCGCCACGGCTGCGGAGGCTTCCTTCGCGACGCCACCCACCCCTCTCAACCTCGCCGGCCTCCACCGGGTTCGCGAGTAGGAGGGGCTACGGGCGCTGTCCTCGCCACGGGTGCGGAGGCTTCCTTCGCGACGCCACCCACCCCTCTCAACCTCGCCGGTCACCACCCGGGGTCGCCGGTAGGAGGGCTCCGGGCTCAACCTCGCCGGCCGTCACCGGGTTCGCCCGCAGCGGCTCGGAGGCTCCCTTTGCGCTGCCACGGGTGTCGCGCGTCCGGCGCGGCGGAGGCCGCTCGGTCAGGGCGGCCAGCCCGCGCCGACAGCGCAGCGGCGTCGAGCTCGACGTTGACCAGGGCGCCGATGACAGTGATCTGGCCGAGCAGGAAGAAGAAGGTGAGCAGCAGGAAGAGAAGGGCGATGAGCACGCCGTACGTGGCCGCACCGCTGGTTGCACTCGCGTACAGGGGGAACAACGCGGAGAGTGATTCCAGCAGCAGACCGGCGGCGAGCGCGCCAGGGACGAGGCGGCGCACCGCATGCCCCTTGTTGGGCAGGAGCCGGTAGATCACCAGGAAGATGACGGTGGCGAGCACCGTGCCGGTGAGGAACTGGAGGATGACGATGGCCTCCTCGGGCAGCCCCGCCGGCACCAGCGAGTAGCTGGGTCCCGCCGAGAGCAGGGCCGAGCTGAGCAGCAGCGGCACCAGCAGCACGCTGAAGATGACCACCAGGAACATTCCGCGCAGCCTCTTGACGACGAAGCTGCGTGCCGGCACTGAGTAGAGCGCGCTGAGGCCGTTGTCCATGGCGGCGAACAGCGCCGAGCCGCTCCAGAGCAGGCCGATCACCGCCGCGCCGACCAGCAGGCCGCGGTGCTGGGCGACACCGTTGACGGTGCGGAGCAGGTCGTTGCGCTCCTGGCGGGTCGAGGCGACGCGGCTGACCGTCGAGGCCACTCCGGCAGCGAAATCCTGGCGGCTGAGCAGCAGCGAGAACGCGGCCACCACCGCGATCACGATCGGCACGAACGAGAAGAGTGCGTTCCAGGCGATGACGGTGGCCCAGTTGTTGGCATGGGCAGCGTCGTACCGCCGCACCACCCGGCCGATCAGAGAGCTGGCGATCCGGTGCCTCACGACGGTGCAGCCTCCGGCATCACCGAACCTCGTGTCAATCCGGCGGCCGCGGACGCCCTTGACGCGGTGAAGGGGTCGCCCCAGCTACCAGCCCAGGGGCGTGGGCGTTGCCCAGTCGTTGTCGTGGACGTCGGGAAACCGCAGGCGCTCGGGCATCAGCGCGTCGAGGATGGTCTCCTGCCAGTCGAGGAGCGCGGCATGGAGGCGCACAGTGTTGCGGGCCCGGACGGCCTTGCGGGGAAGTGGCAATCCGACCTCGTGCTCGAGGTTGTAGAGACGCTGCCGGAGGACGCGGTCGAAACTGCGCTCGCCGGTGAGGTGGCGCTCTTCGAGGATGCCGATCAGCGAGTCGATCGCAGCCACGCGCTGCCGGATCCTCGAGCCGTCGATGCGCCGGCGGACGGACGTGATCCGCCGGTCCCAGATCTCGCGCCCGGCGCGGGCGATGAGATCGCCATCCATTGGGGGTGCCATTTGGGCCGCCATGTCGAGTCCCTTGTCGGTTCCAGCTGTGCGGCCGCTCTCCCCACGGCCTCCGTCACCCCTCTATACGCAGGGAAGATGCCTTTGGAGCATCAATTGGCGACCTTTCTTGAAGATGACGCGTCGGGTCAACCGGGATGGGCGCAGGTCCGCTGAACACGGCCACCGACACGTCGCTGAACACGGCCGCCGAGCACGGCGACGCGCCGCAACGGTCTGAACGCTTGTTCAGTGGCGGAAGTGGCGCTCGCCGGTGTGGACCATGGCCATCTCGAGCGCGTCCGCGGCCGCGGACACCTCTGGGTCCTTCTTGGATCCACCTGGCTGGATGACCGCGGTGATGCCGGCGCGGCCGAGGGTCTCGAGCCCGTCGGGCATCGGAAAGAACGCATCGGACGCAGCCGCCGCTCCGATCGCTCGTTCGCCGGCGCGCTGCACTGCCAGCTCGGCCGCCTCCACCCGCGACATCTGCCCCGCCCCCACCCCGACGGCCATACCGTCGCGGACGATGACGATGGCGTTCGACTTGACGTGGCGGCAGACGCGCCAGGCGACCAACAGGTCGCGCCATTGCCCGTCGTCGGGCTGGAGCCGGGTCACCACCGGCAGGGCTGCGCGGTCCGTGCCGACGCGATCCGCCGTCTGCACCAGCAGGCCGCCGTCGATGCTGCGAACGTCGAGCTGGGCGGCGCAGGAGGGACGCTCCACCACCAGCACCCGCAGCCGCTCCTTCCTGGCCAGCCGTGCGGCTGCCCCCGGCGTGATCGCCGGCACCACCACCGCCTCCAGGAAGGTCGTCGCCAGCTCCTCGGCGGTGGCCTCGTCGAGCGGCCTGTTGAGCGCCACGATGCCCCCGAAGGCCGACCGCGGATCGCACTCGAAGGCTCGCCGGTAGGCGTCGGCGGCATCGGCGCCGATCGCAAAGCCGCAGGGATTGGTGTGCTTGATGACACAGGCGGCCGGCTCCTCGAATTCGCAGACCAGCCGGCGGGCGGCATCGACGTCGAGCCAGTTGGTGAAGCTGAGCGCGGAGCCCTGCAGCCGGCGGGCGTGGGCGAGCCCGCCGGGGGCGCCGGGCACCGAGTACAGGGCGCCGTGCTGGTGGGGATTCTCGCCGTAGCGCAGCTCGGCGATCAGCCGGCCGCCGGTGGAGTACTCCGGCGCGGCGGGCTCGCTGTCGCCGAGCTCGCCGGCCAGGTAGGCGGCCACGGCGGTGTCGTACGCGGCGGTGTGGGCGAAGGCGCGCGCGGCCAGCCGCTCGCGGGCCTGCTGGGAGATGGCACCGTTCCGGCGGAGCTCGGCGAGCAGCTCGTCGTACTGCGTCGGCGAGACAACCACAGCGACCGAGGCGCTGTTCTTGGCGGCGGCGCGGATCATGGTGGGACCGCCGATGTCGATGTTCTCGATGGTGGTCTCGCGATCGGCGCCGCGGGCCACTGTCTCGACGAACGGATAGAGGCTGATCACCACGATGTCGATGACGGCGAAGCCGTGCTCGGCGAGCTGAGCCAGGTGATCGGGGACGTCGCGACGGGCGAGGATGCCGCCGTGGATGGCCGGGTGCAGCGTCTTGACGCGGCCGTCGAGCATCTCGGGAAAACCCGTGAGGTCACTGACGGCGGTGGCGTCGATACCCGCATCGGCGAGAGCGCGACGGGTGCCGTCGGTGGCGATGAGCTCCACCCCACACTCGCGCAGCCCGCGCGCGAGCTCGACAAGCCCGGTGCGGTCGGCGACCCCGAGCAGAGCACGCATCAGCGCGCTTGCTCGCGCACTCGCGGCGAGGGAAGAACGTGCACCACAGTGCCGTCCCTCTGCAGCCGGCCGGTGGCCCACAGCTCCACGGCGTGTGGGAGCAGTCGCCATTCCTGTTCGTGGATCCGCGCGCGCAGGGTGTCCACGTCGTCGTCTTCATGGACAGCGACCGCGGCCTGGAGCACGATCGGCCCGGCGTCGACAGCACCAGAAGCGAGCAGATGGACCGTGCAGCCGGTCACCTTGACACCGACGGCAAGCGCGTCCTCGACTGCGTTCATGCCCCCGCCGAAAGCTGGGAGCAACGATGGGTGGACGTTGAGGATGTCGGGAAATGCCGTCAGCACGTCGGCGCTGAACACGCGGTTGTAGCCGGCGCAGACCGGCAGCTCGACCCGGGCCGCACGCAGCGCATCGACCAGGGCGCGGTCACGCGCGAGGGAGTCGCCGCCAAAGTCGCCGACCGGCAGCGAGAGCACCTCGACGGCGCGGCTGCGGGCGATGTCGATGGCGCCGCACTGACGCCGGTTGCTGAGCACCAGGACCACCTCGGCCGGGAAGCCGGGGGTGTCGCAGGCGTCGAGCAGGGCCGTCAGGTTGCTGCCCGCACCCGACACCACGACCCCCACCCGGGTGCGCGCGCTCATCCCAGCGTGACGCGCTCACCGCCGGCGGATTCCACGACCTCGCCGATCCGCCACACAACGATGCCCGCGGCGCTGCTGACCGCGTCGGCCTGGTCACGCGGCACCGCGACCACCATGCCCACGCCCATGTTGAAGGTGCGCCACATCTCCTCCGACATCACACCTCCGGCGCGCTCGATCGCGCTGAACAGCGGCGGCACCGTCCAGCTGGACCGGTGGATGATGGCACTGAGGCCCGGTGGAAGCACCCTCGGCACGTTCTCGATGAGGCCGCCACCGGTGATGTGAGCCATGGCATGCACGTCGACGGACGCGCGCAGCTCATTGATCGCGTGCAGGTAACAGCGATGGGGCTCGAGCAGCAGGTCGGCGAGCGGTGCGTCGGTGCCCGACAGGGGCGCGTTCCAGTCGAGCTCGCGCTCGAGCACTATGTGGCGCACCAGCGAATAGCCGTTGGTGTGCAATCCGCTGCTGGGCATCCCCAGCAGCACGTCACCTGCCTGCACGCGCGAACCGTCGACGATCTGGTCGCGCTCGACAGCGCCGACGATAAACCCCGCAATGTCGTAGTCGCCGAGCGCGTACACGCCGGGCATCTCAGCGGTCTCGCCTCCGACCAGCGCGCACCCCGCGTCGCGGCAGGCGGAGGCGACGCCGTCCACCACCTCGGCGAGGTGCTCGGGTGCCAGCTTGCCGGTGGCGTAGTAGTCGAGGAAGAAGAGCGGTTCCGCGCCGCAGCAGAGAATGTCGTTGACGCAGTGGTTGAGCAGGTCGATGCCGATGCCGCGGTGACGATTGGTGGCGATGGCCACCTTGACCTTGGTGCCGACCGAGTCGGTGCTCGACACCAGCACCGGGCGCTTCCAGCGTGAGACATCCAGCTCGAACAGCCCGCTGAACGCGCCGATGCCGCCGAGGACCGCCGCTGTGTGGGTGCTGGTCACGGCTCGGCGGATGAGGTCGACCGCACGGTTGCCCGCATCGATGTCGACCCCGGCATCGGCGTAGCGCAGGTCACCCATCTGTCGCCAGTCTATCGGTCGACGTGCTCGCGCCGTGGCGCCCGACAATCACATCGGCCACGGCCGACTCCGTACCATGCCGGGGGTGTCCGCGACGCCACCAGGTCCGCCACCGCCCTCATCCGGACCTCCGTCGTTTGGGCTGCCACCGCACCCGCCTGGACCACCGCCGTCTCCGCCAACACCGCCATGGTTCGGGCCGACTCCGCCGTCGGTGGGACCGCCTCCCACCGACGGAGCCCGGCGTCGCCGACTCGTCGCCCTGGCCGTGGTGGCAACTCTGGTCCTGGCAGGAGGTGGTGTGACCGGCATCCTGCTGGCCGGCCACACCGCCAGGCCGCAGCTGGGTGCGACGGCTGGACACACGGCAACCCCCGCGCCCACAGCAACCGCTCCGCCCTTCACGGCCGCCCCGACGACGCCGGACCCGACCGACTTCACCGACCCCGCCGCCACCTTCCATGCGGCGTTCGTCAGCTCACCGGTGGAGCACCACGACAGCACCACACTGCGCGGCGAGCAGGTCCCGACGGTGACCTGGGAGGACGGCGGGTGGCCGGATGACGACTCGCTGGTCAGCTACTCGACGTACCCCGCCGACTTCGACGTCAGCACGCCCAACGTGATCCTTGACATCGAGGGCAAGGCCGCGATCGCGGGGGCCGGGGGGACTGTGGTGTCGAAGACATTCGAGACGTATGCGGGCTTCCCGTCGGAGGTGGTGCTCTTCTCGATGCCGCCGCCGCGGGGCTCGTCGTCACCGGCGTTCGCTGAGGCCAGGATCATCCTGGCCGGCCACACACTGTTCGATGTCGTTGCCGCCGGGCTCGAGAACCCACCCACGCGATGGCCCGATTTCGTCGCCTCCTTCAAGATCCTGAGTCACGCGCCCTAGCCGGCGCTGGGTGACGAGGCGGTGCCTGGCCGACGCGGGTGGCGCACCCGGCGTACGATCACGCAACCATGTCGGATCCTCCGGCTCCCCCCACGCCCCCGGGCTCGCCACCGGACGGCCCGCCCGCACACGTGCCGCCACCGCCGTCGCCGTGGGGTCAACCACCCGCCGACGCCGCCCCACCACCGCGTTCGTCCGCGCCTCCGCCCGCGCCGTGGGGGCAGCCGGCCGTGGCGGCGCCGCCGGGGCC
>JAEKNN010000021.1 GCA_016464795.1 Candidatus Amunia macphersoniae | reverse complement strand
AGTGGAGGGGTGCAAGCTCTGAAATGAAGCCCCGGTAAACGGCGGCCGTAACTATAACGGTCCTAAGGTAGCGAAATTCCTTGTCGGGTAAGTTCCGACCCGCACGAATGGCGTAACGAGTTGGGCGCTGTCTCGGCCACGCACTCGGCGAAAATGCAGTACCTGTGAAGATGCAGGTTTCCCGCAGCAGGACGGAAAGACCCCGTGGAGCTTTACTACAACTTGTCATTGAAATGGGGTCTAGCATGTAGAGGATAGCTGGGAGACTGTGAAGTCGGGCCGCTAGGTTCGGTGGAGTCAACCTTGGAATACCAGCCTTGCTAGATTTTATTTCTAACCAGCACCGTCATCCGGTGTTGGGACCATGACAGGCGGGTAGTTTGACTGGGGCGGTCGCCTCCCAAAATGTAACGGAGGCGCCCAAAGGTTCCCTCAGCCTGGATGGAAATCAGGCTTTGGCGTGTAATGGCGTAAGGGAGCTTGACTGTGAGGCTGACAAGCCGAACAGGGACGAAAGTCGGGCATAGTGATCCGACGACTCTGGATGGAAAGGTCGTCGCTCAACGGATAAAAGCTACCCCGGGGATAACAGGCTGATCTTGCCCAAGCGTTCACAGCGACGGCAAGGTTTGGCACCTCGATGTCGGCTCGTCGCATCCTGGGGGTGTAGTCGCTCCCAAGGGTTGGGCTGTTCGCCCATTAAAGCGGTACGCGAGCTGGGTTTAGAACGTCGTGAGACAGTTCGGATCGTATCCGCTGTGGGCGCAGGAGATTTGAGGAGAGCTGACCTTAGTACGAGAGGACCGGGTTGGACGAACCGCTGGTGTACCGGTTGTTTCGCCAGAAGCACCGCCGGGTAGCTATGTTCGGATGGGATAAGCGCTGAAAGCATCTAAGCACGAAGCCCACTCCAAGATAAGATCTCCCACCGGGTTAACCGGGTAAGACCCCAGAGAGACCATCTGGTTGATAGGCCGCAGGTGTAAGAGAGGCAACTCTTTGAGCTGAGCGGTACTAATCGGTCGAGGGCTTGACCTTTCTATCCCACTTTTCAGTGGATCTGGACCCTGCATTTGACTGTTGAGCGCCTTCCAGCGTGGAAGGCGGCTCATGACGCATCGCGCCGACAAACGTGAAGCAATCGGTAATCCGCAACGGCGTCGTTGACGCACTTCGCAGACTTCGTCTCCCTTTTGCACGAGAGAGAGATACCCGGTGACCATAGCGACGGGGTCACACCTGTTCCCATCCCGAACACAGTAGTTAAGCCCGTCTGCGCCGATGGTACTGCCCTGGCAACGGGGCGGGAGAGTAGGTCATTGCCGGGTATCTCTCTTTTTGTGTCTCGAGGGCCTCGAGGGTCATCGTTGGATGCTCAAATAGCGACAAGGCTGGCAGAGCCGCAATGGCCGCCTGTCGTTGGATAATTGACCACGTGGCCGCTGTCCAATCGCCCAAGCAGGTGTGCATCGTCGGGGCCGGCCCCAGCGGGATCGCGGCGGCCAAGGCACTGACCCAGCGCGGCATCCGGTTTGACTGCTTCGAGCGTCGTGGCCGCATCGGGGGGCTCTGGGCGATCACCGACGGCGAGGTCCAGGCCTCGTACCCATCGCTGGAGTGCAACACCTCCAAGCGTCGTACGCAATTCTCGGATTTCCCGATGCCGAAGGCCTTTCCGCCCTACCCGCACAACAGGCAGATGGCCCGCTACTTCGACGCCTACGTCGATCATTTCGGTTTTCGCGACAGCATCACCCTCAACAGCGACGTGCGGCGGGTGGTTCGGACCGCAGACGGCACCTGGGACGTCGACGTCGACCCCGGAGGTGTGCGCCACTACGACGCTGTCGTCGTCGCCAACGGTCATCACCGCGAACCGCGGTGGCCAGATCCGCCCTTCCCCGGCCACTTCGACGGCTGCCAGCTGCACGCCCACGACTACGTGGGCCCTGCCGGTTTCGAGGACCGCTCGGTGGTTGTGCTCGGCATGGGCAATTCCGCCATGGACATCGCCGTCGAGCTCAGCGCGGTCGCCAAGAGCGTCCATCTGGCGAGCAGGCGCGGCGCCCACATCGTGCCCAAGTTCGCGATGGGCCAGCCAATCGACACCTTCAACACCGCGCTCCCCCTTCCGTGGGCGGTGAAACGCGCGTTCTTCAGCCTGATCGTCAGGGGCACCATAGGTCGCCCCCAGGACGTCGGCCTGCCGGCACCGGATCACCGACTGGGCGAGGCCCACCCCACCGTCAGCCAGCACATCACCGAAAGGGTGCGGGCGGGCGCGATCGTCCCCACCGCAAACATCGCCGAGCTTGCCGGTGGTCGGGTGCGCTTCACAGATGGTGCATCTGTCGATGCCGACACCATCATCTATTGCACTGGCTACAACGTCAGCTTTCCGTTCCTTGGTCCCGAGATCATGGCAGTCGACGACAACAGGGTCGATCTCTTCCACCAGGTGTTCCCACCCGACATGCCGGGGCTCATGTTCATCGGCCTGGTGCAGCCTTTCGGTGCGCTGATGCCGGTTGCGCAGGCGCAGGGGGAGTGGGTCGCCGACCATCTCGCCGGTGGCTACAGGTTGCCGTCGCGCGAGCTGATGGTCGCCCAGATCGAACGGGAGCGCGAGGCACGCCAGCGGCAGTTCGTTGCCTCGCCACGCCACACCATGGAGATCGATTTCCACGCGTACCTGCGCGGCCTGCGCCGTGAACGGCGCGGCCGACGGGTGGCCGCCTGACCCGATCAGCCGTCACAGTGCGTTGCCGCGGTCGGTGCGGATCCGCTCGCGGTACACGTCCTGAATCCCGCTGAGTCGATCCGTGGCCGTGTCCACGCTCGTGGACAGCCCCGAGAGCAGCGCTCCCGCGCGAACCAACCGTGACCCAACCAGCACCCGGCGCGGTCGTCGCGCGATGGCGCGCAGCACCCCGTCGACAACCGCCGCGGGAGGCACGGTCGACGAGTCCACCAAGCGGTTGCCGGACAGCCCGGGGCTGGCGCGCGCCCACATCCCCACCTGCGACACGGCGGACGGGCAGATCACGGTGGCGTCGACGCCGCTCCCTTCGAGCTCCTTGCTGAGCGAGAGAGAGAACGCCACGAGCCCGGCCTTGGCAGTGTTGTACACAGCGTTGAATGGCACAGGCTTGATCGCAGCCATCGACGCCATCGTGATCACGTGGCCACTGTGCTGCTGCCGCATTGCCGGCAGCAGCGCGTGGGTGAGCAGCATCGCGCCCAGCAGGTTGACGTCCAGGGCGTGGCGTATCTCGGCCGGTGACAGCTGGGCGAACTCGGTTGCCCTCTCGGTTCCCGCATTGTTGATGAGGATGTCAGGGGCGCGGCCGAGGTCCTCACATGCGGAGACCACGAGGGCTCGGCCGTTGCTCTCCGCAATGTCGGCGACCACCGCCTCACAGGCCAGCCGTCGCTGGAGCGCGAGCAGGGGCTCGGCAGCGACGTCCACCAGCACCAGCCTGGCACCGCGTCGATGGACCGCGGCGGCGATCTGGGCGCCCAGGCCGCCGGCCGCCCCGGTGACCACCACCGCACGGCCGGCGAGCCCCATGGTCAGGCCCATCTCGTGCGGCGTGGAGTGGCCGCAGCAGCAGCAGCGCCCACAGGCCTTCTGTGCTGCTGGGGCGGCGGTGCGGTCTGGTGCTCGCTGCTGCGGGTTTCAGCGTGTACATTCACGGCATGTCTCAGGAAGGCGTGCGGCTCGCCCGTGATGCGCTTGCGGACATCGACCTCGTGGCCCAATTGCGCGGCGCCTTCTCGGAGGCCCAGTCGATCATGGCCCAGACCCTGGCAGAATTCGGCCTCACTGAGCAGCGATACCACCTTCTCCTGGTGGTGGCTGCCGGCGGATCGGACGGCACCGTCCAGGGACTGCTGGCTCGCCAGCTGCATTGCCCGGAGTCGCGCATCTCATTGCTCGTCCATGAGCTTGGTGATGCAGCCCTCGTCGAAGCCCTCCGCGACCGGCCGGACCGCCGCCGTGTGTTGGTGCGGATCACCCTGGCGGGGGAGGCCGCCCTGTCACAGGCCATCTGCGTGCAGCGTGACGCGCTGCACGGGTTGATCGCCACCCTGGAGGTCACCGAGGTGACGCGCCTGGCTGAGCTGGTCGCCCGGACCTACCTGGGGCTCGACCTGTGCGTGTCGGTGAGAACACCGCCACAGTCAAAGCGGCCTGCCCGTAAGGGCAGAGCGCGGCTCGGCCCGCTGCCGGCGGCCCAGACCGGATAGATCGCGCGTGGGGATCAGGCGGCCACGTAGCCGTGGTCCCGGTACCAGCGAACGGCGCTGACAAGTGCCTCATCGACGCTGCTGACTCTCACGCCGAGCTCGTCCTGGGCGCGGCTCGAGTCGATGAACATCCGATGACGCGCCATGCGCACCCCCTCGAGCGGGACCACCGGCTCTGCACCCCGGATCACGCGGCAGCGCGCCTCGTCAGCCAACCCCGCGAGAAGGGCCGCAGCATGGGGCATGCGCAGGCGGGGCGCACGCCGCCCCGACACGGCCGCCAGCCGTGACCAGAGCTGGTCGAAGCTGAGGTTCTCCCCACCGACCAGGTAGCGCCGCCCCGTCCGTCCGCGCTCGAGCGCGGCAACATGGGCGCGAGCGACGTCCGTGACCGCCACCACGTTCAGACCACCGTCGACGCTGGCCAGGACCCGGCCGCGCAGGAACGTCAAGAGCGCGGCTCCCGTGGGCGTGGGCTTCCAGTCGCGCGCCCCCACCGGTGCGCTCGGCAACACCAGGAGCACCGGCAGGCGCGCCGCCAGGGCGACGCGCTCGGAGGCGATCTTGGAGTCGTGGTACGCGGACCCGTGGTGAGAATCCGCATGGTCGGCTTCGCTGGGGTTGCGGCCGCCTCGTGACGGGCCCACCGTTGCCGAGCTCGACGTCACCACGGCGCGTTCGACCCCCGCCAGTCGAGCTGCCTCGAGCACGCCGGCGGTGCCGCCCACGTTGGTGGCTCGGATTCGCGAGCGCTCGGCCGGCGAGAAGGAGTAGGCGGCGGCGCAGTGGATGAGCAGCCGGCATCCACGGATCGAATCCACAAGCTCGCCGGACCGGGTGACGTCGCCGACCACCTCACGCACGCGTGGATCTCTGGCCAACCGCCCTGGGTTGCGGACCAGGGCACGCACCCTGTAACCGGCGCCGAGCAGCTCGTCGAGCACGTGGCCGCCGATGAAGCCGCTGGCACCGGTGAGGAATACGTCGTCGCCGATCACCGCACGCGTTGCCCCACCAGCGTGTCCGACGCGGCTCTCAGAGTCTGGCGCAGTGACCCGGTGGTGGCGATCACCGCTGTCGGTTCATATCCACAGTGGGCCATGCAATTCTCGCAGCGGGGATCGCGGCCGCGGCCGTACTGCGACCACTCGGTGGTGTCCAGCAGGTCCCGGTAGGTGCGCAGGTAGCCGTCGTTGAGCAGGTAGCACGGCCGCTGCCAGCCGAGCACGGAGTACGAGGGAATTGCCCAGGCCGTGCACGGATAGTCGACGATGCCTTCGAGGAAGTCGAGAAACAGCGGCGAGTGGTTGAGCCGCCACCTCTTGCGCCGGCCGTCGGCGAACGCCTCGCGGAAGATCGCCCTGGTGCGCTGCACGCCCAGAAAGTGCTCCTGGTCTGGAGCCCGTTCGTACGCGTAGCCCGGCGAGATCTGCATCACGTCGACCTTGAGGTCGTCATTGAGGAAATCGAGCACGTCGCGCACAGTGCTGGCGTCGTCCTGGCCGAAGAAGGTGGTGTTGGTGCTGACCCGAAAGCCGCGGCGCTTGGCCTCCCTGATCGCCGCCACAGCCTTGTCGAAGACGCCGTCGCGGCACACCGACTGGTCATGCCTCTCGCGCAATCCGTCGATGTGCACCGACCACGAGAAGTAGGGTGACGGTGTGAACCTCTCGAGCTTGCGCTCCATGAGCAGCGCGTTGGTGCACAGGTAGACGAACTTCTTGCGTTCGACCAGGGCGGCGGCGATCTGATCGATCTCGCGGTGCACCAGCGGCTCACCCCCGGCGATCGAGACGATCGGGGCGCCGCACTCCTCGACCGCGTCGATGCACTCCTGCACGCTGAGCCGCCGAGCGAGGATGTCGTCCGGCTGCTGGATCTTGCCGCAGCCGGCGCAGGCAAGGTTGCACTGGTACAGCGGCTCGAGCTGCAGCACCAGAGCAAACTTGTCGCGCCGACGCACTCGCTGGTTGAGCACGTAGGCGCCGACTCGCATCGTCTGTCGAAGAGGGATGGCCATGTTCGCTCCTAGTCGTCGACGCCGGCGTGGGGGGCCAGCGCCATCAGTGGAAAGACGTGCCTGTAGAGGTGATAGTTGATGTAGAAGTCACCGGGAAAGCCGGTGCCGGTGTGCTCGGCCTCGGCCCAGGTACCGTCGACCTGACGGTCCATCAGATAGCCCACCCCCGCCGCGCAGGCCCGGTGGTGCGGGCCGGCGCCGGCCTGCAGGGTCAGCATCGCCCAGGCCGTCTGCGAGGCCGTGCTCGCACCTACTCCCGCAAACGAGTCGTCAGCATAGGAATGACAGGTCTCACCCCAGCCGCCGTCGGCGTTCTGGGCACGCTCCGTCCACGCGAGCGCCTCCGTCACCTGCCGGTCGGCGAGGTGCAGCGGCGCCAGCGCGCTGACCACGCACCAGGTGCCGTAGAGGTGGTTGACTCCCCAGCGTCCGAACCACGAACCCTGGGCGCGCTGGGAGGAGCGCAGGTAATCGACCGCGGGGCGCAGCAGATCACCGCTCGGTGGCTCGCCCATTGCGCTGAGCATCTCCACAGCGTGGGCGGTGACATCCTCGCTGGGTGGATCGAGCATGGCGCCGAAATCGGCGAAGGGCAGCCTGTACACGATGGGGCGGATGTTGTCGCGATCGAACGCCGCCCAGGCGCCGTTGCCCGACCGCATCGCGGTCACCCAGCGGCGGGCGCGCTCGACGGCGATGCGCACGGCCGGTGTCTGCTCGGCGGTGAGCAGCGCCAGCACCACGACTGCGGTGTCGTCCACGTCGGGGTAGATGTCGTTGTCGAACTCGAATGCCCAGCCACCGCCCTCTGTCCCGGACGGGCAGCGCACCTGCCAGTCGCCGCCCCCGAGAATCTGCTCGGACAGCAGCCAGCTGACAGCCGCGCGGATCGGGGCGGCGTCGCCTGGAACACCTGCGCGCCGGAGAGCGATCACAGCCAGCGCGGTATCCCACACGGGCGACATGCAGGCCTGCAAGCGCCAGCCCCCAGCGTCGTCGATGGCGAACCGGCGCAGCCCGTGCAGCCCTCGGCGGATCACCGGGTGGGTGAGGGGCAGGCCTTCGAGGTGGAGCGCGATCAGCGAGTAGACCCAGGGTGGCTGGATGCCGCCCCAGCCACCGTCGGCCTCCTGGTGCTCGCTGATCCAGCGCACCAACCGGCGTCGCGACGATCGCCGGCCCGGTTGGAACCGCGAGCGATCGTACAGCTTGAGCAGGTGATCAGCCCAGCCGAACGGGCCGCCGGCCTCGACCCGCGACAGGCGCCATTCGGTGCCCGGCAGCACCAGCTCGGCGAGCGAGAACGGCAATGGGCGGTGCGGGCGGTGCGAGAGGACGATGAGCAGCGGCGCCACCGTGCCGCGAGCCCAGCACGCGAAGTCGTAGAGGTTGAGCGGCACCCGGGGCGGCAGCCAGACCAGCTCGGGCGGCATGCTTGGCACCCCCTGCCACGGATAGGCGCCGAACAGAGCCAGCCAAATTTTGGTGAACACCCGCGCGTGGGCCGCTCCGCCCTGGTCGTGGATGACACGCAGCGCGCTGCGCAGCTCCGTGCGCTGGGCGTCGACGCCGAGCACGCGCAGCGCCATGTAGGCCTCGATGGTGGTGCTCAGGTCGGCGGGAGCTTCGTGGTACAGGCCCCACGAGCCGTCTTCGCGCTGTGCTGAGAGCAGGTGGCGGACGGCGCCAGCGCGAATGTCGTCGTGCGGGAGCCCGAGGAACGACAGCAGCAGGACGTGCTCGGCAGTCATGGTGACGTTGGTCTCCAGCTCAGCGGACCACCAGCCGGCGGTGTCCTGCCCGGCGAGGAGATGGTCGACGGCGGCACCGGTCGCTCGGCGCGCAGCTGCGCACGTCCCGCGGGACGCGGCCGTCAGCATGGTGTCAGCCATGCACTGCCTCGAGCGCTCGGCGCGCTGACCCGGTTGCCGAGCCCAGGCCGATGGCCGCAGCGCGACCGCTGCGCACCGCCGACTCCATGGTTGCCGGCCAGCCGGTGGACGTCCAGGCTCCGGCGATGCGCAGGTTGTCATGAGTGGTCAGGGACCCCGGGCGTCGCAGGCCGGGGGCGGGCACGAAGGTGGCGTCCGGGTCGCGGGTGACCGCGCCGCGCACCAAGCGCACGGCGGCCAGCTGCGGCCACATCGCGATCAGCTCCGATCTGCACAGGTCGACGAGCTCGGCCTCCGGCCGTCCCACCAGGTCGTCAGCCGCGCTCAGGCTGCAGCAGAGATAGCCGGGACGCTTCTCGAACACCCATTGCACTGGCGAGTCGAGAAGGCCGGCAAATCGAAGACCCGCATCCACGGTGTCGAACCAGAGGTGGACATCGACGATGGCGCGTGACCGAAAGCTCTCGAGGCCGCGGACCCCGTACCCGGGGGCATCGCCGAGGATGGCGCCGAGACGCGCCGGCGGCACCGCCAGCACCACCGCGTCCGCGTCGATCTCCTCGCCGTCCGAGCAGCGGACCCCTCGCACCTCCATGCCGTCGTCGACAAGCGAGACCACGCTGGTGCGCAGCCGAACACTGCCGGCCCGCGCCGCGGCTGCCTCAGCGATCCTCGCCAAGGGCACCCGGCTCCATCCGACCCTGGCGGCGGCCGGGTCTGCGGCAAACGCGGTGCGGACCACGAACAGGGCGTCGCCGGCGCCCACCTCGTCCAGCCGGGCGTTCAACGCGGGGACCACGAAGAGCTCCCAGAAGCCACGCACCGCAGCAGGCCCCTGCCCGTGCCGGACCAGCCAGGCGGCAAATGTCTCGTTCGGGCGAGGCGAGTCGTGCACCCGGCGCAGGGCTCGAGCCACCTGGACCTTGGCGGCCACCGGAAGCCCGCGGTAGCGCGCGAACGACGGCAGCAGGCAGAGTCGCGCCGGCAGCCGCCGTGTAGCCCGCAGCCGGCTGGGCGGCGAGGACCGTTGCAGCACGGTGACCTCGAACCGATCCTGGATCCACAGCGAGCCGGCCATCCCCAGGCGGTCGACGAAGTCGAGGTATTCAGTGCAGCACCCGAGGTGCACGTGCTGTCCGTTGTCGACCTCGATGCCGTCGACGGCGAAGGATGTCGCCTTGCCGCCGAGGAGCCGGCTGCGCTCAACCAGGATCACGTCGCATCCCTGTTCACGTAGCCGGCAGACAGCCGCCAGACCGGCCAGGCCGGCACCGACGACAACAACGCGCATCAGCCGCGAACGGTGGGGCGCGTGCCCGCAGGACGTGGCCGGGGCGGCTGCGGCAGGGTGGCGCGCAGCAGCACCGCCGCCTTGGTCGCCGGGGGCAGCGACAGCCGGCGCTGCAACGGCAGCTGAGGCTGCTGCTCGATCTCCTGCAGGGTCCTCTGGTACATCCCCGCCATGGTGCGCACGCAGATGCCTGCACGCTTGGGGATGTGACGCTGCACCCGCAGCCCAGACGCGAAGAGGCGGTGAGCGCGCTGCGCTTGGAAGTCGACGAAGGCGTCCCAGCCAGCAGCGACGTGACCGCCGGTGAGGTCCTCGACGCCGACACCGAACCAGGCCAGCTCCTCGGTGGGCAGGTAGAGGCGGCCGATCTCGAGGTCGCCGCGCACATCCCTGAGGATGTTGGTCAGCTGCATCGCCAGGCCGAGATCGTCGGCGTGACTCAGGGCAACCTGGTCGTCGAAGCCGAAGATGCGCACGCACATGCGGCCCACCGTCGACGCTACCAGCCGGCAGTAGGCGGTGAGCTCGGGCCAGGTGGCATAGCCACGGCTGGTCAGGTCGCATTCCACACCGTCGATGAGCGCGTCGAGCTCTTCCAGGGGTATCCGGTACAACGCCACCGCTCGGGCGAGCACGGTGGTGACCTCGTCATCGGGCTCGCCGGCAAGGGCCCGATGAAGGCGGCGGCGCATCTCGTCGAGCTCCGCCCGTGGGTCGACGATGCCCGGCGTGTCCACGGCATCGTCGACCTGGCGGGCGAAGTCGTAGAGCGAGTAGATGGCGGTCCGCTGTGGCCGCGGCAAGGCGATGAAACCCCAGTAGAAGTTGGCCGCATGCCGACGTGCCAGCCTCTGGCAGACCCGCTCAGCCTCGACGATCCCACCTGCACGGCTGGGCCCGCGAGCATGGTCTCCGGCCAGCAGGGCGATGGCTCCGGTGGCCAGTCGCGCCTTCTCGGTCCTGCTCACCTGGGGGCGGACGGTGTCGGTGCGGAACGAGCTGCGGCGGATGGCGCCGAGGATCGCGGTCCCCCCGAGCCGGTACATCGCCAGCTGGGCGCGAAGCCTGCCCGAGGTCATCGCCTCCAGCTCGCACCCCGACTCCAGCAACCGCTCGGCACGCTCGCAGAGCGACCGCACGGCGCCGTGCAGACCCAGCCTGCTGACCTCGTCCTGGGGCAGATAACACCGTCCCAGCCGGGCATCCAGGGCCACGTCCTGGGCGAAGTTGGCCAGCTGCAGGCCGATGCAGACGGAGTCGGACAGCTCCTCGGCCCGCTCCCCGCGGATGCCGAGCACCGCCAGCACCATCCGACCGACGGGCGCCGCCGAGAGCCGGCAGTACGCCTCGAGATCGATCCAGGTGGCGTAGCCGGTCACCCGCTGGTCCAGCAGGTTGGCGCTGATGAGATCGAGGAACGGCTGCAGAGGCACCGAGCAGGCGGTGACCGTCTCACGCAGGGCGAGCAGGACCGGATGGCTGGTCGGCCCGTCGGCTGCGAGCGCGGAGCACACCTCGTCGCGCCAGGCGCGCAGCCGGGCGTCGGACCGGCTCTCATCACCGAGGTCGTCGGTGAGCCGGCAGTACGCGTAGACGCGGGCGAGATGCACGCGCAGCTCGCCGGGCAGCACCGCTGAGGCGACAGTGAAATTCTCGTAGTGGCGACGGGCGAGGCGGCGGCAGAAGGCATCGGCCTGGGCCAGCTCTGTCTGCGAGGGAGCGGGTGCCAGCGCCGCCATCAGGGCAACGCGGGGCGCCGCACCCGCGTGCCCCGCAGCTCGGAGATGGCCTCAATCAGGCTGCTGAGCAGGGCCACGCCGTCGCCGGCGCCGGGCACCGGGCCACAGTCGTCGCGGACCAGTCGCCCGCAGCTCCGCAGCGCTGCGAGATTCGTCGAGCCGGTGCAGAACATGGCGATGCGGAGCACGTCCGTCCACTCCCGTCCGAGCTCAACGCACGATGCGGTGCTCTCGGACGCCGCACGCAGGAACGGACCGGCGACGCCCACGAGGTCGGCACCGAGCGTCGCGGCAACGGCCACGTCCAGCCCGCTGCGCACCCCCCCGCTGGCGAAGAGCACAGCATCGGGTGCTGCCGCGCGTGCCTGGGTGAGCGCGACAGCGGTGGGGATTCCCCAGCCCGCGAACTGGGCGGCCGTCCGCGCCGCCGGGCCGGCCCCGAGCCGAAGACGCTCCACCTCGCTCCACGAGGTGCCCCCCGCTCCGGCGACGTCGACCGCCGCAACCCCGGCGTCCAGCAGCGCGGTCACCAGGTCGGCGGCGATGCCCCAGCCCACCTCCTTGACGACCACAGGCGCCTCGAGGGCTGCGGCCACGCTCTGGATGCGTCCGAGCAATCCCGCGAAGCAGGTATCTCCCTCTGGCTGCAGCGCTTCCTGCAGCGCGTTCAGGTGGAGCACCAGCGCGTCCGCGCCAAGCATCGCGACCAGCCTCCGACAGTCATCGCTGGTGACCCCGCGATTGAGCTGAACCGCACCCAGGTTGGCGAACAGCGGCACCGACGGCGCCAGCTCACGGACGGCGAAGCTCGACAGGGCCTCGGGGCGTTCGAGCAGCACCCGCGCCGACCCCAGACCGAGTGCGATGCCGAGCTCCTCCGCGGTCTCGGCGAGCGAGCAGTTGATCCGGTGCGCCGCCTGGGTGCCTCCGGTCATGCAGGAGATGAACAGGGGCGATGACAGCCGCCATCCCAGCACCTCGGTGGCTGTGGTGACCTCGGCGAGGTCGATCTCGGGCAGCGCGCAGTGCATGAAGCGGTAGGCCTCGAAGCCGGCACGGACTCCCTTGGCGGCGACGTCTTCCTCGAGATTGATGCGCAGGTGGTCTGCCTTGCGCGTCGAGGTCAGCACCCCATTCGGTCCCATCGCGGCACCGGTTTGGGCCATCTCAGGCAACCCGTTCGGCGACGAAGTCGACGATGCACCCGAAGTCCTCGACCGCGGTGGCCTCGAGCCCGCTGCCCTGGACCAGCCTGATCGCGGCCGTGCAGTGACGCCTCACCTCGGCCGCCACCTCACCACCTGCTCCGGCCTCGTTGAGCAGGGCGAGGATGCGCTCCTCGTCACCGGCGCGGGTCGCGTATAGGCGGCGGAACTCCCGCCGAGCGGCGCCGTGTAGGAGCGACTGCCCGAGCACCACGGGATAGGTGAGCTTGCGACGACCGACATCGCCGGTGCAGCCCTTGCCGGTCAAGCCGGTGTCCCCCCAGATCCCCAACCAGTCGTCACGGATCTGGAAAGCCACGCCCAGCTCGACGCCCGCGCGACGCATCAGGGTGGCTTGGCGGCGGTCGGACCCGCTGATCAGGGCCCCCGCCTCCAGTGCAGCACCGATGAGGGCTCCGGTCTTGGCGCGCGCCAACCGAAGGTAGGTGGAGATGGTGGTGTCGACTTGGCCTTCCAGCTCGAGGTCGAGGCACTGGCCCTCGATGACCGCGAGGATGGCCTCGTTGAGGGCTGCTGCGGCGCGGAGGCGGGCCTGCGGGCGATCGCGGCCGGACAGGAGCGCGCGATACGCCACCGCGTGCATGCCGTCGCCGGCGTTGATCGCCTGGGCCGAGCCCCACACCACCCAGACGGCGGGCTGATGACGACGTTCGTAGTCGCCGTCCTGGATGTCGTCATGGACCAGGGTGAAGTTGTGGATCCACTCGATGGCGGCGGCGACGCACAGCGCATCTGTCGTCCGGCCCGAGCAGCGTTCGGCGGCCCAGAGAGCCAGGCACCCGCGCAGGAACTTGCCGGCGCCGGCGCCTGGACCGTTGCCGTCGGCATCGGTCCAGCCCAGGTGATACGAGGACATGGTGCCGATCCGGGAGCTCAACGGCGGCGCTGTCGAGCGAAGGGCGGCGGTGAGAGAGGGGAGCAGTCGCTGCAGTGGGACCGGCAGCCCGGTGGGCGCCTCCGGCGCCGCCACCGCGGTCTCGGTCTGGCGGAGCGCCACTGCCAACTGCCTCACTCCAGTCCATAACGCCGGATAACGATTCACCCATGGTAAGGACTGGCCGGGGCGCTGCACAAGCTGGCCGCAGGCGGTGGCGCGGTGGCAGGTCAAGTAAAATCCGCCGGCCGCATGCCCAGGTGGTGGAATTGGTAGACACGCCAGCTTGAGGGGCTGGTGACCGCAAGGTTGTAAGGGTTCGAGTCCCTTCCTGGGCACCACGTCGCGCATCGGCGGTCGGTGCGGCCGGCGTACGGTGGTGGGATGGAACGAGCGCGCCAGGTCGCTGTGCTGCTGGCAGCGGCCGTGGTGTTCAGCTGCGCCGCCTGCGCCGGGTCGCCGCCGCCGTCCCTGCCCGCCCCGTCCCCGACACCGGGGTCGCCGGAGCCGACGGAGGGCAGCACCGGCACCCCCGCCACCACTCCGCTCGCGCAACCGGTTCGGGTGGTGGTGATCGTCATGGAGAACCGGAGCTATGACAGCGTCGTCCGGCTCCCGTACGTCAGCACCCTGGCCTCGACGGCCACCGTCCTGACCAACTACCACGCCAGCGGCCATCCCAGCCTGCCCAACTACCTGGCGCTGACCTCCGGGTCGACCTGGGACATCACCGACGACGGCTATCACGTGCTCCCGGAGCAGGATCTCGGTCACCAGTTGAGCGCCGCCGCGATCCCGTGGCGCGCGTACATGGAGGGGATGGGCTCGGACTGCCGCCAGGACGGTGGGGGATATGCGGTCAAGCACGACCCCTTCGCGTACTACGGTGGCCGCTGTCCGGCGTCGGTGGTGTCCTTCTCGCAGTTGAGTGCCGACATCGCTAACCCGTCACCCTCGCGCTTCATCTGGATCACGCCGAATCTCTGCAACGACATGCACGACTGCTCGTCGGAGGTCGGCGACGGGTGGTTGCGGCGCACCGTCCCGCCGATCCTCGCCTCCCCGGCGATGAGCAACGGCGTGGTCTTCATCACCTGGGACGAGAACGACGGCGGGGCCTCCAACCAGGTGCTGACGTTGGTGCTCGGCGCCAAACGGCCGGCTAGCCCGGCCAGCTCGTACACGCATCCGTCACTGCTGGCCACCACCGAGGACCTCCTCGGGCTGCCACGCCTCCCCGCCACCGCCAGGCTCGCACCGATCGCGCTGCACTGAGGCGCCCGCGCCGCTATCACCGCAGGCGGGTGGCATAGTGGGGAGATGGCCGAGCCGACCCCGCTGCCGATCCGCCCGCCTCGAGACCGCGACGTGGTCCACCAGGCCCACCGCACCGACGATCCGATCGCGCCGCTGGTGGAGCGGATGCTCGGGGAATTGGGCGAGGACAGCAATCGCGAAGGCCTGTTGCGCACTCCGGACAGGGTGTCGCGCAGCCTCCGGTTTCTGGTCAGCGGCTACGACAAGAGCGTCGCGGAGGTGGTCAACGGAGCGGTGTTCGCTGAGCCGTACGAGCAGATGGTGCTGGTCCGAGACATCGAGATGTATTCACTCTGCGAGCACCATCTGCTGCCGTTCTACGGCAAGGCCCACGTCGCCTACCTGCCGCGAGGCAAGATCATCGGCCTCAGCAAGCTTCCCCGTGTGGTGGAGGTGTTCGCTCGCCGTTTGCAGGTGCAGGAGCGCCTGACCACGGAGATCGCCAACGCTCTCGACGAGGTGCTGAGCCCGTACGGCGTCGCGGTCGTGATCGAGGCGTCGCACCTCTGCATGATGATGCGAGGCGTCGAGAAGCAGAACAGCCGCGCCGTCACCTCGGCCCTCACCGGCGCCTTCCACAGCGATCCCAAGTGTCGCAACGAGTTTCTCGACCTGCTGGGGAGGACCTGAGCCGTCAGGCGACCCCGATCACGCTGACGTCGAGGAACATCAGGACGCAACCGGCGACGAAGAGGAGAACGCCGAGGCCCAGGTGCACCCACCGGATCGGTGGGTGGCGACGGCGCCTGGCCCTGCTGACCACGGTGACCCCGGCAACTCCCAGGCCGGCGGCGATCAGGATGGTCGCGGGCACCCCGAGCAGGCTGCCCAGAAGAGCGCGCACGCGGGCAGTCTAGGGGTCGGCCTGGGCAGGACGGTCAGCGCGCTGCCCCTACCATGGAGACGATGTCAGCGATCGCGCTCAGCACCGCATCCGACGACGCCCTGGCGGCGATGCTCGCCGCCCGGGGTGCTCCCGCGTTCCGGCTGGCCCAGCTGCGCCGAGCCACGTGGCAGCCGTTCGTGGGCGGCCTGGGCGAGATCCGCCAGCTACCGGCCGGGTTGACTGCGGCGCTGGGCCAGGAGCTGCTGTTCTCGACTGTCGAGGTCGCTGCTGAGAGTGAGGCCGACCAGGGCCTGACTGTGAAGCTGCTCTGCCGCCTGGCTGATGGGCAGACCATCGAGACGGTGGCGATGGAGACACCTGCGCGCGGCGAGGCGCGTCGCCGGTCCACCGTGTGCGTCAGCACCCAGGTGGGTTGTGCGGTCGGCTGTCCGTTCTGCGCCACCGGCCGAATGGGCTTGCGCCGCTCCTGCACCCCGGCCGAGGTGGTCGACCAGGTGCGCGCCGCCGCCAGCGCTCTGCATCGCCGCAGGCTTGGACCGGTCACCCACGTGGTGTACATGGGCATGGGCGAGCCGCTGGCCGCGTATGCGACCACCGTGGCATCCCTGCGGGTGCTCACCGGCCCGGCCGGCATCAGCGCCAGGCGGATCACCGTCTCGACCAGTGGAGTGGTGCCCGCGATCCACCGCCTGGCCGATGAGGGGATCGGCTGCACCCTGGCGATCTCGCTGCACGCGGCCACCGACGAGCTCCGTGACCGGCTGGTGCCGCTCAACCGCGTCCACCCGCTCGCCAGCCTGGTCGACGCCGGCACACGGTATGCAGCCCGCACCGGGCGCAGGCTGAGCCTGGAGTGGTGCTTGATCGGCGGTGTCAACGACTCTCCCGAGCAGGCGCGGGCGCTTGCCGAGCTGGCCCGCCGCGCCCGCGCCCACATCAACGTGATTCCCATGAACCACATCGAGGACAGCCCGTGGGGACCGCCGGATCGTCGCACCGAGGTGGCCTTTCTCGGGGGGCTCGACGGCGTCACCGTCACTGTGCGCGACACCCGAGGGGCCGACACCGACGCCGCCTGCGGACAGCTTCGCGCGGCTCTCGAACAGCGCCGCATGCTCCGTCCCGATGGCACCCTGTCGCCGCCCCGGGCCGTCGCGGCCGTCTGAGCCGCCGGGGCACTGCTTCATGGCCCACGACGACCGCGCCTTGATGACTCTGGCGCTGGCACATGCTGCCGCCGCCGACTTCGCCACCAGCCCCAATCCCATGGTCGGCGCGGTGGTGGCTCGCGACGGGGCGGTGCTGGCGGCGGGACACCACGCTCGAGCCGGCGAAGCACACGCCGAGGTCAACGCTCTCGAGGCCGCCGGCGACGCCGCCCGTGGGTCAGACCTCTTCATCACGCTGGAGCCCTGCAGCGTGCGCGGGCGCACCCCTCCATGCGTCGACGCGGTGATCGCAGCTGCTCCCCGCCGGGTGGTGGTGGCGATGCTCGACCCCAACCCGCAGGTGTCCGGCCGCGGAGTGGCCGCCGTCGAGGCAGCCGGGATCCCGGTCGAGGTGGGGTTGGGTGCTGCCGAGGCCGAGCGCCTCAACCGCTTCTACCTCACCCACGCTCGTACCGGGCTCCCCTTCGTGACCGCCAAGTTCGCGGCCTCGCTCGACGGCCGGATCGCCACGCGCGGCGGCCAGTCGCGATGGATCACCTCGGCGGCCTCGCGGGAGATGGCGCACCACCTCCGTCGTCGCCACGACGCCGTCCTGGTGGGTGCGACCACGGTGATCACCGACGACCCGCAGCTCACGGTTCGCCTCGACGGCCAGCCGCGGCAACCGGTTCGTGTGGTGGTGGACAGCACCCTGCGAATTCCACCGACGGCGCGCCTCTTCGAGCCCGGCGCCCCGGTGATGATCGCCACCACTTCGGCCGCCACCGCCGATCGCCTGGAGAGCCTCAGAGCCGCCGGTGCCGAGGTGCTGGTGCTGCCCGCGGTCGCGGACCGCGTGGATCTCCGGGCGCTCCTGCGCACCCTCGGGGAGAGAAACCTCATCAGCGTCATTGCGGAGGGTGGATCCGCGCTGCTGGGGGCGCTGTTCGACATGCGCGCCGTCGATGCGCTGGTCGCGTTCCTGGCGCCGCGTCTGATCGGTGGAGTCTCCGCGCCGGCGGCGATCGGCGGCGCGGGGGCGGCAACCCTCGCGGAGTCGATCCACTTGTCAGATCTCGAGGTCGAACGCGTGGGTGGGGATCTGGTCGTGACCGGGTACTGTGTGCGCTAGATGTTCAGCGGAATCATCGAGGAGCTCGGCCGTTTCGACAGCGTCGACGCTACCGATGGACGCGTGCGCATCGACTGCGGCGAGGTCCTGCGTGGCGGGCGGCGCGGCGACAGCATCGCCGTCAACGGTTGCTGCCTCACCGTCGCCGACTTCATCAGCGGCGGGTTCGTTGCCGACGTCATGCCCGAGACGCTGCAGCGCACCACGCTGGCGTCGATGCGCTCCGGCGACCGGGTCAACCTGGAGGGGGCGATGCGGCATGACGGGCGGGTGGGCGGCCACCTGGTGACCGGCCACGTCGACGGCGTCGGCACCGTGACCGGGACGCGCAGCGACGGCAACGCCACCTGGGTGACCGTCACACCGCAACCCGAACTGCTCACCCTGCTCGTCGAGAAGGGCTGCATCGCCATCGACGGCATCAGCCTGACAGTCGTCGACGTCGACGACCACGCCGGCACCTTCTCGGTCTCGCTGATCCCCCACACTCGCGAACACACCACCGCCGGCGCATGGGACGTGGGGACCAGGGTGAACCTGGAGGGGGACCTGGTCGCCAAGTACGTCCAGCGTGGCCTCGCCGCCCACGTCGTTGCGGCCCGATCTGTGGTCATCACCAGGGAGGTCTGACCGTGCCGCTGTGCACCCCCGAGCAGGCTGTCGAGGACATTCGCGACGGCCGCTTCGTGATCATCGTCGACGACGAGGATCGCGAGAACGAGGGCGACCTGGCGATCGCCGCCGACCGTGTCACCCCCGAAGCCGTCAACGTCATGGCCACCCACGCGCGAGGTCTCATCTGCGTCGCATGCGACGGCTGGCGGCTCGATGAGCTCGGCCTTTCTGCCATGGTTGACAACAACACGTCACAGTTCGGGACCGCGTTCACTGTCAGCATCGATGCGGTCGGCCGCGGCGTCACCACCGGCATCTCCGCCTTCGACAGGGCCACCACCATCCGCCTGCTCTGCGACGAGCACGCGCGTCCCGGCGACTTCGCCAAGCCCGGGCACACATTCCCATTGCGCGCCGCGACCGGCGGAGTGCTGGAGCGCGCCGGCCAGACCGAGGCGATCGTCGATCTCTGCAAGGCCGCGGGCAGGTTCCCGGCCGGGGTGATCTGCGAGATCATGCGCGAGGACGGCAGCATGGCCCGGCGCGGCGACCTCGACCGGTTCGCCGCCGAGCACGGCATCAACGTGGTGGCGATCAGCGACCTGATCGCCCATCGCCGTCGCAGCGAGCGGCTGGTCACGCGCGGCGCCACCACAACCCTGCCGCTCGACGACGACGGCGTGGTCACCATCCACGCCTACAAGGACGTCATCACCGGCGCCACCCACGTGGCGCTGTGCTGGGGCGACGTCGCCGACGGAGAGCCGGTCCTGGTGCGCGTCCACAGCGAGTGCCTCACCGGTGACGTCTTCGGATCGCAGCGCTGCGACTGTCGAGGCCAGCTCGAGCGGGCCATGACCATCCTCGGCGAAGCGGGCCGCGGCGTCCTGGTGTACCTGCGCCAGGAGGGGAGGGGCATCGGTCTGATGGACAAGCTGCGCGCCTACGCCCTGCAGGACCGCGGGCTCGACACGGTCGAGGCCAACCAGCACCTCGGCCTGCCGATCGACAAGCGCGACTACGGCATCGGCTCGCAGATCCTCGCCGACCTCGGGGTGCAGCGCATGCGGGTGCTCACCAACAACCCTCGCAAGTTCTACGGCCTCTCCGGCTACGGACTCGAGCTCGTCGACCTGGTGCCGCTGGTGGTGCCGCCCACCGCCCACAGCCGGCGCTATCTGGAGGCCAAGCGCACCAAGCTCGGCCACCTGCTGCAGGCTGAGGAACGGGACGCGGGGTAGGACGGTTTGTACCCGGGAGGGACAGATCCCCTCCCCTTGAGACCGGCCGCTGTCTGACGACATCGTCCGCTCTCGCCCCACCTGTTCTGACCGGGGAGGGACAGATCCCCTCCCCCTGAGACCGGCCGCTGTCTGACGACATCGTCCGCTCTCGCCCCACCCCTCGGCGCGCGTGCGCGCTGGGCTTCCAACTGGGGAAGTGCGCCCGTACGCCAGACTCGTACGTCCCACTCACGCGAGCCTGTGGGACGATTGCGCTGTGAACGTTCACACGGGCAAGCTGGATGCCACCGGGATGCGCTTCGGCATCGTGGTCGGTCGCTTCAACGACATCGTCACCCAGCGGCTCCTCGAAGGCGCTGTCGACACGCTGGTCCGGCACGGTGCGCGCGACGCCGACCTGGTAGTCGCCTGGGTGCCCGGCGCCTTCGAGATCGCGGTCGCGGCCAAGGAATTGGCCGAGCAGGGCAACGTCGACGCGGTGGTCTGCCTGGGAGTGGTGATCCGCGGTCAGACCACGCACTACGAGCTCGTCGCCGCAGAGGCGGCTCGCGGGGTGGCGGCGGTGCATGCGAGCACCGGCGTCCCAGCAGGGTTCGGGGTTGTCACCGCTGAGAATCTGGAGCAGGCGCTGGACCGGGCCGGCGGCAAGGCCGGCAACAAGGGAGCCGACGCCGCCATCGCGGCTGTGGAGATGGTGAGCCTGCTCCGCGAGATCCGCCGGCCTCGGCCCGCGGCGCGGCGCAGCGCCGCCTCCTGAGCTTCCTGCGGGGCCGGGATGCGCATCGTCTCCCTGCTGCCCAGCGCTACCGAGCTCCTCTTTGCGATCGGGGCGGGCGCCGACCTCGTGGCCGTCACCCACGAGTGCGACCACCCCGAGGCGGCCCGCGAGCTGCCCGCCGTGACCCGCAACACCCTGGACCACAGCGGTCAGCCGGCCGCAGCCATCGACAGGCACATCAGAGCGGCACGCCACCAGGGTTCGAGCATCTACTCGCTCGATGAGGGCGCATTGAGGTCGCTCCGGCCCGACCTGGTCGTCACCCAGGAGCTCTGCGACGTCTGCGCGGTTGCCTACCGCGACGTCGCCCAGGCGGTGCGACGTCTCCCCGGATCGATCGACGTCCTGTCCCTGGAGCCGGCGTCTCTGGGGGACATCGTCTCCACCGTGGCGACGCTCGGGGCTGCCACCGGCAGGGATGCCGGCGCGGCGCGGCTCAGCGCGGCGATGACCGAGAGGCTGGCCGCGGTCGACGCTCTGCCGGCGCCGGCGCCCTCGCCGGCCACCGTCTGCGTGGAATGGACCGACCCGATCATGGTGGGTGGCCATTGGGTCCCCGAGATGGTGCGACGAGCGGGCGGCCGCGATCAACTGGGGGTCGAGGGCCGGCCGTCACGGTATGTCGAGTGGAACGAGGTGCTCGAGGCTGGCCCCGAGGCGCTGGTGCTGATGCCCTGCGGCTTCGACCTGCCTCGCACCATCGAGCTGGCCGCAGGGATCACCGAACGTCCCGGCTTCACCGCCCTCCCCTGTGCGCAGACCCGCCGGGTCGTCGCCGTCGACGGGTCGAGCTACTTCAACCGGCCCGGACCGCGCATCGTCGACGGTCTGGAGATCCTGGCCACCGTGCTGCGGGCTGAGCCGGGTGCTCGGCTGCCCCTGGGAGCCGCCTGGGTGGCGACCAGCTAGCGTGCTGCCTTGGCCTGGGTGCGCACACAGCGAGTGCAGACCTTGGCTCTGACCATCCTGCCGGCGCGGGTGATGTGAGCAGACTGCAGATTGGGCATGAAACGGCGTCGGGTGTGCCGCTTGGAGTGACTGACGTTGTTGCCGGTCATCGGGCCCTTCCCGCAGACGTCGCAGCGCTGAGACATGGTGTGGTGATCTTTCCTGAAAAGCGACCCGCGCCGACGGCGGGGGTCGCGCGTACTAGAATTGCGCCCCGCCACACACGTGGTCTTGGCGCGCCCCCGGACGCACACCGGGCGGTCGCCGAGGATAACACATGGCCAGAAGCGGCCTTATGGGATCCGACGTGACGAGCAGGACCAAGACCCCGCACGCCCTGAGCCGCACCGAGAGCCTCGGCCGGATCGAGGTCTCTCCGCGGGTGGTCGCATCCATCGTGGGCCATGCGGCCAACGAGTGCTATGGCGTCGTCGGCATGGCCGCGCGAGGCCTGCGCGACGGCATCGCGGAGCGGCTCAACCGCGAGAATGCGCATCGCGGCGTGGAGATCGAGGTTCGCGCCGGCGGCATCCTCATCGAGCTGTACATCATCGCGCAGTACGGCACACGCATCAGCGAGGTGGCACACAACCTGATGAGCGTGGTGCGCTACGCCGTCGAGAAGTCACTCGGCCTGCCGGTGCTCGCCGTCAACGTCAACGTCCAGGGCATACACCTGGAGACTGATGATGCCCGGAGCTGAGGCGGGATCGAAGCTGACAGTGCTGCGCGAGCCAACGCTCGAGGTGGGGGGCGAGCAGGTGCTGGCGGCGCTGCGCAGCGCTCTCGCATGGTTGCAGGCCAACCAGGAGGAGATCAACGACCTCAACGTCTTCCCGGTCCCCGATGGCGACACTGGCTCCAACATGTACCTGACGCTCCGCTCGGCGGTCGAGGAGGCTCAGGAGGCCGCCGCTCCAGGGTCAGCGGCCTCAGTCCTGGCTGCCGCCGCGCACGGTTCGCTGATGGGTGCGCGTGGCAACAGCGGGGTGATCCTGTCGCAGATCCTCCGCGGCCTCGCCCAGGGAGTCGGCGGTCAGGTGCGGCTCGATGCGTCCCGCTGGGCACAGGGGCTCCGGGAGGCACGAGTTGTCGCCTACAAGGCGGTCATGAGGCCAACCGAGGGGACCATCCTCACAGTGGTGGGTGCGGCCGCGGAGGCGGCCACCAAGGCTGCTGACGAGAGCGTCGACATCGTCACCGTGCTCGAGCAGGCGGTGCGGGCCAGCCACGCCGCTGTCGAGCGCACCACCGAGCAGCTCCAGGTGCTGCGCGACGCGGGCGTTGTCGATGCCGGAGGCTTCGGCTTTGCGGTGCTCCTCGAGGGGATGAGCCGGTCGATCGCGGACCCAGAGGCGGGGCAGTCAGCGCCGTCGGGACCCCGCCGCCGGAGCGGGGAGGGGCGTGTGCAACTCCCGTTCGGGACCGATGAGACGCTGGACACGCCACGCCCCTCAGTGCGCCGCGGAGCGGCCGCTGTGGAGATGAAGCACGAGGGCTGGGGCTATTGCACCGAGTTCCTCATCCACGGTCCCGGGCTCGATACCGAGGGATTGCGTGAGGAGCTGGGAGCACTCGGTGAGTCAGCGCTGGTGGTCGGGGACAGCGACGTCGTGCGGGTGCACATCCACACCGGTGAGCCCGCCCCGCTGATCGCTGTCGCCTCGCAGCGCGGGCGTCTCAGCAAGCTCAAGGTGGAGGACATGTCGGCACAGCATCACGAGGTGCTCGAGCGTGCCGACACAGCCGATGTCCGTTCCGGCCAGGGTCAGCCGGCGACGGACACCCGACGCAAGCAGTTGGGCGTGGTCTCGGTGGCCCCCGGCGGTGGATTTCGGGACATCCTGGTGAGCCTCGGCGCCGACAGCATCGTCGAGGGTGGCCAGACCATGAATCCTTCGATCGAGGACCTCCTCAACGCGGTTCGCTCCGCGCACGCAGAGAACGTGGTCCTGCTGCCCAACAACGGCAACGTCATCCTCACCGCTCAACAGGTCGATGGTCTGGTCGAGGACGTTGCGGTGCGGGTGGTGCCGACGCGCAACCTCCCCCAGGGGATCAGCGCCCTTCTCGCGCTGGAGCCCGACGGAACGCTGGATGCCAACTGCACACGGATGGTGACCGCCATCGAGCACGTGCACGCGCTCGAGGTGACTCGAGCCGTCCGCGGCAGCGCTGTGAACGGGCATGACATCAAGGAAGGAGATGTGCTCGGCATCCTCGACGACCAGATCACCGAGGTCGGCGACGACGAGCGGACCGTCATCGACGCGGTCTTGCGCGGAGTTGTCCCCGCACCCGAGCTGGTCACTGTGTACCGCGGTGAGCAGGTGGGACAGGAGCTTGCCGAGGTGCTCGTCGAGGGCTTGCGCGGCGACTTCCCGGACACGGAGTTCGAGCTCCACGTGGGCGGCCAGGGGCATTACCCGTACGTCCTCTCGTTGGAGTGACGCAGTGATCAGGGTCGTCACGGATTCGACGTCCGACCTCGTGCCCGCCGACGCCGCTCGGCTCGGGGTCGACGTGGTGCCTCTGACCGTGCGATTCGGTGACGAGCAGTTCCTCGATGCGGTCGAGCTCAGCGCGGACCAGTTCTACTCACGCCTGCCGGACACGCCAGTGCAGCCGAGCACCTCGCAGCCCACTCCCGAGCAATTCGCGGAGGTGTACCGGCGCCACGTGGCTGCCGGAGACTCGGTGGTGTCGGTTCACATCTCGTCGAAGCTGAGCGGCACCATCCAGTCAGCCAGCTTGGCCGCGCAGGAGTTTCCGGACGGCGCGGTCCGCGTCGTCGACTCGACCACCGTCAGCGCGGGGATTCAGTTCCTGGTTCGGGCCGCGCTCGACGACATCGCTGCCGGTGCGGGGCACGACCATGTCGTCGGGCAGATGGAGCAGCGCAGGGATCGGATCGTGGTGTACGTGCTGCTCGACAGCCTCACCTACCTGCAACGCGGCGGCCGGATCGGCCGCGCTCAGGGTCTCCTCGGAGGAATCCTCAAGGTCAAGCCCCTGCTGCGCATCTCCGAGGGCGAGGTGCACCCCGAGGCACGCGTCCGCAGCCGCCAACAGGGCATCAGCAAGATGGTGGAGATGGCCGCGGCCCAGCGGCCGCTCGAGGCGCTGGGCTTCTTCCACTGCGGCGCACCAGAGCTGCTCGCGCTCATCGAGCCCCGGCTGCGCCACGACCACCCGGACGTGCCCATGTTCTCGGGGCAGCTGGGAGCGGTGGTCGGCACCTACAGCGGGCCAGGGGGCGTGGGCGTCGGTCTGCTTCGGGCTGGGTAGCGGGCCTCAGCGCACCATCGGCCGCCAGCAGGCGGGAATCCGGGTCGGGGCTATAGTCGGACGCCGATGGCCCCTGTGACCCGGCCGGCGTCGACAGTGCTGACGCCATCCACGTCGTTGAGCGCGATCGCGGGCATCGGGACCGAGAAGCTCCGTGCCCTCGACAAGCTGGGCATCGCAACAGTCCACGATCTTCTGTACCACCTGCCCCGCCGCCATGAGGACAGCCGGATGGTGACGCCGGTGGCGCGGCTACGCGCCGGAGAGGTGCAGACATCGCGGGTGCGCGTGCGCAACGCCGGCAGGCGTGTCACCGCCAAGAAGCGGATGGTCATCGTCGAGGCCTCGCTGGTCGACGACAGCGGTGTGGTCAGCGCTGTGTGGTTCAACCAGGGCTTCCTGGTCAACCAGCTGCGCGGCGGCCTCGAGCTCATGGTCCACGGGAAGGTGGAGAGCGAGCGCACCGGATTGGTGTTCCGCAACCCCAAGTTCGAGCCGGTTGGCGGCGGCCAGCGTGATGTCGGCCTGCTGGCGCCGGTGTACCGGGAGACGAACGGGCTCACCTCCAAGTTCCTGCGCTCGAAGATCGAGCCCCTCCTCCCGCTGGCCGCGGGGATCGCTGATCGGTTGCCTCCGCAGGTCCGCCACGCGGAGGGCCTGATGCCGATCGCACGGGCGATCGCGCAGGCCCATTTCCCCGACGATGAGGAGTCGGCGTCGCGGGCCCGCGAGCGGATCGCCTTCGAGGAGATGTTCCTGCTCCAACTCGCCGCCCAGCGGGCCCGACGACGCCGGCTGAGCAGCGCAGGCGTGGTAATCCCGTATGACGTGGCCACCGCCCGCGCATTCGTGCAGTCGCTGCCATTCCCGCTCACTGACGGACAGCGTGCGGCAGCTCACGAGATCCTCAGGGACATGGCCGACAGCGGCCCGATGAACCGGCTTCTGCAGGGCGACGTGGGCAGCGGCAAGACCGCCGTCGCCGCGATGGCAGCGGTGATGAGCCATCGGGCAGGCGTTCAAACGGCGGTCATGGCACCAACCGAGATCCTGGCGCGACAGCACCACGCGACCCTGAGCGCACTGCTCGACGCCCACGGGCTGGCGCCGCGCCTGCTGGTGGGCAGCACCCCGGCGCGCGCTCGGCGCGAGATCCTCGAAGCCATGGCCAACGGTCGCGAAACGCTCCTGGTCGGCACCCATGCGCTCATCGAGGACGACGTCGTCTTCAGCGACCTCGGGCTCGTGGTCGTCGACGAGCAGCACAGGTTCGGCGTGGCCCAGCGGCAGCGCCTGCGCCGCAAGAGCGACCTCACCCCCAACTTCCTGGCCATGACAGCGACACCGATCCCGCGCTCACTGTCCTTGACGGCCTACGGCGATGTGAACGTCAGCGAGCTGCACGAGATGCCCCCCGGGCGCCAGCCGGTGGCCACTCGCGTGGTCCCGCCGCATCAGCGCGACGAGGCCTACGCGTTCATCCGCGAGCAGGTGGGGCAGCGACGGCAGGCGTTTGTCATCTGCCCGCTCATCGAGGAGAACGACAAGCTCGGCGTCCGCAGCGCCACCGCCGAATACGAACGTCTCAGAACTCAGGTGTTTGCCGACCTTCGAGTCGAGCTGCTGCACGGGCGCCTGTCCGCGCGAGACAAGGAGGAGCGCATGGCCGCGTTCGCGCAGGGGCACGCTGACATCCTGGTGGCCACCAGCGTCATCGAGGTCGGGGTGGACGTCCCCAACGCCACCGTCATCGTCATCGAAGGTGCTGAACGCTTCGGCCTGGCCCAGCTGCACCAGTTCCGCGGACGGGTCGGTCGCGGCCAGCATCGCTCGTTCTGCCTTCTCTTCGCGGGCAGCCTCGACGACGAGGGCTCGCACCGGCTCGACATGGTGGCCACCACCCACGACGGGTTCGAGCTCGCCGAGGCCGACCTGCGCCTGCGCGGTCCCGGCGACGTCGCCGGCCTGCGTCAGCATGGCTTGCCGGAGATGCTCGCTGCCGATCTTCTGGACGTGGCCATGCTCCAGCGCGCTCGTACCGCGGCCCAAAGGTGGCTGGACGTGGACCCGAACCTCACCGGCTACGAGCCGCTCCGCGAGGCGATGCACGGCTACCGCGCCGTGTTCGACCTCGACTGAGACGGAGCTCATGGCCACCACCGCTCAGACGCGCATCACCGGTGGTCGATGGCGGGGTCGCCTCCTGGCAACTCCTCACGAGCACGTGTTTCGGCCCACCCGCGCCATGGTGCGCGAGGCGCTGTTCAACATCCTCGGCGACAGGGTGGTGGGACTGGCGATGGTGGACCTCTTCGCGGGATCCGGCACCGTCGGCTTCGAGGCGCTCTCCCGCGATGCCGCCCAGGTCACCTTCGTGGACAGCGACGAGCGTGCCCTGTCGCTGGTTCGCACCACTGCGGATCGCCTCGGCTGCACCTCGAGCTGCCGTGTCGTCCGTGCCGACGCCCTCGCCTGGGTGCGGTCACGACCGCGTGAGCTCGGTGACGCTGCGCTGGTCTTCATGGACGCGCCGTATCGCGATGATGCAATGGTCACCGTGCTCGACGTCCTGGGCCAGGCTCCCCCCCCGCTGGTGGTGTGCGAACATCACCGCGCCCGGTCGCTCCCGGACCGCATCGGCACCCTCGCAGTGGTCCGACGGGCCCGCTACGGCATCACCGATCTGACCATCCTGCAACGGGCTGACATGGAGGGCGGCGACCGTGAGTGAGCGGATCGCGCTGTACCCGGGCAGTTTCGACCCGATGACCCGGGGTCACCTCGACATCCTGGAGCGCGCCTGCCTGATCTTCGACCGCGTCGTCGTGGCCGTGCTCGAGAATCCCTCGAAGTCGCCGTTGTTCACCACCGAGGAGCGCGTGGAGCTGATCCGAGCGTCCATCGACGGCGACGGCTGTGTCGAGGTGGGCACGTTCGCGGGCCTGACCGTGGACTACGCCCGCCAGGTGGGGGCTGTCGCCATCGTTCGTGGCCTCCGGGTGACCAGCGACTTCGAGAACGAGTTCCAGATGACCCTGATGAACAGGCGGCTCAATCCAGACATCCACACGGTCTTCCTGATGACCTCCTTCAGCAATGTGTTCATCTCCTCGTCGATCATCAAGGAGGTGTTCCGCCTCGGTGGCACAATCGACGACGCCGTCCCTCCGGCCTGTGCGGAGGCGCTGCGGCGCAAGTACCCAACGGACGGACAGAGATGAGTCAGACGCAGCCGCCGGCGACCGATGAGCTGGGCACGGTGCTCGACATCGTCGATGCACTGGAGGAGCTGCTCGGCGGTGCCCGTCGCGTCCCGTTCACTCCCAACGTGGTGGTGAACGAGGAGGAGGTCGTCGAGCTCGCCGACCGCATCCGGGTTGCCCTGCCCGATGATCTGATGGCAGCGCGACACACTCTGGAGGAACGCGACCGAACTCTGGAGCGCAGCGCGCGCGAGGCGGCAGATGTGAGCTCCCGTGCCCAGGAGGAGGCGGAGCGCACGGTTCGCGAAGCACGGGCGCAGGCAGCGTCGCTGATCGAGGAGCATGTCATCGTTCGGGCCGCCACGGAGAGAGCCAACAGCCTGGTGGCTGAGGCCCAGCAGCAGATCCTCTCGCAGCGCACCGCTGCCGACGACTACGCGCACCAGGTGATGCGGCGCCTCGAGGAACAGCTCGAGCGCTGGCTGGCCACCGTCCGAGAGGGATTGCAGTCCCTGCCCGAGCCGGCCCGCAGCGGGCGGAGACGGCCGCGGCGCAAGGACTGAGTGCAGCGGTGGCCGGTGAGGCGGAGAGCGCCAGTCTCCGCCTATACTTGCCAGTGGCGCTTCGCGACCTTTGGCGCGCCCTCACCTCCCGGAGACCTCATGCCGCTCCCCAAACAGCGAACCTCAAAGCGCCGGCGCAACATGCGCCGGTCCCATCACCGCCTGGATATTCCCGCCCTGAACCCGTGTCCGCAGTGCCGTCAGCCCCGCCTGTCGCACAGAGTCTGTCCCAACTGCGGGCAGTACAGCGGTCGCGAGGTCATCGTCACCGAGTGAGCCGCGCGGCGCTGCCAGAGCGTCCGCGATCGTTGCCCCGGTGACCCGTATCGCGCTCTGCTTTCCCGGCCAGGGGAGCCAGTGCGCCGGAATGGCGCGCGGTCTGCTGGACCACCCGCTGGCGGTGCGGCTCATCGAGGTGGCCCACTCCGAGGGCCTCGACCTTGCCACCGCCCTGAAAGGATCCGACGATGACCTGCGAGCCACCGAGGTCGCCCAGCCTGCGCTCCTGCTGGTGGAGCTGGTCCTTTCGGCGATGCTGCCCGACGGCATCGACGTGGTCGGTGTCGCCGGGCACTCCGTGGGAGAGTACGCCGCGGTCACCGTCGCGGGCGCCTATGCCCCGGACGACGTGATGCGACTGGTGATCCGGCGAGGACGGGAGATGGCCGGCATGACCGACGGCACCATGGCGGCCATCCTCGGCGTCGATGTCGACGCCGTCGAAGCCGCCTGCGCGCAGACCCGTGCCCACGGCGAGGTGGTGGTGGTGGCCAATGTCAACGCCCCCGGACAGACCGTGATCAGCGGCACCGCCGCGGGTGTCGACGCCGCCGCGAGCCGAGCGCGCGAGGCGGGGGCGCGCCGGGTCATCCCACTCAACGTCAGTGGAGCCTTCCACTCCCCGCTGATGGCGCCCGCGGCCGCCCGCTTCGCCACCGCCATCGCCGCCACGCCTCGCCACCAGCTGACCACTGCGGTGGTGTGCAACGTCGATGGCGCGACCGTGAAGCAGGCGGCGGCCCTGCCGGATCGCCTCACCCGTCAGCTCGAGTCGCCGGTGCGATGGATCGACTGCGTCGGCGGCCTGCGGGCGCTCGGAGCCGAGACGCTCGTCGAGGTGGGCCCGGGCTCGGTGCTCACCGGCTTGGCTCGACGCATCGACCCGGCGATCAGGACAGCCTCTGTCAGTGACCGCGCCGGGGCGCAGACGCTCGCCGAGCTGCGGACGGCATTGTCATGAACTCAGTTCCGTTGACGGGCAAGGTCGCGCTGGTGACCGGTGCCTCCCGGGGCATCGGGCGGGCCTGCGCGCTCGCTCTGGCTGACGCCGGTGCGACGGTGGCCGTGGGCTACGGCGCCAGCCCGCAGGCGGCCGACGAGGTGGTGGGGCTGATTCGCTCCCAGGGTGGTCGCGCCGCCCCCCTCGGCGCGGACCTGGCTGACATGGCGGCGGCCGGTGCCCTGGTCGAGCGGACAGTGGCGGAGCTCGGTGGCCTCGACATCGTCGTCAACAACGCCGGCATCACCCGCGACAACCTGGCGGTGCGGATCAGCGACGCCGAGTGGGACCTGGTTCTCGCCGTCGATCTGAGCGCGGCGTTCCGCATCTGTCGAGCGGCGCTGCGTCCCATGCTGCGCCAGCGGGGCGGCCGCATCATCAACATCTCCAGCGTCGCCGGAGTCACCGGCAATCCCGGCCAGGCCAACTACTCGGCCGCCAAGGCGGGGTTGATCGGGCTGACCAAGGCGCTGTGTCGTGAGGTCGGCTCGCGCGGGATCACCGTCAACGCCGTCGCCCCCGGCTTCATCAGCACCGACCTGACTGCCGCGTTGGGCGGCGAGACCCTCGATGCCGCGGCGGCGGCGGTGCCACTGCGACGGCTGGGAACCGCCGAGGAGGTGGCGGCGGCGGTGCGCTTCCTGGCCCTCGCCGAGGCGTCGTACATCACCGGTCACGTGTTGCATGTGGACGGCGGCCTGGCCGCCTGATCTCACAGTGGAGGCTTCAGTGTCAGCAGACGATCCCACCCCAACTGAGGGTGGCGTCCCACCACAGTCGGCGCGGCCCGCGCGCCGGAGCCGGCGCCGGCCAGCCCCCGCGCCGATGCCGGAGACCCACGGTGGCGCCACGTCCCCTGCGGCCGCGTCCGCCCCCGGCCGCAGGCAGCGGCTCGTCGCCTCCACCCTCCCCCCGTTTGTCGATGGCGCATCCGGGCCGTTCGCATGGCAGCCCCCCGCCGCTATCGTTGCAACCAACCAGGGAAGCCCACCAGCCCCGCCCACCGAAGGAACAACCACTGATGGCAGATCTCAGCTTCGACAGGTTCAAGACGATAGTCGTCAGCCAGCTCGGCGCGGAACCGGACCAGGTGACGCCGGAGGCGTCGTTCGTCGAGGATCTGAACGCGGACTCGCTCGACCTCGTCGAGCTGATCATGGCGTTCGAGGAGGAGTACAAGATGCAGATCTCCGACGAGGACGCGGAGAAGATCGGGACGGTGGGCCAGGCCTGGGAGTACATCCAGGAGAAGGTGGGCGCGACCTTCTAGCTGGCCAAGCGGACGTCCCCGCGACGACTTCACCGCCGGCGCTCGCCGCGGCGGCGGATCAGCCGCCGGTCAGCGCCGACGCTGCCAGACCCATCGGCTCGCCGGCGGTGCCGCCGCTGGGACCCGACGGTCAGCCAGGCCAGCGGCAGCCGCGGGGCCGCGGGGTCGACCGTGATCCGCACCCGCTGGCTGGGCTGTCGGCTGAGGAGATCGCCGGCTTCGATGCCCTCCAGGAGCGCATCGGGGTGCGCTTCCGTCGCCTCGAGCTGCTCCGCGAGGCCATGACCCACGCCTCATGGAACAACGAGCGCGGCGAGCCGAGCGGCCCCGGTCGGGACAATGAGCGACTCGAATACCTCGGCGACGCAGTGCTCGAGCTGGTGGTCGGCGAGTACCTCTTCCGTCGCTTCCCCAGCTATGACGAGGGACAGCTCACCCAGCTGCGGGCGGCGCTGGTGAACACAGTGTCGCTGGCCCGACTTGGGGACAGGCTCGATCTCGGTGACACCTTGTTGTTGGGGCGCGGCGCCGCCAAGACCGGAGCGCGCAAGCTGCCCTCGCTGCTGGCCAATGCCTTCGAGGCGATGACCGGGGCGATCTTCCTCGACCAGGGATACCGCGTGGCCACCCGCGTGTTCATCCAGAACATCGGTGATCTCGCCGACTGGACAGACGAGAACCACAAGGGTCGCCTTCAGGAGGTGTCGCAGGAACGCACCGGGCAGCCCCCGCAGTACCGCGTCGCCGCCGAGAGCGGACCCGGCCACCAACGCGCCTACTCGGCCGAGGCTGTGGTGGGTGGCGAGGTGGTCGGTGCCGGACGCGGTGCCACCAAGCAGGCTGCCCAACAGGCAGCAGCGCGCGCCGCTCTGGACCGGCTCAGCCGCATCCCGGCCAACGCTGCCGCTCGCGCCGCGGGCGCCGCTCGCGAGGCCGCGCGTGGGGCGTCGACGGAGACGGCGCGAGTTCGGCGCCGCGTGGCCGAGGTCGCTGCCGACCGCGGCGCCAGCGCAGGACC
>JAEKNN010000058.1 GCA_016464795.1 Candidatus Amunia macphersoniae | reverse complement strand
GCTCTCTGACCTCGGCGGCGCTCCCCGCCCTCGCCCCCCTTGAAAAAAACTTCCACATCAGTGCAGCGCGCCGCGCGTCACTAGGCTGATACGCTGTCAAGGCTTTGCCCTTGACACACCCGACGGCGCCGCCGGCGCCGGCCACGGACGCCGACGAGAACGCGCGCCACCAGCGCCTGCTCGATGTGTATGGAGGTGTGCTCACCGACCATCAGCGCGAGGCGTGCCGCCTCCATCTGGACGAGGACTGGTCGATCACCGAGCTGGCCGAGCACCTCGCCTGCACGCGCAGCGGCGCGCACGACCTGGTTCGCCGGGCGATCGCGCAGCTCGAGCATCTCGAGGCGCGGCTCGGGCTCGCCGAGGAGCTGCGACGACGCGACGCGCTGGAGGCGCGGCTGCGGTCTCGGGTTGACCTGCTGGAGCGGAGGACACCCTGATGTTCGACTCCCTGTCCGATCGCCTCGGCGACGTCTTCAAGCGGTTCTCTGGCAAGGGCAAGCTGAGCAAGGAGGACGTCGAGGCCGGGTTGCGCGAGGTGCGCCTGGCCCTGCTCGAAGCCGACGTCAACTTCAAGGTCGCCCGGGCCTTCGTCGAGCGCATCCGTGAGCGAGCGGTCCAGACCGAGGTGCTGGAGTCGCTGACCCCGGGGCAGAACATCGTCAAGATCGTCAACGACGAGCTCACCGCCCTGCTCGGCGGTGAGCAGCGCAAGCTGCGCTACCAGCCTCAGCCTCCAACTGTGGTGATGCTGCTGGGATTGCAGGGCTCCGGCAAGACGACCACCGCCGCCAAGCTGGCGCTGGCGGTGCGCAAGGAAGGCCACCGCCCGCTGCTGGTCGCCGCCGACACCTACCGGCCGGCCGCGGCTCTGCAGCTTGAGCGCCTGGGCAAGGACAACCAGATCCCGGTTGCCATGCCTGACGGGAGAGCCAAACCTCCCGAGCTGTGCCGCCGCGGCGTCGACGAAGCCAAACGGCTCAACTGCGACGTGGTCATCCTCGACACCGCCGGCCGCCTGCAGATCGACCAGGTGATGCTCGACGAGCTCACCGAGGTTCGCCGCACGGTCGAGGTCCACGACACAGTGCTGGTGGTCGACGCCATGACCGGCCAGGAGGCGGTCAACGTCGCCAGGGCGTTCGAGGAGGCTGTCGGTGTCGAGGGCGTGATCCTCACCAAGCTGGACGGTGACGCCAGGGGCGGCGCCGCGCTGTCGATGCGCGAGGCGATCGGCAAGCCAATCCTGTACTGCGGCATCGGCGAGAAGGTGTCGGAGTTCGAGGCGTTCGCTCCCGACCGCATGGCGTCGCGAATCCTCGGCATGGGCGACATTCTCACGCTCATCGAGCGGGCCCAGGAGAACGTCGACCAGGCGCATGCCGAGGAGATGCTGGAGCGCTCCTTCGCAGGCAAGCTGACCATGCAGGACTGGCTGGAGCAGATGCGCCAGGTGCGCAAGATGGGGCCGCTGGAAGGAGTCTTCGGGATGATGCCGGGGGGCAAGAAGCTGCTCGCCCAGGCGCAGCAGCAGGGCGGCGCGATCCCCGGCGAGAAGGACCTGGCACGGATGGAGGCGATAGTTCTCTCCATGACTACCCAGGAACGCCGTCACCCCGAGGTGATCAAGGGTTCGCGCCGCAAGCGCATCGCCGCCGGCAGCGGCTCCTCGATCGCCGAGGTCAACAAGCTGCTCAAGGGCTTCGATCAGATGCAGGCGATGATGAAGATGCTCGGTGCCGGCGGCAAGGGCGCCAAGGGCATGCGTGGCAAGGCGCGGATGCTCAAGCAGCTGCGCAACATCGACACCAGTCAGCTTCCGCTGTAGCGGGCAGCGCCACCCAGAGAAAGGAGACGTCGTGGTCAAGATCCGCCTGAAGAGGATGGGCGCGAAGAAGCGGCCGTTCTACCGGCTCGTCGTGGCTGACTCGCGCAGCCCTCGCGATGGCCGGTTCATTGAGTTGCTCGGCTATTACGACCCGTTGACCGAGCCGGCGAAGGTGCAGGTCGATGTCGACAAGGTGCACGAGTGGATGAGAAAGGGCGCCCGGCCCAGCGACGCGGCGCGTGCCCTGCTGGTGCGCGAAGGCATCCTCGCCAAGGTGCCTCGCGTGTTCACGCCTGCACCTGGTGGCGAACCAACCGCCGCCGCGGGGTCGGAGACCCCAGGAGCCAGCGAGGAGGTCGATGCCGTCGACACCGAGCCCGCTGTCGAGGACGAGCCGGCGGGGGAGGAGGAGACGGGGTCGTGACCGACTACGCCGACCTCACCCGCTTCATCACCGAGCACATCGTTGCCAACAAGAGCGCTGTCAACGTCAGCGCCGTGCCGCGCGGACGCACCACCATCGTCGAGGTGAGCGTCGCGGACGAGGACATGGGGAAGGTGATCGGCAAGGGCGGCCGAAACATCGAGGCGATTCGTGCGGTGGTGCGCGCCGCGGGACTCCGCAAGCACGAGCGCGTGCAGGTGGAGCTCGCCGACGGTGGGCGTCATGCCTGAGAGCACCTCGGCCGCGGCCGAGGTGGCAGCGCCGGCGCTGGTGCGTGTCGCCCACGTGCGCCGCGTTCACGGCGTCCGCGGCGAGGTGCGGGTTCAGACCCTCGGCGGACGCCTGGAACGTTTTGCCCCGGGAACGGCGCTGGTGGGCGAACGCGGCCACCAGCAGCTCACCGTGGCGTCGTCACGTCCGCTGGACGGGGACGAGGTGCTGCTCGCCTTCGAGCAGCTGCCCACTCGTGAGCAGGCGGCGACGCTGAGCGGCGACTACCTCTGCGTTCCGCCCGCCGACGCGCGCCGGCTCGGGACTGACGAGTGGTTCGTGTGGCAGCTGGTTGGGCTTCGCGCGGTGTCGGCGGACGGGCTTGCCCTCGGCGTCGTTCTCGATGTCGAGGAGCAACCGTCGAGCGATCTCCTGGTGGTCGGCGCCGATGCCGCGGTGCGTCGGTACCCGCTGGTGCGCGAATGGGTCCGCTCGGTGGACCTCGACGGCGGGGTGATCGTGCTGACGCCCTGGCCGGAGGACGAGGGCTGATGCGCTTCGACGTCCTCACCATCTTTCCCTCGGTCTTTCCCGGGCCCCTGGGCGTTGGCGTGGTGGGCCGCGCGTTGGCCTCCGGTGCGGTTCACCTGCACGTGCACGATCTGCGTGAGCACAGCGGCAACCGTCATCGCCAGGTTGACGACATGCAGTTCGGCGGAGGTGCCGGCATGGTCCTGAAGCCCGAGCCGATCGCGCACGCGATCCGCGCGCTCCGTGCGGAGATTCCGGGAGTGCGCACCATCCTGCTGTCCCCGCAGGGTCGAGTGTTCACCCAGGACGTGGCCCGGGAGCTTGTCGGCGAGCCGGCGCTGTTGCTCGTCTGCGGGCGCTATCAGGGCGTCGATGAGCGCGCAAGAGAGGAGATCGGCGATGAGCTGTCGGTCGGCGACTACGTGCTCAGCGGCGGCGAGGTGGCGGCGATGACGGTGATCGAGGCCACAGCCCGGCTGGTGCCGGGGGTGGTGGGGTCACCTGAGTCGCTTGTCGAGGAGACCTTCAGCAGCACCACAGCAGGCGGGTTGGAGCCACCGCTCTACACCCGTCCGGCTGCTTTCGAGGGCCGCGAGGTTCCCGCGGTGCTGCGCAGTGGCGACCATGCAGCGATCGCCGCCTGGCGCCGTCAACAGAGTGATGAACAGACCCGGCGTCGCCGACCCGATCTGGTACGGTTGCGCGCGATTCCCGGAGGAAACGAGTGAATATCATCGACCTGCTCCAGCGTGAGCAGGAGAAGCCGGAGGTTCCGGTCCTACGTTCTGGCGATACCGTGCGCGTGCATGTGAAAGTTGTCGAGGGCACGCGCGAACGCATCCAGGTGTTCGAGGGAGTGGTCATCGCGGTCAACGGGACCACCGGACTGCACACCCGCTTCACGGTGCGGCGGGTCTCGCACAGTGTCGGTGTCGAGCGCACGTTCCTGGTGCACTCGCCCCGCCTCGACCGCATCGAAGTGCTCCGTCACGGTGACGTGCGCCGTGCCAAGCTGTACTACCTGCGCGAGAAGGTCGGAAAGAGGGCCCGCATCCGTGAGCGTCGCGAGCCCATCGGTGGTTCAGCGACGATCAACCGACGTCAGTCGGTGGTGGGGCACGGCGAGAGCCCAGCCCGTGATGACTCGGCGACCCTCGAACCGGTCCCGCTCGCGGACGGCGAGAGGCCTGCGGCGGCGGAGAGCGACACCGAGCCCGTGGCCGTCGAAGCCACCGCCGGTGATGCGGAGACCGACAACGGCTGACCACGCCCGGCGCGCCCCGGAGGCGCTCCCGCCGGCACGCCCGTTGCGCGAGCGGGTGGGGCACGCCGGAGAGAACGCGGCCCTCAATCACCTCAAGGATCAGGGATTTCGCATCCTGGCGCGTGACTGGCGCAGCCGGATCGGCCAGATCGACATCGTGGCCGAGGACGGCGAGACGCTGGTCATCGTCGAGGTCAAGGCCCGGCGCGGGGTGGCATTCGGACTTCCCGAGGAGGCCGTGGACGCGCGCAAGCGGCAGAAGTTGAGACTGCTGCTGGAGACCTACCGGTCAGCGACCAGGCGCCAGAAGCAGCCCTGCCGTATCGACGTCCTCGGCCTGCTCCTGGACAACCATCTCGCGGTCACTCGCTGCGAGCACATCAGGGACGCCGTCTCCGACAGCTGAGGGCGCTTACCCACGGCCCCTCCCGGTTGCCTCGAGATGGCTGGCCTTCTCCGTCTCCGGCTGGAGGCGGAAGCTCAGCGCCCAGAGGATCAACGGCAGCTGCAGCGGCAGGCGCAGCCACGCGGCGGCGGCACTGTTGGCCGGGAAGCCGGCGTCGCTGTAGCCTCCGTCCAACGCCATCTGGAGGTTGGCCGGAAAGACGGCGACCAGCAGCACGACTGTGGCGATGGCGCCGAGACGGCGGGTGCGGGGCAGGAGCAACAGGCAAGCGCAGACGATCTCGGCGAGCCCGCTGACGATGACAACCTCGGCCCGCCATGACGACAGTGGCGCCGGGACGATGCGGCGATACGGAGCCGGCATCAGCAGGTGGAGGAGCCCCGACCCGCCGATCAGGACGCTGAGCCCGTACAGCGAGAGGCGACGTCGGACGGTCATCGACGTCAGCGTACGCTCAGGTCGGGCTTGGAGGTCCGTCACAGAGCGAGCCGCATGCTACACACCAGTGGTACTACAATCCTGTTGTGCTTGCTCGTGCTGTCGCCTGCAGTGTCCGGGGCCTCGCCGGGGTGCCGGTCATCGTCGAGGCCGACATCGCCAACGGACTGCCCAACTTCACAGTCGTCGGCCTCACCGACCGCGCCATCCAGGAGGCACGCGAGCGGGTCCGCGCGGCCATCAACAATGCCGGCTACACCTTTCCCTCGCGCCGGCTGACCGTCAACCTGGCGCCTGCGGAGGTGCCCAAGGAGGGCACCGGGTTCGACCTTCCCATCGCGGTGGCGGTGCTGATGATCGGCAACCCGGCGCTGCGCCTGGATGGGCGCGGCTTCATCGGCGAGTTGGCGCTCGATGGTTCGGTGCGACCGGTCACCGGGGTGCTGCCGATGGCTCGCTGCCTGCGCGCTGCCGGGGTGCGCCAGCTGGTCGTCGCTGCCGAGAACGCCGAAGAGGCGGCCCTCGTCGAATCGCTGGAGGTTGTTGGGGTGTCCTCGTTGCAGCGCTGCGTCGCCCACCTCGATGGCAGCGCGCCGCTCGCAGCAACTCCTCCCGGTTCCCCGGTGGCGGTGTGCGGGGACCTTGCTGACATGGCCACAGTTCGCGGCCAGGCAACCGCCAAGCGAGCCCTGGAGATTGCTGCCGCAGGTGGCCACAACCTGTTGATGCTGGGTCCGCCTGGCAGTGGGAAGACGATGCTGGCCCGCGCCTTCTGCTCGCTGCTTCCTGACCTGACCAGCGATCAGTCGCTCGACGTCGCCGCGGTGTACTCGCTGCGTGGAGCGCTGCGCGAGAGGCCACCGACCTCGACACGACCACCGTTTCGGGCGCCGCACCACTCGGTCTCGCGGGCCGGCCTGATCGGCGGCGGGAGCGGACTGGCCCAGCCCGGGGAGATCAGCCTGGCGCACCACGGCGTGCTCTTCCTCGACGAGGTCTGCGAGTTCCCGCGCACCCATCTGGAAGCGCTCCGCCAGCCGCTGGAGGAACGCGCGGTGAGCCTGGTGCGCTCGCGCGGTGGGGTGGTCTTCCCCGCCGACTTCGTGCTCGTCGCCGCGGCCAACCCCTGTCCCTGTGGCCACCTGGGTGACGAGCGTGGCTGCTCGTGCACCGCACCCACCCTGGCCGGTTACGTGGGCCGGCTCAGCGGTCCCATCCGGGACCGCATCGATCTGGTTGTCCACGTGCCCCGACAGCGCTTCAACGACCTCTTCGAAGCCCCCGCCGGAGAGTCGTCGCACACCATTCGCGCCCGGGTGGAGGCGGCGCGGGCCGTGCAGGCGGTGCGCAACGGGGGCTGGCGCCGCGCCCGCCACAACTCGGCGCTCGAGGGCAGGGCTCTCCAGGAGCTGGCCGCCCCAACGGCCGCTGCCACGCGCCTGCTCGCGCTCGCCGGCGAGCGCCTGCAGCTCAGTGCCCGCGGCTATTTTCGCGTGCTCCGAATGGCGCGCACCATCGCCGACCTGCGGGCCGCGACGGTGGTGGGGGAGCCGGACGTCGCCGAGGCGCTGGCCTTCCGCGGTGAGCAGGCGAGATGACTGCCGACCCACCCGGGGCGTGGCGCGTGCCCCGCGGGGAGGCTTCCTGGCCGGCGCGCCTGGAGCACCTCCACAGCCCACCCCACCAGCTCTGGGTGCGCGGCGCCCTCCCCAGCCCGGGAGCTGCCGCGGTGGCGGTGGTGGGGTCGCGGCGGCCCACACCGGGAGGGCTGCTCAGCGCCCGCGACATCGGCTTCCAGCTCGCCGTCGCCGGCATCGTGGTCGTCAGCGGCCTGGCTCGGGGCATCGACGCCGCGTCGCACCGAGGCGCGCTCGACGGGCGCGGATGCACGGTGGCGGTGCTCGGCTGTGGCATCGACCTCTGCTATCCCCGCGAGCACCTCCCACTGCGCAACTTGATCGCCGAGAGCGGCTGTGTGGTGTCCGAGGACGGAGGCGATGCCCCTCCGGACACCTGGCGATTCCCCCGACGCAACCGGATCATCGCTGCGCTGGCCGAGGCGGTGATCGTCGTCGAGGCGTCCGAGAAGAGCGGAGCCCTCAGCACCGCCCGGTGGGCCGCGGACCTGGGTCGGGAGGTTCTCGCGGTGCCTGGCTCCATCCGCAACGCCAGCTCGCGGGGCAGCAATTTGCTGATTCGCGACGGTGCCAGGCCCTTCCTCGAGATCGGTGACCTCTTCGAGTCAGTGCCAGCCCTGAGCCGGGCGCTGGTCGCGCGCAGCGGCCCGCCGCCGCCAGGTGGGTCGGCCGCTCGCGCGGCGCCCGATGACCCGGGGGAGGACTCGGTGCTGCGTCGCGTCCTCGACGGCATCGGTGCCGACCCGGTCCACCCCGACGATCTCGCAGCCGTCCTCGACCTGCCCGCGGCAGACCTGATGGCGGCCCTGACCAGCCTCAGCCTGCGGGGCGCGATCACCGATGTTTGCGGAGGGCGAGTTGCGCGTACCTTCTGATCAGCCCCGGCCAGTCCCCGCCGGGATCGTCGCCAACCCCGTTGCTATCATCGGCCGGCCCCAGGCCACCGCCGCCGCGCCTTCTTGCGTACCCTCAATGACATGCCCAATCGTCTGATCATCGTCGAGTCCCCCTCCAAGGCCCGCACCCTGGCCAAGTTTCTTGGCTCGGGGTACACCGTCAAGGCGTCGATGGGGCACGTCCGCGACCTGCCCAAGTCGAAGATCGGCGTCGACATCGATGGTGGCTTCGTGCCCGAGTATCAGGTCATCAAGGGCAAGGAGAAGCAGATCAAGGAGCTGCAAGCCGCGTCCAGGAAGGCCGACAGCACCCTTCTGGCGGCCGACCCCGACCGCGAGGGCGAGGCGATCGCGTGGCACATCGCCCAGGCGCTGAAGCTCGAGGACCCGGATCGCGTGGTGTTCCACGAGATCACCAAGGGCGCGGTGGACGCGGCTCTTGCGGACCCCCGAAAGATCGACCGTGGCCTGGTCTCCGCGCAGGAAGCACGCCGGGTCATCGACAGGCTGGTCGGCTACAAGCTCAGCCCGTTGCTCTGGCGCAAGGTTCGCACAGGCCTCTCGGCGGGGCGGGTGCAATCGGTGGCCGTGCGCCTGGTCGTCGATCGCGAAAACGAGATCGATGCCTTCGTCACCAAGGAGTCGTGGACTGTCGACGCCATCCTGCAGAAGGGGGCGTCAACCTTTCCGGCACGGCTGGTCGGCAAGAAGGGCGACACCCCCGCCGCAGATGTCGACAAGCTGGAGCTGGGAACCGAGGCGGAGGCGAGCGCCGTTGCCCAGGCGCTGGGGATCGACGCGGACGGCAAGCCGACCCCGGCCACGCCGCTCTTCGGCGTCGAAGCGGTCGACAGTCGCCAGACGTCGCGCCAGGCGCCCATCCCGTACACCACCAGCACTCTGCAGCAGGACGCCAGCACGCGCTTGCGGTTCTCGCCACGGCGGACCATGAGCCTTGCCCAGCAGCTGTACGAGGGGCTGGAGCTGGCCGGCGCGGGCCCTGTCGGCCTGATCACCTACATGCGAACCGACTCCACGCGAATCAGCGACACCGCCAAGAGCCAGGCGACCGAGCACATCAGCGCGGAGTTCGGCAAGCAGTACGTGCGCACCGGGGCTGCGCGGCAGCGTGCCGCCGGGGGCAACGTGCAGGATGCGCACGAGGCGATCCGACCAACCGAGGTTGGGCGCACCCCCGACTCCGTTCGCGACCAGCTCGATCCCGCCCAGTTCCGGCTCTACGACCTGATCTGGCGCCGCTTCGTCGCCAGCCAGATGGCGCCGGCTCGATTCCTCAACACCCGGGTCTCGCTGTCGGGCGGCGACTACCTCTTTCGCGCCACCGGCTCGGTGCTGACCTTCGACGGGTTCCAGCGGGTCTGGAAACGGGACGAGGAGAGGGACCGCGATGAGAACACCCTGCCGGGCCTCGACAATGGCGAGCGGTTGCCGGTGGTGGACTTCCGACGCGAACAGCACTTCACCCAGCCGCCCCCGCGCTACACCGAGGCCTCGCTGATCAAGGAGCTCGAGGAACGCGGCATCGGCCGGCCATCGACCTACGCGCCGACCATCGAGGTGATCGAGGAGCGCAACTACGTGCGCCAGGAGGAGCGACGCCTCCATCCCACCGAGCTCGGCAAGACTGTCGACGGCGTGCTCCGCGAGCACTTTCCCGAGATCGTCGACATCGCCTTCACCGCCGAGATGGAGAAGCGCCTGGATGGGATCGAGGAGGGCACGCGCCAGTACGAGCCGACCCTCCGTGAGTGGTACGACCCGTTCGCGGTCACGCTGAGCAGGGCCGAGACCAGCATGGAGAGGGTCAAGATCCCCGCTCGCGACACCGGCGAGGTCTGCCCGCAGTGCGCAGAGGGCAACCTGGTGGTCCGCGAGGGCAAGTTCGGCGAGTTCACGGGCTGTTCGCGGTACCCCGACTGCGACTACATCAAGGACCGTAAGGCAGCCGCCGAGCCCACCGGCGAGGCCTGCCCGCAATGCGGCAAGCCCCTGGTTCTGCGCCAGGGACGGCGCGGACCCTTCGTGGGCTGCTCCGGCTATCCGACGTGCCGGTACATCAAGGGTGACGCGCCCGCAGCCGGTGCTGACGGTGAGGGGAGTCCCGCCGCCCCTGCCGAGGCGCTCGGTTCCTGCCCTGACTGCGGCAAGCCGCTGGCCCGGCGCAGCGGGCGCCGGGGCAGCTTCGTTGGCTGCACGGGCTACCCCTCGTGCAAGTTCATCCAGCCCGGGTCCAACCAGGCGGCCACCGGTGGTTCCGCTGCCGCCGCAGAGCCGACCGGAGAGACCTGTCCCGACTGCGGCCAACCGCTGGTCAAGCGGCAGGGCCGGTTCGGGCCCTTCGTGAGCTGCTCCGGCTACCCGGGCTGCAAGTACCGCCCGCCGAAACCGGCCAAGACAGTGGGGGAGAAGGCGGCGGCCACGTGAGCGTCATCCATGCCACCACCATCGTCGCCGTCAAGAGCGGCGGCGAGGTGGCCATCGCCGGGGACGGCCAGGTGACGGTCGGCGACGTGGTCATGAAGCATCGCGCCGTCAAGGTGCGGCGGCTGTACAACGAGCGCGTGGTGGTCGGCTTCGCCGGCTCGATCGCCGACGCCTTCACCCTGTTCGACAAGTTCGAACAGCACCTCGAGAAGCACCAGGGCAACCTCCTGCGTGCTGCCGTCGGTCTCAGCAAGGAATGGCGCACCGACAAGTACCTGCGCCATCTCGAGGCGATGCTGATCGCGGCTGACGATGAGCGTCTGCTGGTGCTCAGCGGCGAGGGTGAGATCATCGAGCCCGACAACGACATCACCGCCATCGGCAGTGGCGGCCCCTTCGCCCACGCAGCAGCCCGCGCCCTGGTGGAGAACACCGATCTCCCCGCCACCGAGGTGGCGCGCAAGGCGCTGCAGATCGCCGCCCAGCTGTGCATCTACACCAACGACACGATCTCCGTCGAGACGCTGCCCACCCGGCGAGCAGACCAACCGTGAGCGATCCCATCGCTGCCGAGACTCCCGCGCCTGCGGCCGGCGAGGAGGACGCCGCTGTGGAGCAGGGGGCGCTCTTCGACGTCCCCGAGGCCGCTGCCACAGCTCAGAACGGCTCGTCGACGGGTGGCGCAGATCTGGAGACGGCCTCCTCGCCTGCCGGTCGCGCAGCAACCGCGCCGGAGGCCGCCCCTGCTCCCGAGCGCTCCGAGGAACTGCTCCCTGCCGAGATCGTGCACCGCCTCGACGGCTACATCATCGGCCAGCAGGCGGCCAAGCGGGCGGTGGCGATCGCGCTCCGCAACCGGGTTCGGCGGCAGCGTCTCAGCGACGAGATGCGCGAGGAGGTGCTGCCCAAGAACATCCTGATGATCGGCCCCACCGGGGTCGGCAAGACCGAGATCGCCCGCCGGCTGGCGCGACTCACCAACTCGCCGTTCCTCAAGGTGGAGGCGACCAAGTTCACCGAGGTCGGGTACGTCGGCCGTGACGTCGAATCGATAGTGCGCGACCTGCTCGAGCAGACCATCACCGAGGTCCACAACGGTCGCATCGCCGAGGTCGAGGAGCGCGCCCGCGAGGCGGCCACCACACGGATCCTCGACACGCTCGTCGAGACCGAGGAGCGCGCCCAGCCGCGACCACGTGGTGGCCAGAGCGACGTCGAGCCGGGCGCTCCGGCGAGTGGGGACGACGACGTGTCCCGGCAGCGTCGCCAGCGCACCATCCGTCGCCGGATGGAGCGCCGGTTGAACGCCCGCCAGCTCGAGGACAGGCTGATCGAGATCGAGATCGAGGAGCCGTTTCAACCCGCCTTCGAAGGCTTCGCCGGAACCGGCCTCGAGGAGGTGGGCACCTCTCTCTCCGACTTCTTCTCGCAGATGGCGCCGCCGCGCAAGCGGAGCAAGAGAATGGCTGTCGCGGATGCGCGCACCGTTCTTGTCGAGGAGGAGACCGATCGCCTCATCGACATGGACCGCATCTATGACGAGGCCATTCGCGACGTCGAGGACGACGGCATCGTGTTCATCGACGAGGTCGACAAGATCTGCGGCCAGCACAGCGAGCACGGCCCGGACGTCAGCGGCGAGGGCGTGCAGCGTGACCTGCTGCCCCTGCTCGAGGGATCGACTGTCAACACCAGGTATGGGCCGGTGCACACGGACCACCTGCTGTTCATCGCCGCGGGTGCCTTCACGATGTCGCGGCCCAACGACCTGATCCCCGAGATGCAGGGCCGCTTTCCGATCCGCGTGGAGCTGAGCAGCCTGTCCCAGGGCGACCTGGAGCGCATCCTGGTCGAGCCGAGCAACGCGCTGACCAAGCAGTACACGGCGCTCCTGGGCACCGAGGGGGTCGACCTGCGCTTCAGCCCTGCGGGCATCACCGAGATCGCGCGCCAGGCGTACGCCGTCAACGAGCAGGACGAGAACATCGGCGCCAGGCGCCTGTTCACCATCCTCGAGAAGATCCTCGAGGAGATCTCCTTCCGGGCTGAGGACTACACCGAGGACCCGGTGGAGGTCGACGCCGACTACGTCAGCTCGCGTCTCGCCGACCTGGTCCGCAACGACGACCTGCGCAAGTACGTGCTTTAGCAGGGGCGAGGCAGATCCTCGCCCCTCATGAGCTCGAAATGAATTCGAGCTCATACACCCCACTCCTCGGCGCGCCTGGCGCGCCGCTGTCGCATCCGCGACGGGATGCTTTCCACCTCGCGCGCCGCTGTCGCATCCGCGACGGGATGCTTCGACATGCCCTGCTAAGATCGACCACATCACACACGCCTGGGCCACGCCGCCCACGGGTGCCCTGCTGCGCAGGGTCGTGGCCGGCGGTTCATCCGAGGCGGAGGAACACACCAAACACGAGGAGGCACGCCCATGCCGGCGACAACCCTCCGCCAGCTGCTCGAGGCCGGGGTCCACTTCGGCCACCAGACCAGCCGGTGGAACCCGCAGATGCGCCCGTACATCTTCACAGCCCGCAATGGCGTTCACATCATCGACCTGGTGCAGACGCAGAAGCACCTCGATGAAGCCACCGCCTTCCTGCGCCAGCTGGTCGCCGACGGCGACAAGGTGCTGTTCGTCGGCACCAAGAAGCAGGCCCAGGATGCGATCAGGGATGGCTGCGAGCGCAGCGGCCAGCACTATGTGACCCATCGCTGGATGGGCGGCATGCTCACCAATTTCCCGGTCATCCAGCGCCGCCTGCGCCGGCTGCTCGAGCTCCGCTCGATGCAGGAGAAGGGTGACTTCGAGAGGATGAGCACCAAGGAGGCTAACGTCCACCGCGATGATCTGGACCGTCTCGAGGCCAACTTCTCGGGGATGGTCGACATGAAGCGGCTGCCGGGCGCGCTCTTCGTCATCGACTGCAAGAAGGAGCGGCTGGCCGTCAGCGAGGCGAACAAGCTGGGCATCCCCATCGTGGCCATCGTCGACACCAACTGCGACCCCAACGAGATCCAGCACGTGATCCCGGGCAACGACGACGCGATCCGTTCTTGCAAGCTGATCGTCAACACAGTCACCGACGCGATCGTTGAGGGCGAGCGGCTGCTCGGAGAGCGCGAGCTGCGCGAGCAGGAGGAGATTGCCAACCGCGAGCGTCAGGAGCGCGAGGTCGCCGAGCAGGCGGCCGCGCAGACGGCGGCGGAGACCGACAACGAGGATGGCACCCCGAAGGTCGCTGTCGAGGAGTTCGCGACCGCGGGCGCCCAGCCGGAGGCACCGTGATGGCCGAGATCAGCGCTGTGCAAGTCAAGCAGCTGCGCGAGCTCACCGGGGCGGGCATGATGGACTGCAAGCGCGCCCTCACCGAGAGCGATGGGAACGTCGAGAAGGCCAAGGACTGGCTGCGCGCCAAGGGCCTGGCGCGAGCAGCTGACAAGGCGGGGCGTTCCACCAACGAGGGCGTCGTCGAGTCCTACGTCCATGGCGGCGGGGCCTCCGGCCAAAAGCTTGGGGTGCTGGTCGAGGTCAACTGCGAGACCGACTTCGTCGCCAAGACCGACGACTTCAGGCAGCTGGCCAAAGAGCTGGCGCTTCAGGTGGCCGGACGCGCCCCGCAGTACGTCCGCCGGGAGGACGTCCCTCCGGTGATCGTCGATCGCGAGCGGGCGGTCTTCCGCACCCAGGTGGCTGACAAACCCGAGAACATCCAGGACAAGATCATCGAGGGCAAGCTCGATGCCTTCTTCTCGGAGATATGTCTGCTCGACCAGCCCTACGTCCGCGACGAGAAGGGCAAGAAGAAGGTCAGTCAGCTGATCAGCGACGCCGTCGGCAAGCTTCACGAGAACATCACCGTGGCCAGGTTCGCCCGGTTCCAGGTGGGTGAGCCGTCGGCGGTGGCCGGCGGCAGTGAGCCGGCAGCGGGGGACGGCGCCGCGCCGTCGCAGACCTGATCGAGAGCGCGGGAGCCACGAGCGTGGCCGGGACCGGCCTCGTCGAGACCGAGGAGCCTGGTCCGATCTACTCGAGGATCATCCTCAAGCTCAGTGGCGAAGCCCTGCTCGGTCATCAATCGACCTTCGGCATCCACCACGGCACGGTGCGCCGGATCGCCCAGGAGATCGGCAAGGTCCACGCGCGCGGTGTGGAGGTGGCTGTCGTGATCGGCGGCGGCAACATCGTCCGAGGGGTCCAGGCGAGCACTGAGGGGCTGGACCGGGTCGCCGCCGACTACATGGGCATGCTGGCCACGGTGATCAATGCGCTCGCCCTGCGCGACGCCCTGGAGCGCCTCGACCTGCAGACCCGCGTGCAATCGGCGATCGCCATGCAGCAGGTCGCCGAGCCCTTCATCCCCCGGCGAGCCATCCGCCACCTCGAGAAGGGTCGGGTGGTGATCCTGGCCGCGGGCACGGGAAACCCCTTCTTCACCACCGACACGACCGCGGCGCTGCGGGCAGCTGAGATCGGTGCCGATGTGCTCCTCAAGGCCACCAAGGTGGACGGGATCTACACCGCCGATCCGCTCAAGGACCCCGCAGCCACACGGCTTCATCACCTGTCCTACATGGACGTGCTCAATCGCCACCTCGAGGTGATGGACAACACCGCCCTGACGCTGTGCATGGACAACGGCATGCCCATCATCGTCTTCAACCTGCTCGCGGAAGGCAGCATCGAGCGCGTCGTGCTCGGCGAGGACATCGGCACTCGTGTCGACTTCCAGGGAGAGGGATCGTGAGCGACCGCACCCGCTCGGAGGACTCGCAAGAACAGATCCAGGAACGTCTTCTCGAGGCCGAGGTCCGCATGGAGAAGAGCCTCGAGGCGCTGCACAAGGAGCTCGGAGGCATTCGCACCGGGCGGGCCACGCCGTCGTTGATCGATCGCGTCCAGGTCGACTATTACGGTGCCCCCACGCCATTGCAGACCATCGCTGGGATCACCGCGCCCGAAGCGCGATTGCTGCTCATCCAGCCCTACGACCGGAGCTCGATCCAGGCCATCGAGAAGGCCCTGCAGAAGAGCGAGCTGGGGCTGAACCCGAGCAACGACGGCCAGGTGATCCGCATCGCCATCCCGCCGTTGACCGAGGAGCGCCGCCGCGAGTTCGCCAAGCTGGTCAAGCAGAAGGCCGAAGAGGCGAGGATCTCGGTGCGCAACATCCGTCGCGACGAGGTCGACCACCTGCGCAAGCTGGAGAAGGATGGGCACGTCTCCAAGGACGAGATCGAGCGCAACATCACTGAGGTGCAGCGCATCACCGATAGCTTCGTCGGCAGAGTTGACGATCTCACCCAGAAGAAGGAGGCTGACATCCTCGAGGTCTGACCTCGACCACTCGCAGGGCGAAACCGGCCCAGATGACGAGGCGTTCAGTACACAGCATGCAGCGACCGCCACACCCCGCCGCCATCCCCGAGCCGTCCAACCCGGAGTTGCCCCGTCACGTCGGCATCATCATGGATGGCAACGGTCGCTGGGCGCGCGGACGTCACCTGCCCCGCGTCGCCGGGCACCGCTCGGGGGTGAGGGCGATCCGGCCGGTGATGGAGTCCTGCCACCAGGCGGGCGTTCATATCCTCACCCTCTACGCGTTCAGCACCGAGAACTGGTCGCGACCGCGTCATGAGGTGACCGCGCTGATGCAGCTGTTCGGCGACACGCTGGACTCCGAGGTCAGTCAGATGCACGCCGAGGGCATCCAGATCCGCACCATCGGCGACCGCGACCAGCTCAGCCCTCGACTCCAGGCCAAGGTGGGTCGTGCTGAGGAGCTCACCAGCGCCAACACCAGGGCGATCCTCAACGTCGCCATCAACTACGGTGGCCGCAACGAGATCGTGTCCGCCGTCCGCGACCTGGCCGAGCGCGGCATCGACCTGACCACGCTCACCACCGAGACCCTCGGCGGTGCTCTCTACACGTCTGGACTGCCCGACCCCGACCTGATCATCCGCACCGCTGGTGAGATGCGCATCAGCAACTTCATGCTCTGGCAGTCGGCATACGCCGAGATCTACGTGACCCCGACGCTGTGGCCGGACTTCGGTCCGCACGAGATCGCGGGGGCGCTGGCCGCGTATGCGCGGCGCGACCGCCGCTTCGGGGCCGTGCCCGAGCCTCCGGCGATGCTGGAGGAGGCGCTGCGGGCGCCGGCCGGCCTCTGAGCGGTCCTGCAGTCGCAGGTCACGCCCGCACCGACCAGACTGTGGCTGCGTCGACCGCGGGGCGCTCGAGCTTCAGGGTGCGTGTGCTCTCGGGTGTGCTGCTGCTGCTCATGGTCGCCGTCGCGGTTGCCGTCGGCGGGGGGCTGTTCGTCGCCGTGGTGGCAGCGGCCGCCGCGGTGGGCGCGTGGGAGTTCGCGGGGCTCGCGGGCAGGCTCGACGCACCACCGCCACGCTGGCTCCTGCTGCCGCTGTGCGTCTGGCTGGCGATCCGATATGCCGTCCCGGGGTCGCCCCCGGCGCTCGACATCGGCCTGGGTGGTGCCCTCGTCGCCGGCCTGGCCGGGATCGTGATCGCGCAGGTGTCGTGGCGCGGGTGGATGGCCGCGGTGACCGGTGCCATCTACATCGGATTTTCGCTGGGCTTCTACGTCGCGCTGCTCACCTGGCGGCACGGTGACCACGGCTTCGGCATCGCGGCGGTGGCCGTTCCCATCGCCGCGGTCATCGTCTGCGACACCGGCGCCTACCTGGCGGGCAGTGCGCTGGGACGTCACCGTTTCTTTCCCCAGCTGTCCCCACGGAAATCGGTGGAGGGCGCCGTCGCCGGCCTCCTGGGTGCGATCGTCATCGCGGCGGTGCTCGCGCCTGTCCTTCTGGGCCTCTCACCGTGGCTCGGCGCCCTCGAGGGCGGCGTGGTAGCCGTGGTGGCGCAGACAGGAGACCTGGCGGAATCGGCCCTCAAGCGCCAGGGGGGCGCCAAGGACTCCAGCCGCCTGATCCCCGGGCACGGCGGCCTGCTCGACCGGCTCGACAGCCTGATCCTGGTGGCGCCCGCCGTCTACTGCTTCTACAGGCTGATCTCGCTCGGATGAGGCCTCAGCAGGAACGGCTTCACCGAGAATGAGACGGTGAGACACACCTCAGGCCCGGCAGCCGGGGGCCGCCGTCGGGTCGTCCTCCTGGGCGCCACCGGGTCGATCGGCCGCCAGTGCTGCGACGTCATCGATCGGTTCCCTGACCGGTTCGAGCTGGTGGGGGTGGTGGCGGGCAGCGATGCGACCGGGCTGCAGGAGGTGATGCGTCGCTTGCGGGTTGGTCGCGGCGCGCTCGCCACGGCGCCCGCTGGGCAACGGTGCCCCGACGGGGTCGGGGCCGGCATGGACGCTGCCTGCGAGATCGCGGCGATGGAGTCCGATGTTGTCTGCGTGGCCATCCCCGGCGCGGCCGCGTTGTCGCCGACCCTGGCTGCGCTGGACGCCGGCCGCACCATCGCGACCGCCACCAAGGAGGTCCTGGTGATGGCGGGCGAGCTGGTCCGCGACCGGGCCCGCTCCCGGGGGGCGCGGATCCTGCCCGTCGATAGTGAGCACAGCGCGCTCTGGCAGTGCCTGCGGGGTGAGCGGCCGACGTCGGTGCGCCGCCTGGTGCTGACCGCCAGCGGTGGGCCATTCCGCGAGCGCGAGCCGGGCACCTTCGCGACCATCTCGGTGGCCGAGGCACTGCGCCACCCCACCTGGAGCATGGGCCCGAAGGTGACCATCGACTCGGCCACGATGATGAACAAGGGGCTGGAGATCATCGAGGCGCATTTCCTCTTCGACGTGCCCTACTCGCGAGTCGGTGTCCTCATCCACCCGCCGAGCATCGTGCACTCGATGGTCGAGTTCGTCGACGGAGCCACCATCGCGCAGCTTGGGGTTCCCGACATGCGGGTCCCGATCGCGCTGGCCATCGCCGATGGCGAGCGCCTGCCAGACATCGCGCCACCCGTGCAGTTGACCGACACCAGTTCGCTCGCCTTCTTCGAGGTCGACGACGCCCGCTTTCCGGCTGTGGCACTGGCCCGTTCCGCGGGTGAGACGGGCGGGGTGGCTCCGGCGGTGCTCAACGCCGCCAACGAGATCGCGGTGGCCGCGTTCCTGGACCATCGCCTCAGGTTCGACGAGATCGTGCCACTGGTGGCGGAAACGGTCGGTGCGGCACCGCCGACGGCGGCACCCTCGGTGGCCGACATCCTCGAGGCCGATGCCTGGGCGCGACAGCACGCCGGCGAGCAGGTGGGCGCAGCGACGGGAGCGCGCGCATGATCCTGGACGTCCTGACCATCGTCGGCGCCGTCATCCTGGTGCTCCTGGTCGTGGTTCTGGTCCACGAGGGTGGCCACTTCGTGCTCGCCAAGCTGAGCGGGGTGCGCGTCGACGAGTTCTCCGTCGGTTTCGGACCCCGGCTGGCCGCCAAGAAGCTCGGTGAGACCACCTACTCACTGCGCATCCTCCCGGCCGGCGGGTACGTGCGCATGGCCGGCATGCTCGGCCTCGAGGGGGAGGCGGATGCGGGCGAGCGCAACTTCTACCGAGCCTCCATCCCCAAGCGGCTGGCCACCATCCTGGCGGGCATCGCGGCCAACATGATCTTCGCGGGGCTGCTGTTCACAGTCATCTTTGCTCTGCCCAACAGCTCCCGGGTGCAGCCCGGCGCGGCAGCCCAGCTCGCCGGCCTGCGCGACGGCGACGTGATCATCACCGTCGATGGACAGGCGATCCGTCACGACACCTCTGCGGCGGTCTCCAGCGACCTCCACACGGCGACGGCCAAGGCCCAGGGACGGCCGATGATGGTGGTGTACTCGAGTGGCGGAGCGACCCGCTCGGTGACCATCAAGCCCTCTCTGATCATCGTCAACGGGGTGACGCCGGCGGCCGCACCCACGCCCGCTCCCGGTGGGGCGGGAACGATCACCCCGGGACCATCTGGTCGTGGCACCGGGGTGACCGACGTGGCCTCGCTGCCGGTGGGTGCGGAGTTCGTGGTCACCGCCATCAATGGTCAGCCGGTCCCATCCGGTGACCCGGCACGGTTGCTCGGCGCGGGCATCTCGGCGGTCGGCCTCGAGCGCGGCGGCCCTGGCGCGCAGCTGCTGGCGGGCACCAGCCTGGTGGTCTCGGGGTTCGTGATCAACCAGGACGGAACCCGGGGAGCCAGCTACTCCAACCTCGCTGTCAGCGGGATCACCGACGGCAGCGGAGCCGACGGGGCCGTCCGGGCGGCCTGGCGGCTGGGTGTGTCACCCAACTACGACGGCGAGTCGCTCACCGCCTCCCTGGGGGACGGGTTCGGTCAGATCCCCTCGTTCATCACCAGCACCTACAGCGGGATCGCCAGCATCGTCAGCAATCCCAAGAGTGGCGGCCTCAACGGTCCGCAGGGGCTGTCCGGGCCGGTCGGCATCGTCAAGGCGACGGTCACCGCGACCCATCAGGGGAGCAGGTCGCTGGCGTACTGGATCGCCTTTGTGAGCATGAACCTGGGTCTGGTCAACGTGCTGCCGATCCCGTTCCTCGACGGCGGCAAGGCGGTTCTGATCCTCCTCGAGGCAGTTCGCCGCCGCCGTCTCAACCCGCGGCGCGAAGCGATGATCTACGCGGCCGGGCTCGCCCTGGTGGTGGTCTTCCTGATCTATGTCACCATCGGCGACGTGGGCAGGTCCGGATGAGCAGCACGACCTCCCGCAGGCCCACCGTTCCCGTCAACGTCGGCGGTGTGGTGATTGGCGGCGCCGCCCCGATCTCGGTGCAGACCATGACCAAGACCCAGACCGAGGACGTGGTCGCCACCCTGGCCCAGATCGAGCGGGCAGCCAAGGCCGGCGCCGACATCATCCGGGTGACGTGCGACACCCAGGACGCCGGCGTCGCGCTGCGCGAGATCGTCAGGCAGTCACCGATCCCGGTGATCGCCGACGTTCACTACGACGCTCCCCTGGCGCTGCGCGCGCTCGAGGCGGGCATCGCCTGCCTGCGCCTCAACCCCGGCAACATCACCGACCCCACCAAGGTGCGCGACATCGCCCGCGAGGCGGGAGCGCGCAGTGTTCCCATCCGGATCGGCGTCAACAGCGGCAGCATCCCCCAGCGCAAGGACCTGGAGCGCGGCCGCGGGGCCAGCATCGAGGAGACCGCCGGGCGCATGGTGGAGGCGGCGCTCGGCCACATCCGCATCCTCGAAGACCTCGACTTTCGCAACATCAAGGTGTCGCTGAAGGCCAGTGACGTGCTCACCAACGTGGCCGTCAACCGCAAGTTCGCAGCGCTGGGCAACCGCTACCCGCTGCACCTCGGCCTCACCGAGGCCGGCCCCGTGGAGTCCGGCAGCGTCAAGAGCGCCATGGGCATCGGCATCCTCCTCGCTGAGGGCATCGGCGACACCATCCGCGTGTCCCTGGTCGGCGAACCCGAGGACGAGGTCCGGGTGGGCCGTCAAATCCTCCAGAACCTCAGCGAGCAGGGGAGTGGGCCCAACCTGATCGCCTGTCCGACCTGCGGCCGGCTGGAGATCGACATGTTCCCCATGGTCGCCCGGGTCGAGGCAGCGCTTCGCGAGGTGCGCCGCACCATCAACGTGTCGGTGATGGGCTGCGTGGTCAACGGGCCCGGCGAGGGCATGCACGCCGACATCGGCATCGCCGGCGGTCGCCAGAAGGGCATCCTCTACCGTGGCGGCAAGGTGATCGCCTCACTCCCCCAGGAGGAGCTGATCGACCGATTGATCACCGAGCTGCGGGCCATCGCCGCCGAGGATGCCCGGTTGATCGCCGCCGGTGAGCCGCTGCCGACCGGGCTGGGCGATGCCGTCGAGGACGGGTCGACGGCCCTCAAGGGGCTTCCGCTGGCGACCGTTTAGCCGCCCTCGAGGCCGGCCCCGCCGGGCAGCGGTGCATCTGATCCCTCAATGCTCTATAAACGGCAGTGCGGGTGCAGGCGGGCTCCCGCGACAGAGCACTGGCCGCCACACCGCGAGGGCGACTCTCAATGAGCACCCTCCGGTATATCGTCGACAATTGGGACACCCTCAGGCCCCAGGTGCTCGACCACCTCAAGATCGTGGGCATCTGCGTCCTGGTGGCCGCGGCCGCTGGCCTGCTGCTCGGCATCGTGGCCGCGCGATCCGACCGTTTCGCCGCCTTCATCCTTGCGCTGACGAGCATCATCCTGACGGTGCCGAGCTTCGCGCTGTTCGGACTGCTGTCGATCTGGGTCGGTCTTGGCGACCCCCCGGTGATCGTCGGCCTCATCCTGTACGCGCTGCTGCCGATCGTGCGCAATACCCGAGAGGGGATCGTGGCCGTCGATGCAGCCGTCGCCGAGGCCGCCCGGGGAATGGGCATGACCAGCCTGCAGGTGCTGGCCCGCGTCGAGCTGCCGCTGGCAGTGCCGGTGATCCTGGCGGGTCTCCGGCAGGCCACGGTGATGGTGGTCGCCATCGCGACCGTGGGCGCGGCCGTGGGCGCCAACGACCTGGGTCAGCCGATCTTCGCAGCTCTGACGCGCGACACAGGCACCCTCGAGCAGGTGCTTGCCGGGGTCCTTCCGGTTGCGCTCATCGGCATCGTTGCCGACGTCGTGCTCGCGGCCGCCCAGCGGGGGCTGTCCAAGGGACGAGTCGCGGTGGCGGCGACGTGATCACGTTCGATCGAGTCACCAAGCGATACGGGAGCACCGAGGCGGTTCGCGAGCTCTCTCTGGAGGTCCCCTCCGGCGAGATCGTCATGTTCGTTGGTCCGTCTGGGTGTGGCAAGACGACCTCTCTGAAGATGATCAGCCGCCTGATCGAACCCACCTCCGGAACCATCCACATCGACGACACCGACACCGCCTCCGTCGACATCAACGAGCTGCGCCGCTCCATCGGGTACGTCATTCAGCAGGTCGGCCTGTTCCCGCACTACACGGTCGCCGAGAACGTGGCCACAGTTCCACGCCTCGCCGGCTGGGACAAGCCGCGCATCGCCGCGCGCGTCGACGAGCTCCTCGACCTGGTCGGGCTGCCCGCGGCCGATTACGCCAGACGCCTGCCCGCCGAGCTCAGCGGCGGCGAGCGACAGCGCGTCGGTGTCGCTCGGGCCCTCGGCGTCAACCCCAACATTCTGTTGATGGACGAGCCCTTCGGTGCCATCGACCCGATCGCGCGCGAACGGCTGCAGAACGAGTTGCTCCGCCTCCAGCAGGTGGTCCGCAAGACCATCGTCTTCGTCACCCATGACATCGACGAGGCCATCCGGCTCGGAGATAGGGTGGCACTCTTCTCGCGCGGGGGCACTCTCGAGCAGTACGCGACGCCTGCCCAACTCTTGGCCAGGCCGGCGTCCTCCTTCGTGGCCGACTTCCTCGGCGAGGGCCGGATGGTGCGTCGGCTCTCGCTCATCAAGGTTCGCGACATCGAGCTCGCCGGGCTCGACGGCGAGCGTTCCCCTGCCGAGAGGGTCGACGCCGATGTCACCCTCCGAGATGCGCTCGACGCCGTGCTCCGCGCCCGCGACGGGCGCGTCCTGGTGGTCGAGGGAGGCACGACGCTCGGGGTGGTGGACGCAGACACCATCCGGCGGGCATCGCAGTGAGCCAGGTGGTCAGCACTCGCACCCGGCACCTGGATGTCGAGCGGGTGCGCCTCTTCGCCGTCCCCATCGCTGTGGCAGCGGGCCTGGCCGTGTCCTACGCGATCTACCGAAGCATCAGCGGCTCGCTCGCCGACGATCAGGTCCTCACCCAGGACTTCCTGCTCGGCAGGCTGGTCGAACACCTCTACCTCAGTGGCCTGTCGTTCGCGCTGGTGGCGGCCATCGGGGTCCCGGTCGGCGTCGCCATCGCGGGTGCGGGGAGGCGCGTTCGGATCCCTGTTTTCCTGTTGGCAAACCTCGGCCAGGCCGTGCCCGGCATCGGCTTCCTGGTGCTGCTGTATGCCTTCCTCGGCCTCGGTGTGGAGCCGACAGTCATCGCCCTGGTCGCATACGGAACCCTGCCGGTGCTTCGCAACACGGTGGCGGGCATCCAGGGGGTCGATCCGGCGGCTGTGGAGGCGGCGCGGGGCATGGGGATGACCCGCGCTCAGGCATTGATCCGGGTGCAGCTGCCACTGGCGTCGCCGTTGATCCTGGCCGGACTGCGCACCTCCCTGGTGTTGATCATCGGCACGGCGACCCTCGGAAGCTTCATTGGCGGCGGCGGCCTCGGCGTGGTGATCGCATCGGGCATCAACATTTCCAATCGCATCATCTTCGTGGGGGCCGTCATGGTGGCCGCTCTCGCACTGCTCGCCGACTGGGCGCTTTCACTGGTGGAGCGCATCGTTGTCCCACGACGGATCAGCACGTAATGGAGAGGAAGTCACGATGAACCGGAAAGCAATTGCAGCGATGTTGCTGGTAGTTCCCGGCGCTGTCAGCGCCTGCGGCGGTGGAAGCACACCCAGCAACAGCAACGGAGGGAGTGGGCCGGCCACCTCGTCGATCAAGGTCTGCATCCTGTCGGAGTTCAGGACCAGGGCAGACGGTCTGCCCGGGCTCGCCAAGACCTACAACGCCGCGTTCAGCAAGCCAACCTATGTCGACATCGGCAACACGGCCGAGAAGAGCATCGGCAATGGACAATGCACGGCCGGAGAGGTGTTCACCACCGACTCGGGCATCCAGGCCAACAAGCTGTACGTTCTGAAGGACGACAAGAACCTCTTCCCACCTGACAACGTCGGCCTGGTGGTGCGTCAGACCGTGCTGCAGAAGTACCCGGCGATCGCCAACCTGATGGCCCCGGTCGCTGCCAAGCTCGACACCAACACCATGGTCTCCCTCAACGCCCAGGTCGAGATCCAGAACATGAAGGTCTCCGACGTGGCCCAGGCATGGTTGACCCAGAACGGCTTCCTCGCCTCCAGCTTCAGCGGTGGCGGCGGCACCAACGGCTCGGGCAGCGGCTGCCCCGCCGCATCCGGATCCTCCGGCGGAGGAGCCCACGTGAGCATCGGCAGCAAGGGCTTCGCCGAAGAGCAGCTGCTGGCGACCATGACCAAGCTGGTGCTCGAGGCCCACGGCTTCACAGTCGACTACACCTTCCAGGCCAAGGACAAGGCGGTGGGCCAGGCGCTGCAGGGCGGCACCATCGACATGCTCTGGCAGTACACAGGTACGGAGTTGACTGACTATCTCGGGCTGGCCGCGGGATCCTTCCCCAATGGCCTCGACGAGGCCTTCACCTTCGTCGCCCAGAAGGATGCGGCCAACGGGCTCTGCTGGACGGCCGAGACCAAGTTCACCGACACCAACGGGATCGCCATCAAGGCCACCGATGCAGCCACCTTCGGGGACACTCTCTCGAAGTTCGGCGACTACCTGGCCTCGCACTAGCCTCCCGAGCACCAGCGCAGTGGCGGCGGGGGTGAGCCCGTGGCTTCGCCCTCGCCGCCGCAATCGTCGGCTGATTGTTTGGAGCGCCGGTCGGCGGGAAGACGTTCGCTGCCTATACTCCGCCGCCATGGCCGGCGCGCGCAGCGGCAAGCAGATCGCCTCCAAGAGCGAGGACTTCGACCGCTGGTATGTCGACGTGGTCCGCCGCGCCGAGCTTGCGGACTACGCGCCGGTCAAGGGCTGCATGGTGATTCGCCCCTACGGCTACGCCCTCTGGGAGCGGACGCGTGACGCCCTGGACGCGATGATCAAGCGCACCGGCCACGAGAACATGTATTTCCCGCTGCTGATCCCGGAGAGCTACCTGGCCAAGGAGGCTGAGCACGTCGAGGGATTCGCACCTGAGGTGTTCTGGGTGACCCAGGGCGGCACCAGGCAGCTGGAGGAGCGCCTGGCGATCCGGCCCACCAGCGAGACCATCATCTGCTCGATGTACGCGGACTGGATCCACTCCTGGCGTGATCTTCCTGTGCTCATCAACCAGTGGTGCAACGTCGCCCGGTGGGAGAAGCGCACCCGACTGTTCCTGCGCACCGCCGAGTTCCTCTGGCAGGAGGGGCACACCTTCCACGCCACCGACGAGGAGGCCGCGGCCGAGGTCGACACCATGCTCGACTGCTATCGCGAGCTCGCCGAGGAGTGGCTCGCCATGCCCGTCATCAAGGGCCGCAAGACCGAGTCCGAGAAGTTCGCCGGCGCCCGCTACACGTTGAGCATCGAGGCGATGATGTCCGACGGGTGGGCTCTACAGGCGGGCACATCGCACCATCTCGCCCAGAACTTCACAACCGCCTACGGCATCAGGTACAGCGACCGTGACAACGCCCTCCAGCATCCCTTCCAGACGTCGTGGGGGCTGTCGACCAGGATCATCGGCGGCCTGATCATGGCTCACGGTGATGAGGCCGGCCTGGTCATCCCCCCACGCGTGGCGCCGATCCAGGTGGTGGTGGTGCCGATCACGCGCAGCGATGACGATGAGGCTGCCCGCATCGACGAGGCGTGCTCGCGCATCGAACGCGAGGTTCCCGCCGACGTCCGGGTGCGCGTCGACAGGCGCGAGGCGATGCGCCCAGGTGAGAAGTTCGCCCACTGGGAGCTGCGCGGCGTGCCCGTGCGGATCACCGTCGGCGCCAAGGATCTGGTGGAGGGCAACGTGACCCTGGTACGTCGATTCGACGGCGAGCAGACGGTGGTGCCGCTTGAGGGTCTCGGGGCGCGGCTGCAGTCGTTGCTCGACGAGGTCCAGCTGGCCATGCGCGCGCGGGCGCAGGGGCTGCTCGACCAGCGAAGTGTCGACGTGCAGACGCTCGACGACCTGGTCGCGGCATTCACCGAGCAGCCTGTGTTTGCCAGCGGGCCCTTCTGCAACCGGGCGGAATGCGAGCAGGCGGTCAAGGCATCAGTGCATGCCCTCACCATTCGCAATCTCCGCTCGGACCGCAGCTCCGACGGCGCGCCCTGCGTGGCCTGCCGGGAGCCCGCGGAGTTCGTGGCCCTGATGGCTCGAGCCTACTGATCACCGCCGCGACCAGCGAGCTGCCTGCGCTGCCGCCGGTGTGACAGCTCGCGGCACATTGGAATCCCCGTTCGCGGGTACCATGGTCAAGGAGATGGCGATCGACGAGCTCCTCTCCAAGACGGCGTACCTTCGCGAGGAGGAACGCGAGGTTCTGCAGCGCGCCTATGACCTCGCGGTGCGTGCCCACGACGGGCAGGCGCGACTCAGCGGGGAGCCGTACGTCACCCACCCGCTGGCGGTTGCCGGGATCCTCGCCGACCTCGGGCTGGATGCGGACACGCTGGTCGCGGCGCTGTTGCACGACACCGTCGAGGACACCGATGTCAGCCGCGAGCAGCTCAGCGAGGAGTTCGGCGGCCACGTGGCCAAGCTGGTCGACGGGGTCACCAAGCTCGGCAAGATCCACGTCCACACCCGTGAGCAGGCGCAGGCCGAGAACATCCGCAAGATGCTGGTGGCCATGGCCGAGGACATCCGGGTGGTGCTCATCAAGCTCGGTGACCGGCTCCACAACATGCGCACCGTCGGCGCCCACACCGAGGAACGGCGGCTGCGCATCTCACGAGAGACCCTGGATATCTATGCCCCGCTGGCGCACCGATTGGGGATCTGGCAGATCAAGGGGGAGCTCGAGGACCTTGCCTTCGCCCAGCTCGACCCCGACAACTATCACGCCGTCGCCGCCAAGCTCAACAAGGTGGCGCAGGAGCGCGGCACCTTCATCAGGGACATCACCGAGATCCTCGAGCGTGAGTTCGAGCGGCTCGGGATCACCGCTGAGATCTCGGGCCGCCCCAAGCACATCTTCAGCATCCACGACAAGATGGAACGCTCCCACAAGGAGTTCGATGAGATCTACGACCTGATCGCGCTGCGCATCCTGGTGGAGAACATCAAGGACTGCTACGGCGCCCTGGGCACCGTCCACTCGCTGTGGAAGCCGATCCCCGGCCGCTTCAAGGACTACATCGCCATGCCCAAGGGCAACGGCTACCAGTCGCTGCACACCACTGTCGTGTCGCACACCGGCGAGCCGATGGAGGTGCAGATTCGCACCGACGAGATGCACAGCACCGCCGAGTACGGCATTGCCGCGCACTGGCACTACAAGGAGGGTGCGCAGCAGACCCGGTTCGACGAGCGCTACGGCTGGCTCCGCCTGCTGATGGACTGGCAGAAGGAGGTCCTCGACGCCGAGGCCTTCGTCGACACCGTCAAGGTGGACATCTTCCAGGACGAGGTCTTCGTCTTCACGCCCAAGGGCGATGTGCGCTCGCTGCCGATGGGCAGCACGCCGGTCGACTTCGCCTACCGCATCCACACCGACGTCGGCCATCACTGCATCGGAGCCAAGGTCAACAGCCGCATGGTGCCCCTGGACTACCGTCTCCAGAACGGCGACATCGTCGACGTGCTCACCACCAAGGGCGCCCATGCGCCGAGCCGCGACTGGTTGAACTTCGTCAAGACCAGCAGCGCCCGCGAGAAGATCCGCAGCTGGTTCAAGAAGGAACGCCGCGAGGAGAACGTCCAGAAGGGCCGCGAGCAGCTGGACAAGGAGTTCCGCCGGCTCCGGCAGCACGCGCTGAGCTCCCTCAAGGAGGATCGCCTGCTCGAGCTTGCCGAGGATTTCAAGTTCACGACGATCGACGACTTCCTCGCCGCCGTCGGCTACGGTGATGTCAGCGCCCGTGGCGTCGTGCTCCGGTTCAGCGACCGCGAGTCGCCCGAGGCCAGTGAGGCGACGGTGCTGGGGATCCCCCTCACCAGCCATGCTGCCGCGGTCAGCGGGCACGTCCGCGTGCACGGCATGACCGACATGCTCACCACCCTGGCGCAGTGCTGCAAGCCGGTGGCCGGGGACAGTATTCGCGGCTACATCACCCGGGGCAAGGGCGTCACCGTGCATCGCGACGACTGCGCCAATGTGCGCAACGCGGCCGACCCGGATCGAATCGTCGAGGTGGAGTGGGAGCGCGGCAACCTGCAGGTGTACCCGGTCAACATCAAGATCGAGGCCTGGGATCGCACCGGGCTGCTGCGTGACATCGCGGCGGTCATCGCCGAATCCAAGATCAATCTCTCCGGCGCTGACGTGCAGGTCTACGACGACCGCACGGCGGTGATCTCCACCATCGTCGAGATCGCCAACCTCACCCAGCTGAGCAGGCTGCTCGAGCGGCTGGAGGGGGTGCGCGACGTCCACACTGTTGCCCGGGAAGCCGTCTGACGGGAGGTCGACGGCAAGACGGCATGGACGACGGGCCCCAACGACGGGTCCTAGAAGAGGCACCGTCCCCGGAGCGATGTCTTCCGCCGCCCCCGGTACACTCGGGCGGCTATGACGCCGATCGCTCCGCCACGTGGAACCAAGGACCTGCTCCCTGACGAGGCGCCGGCGTGGGAGTGGCTGCACCGGGCGCACGCGGCGGTTGCGGCGCGGTTCGGGTATCAGCTGATCGACACGCCGATCTTCGAGTCCACCGAGCTGTTCGCTCGTGGTGTGGGCAGTGGGACCGACATCGTCGACAAGGAGATGTACACCTTCACCGATCGGGGTGGGCGTTCGGTGACGCTGCGCCCAGAAGGGACCGCGCCGGTGGTCAGGGCGGTGCTCGGCGCCCACCTCGACCAGCGCTGGCGCCCGGTGCGCGTGCATTACGCGATGCCGATGTTCAGGTATGACCGTCCCCAGGCTGGGCGGCTGCGCCAACACGCTCAGGTGGGCGTCGAGGTGATCGGCGAGCGCGATCCCGGCTGTGACGCTGAGGTCATCGAGGTGGCGTGGCGGTTCATCGCCGACCTCGGGATCGACGGTGTCAGCCTCCAGCTCAACACGCTCGGCGACAAGGACGACCGGCTTGGCTACCGACAGTCGCTGCTGGCGTACTACACGCCTCTGCGCGACTCGCTGTGCGAGGACTGCCGCCGCCGCCTCGACGTGAACCCGCTACGGCTTCTCGATTGCAAGAAGGACGCGCACCACGTCGAGAACGCGCCCCTGCTCGGCGACCACCTCAGCGCGCCCAGCCGCGAGCATTTCGCCGCAGTGACAGGGCACCTCGGCGATGCGGAGATCCCCTTCACCCACAACCAGCGGCTGGTGCGCGGGCTCGACTACTACGCACACACCGCATTCGAGTTCTGGCACACCTCGCTGGCCGGCGCCCAGAACGCGCTCGGCGGGGGCGGCCGCTACGACGGCCTCGCCGAGCAGCTGGGGTTCGCGCCGACCCCTGGTGTGGGACATGCGCTCGGCGTCGAGCGGCTGTTGACGGTGGCTGTCGACCAGGGGATCGCTCCGCGCGCAGGACCGCCTGCGCAGGTGGTGATCTGCACAGTCGGCGAGGAATCAGCAGCGACAGCCCGCACGCTCGCCCGACAACTGCGCGACCGGACCTCGGTGGTCAGCGACGTCAGCGACCGGCGCCTCGACAGGAAGTTGCGTGATGCCGGTCGCTCGGACGCCACGCTGGCGTTGCTCGTCGGTATGGACGAGGGCCTGGTGTTGCGCAACCTGCGCACCCGCCAGCAACAGGTCACCACCTCCGACCGCGTGCTCGACGCGGTATCGGCGGAGCTGTTGGCGGCGGCGCAGGACCCGCGCACATGACAGTCGAGCGCACCGGCTGTGGCCTCCCGCGCGCCGCCGACGCCGGCGAGACGATGACCATCTTTGGCTGGGTGGATCGACGGCGCGACCACGGCGGCCTGATCTTCCTCGACCTGCGCGACCACACGGGCATCCTGCAGGTGGTCATCAACCCGCAGACGGCGGCTGCGGCACACCAGGCCGCACACGCGGTTCGGCTCGAGTACGTGCTCCGAGTGCGCGGCCAGCTGCGCACCCGCGACCCGCACAACGTCAACCCGCGCCGCGACACCGGTGAGGTGGAGATGTACGCGGACGAATGCCAGGTGCTGTCGATCGCCAGGACACCGCCATTCCCGATCAATGAGGACACCGAGGTGGAGGAGGCGCTGCGCCTGCGTCATCGCTACCTCGACCTGCGCAGGCCACGCCTGCAGCGCAACCTGCGCAGCCGGGCGCGTTTCATATCCCATCTGCGCTCGGTCATGGGCGAGATGGGCTTCACCGAGATCGAGACCCCGATGATGATCCGCGCCACCCCCGAGGGGGCCCGCGACTACCTGGTGCCCAGCCGGCTGCAACCCGGGAGCTTCTACGCCCTCCCTCAATCGCCTCAGCTCTACAAGCAGCTGTGCATGGTGGCGGGCCTCGACAGGTACTTCCAGATCGCCCGCTGCATGCGCGACGAGGATCTTCGCGCCGATCGCCAGCCGGAGTTCACCCAGCTCGATATCGAGATGTCGTTCGTCGACGAGGAGGACGTCTTCGCCGTCCTCGAACGCGCCATCTCCTCGGCCTGGTCGGCGAGTGGCTTCCGCGGAACCATCGTCACCCCGTTCCCGCGGCTGACCTGGCACCAGGCGATGGATCGCTACGGTGTCGACAAGCCCGACGTGCGCTTTGGCATGGAGCTTCGCGACCTGACCGACGCCGTACGCGGCAGCAGCTTCCGCGTCTTCGCCGACGCCGTGGCCGGCGGAGGTGTGGTCAAGGGAATCGCCGTCCCCGGGGGCGCCGACCTCAGCCGCAGCGACATCGAGGGCAGGCTCACCGAGGTGGTGCGCACCTTCAGGGCGCGCGGCCTCGCCTACCTCTGGCACCGCCAGGACGGCTGGCAGGGCGGGATCGCCAAGTTCTTCAGCGAGGCGGAGCTGGCCGCCATCGGTGAGATCGCCGGCGCGGCTGTGGGTGATGCGGTCCTGATGGTCGCTGACCGCCCCCCGGTGGTGGCCGCGTCGCTGGGCGCGCTGCGCAACCAGCTCGCCCGGGAGCGAGCGATGGCCGACCCGGAAAAGATGGCGATGATCTGGGTCACCGAGTTCCCGATGTTCGAGCGTGACCAGGAGACCGGTGAGGTGACCCCGCTGCACCACCCCTTCACCATGCTCCACGCCGACGACGTGGACCTGCTCGAGAGCGAGCCCCTGCGGATCAGGTCGCGTGCCTACGACATCGTGCTCAACGGTCGCGAGCTGGGCAGCGGCAGCATCCGGATCACCGATCCGGCGATCCAGGAACGCGTCTTCGCAGTCATGGGCATCGACGCGCAGACCGCGGAGGGAAAGTTCGGATTCCTGCTCGAGGCGTTCCAGTACGGTGTCCCCCCGCACGGCGGTTTCGCGGCGGGAATCGAGCGCCTGGTCATGGAGGGGCTCGGCGAGGAGAACATTCGCGATGTCCTCGCCTTCCCGAAGAACCAGCAGGCGCAGGAGCCGATGACCGGCGCGCCCGCCCCGGTGGACGTGGCCCAGCTCGCCGAGCTCGGCCTGACCGTGAGCCCGACGCCCCCGGCAACACAAACGTGACAAGTCCGCGAGGGTTGATCCCGGCAGCTGTGCGGTAGGATCGCACGCGGCACCCGGCTGGTCGCTGCCGTCTCACCATGCGGCTGGACCAACATCAAACGCATCGGGAACCTCATATCGCTCGCCGGACCTCGAGCCTCCGCAACGTGCGCGTGGATGGGGGAAGGCGCCGTGCGGGATCCCACCTGGTTACTCGGGCTCAGCCCCGGGGATGGCGCGGCCGCCGGGGGCCACGTGAGCAGCCTGATCGGCGCTCGCCACCGCTGCCCACGAGTGTCCTCTACTGGAGTGGGGCGGAAGTTGGTGTCCCAGGCGCCGCATCGACCGGCGAGGTCAAGGAGGCGCCGAGCACACCAGGGAGTGCATCGATCCATGCATGACCGAGCGCGCGCAGAAGCCGACGCCGAGATCGGCGAGGATAGGTGGATGCATGGGTCATCAACCTCCGCCTTACTCCACTGTCTCTCTGAGCGGTGAGCCCTGGCATCCTCCTCGCCGCGCTGATCGTTGCCATCGGAGCCCAGGCAACTCGCGTGCTCGTGCCCCGACGCGGCAACTATCCACTGGCCGTCGTCTGCGCTGCGGCCGGCCTGCTCGGCGCGGAGCTGGTGGCGCTGGGCGGCCATGGCGGCCCTGCGGTCGGGGTGGTGCACCCGATCGCTGACGCCGCCGGGATCGCCGCTGTCGAAGCGGCCGGACTGGTGCTTGCCGCTCCGCGACGGCTGGGTCGTCGATAATCGGGGCTCACCAGCCACGGAGAAGCCTCGTGCGTTTCCCGACCGGTCGATCCGCGCTTCTCGCAGTCGCCGCCGTGGCGGGCGCGGCTGTCTACTGGCGTGGCGGCGCTGTCCCGCGCCGACAGCTCGGCCGGGACATCGACGACGCCATCGCCGAGGGCCGGGCAACGGCCGAGCGTCTCCTGGCACGATCCGACGCAGGGCAGTTTGACAAGCGCTGACAAGGGGTATTTCTCAACCGGGATGACACAGACCACGTCCGAGCTCCGTCTGCCGGCCGACCCCGCCTACATAGTCGTCGCCAAGCGCGCCGCCTCGGCCTTCGCCGCGGTCGCGGGTTTCGACGTCGAGGCGGTGCACGACCTCACCATCGCTGTCGCCCAGGCGTGCGAGAATGCCATCGCCTGCACCACGCGGGTTGGCGGCGCCGGGGTGGGACAGATCCGGCTGAGCTTCACCGTCGAGGCCGAACGCCTCGAGGTGCAGGTTCAAAGCAGCTGCACCCGTCAGGTGGTGGCCGAGGCGGCCGCAGCCAGACGCCGTGTGGTGGCCCAGGCGGTTGAGCGCGAGCGGCAGGAGGTGGCCGCCGCCACCGACCTGGCGCTGCGGCTCATGGGGCTGTTCGTCGACGACCACAGCTACAGGGTCGACGAGCGCACCGGCGGTCTGCGTGTCCGGCTGACGAAATACAAAGCATCTTGACGCTCCTGCCCCCGGACGCCGGGGTGCCCAGGACGGAGAGCCCCGCGAAGCCAGAGAGCACAGCGCGCGTCCGAACCATCGCCAAGGCGGTGCCGAGCGCGCGTCGCGATCTGGTGCGCCAGCTGCTGCGCGACTATCGCGAGCGTCACGACCCCGACGTCCGCGAGCGTCTGGTGGAGCTCAACTCTGACCTCGTCCACTTCATCGCGCGCCGCTTCGCCAATCGGGGTGAGCCGCTCGAGGACATCGAGCAGGTGGGCTTCCTGGGGCTGATCAACGCCATCGAGCGGTTCGATCCCTCGCTCGAGAACGAGTTCAGCACCTTTGCCACCCCCACCATCATGGGGGAGATCCGCCGGTACTTCCGTGACCGCTCGTGGGCAGTGCGAGTGCCGCGCCGCCTTCAGGAGAACCTGCTCCGGGTCAACGCCGCCTCCCAGCAGCTGAGCGGCGAGCTGGGGCGGTCCCCGACCATTACAGAGATCGGCCAGAGGCTGGGGCTCGAGCCCGAGGAGGTGCTAGCCGCACTCGAGGTGTCACCGGCGCAACACACCCTGTCACTCGAGGCATCACCGGGCGGCCGCACTGACGAGATCGCCACCATCGGTGACCGGCTGGGCGCGGAGGACAGCAACCTCGATCGAGTGGAGATGCGCTCGATCCTCGAGCAGGCGATGGCCCACCTCAATCCCCGCGAGCGGGAGATCATGGCCCTGCGCTTCGTCGACGAGCTCCCTCAGACCGAGGTCGCCAAGCGCCTGGGGATATCGCAGATGCACGTCTCACGCCTGCAGCGAGCGGCCGTCGAGCACCTCCGCCGGAAGATGGGAGACGCGGCCACCGTGTGACCGGCAAGCGGGCGTATTCGCAGGGACCGGTTACAATTGGGGCGATTTCCCCGCAGCCATGGGGTCGTGCCCGGGCCGCACACACGCCGCACACAAATGGACTGTCGTTTGCGCAGCTACGAGATCCGGGAACGCTTTCTCACCTACTTCGAAGACCACGGACACCATCGTCTGCCGAGCGCGTCACTGATCACGCATGACGATCCGTCCCTGCTCTTCACCGTGGCCGGGATGGTGCCTCTCAAGCGATACATCACCGGTGAGCTGACCCCGCCGTCCCCGCGGCTGGCCTCGTGCCAGAAGTGCTTTCGCGGACAGGGGCTGCGGTGGGACGACATCGCCGAGGTCGGTGATGCCACTCATCAGACCTTCTTCGAGATGCTCGGCAACTGGTCGATCGGGGACTACTTCAAAGAGGACGCGATCAGGCTTGCGTGGACTCTCCTCACCGAGGGCTACGGCCTCGATGCGGCCCGACTGTGGCCCAGCATCTATCCCGAGGATGCCGAATCAGAGCGAATCTGGCGGGAGGTCGGGGTGCCTGGGGATCACATCGCCCGGCTGACCGACAATTGGTGGCAGGCGGGGCCTACCGGTCCCTGCGGCTACGACAGCGAGATCTACTGGGACTGGGGGGGGCGCTGCTCGTGCGGACGCGCCAACTGCCGCCCCGACGATGAGTGTGCCGGCGACCGCTGGGTGGAGATCTGGAACCTGGTGTTCATGGAGTTCGACCAGGACGAGACGGGCCGGAGAACCCCACTGCCCAAGCCAACTGTCGACACTGGTTTGGGGCTCGACCGGCTGGTGGCCGTCGTCCAAGGGGTGCGGAGCAACTACGAGACCGACCTGTTCCGCGACATCGTCGCCAACTTTGCAGCCCGCAGCGGTGCGGTTCCCGGTTCGCAGCGGGTGGCCGGCCTGCACGTGCTCGCCGACCACGTCCGAGCGGCGACCTTCCTGATCGCCGATGGGGTGGTGCCGGGCAACGAAGCCCGGGGCTACGTGCTCCGTCGCCTGATCCGGCGTGCCCTGGTCCACGGCAGGCGCGTCGGCCTCCGCGGCGGCCTGGTCCCCGGCGTGGCCGCGGTGATGGCGATCATGGGTGACGTCTACCCTGAGATCGCCGAGAACCGCGAGCTCGTCGAGAGCACCCTCGGGACCGAGGAGGAGGCGTTCACACGAACCCTGGACGCGGGCACTGACCGGCTCGCGGTCCTGCTCGACACAGGGTCCGCAACCATCCCCGGAGACGAGGCATTCCGGCTCCATGACACCTACGGTCTGCCCATCGAGGTGACGGCCGAGATGGCCGCCGAGCGGGGGGTGGCCGTCGACCGCGCGGGCTTCGACGCCGCCATGGCCGCGCAACGCGCGCGCAGCCGTGCCGCCCACCTGCAGGTGGGCTTCGAGGGCGGCCCTCAGCTCCCCGACACGCGGTTCGTCGGCTACGACACGCTCGAGGCCGACGCCGCCGTGGTGCGCATCGGCGGCTCGGAGGAGACCGAGGCCGTGGAGGCTGGCCTCGCGGACGTCGTGATCCTGGACACCAGCCCCTTCTACGCGGAGGCCGGCGGCCAGGTCGGGGACATCGGGGAGCTGCGCTTCGAGGGCGGACGGGCCAGTGTGCTCGGCACCACCCATGCCGGCGGCGCCCGTCTCCACTCGGTGCGCGTCGAGGAGGGAACGCTCGCCACCGGAATCGCCGTCCGGGCCGTCGTCGACGCCGACCGCCGCAGCCGGGTGGCACGCCACCACAGCGCCACCCACTTCCTCAACCAGGCCCTGCGCGAGGTGCTCGGCGCCGGGATCGTGCAGCGGGGCTCCTACGTGGGGCCCGAGCACAGCACCTTCGACTTCTCGTTCAACCGCGCGCTGACCCGCGACGAGCTCCGCGACATCGAGGCGCGGGTCAACCACAACATCCGAGCCAACCTGCGACGCAGCGTCGACCAGATGCCGCTGTCGGAGGCAAAGGCGAGCGGCGCCATCGCGCTGATCGACGAGAAGTACACCGAGAGTGTTCGCGTGGTCGACTTCGGAGGCTGGTCGCGCGAGCTCTGCGGGGGTACTCATGTGAACCGCACCGGCGATGTCGGCGCCGCCATCATCGTGGGAGAGAGCAGCATCGGCCAGGGCGTGCGCCGCATCGAGATGGTGGCGGGCGAGGCTGCGGAGCGGCGCTGGCAGGAGACCGGTGAGGCGCTGCTCAGCGCCGCCCGCGCCCTGCGTGCACGGCCGGCCGAGGTGCCCGAGCGGGTCGCCGGCCTCCAGGAGCAGGTGCGCCGCGGCGCCAAGGAGCTCGAGGAGGCAAGGCGTCGCGGTGGCGGCCTGGCGCTGCCGGCGGTGCCATCGAAGGTGGAGGATCTCGGGGGCGTCGCCTACGCGGTGCTGCTGGTCGAGTCCGACGCCGACGCGCAGGCCATCGTCGACGTCATCGACCGCCTCTTCGCCGAACAGCTTGGTGGCGATGGGGTGGCCGTGGTGATGGGCCGTGACACCTTCGCCATCAAGGTCGGCCCGGCGGCGCAGGCGCGCCACATCCGCGCCGGCGACCTGGCGAAGGCGGCCGCCCAGCTGATGGGCGCCAAGGGGGGTGGCCATGCCGGCTTCGGTCGGGGCGGCATCAAGGACCTCGTGCAGCGGCAGAGCGCCCTCTCCGGCATCCGCGACACGGTGCGACGGCAGGCCGGCGGAGATGAGCCATGAGCAAGCGCAAGTTCTCCCTGCTCCGCCGCCGCGCTGAGTTCAACACCCACTACACAGTCCTCGACATCGGCACCGAGTTCGTCAAGGCGCTGATCGTCAAGCGCGAGGAGGACAAGGGCATCATCATCGGCGCCTCGCGCATCCGTCAGGCGCTCAGCGACATGCAGGGCGGAGCCGTCGCCGACATCCAGTCGGTGATCGACAACTGCGACAGGGCGCTCACCGAAGCCGAGGACATGTGCGAGGTGGTGCCCGGACAGGCCGTCATGGGCATCGCCGGTGAGCAGGTCCGCGGCTTCAGCACCAGCATGACCATGCCGCGGCCGCAGCCCCAGGCTCGGATCACCCAGGCGGACCTCGCCACCGCTCTGCAGGCGGTCCAACGGCGTGCTCTCAAGGAAGCGGTGCGCCAGATGTCGCACGAGCTGGGGGTCGCCGAGGTCAACGTCAAGCTGGTCCACAGCACGATCACCTCGGTGCGCATCGACGGGTATGCGGTGACCAACCCCATCGACTTCCAGGGAAACGTTGTTGACATCACCGTCTTCAACACGTTCGCGCCGCTGCACCACGTCGGCGCCCTCCAGACCATCGCCCAGGAGCTCGACCTCGAGGTGGTGGCCACCGTCGCCGAACCGTATGCGCTGGCGCGCGGCTGCAACACCGAGGACATCGAGGAGCGCGGCGGCATCTTCGTGGACATCGGGGGCGGCACCACCGACGTGGCCCTGGTGCGCAACGGCGGGATCGAGGCAACTCGGATGTTCGCGCTCGGGGGTCGGTCGTTCACCAAGCGCCTGGCCGGCGAGCTGCAGGTCTCGATGGGAGAGGCCGAGCGCTACAAGGTCTCGCACGGCGAGGGCCGCCTCGCCCCCGAGCAGCGCGCGCTCGCCCACCAGGCGTTGACCCCGACGGCCGAGGTGCTGGCGCAGGGTGTGTCGCTCACCCTCGAGGAGCTGACCGGCGGCGAGCAGCTGCCGGCCAGCATCTACCTGGCCGGCGGCGGTGCCGCCCTTCCTGAGGTCGCCCAGCAGCTGAGCGCGCTCGACTGGGCGCAGTCTCTGCGGATGAGGCACGCGCCGGCCGTTCGAGTGCTGGGGCCAAATGACGTGCACCGCGTCTTCGACAGCACAGGTCTGCTGGTGGGCAGTCAGGACGTCACCCCGATGGGGCTGGCCCACCACGCCATCTCGATCGAGGACGACGCCGACCAGCCACTGGGCGGCCTGATGCGCCGAGTCCTCAAGACGATGAAGGTGTAGCCATGCCCCAGGTGATCTACGGCGAGCAGGGCGACGAGATCGTCGACCTCATCGACAAGGTGCGCGGCTCGGACGACTCCGAGGTTGCCCTCGTCCTGGGCAGCGGTGCTCACGGTCTGCAGACGCCGCTCAACGTTCGGCTGCTGCGCCAGCTCGGCGCCCGCGCGGGCAAGACGGTGTCGATCGTCAGTGGCGACCCACACCTCCAGGAGCTCTCCCGGGTCGGCGGCCTGCCCACGTACGCATCGGTGCCAGCCTACGAGCGTGGCATCCAGACGGTCCGACCTCACGGTGACGATGGGCTCGCGGGCGGTGCCTGGGGCGTTGTCGCGGGCGCGACGGCGCCTCCTGCCCCGCCGGCGCCACCCCCTTCATCGGCCACGGTGTCGCCGGGCGCGGGGCTGGCCGCCGCGCGCCCGGGCGTGGGCGGCCGCCGCCGACCTCTGTACTTCGCGCTGGCCGGCCTGGTGGTGCTCGGTCTGATCCTGTTCTTTGTGGTGGTCCCGTCCGCCACGGTGACGATCACTCTCGCCGGCACGCCCCTGTCGATCAACCCCACCATCCAGGGCGGCGCTGACCCCGCCAACGCCGGCCAGGCAGACCACATCGTGACCGCAGTGGTGAGCAGCACTCAGTCGGCGCAGTTCATGGCCACGCCGACGGGTCAACAGCAAAATCCGGCAGCCAAGGCGACCAGCCAGATCGTGCTCGCCACGGACTTGCCGGCGGGTGCCTCGTCAAGCATCCCCGCAAACACGGAATTCGATACCCAGGACAACCCACCGATCCAGTTTTTTTCCACCCAAGCCGTGACGGTGATCCTTCCTCCACCCAGCGCCGGACAACAGTACGGAACTCCATCCAACCCGATCCCGGTCCAAGAGCGAGCTGCCGAGGCAAAGGGCAACGTCGCCGCGAACACGATCACTCAGTGGCCGATGAATCCCTGTAACCCGGGTCAGCCGTATGCGGCGATTTGTCGCCCGAGCGACATCACCTCGACCAACCCCACCGCCGCCACCGGCGGTGCGGATGCCAAGAACAACACGGTTGCCAGCTCGGGTGATGTCAACGGCTGGAACAACCAGGTCACCCAGAGCAACCAGACGCTCACCGCGCAGGTGAACCAGGACATGCAGAGCAAGGCAGCGGGAAAGACCTTCGCCAAGGACCCCGGCGGCAACGGCACCACCGTGGCCTGCACGGTCACGCCGCCCCTGCCCGCCGTCAATGCTGTGTTCACCCCGACCCAGGAGACGGTGGCCTGTAACGGCAAGGCCGCGATCTACAGCCCCGGGGACATCACCAACGATGTCAACGCCGATCTGCAACAGCAGGTGGCCCACGGTGACTCACTGGCCACTGACTCGATCAACTGCACCAAGCCCGCGGTCACCCAGGCGGTCGACGACGGCACCGTGGTGCTGAGCATCCAGTGCACCAGCTTCTCGCGCCCCACCATCGATACCAACGCGCTCAAGGCTCAGATCACGGGCAAAAGCGCGGGTGACGCCCGCAACGTGATCCAGCACCGCCTCAACCACGTGCAGAACGTGGCCATCTCGCAGGGCCCAATACCGTTCTTCTGGTTGCCGTTCTTCTCCAGCCGCATCCAGATCGACGAGGCAGTTGTGGCCCAGACGCCCGGCGGCCCGTGACCACGCCGGCCCTTGGTGTCGACGTGGGCACGGTCCGGGTCGGGTTCGCAGGCAGTGATGAGACCGGCACCATCGCGACTCCGCTGCGCACCGTTCCCCGCCAGCCCCAAGCTCGATTGCTGCGTGAGGTGGAGGGGATCATCAGCGAGCGCTTGCCGGAATGCCTGGTGGTGGGGCTGCCTCGGAGACTGGACGGCAGCGAGGGCGATTCGGCTGCCGATGCCCGTGGTCTTGCCGAGCAACTGCGCCGCCGCACCGGGCTCCCGGTTGAGATGTGGGACGAGCGCTTCACCACGGCAGCCGCGGAACGCGGCTTGATCGCCGCCGGGGAACGGCGCGCCCAACGTCGCCGCCACATCGACGCTGTGGCGGCATCATTGCTGCTGCAGAGCTGGCTTGACTCGCGCGCCACCCTGCGGGCGGCGCGGTGAGAGGAGGTCAACGCGGCCGAGCCGGTGTCGTGTTCGCGATCATCGGCGTGCTGGTGTTGCTCGCGGTCGCCGGTGGTGGCACTCTCCTCTATGGTCGCTCCCAGCTGGACCCACCGGCCGCAACCTCGAGCGCAGCTGTCACCATCACCGTGCGCGACGGTGAGTCGCTCGACACGCTGGTCACCGATCTGGCCGGCCACGGGCTGATCCGCAGCTCGTTCTGGTTCGGGTGGTACGCGCGCCTGCAGGGGCTGGGGTCCAAGCTCGTCGCCGGCCAGTTCGTGCTCGACGACTCGATGAGCGCCAGCTACGTGGTGCAACGTCTCGAGGGTGCACCGCAGGCACGGACGCGCCAGCTGCTGCTCACCGAGGGACTGACCGCAGCACAGATGGGCCACAGGGTCGCTGCCGCCGGTCTGGGCATCACGGCTGACCATTACATGGCCGAGGTCGCCCATGGGACCTTCAACGAGCCCTTCCTGGCGGGCCGCCCGAGCGGCGCCTCCCTCGAGGGCTTTCTCTTCCCGGACACCTACACAGTCCCCCAGGGCTCGACAGCGCACGACATCGTGCAGATGCAGCTGACCGACTTCGCCAACAAGGCCATGCCGGTGCTGACCGGTCTGTCGCCGCAGCAGCTCTACTCGACGGTGACCATCGCCTCCATCGCCGAGCGCGAGGCGAAGTTCGAGGTCGACCGTCCCCTGGTCGCCGGCGTTGTCGACAACCGGCTCGGCGCCGGGATGCGCCTGCAACTCGACTCCACAGTCACCTACGGGCTCGGCATCAGCGGTGGCGCGCTCTCGGCCCAGCAACTGGCCATGGACACTCCCTACAACACCTACCTTCATGCCGGCCTACCACCGACGCCGATCGCCAACCCCGGCGCCAGCAGCATCAATGCGGCAGCGCATCCGGCACGGACAGCCGACCTGTTCTTCGTTTCGGACTGCAGCGGCCACAATCACTACAGCGTGACCGAGCAGGAGCACGAGCAGCAGATTGCCAAGTACCTCGGCACACCGTGCGGTTCGTAGGTGCGCAGTGAGCTCCGTCTCTGCCTGATCGGCGAGGGCATAGCCGCCTCACCGAGCCGGGCCATGCATCAGGCGGCCCTGCTCGCCAGTGACCGCGAGGGGTCGTACGACATCGTGGACGTGGGTGCCGCCGGCCTTCCATCTGTCCTCCACGACCTGCGCAGCGGTCGCTGGCAGGGTGCCAACGTCACCATCCCCTACAAGTACGCGCTGGCCGCCGTCTGCGACCAACTGGAGGGGGATGCAGAGCGCATCGGAGCCATCAACACCATCACCGTCACCCCCGACGGTCGTCTGATCGGTGGCAACACCGATGCCGCGGGTTTCGAGATGGGACTGAGCGTCAACCGCATGTGGCCGTTGCCGGACAGCCGCGCGCTGGTGATCGGCGCTGGAGGCGCCGCGGCAGCGGTTCTGCTGGCGCTGAGTCGTGCACCGGTGATGCGCATCGCAGTGGTGGCGCGACGCATCAACATGGCGCGGGCGCTCATCGATCGGGTCGCGGACGCCCTCCCCTGCGAGCTCGCCGTGGCGCTCTGGGACGAAGACTACCTCGAGCGTCAGCTGGCAACCGCCGCGATCATCGTCAACGCCACCTCGGCGGGACTCCCCGCCCTGCCGTTCACCCCCGCGCGTTTGCATGGGTCGTGTACGGTCGCCGACGTGCGCTACCGCCCCCGGCCCGTCGACCTGGTCGCGGCCTCGCACGAGGCCGGGCTGCGCAGCTGCGACGGGGTGGAGATGCTCCTGCACCAGGGCATGCTGAGCTTCAACCGGTGGACCGGCGACGAACCGCCATACGACGTCGCCAGGGCGGCCCTCGACGAGGCGCTGTCGGGATGAGCGCGGTCGCGGCCGCTGTCGCCGCCCCGGTCGGTGCCGTGGTCGGCCTGGGCGCAGGGTGGCTCTCGGTGGTGCTCGAGCGCATCGAGGGCCTCGAGGTCGAGGATCGCGAGGACCGGGAGGCATATGAGCGCGAGCTCGCCGAGGCAACCAGCGCCGCAGTGGCGGCGGGGGAGGAGGCTCCCGTCACCGAGCCATGGCCGGTGGAGACCTATGGCTGGAGCTGGATCGAGCGCATCCTCTGTCCGCTCCTTGCAGCCATTGGCTTCGCCGTCTTTGCGGCGCACGAGGGGCTCGGCCGTGGCCTGGTCATCCACCTCCTGTGGGTCGCGGTGTTCGTCCAGATCGTCGGCTTCGACGTCAAGCATCGATTGATCCTCAACCGCGTCACCTACCCCACGATCGTGGTCGCGCTCGCGTTGTCGGTGCTGTCGCCCGGTCTCACCATCTGGAGCGCCGTGGCCGGCGGCATCGCCGTCTGGCTCTTCTTCTGGATCCAGAACCTGGTGTCGCGCGGCAGCATCGGCCTGGGTGACGCCAAGCTGGGCGCGCTCCTGGGCGCCACCTGCGGCATCAGCCTGGACTACGACCACATCGGTGCCGTGTACGCGGTCATCTACGCGGTCTTCCTCGGCGGTGCGGTGGCTCTCCTGTTGCTTGTCCTGCGCCTGCGCAGCCTCAAGGATCCGATCCCCTACGGGCCCTTCCTGTGTGCCGGCGCCGCACTGATCCTCTACCAGGGACCATGACAGGGTGTTGAGATTCCTCACCTCCGGCGAGTCCCACGGCCCGCAGCTGACAGTGATCCTCGACGGCGTGCCCGCCGGGTTGGAGGTCGATGCTGCGCGCGACCTCGACCCCGACCTGCGCCGTCGCCAGGGCGGCCACGGCCGGGGCAAGCGCCAGCAGATCGAGAATGACACCGCCCAGATCACCGCCGGCGTTCGAGGTGGGCGCACCTTGGGCTCACCGATCGCGCTGGTGGTGCTCAACGCGGACTGGGACAACTGGAAGGGACCGATGCAGGTGACGGCCGACGGCTTCACCCGCAAGCAGGTCACCCGGGTGCGGCCCGGACACGCCGATCTGGCAGGCATCCTCAAGTACGACCTCGACGACGCGCGCGACGTGCTCGAGCGAGCCTCGGCGCGCGAGACCGCAGCCCGGGTTGCCGCCGGCGCCGTTGCCAAGGCCCTGCTGAGGGTTGCGGGGACCACGATCAGCTCACACGTGGTGCGCATCGGCGAGGTGGTGGCGCCGGACAGCCCTGTCGACCAGAACGCCGTCGAGGAGTCACCGGTGCGCTGTGCCGATCCGGCGGCTGCTCAGCTGATGGTTGCGGCCATCGACGCTGCCCGGTCTGACGGTGACACCATCGGAGGCACAGCGGTGGTGACCGGCCACGACGTTGTGGCCGGACTTGGCAGCTACGTGCAGTGGGATCGCCGGCTCGACGGCCGCATCGCCCAGGCGATGTGCAGCATCCCCTCGGTCAAGGGCGTCGAGCTCGGCGACGCGGCGGTGGCGGCAGCGAGCACCGGCTCGAGGGTTCATGACCGACCCTCGTTCACCAGAGAGGGGGGCTTCCGCCACCTCAGCAACCGCCAGGGTGGCCTGTCCGGCGGGGTCAGCAACGGTGAGGACGTGTGGGCGCGCGTGCACTTCAAGCCGATCTCGACCTTGTTGACCCCATTGCGCAGCGTCGATGTGCACACCGGCGAAGAGACCAACGCTCATTACGAGCGCAGTGACATCTGCGTGGTGCCCGCGGGCGCGGTGGTCGCCGAGGCGATGCTGGCGCTGGTCCTCGCGGATGCGGTGCTCGAGAAGTTCGGCGCGGACTCGGTCAGCGAGCTGCGCCGCAACCTCGAGGGATACCGGGCCATGCTGGGGCGGCTGCGATGAGCGCTCTCGGCCACATCGTGCTGGTGGGGATGCCGGGGAGCGGCAAGAGCACGGTGGCGCCGCTGCTGGCGGCGCGGCTGGGCCGTGAGGCGGTCGACGTCGACACGGAGGTGGAGCGGCACCTGCAGATGTCCGCGCAGCGCGCCTTCGACGAGCTCGGTGAGCAGAGGTTCCGCGCCGAGGAGCGAGCAGCCATGGAGAGGGCTCTAGGATCGCAGCGGCCGCTGGTCATCGCCGGCGGTGGGGGCATGGTGGCGCAGCCGGGTGCCGTCGAGATCCTCGCCAGGCATGCGACCGTCGTCTTCCTGGACGCCAGCGATGCCGTCCTGCTCGACCACCTCGGCCCGGCTGCGGTCGACCGACCGTTGCTGGCGGGGGCGCCGGCGGACGCCCTGCACCACCTCCGCGTGGCCCGCGCCCATGCTCACGGCCACGCCCAGCTGCGCGTGGCGGTTGACGGACTTTGCCCCGGCGACGTCGTCGAGCGGATTGCCGGCGCGGTCTCCGGCGCGGTGCGGGTGGCCACCCCGCACCCCTACCTGGTCCGCGTGGCCCCGGGACTGCGCGAGCAGGTCGGCGAGCACCTGCCGGTCAGCGCCCGCCGGGTGGTGCTCATCGCCGACCAGGCGGTTGCCGCCACTGCTGAGGTGATCGCAACGGCGCTGCGCGGCGATCGCGTGACCGTGACCGTGGTGTCGCTGCCTGGCGGTGAGCAGGCCAAGCAGTGGGCGGTCGCCGGACATCTGCTGGAGCGATGCAGCGACGCCGGGCTGGACCGCGACGACTGCATCATCGCCGTGGGCGGCGGCAGCATCGGCGACGTGGCCGGCCTGGTCGCGGCCACCTATCTGCGCGGGGTGGCCTGGCTGGGGGTGCCCACGACGCTGCTCGCCATGGTCGACAGCGCCGTCGGCGGCAAGACCGCCGTGAACCTCCGTCGGGGCAAGAACCTGGCCGGGGTGTTCTGGCAGCCCCGGGCGGTGCTCTGCGACACCGACGTCCTGGACACGCTCAGCGATCGCAGCTTTCGGTCAGCCTTCGCTGAGGTGGTGAAGTCCTCGATGGTCGGCGGCGGCGGCCTCGCTGAGCTGGTCGATGACCGGCTGACCGCGGCGCTGGCCCGCGACCCCAAGGCGCTGGCGGAGCTGGTCCGCGGTTGCTGCGCGCTCAAGGCCGAGGTGGTGGCAGGTGACGAACGGGAGAGCGGCCGGCGCGCCATCCTGAACTACGGGCACACTGTGGGCCATGCGGTGGAAGCCCTGACCGGGCTGGGCAGCGGCCTCGATCACGGCGAGGCGGTGGCATTCGGGATGCGTGTCGCCGGCGAGCTCAGCGTCGCCCAATCAGGATGTCCGCCGTCTGTCATCGAGCATCAGGATGACCTCCTCGACGCCTGCACCCTAACGGTGCGGCCGGCGCTGGCGGCGGCTGACATCGTGGCCGAGCTGGGCAGCGACAAGAAGGCGCGGGCCGGGGTGCCGCGCTGGGTGCTGCTCCGCGATCGGGGTGAGCCGGTGACCGGCATCGTCGTCGAGGGTGAGGCGGTCGGTGCCGCGCTCAGTGAGGCGCTGGTGCGATGAGGATCCTGGTGCTGAACGGACCCAACCTGGGCAGCCTCGGCCGCCGCCAACCGGAGATCTACGGCACCACCACCCTCGCCGAGATCGAGAATGACCTGCAAGCGCAGGCTGTCGCGCTCGGCGTGGACCTTCGCTTCGAGCAGAGCAACCACGAAGGCACGCTCATCGACCTCATCGAGGAGGAGACCGGTCGCTGCCAGGCCTGCGTCATCAACCCCGGCGCGCTGGCCCACACCAGCCTGGCACTGGCCGACGCGCTGCGTGGTTTCACCGGCCCGGTGGTGGAGGTGCATCTCAGCAACATCCTCGCCCGCGAGGAGTACCGTCGTACCTCGCACGTCGCCGCCGCCGCCGCCGCCGTCATCACGGGAGCGGGGGCCAGCGGCTACGGGCTGGCGCTGCGGACGGCGGTGCAGCTCGTCGGCGGCAACACAACGGAGCCATCGAAATGATCAATGCAGGCGAGCTTCGCCCGGGGAACACCGTGGAGCGGCAGGGAGAGCTGCTCCAGGTGCTCGAGTTCGCGCACAACAAACAGGGTCGCGGCACCGCCATCGTGAGGGCGAAGTTCAAGAACCTGCACACCGGCGCCGTCACCGAGGAAACGTTCCGGCCCGAGGAGAAGTTCGGGCGCGCCCGGATCGAGCGCAGCGAGGCGCAGTTCCTCTACCAGGATGGCGACGAGTACATGTTCATGGACACCAGCACCTACGATCAGTTCCCGCTCAGCCGGGCCCAGCTGGGCGATGCCTTCCGCTTCCTGAAGGAGAACGACAACCTCTCTCTGCTCACCTACGACGACAAGGTGCTGGGCATCGACCTGCCCACCTCGGTCGAGCTGACGGTCACCCAGACCGACCCGGGCTTCAAGGGCGACACGGCCAATGCGGCGTTCAAGCCGGCCACCGTGGAGACAGGCCTGGTCGTCGACGTCCCCCTGTTCGTCAACCAGGGGGAGCGCATCCGCGTCGACACGCGCACCGCCAAGTATGTGGAGCGGGTGTGATGAGCGAGGTGGCGGAGGCGATGGAGATCGGCGGTGACGAGCGCAGCGCCATCGGCGCCACCCGGGTGGCCAACGACGTGGTCGCCTGGATCGCGGCGCTGACAGCCCTGCAGGTCAGAGGGGTGCACGCCATGTACCGCCCCAGCGGGCAGTCGATCGACCGCATCCTCCGTCGCCGCGTCGCCCATCGAGGCGCGCGCGTCGAGCTGCGCGACGACGGCCTGCTGATCGATCTCTGGATCGTGATGGAGGCCGGCACCAACGTCGCCGCCGTGGGGGCTGAGGTTCAGGCGTCGGTCGGCGAGACCATCCGACGCATGCTCGGCCTGCCGCTGGCCGCCGTCAACGTGTTCATCAGCGAGGTCGTGTTCACGTGAGCAGCGCCCCGGGGGGTGGCCGCCGCCGGCGCGGCCGTGAGCTCGCCCTGCGGGTCCTCTTCGAGCTCGAGGGCACCGACAAGGACGCTGAGGTGTCACTGGCGTACCAGGCCGACGAGGTCGGTGCCACCACCGACATCCGCGCCTTTGCGCGCCGACTGGTGGTGGGCTGCCTGGAGAATCGCGAGCGCATCGACGCCGCCCTGGCCGCGGCCAGCCGCTGGTCGCTGGGCGACGTTGGCAAGGTGGAGCGCGCGGTGCTTCGACTGGGAACCTGCGAATTGATGGAGAGCGACGGAACCCCGGTGGCGGTGATCGTCGACGAGTCGCTCGAGCTGACCCGTGCGTATGCGGGAGAGGACGCCGTGCAGTACGTGAACGGTGTGCTCGGGCACATCGCCAGAGAACGGGTGTGACCAACCCCGCGGCATGCACAGTCTCTGATCTCACCACTGTGGTCGGCAATGCGCTGGCGGCACGCCCCGAGCTGGAGGACGTGCTCGTCGAGGGGGAGATCAGCAACCTGACCCGCCCGTCATCGGGGCACGTCTACTTCACCCTCAAGGATCGGTCTGCCGCGCTCGCCTGCGTGAGCTTCCGCACCCACGCGCTGCGCATCCCCTTCGCACCCGAGAACGGCATGACAGTGGTCGCCCACGGGGTGGTCAGCGTCTACCCGCAGCAGGGCCGCTACCAGCTGCTGGTCGACAGGCTCGAGCCCAGCGGGGTCGGCGCTCTGGCACTGGCCGTCGAGCAGCGCAAGCGGTCGCTCGCCGCCGAGGGGCTGCTCGATCCCCGGCTCAAGCGTCCGCTGCCGCTGCTGCCACGGCGGGTGGCGCTGGTGACCTCGCGCACCGGGGCAGCCCTGCATGACGTGATCACGGTGATGGGGCGCCGCGCTCCCTGCGTGGACGTCGTGTTCTCGCCCGCCACCGTCCAGGGAGACGGCGCCGCCGACACCATCGTGGCGGCGTTGCGCCGCGCGGGGCGCGCGCGGGGGATCGAGGTCGTCCTCCTGGTGCGCGGCGGAGGCTCGCTCGAGGACCTGATGGCTTTCAACGACGAGGCAGTCGCCCGGGCCATCCGTGCCTGCCCGGTGCCGGTGGTGACAGGTGTCGGGCATGAGACCGACGTGACCATCGCCGACCTGGTCGCGGATCACCGATCGGCCACGCCGTCGGCCGCGGCGGAGACGACGGTTCCCAGTTGTGGCCAGCTTCGCGCCCAACTGGAGGCGCTGGACCGCCGCCTCGGCGAGGCGCTTCGCAGCGAGCTCGTCCACAAGCGTCAGCGTGCAAGCCGGCGCAGCACCAGCTTGGATCGGCTCTCACCGGGGTGGCGCCTGGCGCGCATGCGTCAGGACCTCCAGGGGCACGAGGCGCGCCTGCGCAGCGCCCTTCTCACCGGGGTTGCGACCCGACATCGTGGTCTGGAGCGCCGGCGCGGCAGCCTGGCGCTGCACTCGCCGCTGCAGGCGCTGCCGCTGCATCGGGCGCGGCTGGCCGGGCGCAGCGAACGCCTGGGGGCTGAGGTCCGGCGGCTCGTCGACGGCCGCCTCCGTCGCCTGGACGGCGCCCATGGCCGGCTCCAGGCGCTCTCTCCTCTGCGTGTGCTCGAGCGCGGCTACTCGATCACCGTCGCCGAGGCCAGCGGTCGGCTGGTCACCAGCGCGGCCATGGTGGCTACAGGGGCAGTCCTGCGGACGCGACTGGCCGGGGGCAGCGTGCGCAGCGAGGTCCTGGACGGTGGCGCCGCAGCGAGCGATGCGGCGCCGGTCGAACGAATGTACGATGAGCGGCCGGGACCACCACCGAGCAACGAGGACCGTGCGTGATGGCTGACGATCTGCCCACCCTGAGCTACGAGGCGGCGCTGGCCGAGCTCGACGAGATCATCGCCCGGCTGGAACGGGGCGACGTCGAGCTCGATGCGGCGATCACCGCCTACGAGCGCGGAGCGGCGCTGACCCGCCACTGCTCGCAGCTGCTCGACAGGACCGAACAGAAGATCACTCAGCTGGTGGTGGGCGCAGCGGGAGAGGTGGAGCGCCCGTTTCACCCGCCCACCGAGCGCGTGGAGCCGTCCCGAGGACCGGCGGTGGCCCGGGCGCGTAGTGTCGAACAGCGCCTCTTCGGAGACGAGCCTGCACCGGCACGGGGGCCCGCTCCTCGGGCTGTCGACCCCGACGACATTCCTTTTTGAGCGCAGATACTCTGTTCTGTGTAGGATGAGCTGATGACCACCCGTCAGCGAACCCGCCTCGATGCGCTCCTGGTGCATCGCGGCCTGGCCGACACCGCCCAGCGGGCTCAGGCGCTGGTGGCCGCGGGCCTGGTCGAGGTGGACGGTGTGCGCGCTGGCAGCGCCGCCCTGACCGTCACCCCCCGGGCTGCGGTCCGGCTCACGGATCGCGACCATCCCTGGGCAGGCCGCGGGGGGCTGAAGCTCGATGCCGCCCTCGACGGCTTTGGCGTCGGGTGCTCTGGACGGGTGTGCCTGGACGCAGGCGCCAGCACCGGCGGCTTCACCGACGTCCTCATCCAGCGGGGCGCGTCGCTGGTGTACGCGGTCGACGTCGGCCGCGGTCAACTGCACGCGCGGCTTGCCGCCGACCCCCGGGTGCGGGTCCTGGACCGCACCAACGTGCGCACTCTGGAGCACCTCGACGGGCCGGTACCGTCGCTGGTCACCCTCGACCTGTCGTTCATCTCGTTGCGGTCCGTGCTGGCCAATCTGGCGACCCTGGCCCCGGGTGCCGAGGTGGTGGCGCTGTTCAAGCCCCAGTTCGAGCTGGCGCGCGGCGCCGTCGGTCGTGGCGGGGTGGTGCGTGATGCCGCGGACACGGCCGCGGCTCTTACGGACTTCGCCAGCTGGGCCGGCCAGTCCGGGGTGGCGGCGGTGGTCGGCGAACCGCTGGCGGCGGGCGTGCGCGGGGCCAAGGGCAATCAGGAATGGCTGGTCCATCTGCGGCTTGCGGGCAGCTCCCGGTGAGCCGTCGCCAGATCGGCTTTCTGCTCCACCCCGGTGAGCAGCACGCCGTCGAGGCGGGTGCCGAGCGCGCCCGCGAGCTCGGCTACGACGTGTGGGTCGAGGTTCGCGAACCTGAGACGACGATGGCCGCACATGCAGCCGATACCGACCTGCTGGTGACCATTGGAGGAGACGGGACCTTCCTCTTCGGCGCCCGCCTGGCCGCGCCGCGCGCCATCCCGGTGATGGGGGTCAACCGGGGGCGGCTGGGCTTCCTCACCGACGTCGAGGTGGCCGACCTTCCCGCGGCGCTGGATGCCTTCGCCGGCGGGAGATATCACACCCAGCGGCGCTCCATGCTGGAGGCGACGGTTCCTGGCGATTCCGACACGCCGCGCTGGCAGGCGCTGGCGCTCAACGAGGTGGCTGTGAAATCCGGAGGAGTGTCGGTCGCCCGCATCCGGGTGGAGGAGGACGGTGAGCTTCTCGGTGAGTTCGACGCCGACGGGCTGGTGGTGGCCACCGCCACCGGTTCGACCGCATACGCCCTGAGCGCGGGCGGCCCGCCCATCGATCCCCGCGTCCGGGCGGTGGTGGTCGTGCCACTGGCGCCTCACGCGGTGATCAGCCGGGCCATCGTGCTGCCCGAGATGGTCACCCTGCGGGTCACCGTCGAGCGCGGGCGGGTCAACCTGGCGGCCGATGGCCTCGCCGAGACCCGTCTGCGCGATGGCGCGGAGATGGTGATTCGCCCCGGCCCGGAGCTCGCCTACGTGCGCTTCGACGATTCGCCGTCCTTCCTGCGGCGGCTGCGCGACAAGGTGCGCTTCGGGCTTCCGCTCAAGGACTTGGAACGCCCCAGCCTGCGGCGGCCCCCGGACGCCACCGACACCGGCCCGGCGGTGGTCGAGGCGCGCCCGTGAGCCTGGTCGAGGTACGCATCCAGGACGTGGCTGTCTTCGCCGACGCCCTGGCTCCGCTGACCCCCGGCTTCACCGCGCTCACCGGCGAGACCGGCTCAGGCAAGTCGGTGTGGATCACCGCGCTGCGGCTGGCGCTCGGGGATCGGGCCGAGGGCGAGCCCGTCCGTGCCGGCGCCGAGGCGGCGCGGGTGAGCGCTGTCTTCGATGACGCGTCCCCGACGCTGCGGGAGCGGCTGGGGTCGATCGGGATTCCCGCGGATGAGCTGACCACGCTGACCCGCGAGGTCAGCCGGGCCGGGCGGGGCTGGTGCCGGATCAACGGGGCCTTGGTCTCCCAGGCCGTCCTTCGTGAGGTGGGTGAGGCACTTGCCGAGGTGACCCTGCAGGGAGCCAGCCAGAGGCTGCTCCAGCGCGGCCGCCAGCGCGATCTGCTCGATCTCGCGGCAGGGACCGGCGAGCTCCGTGACCAGGTGCGGCGAGCGGTTGCGGAATGGAGGAGTGCCACCGCCAGCCTCGACGAGGTGCGCCGCCGCCAGGCGGCCGGGGCCGCCGAGGTCGAGGCGGCTCGCCAGCTGGTGAGCGACCTCGACGATCTGCGCCTGGTCGCCGGCGAGGACGAGCAGCTGGCGATCGAGAGACTTCGCCTGCGCAACGCCGGCTCGCTTGCCCAGGCGTCGGCGGGGTTGCGGCGGGCTGCGGCTGGTGACGACGATTCCGCTGGCGCGGCCGACCTGCTGGCCGCCGCCGTTGACGGGGCGCGCGTTCTCGAGGGGGTCGACGCGGGTCTGGACGCCCTCACGGCGGAGGCCACGCAGCTTCTCGGGCAGCTCCGCGAGCTGGGCGCCGCCGCCCGCCACCACGGCGAGTCGATCGGCCTCGACGAGAGCCGTCTGGCGGACGTCGAGGGTCGCCTCGACACGCTCGCCCGGGTGCGCCGCCGCCACGGCTCGGTCGAGCAGGCGCTGCAGGCGCTCGCCGCCGCCGGCGACCTGCTGGGAGCCCGGGAGGATGGCGGAACCCGGCTGGGGGCGGCTGAGCAGGCGGTTATCGCCACCCGAGCTCGGGCGGGGGAGCTGGCGCTGCAGCTGTCGGAGCGCCGCCGGGTGGGCGCGCGCCGGCTGGAGGCGGACGTGGAGAGGGCGCTCCACCTCCTCGAGCTTCCCCACGCGCGCCTCCGAGTCATCCTGGACCGGCGCGCCGATGCCGATGGGGTCGACGCCGGCGGGGCGATGGTGCGATGTGGGCCGGCGGGGGTCGACGAGGTGGAGCTCCGCCTCGCCACCAACCGCAACGACGCTCCGGCCGCGCTCGACGAGGGCCCGTCGGGCGGAGAGCTGTCGCGGCTGGTGCTGGCTCTGTCGGCATGTGTCAGCGAGGCCGCCTCGCCGCTGCTGGTGCTCGACGAGGTCGACACCGGTATCGGTGGGGAGACGGCAGCGCGCGTCGGCGACCTGCTCGCCGCCACGGGAGCCCAGCGCCAGGTGATCGCTGTCACGCACCGCGCCGAGATCGCGTCGCGGGCCACGACTCATCTGCTGGTGCGCAAGCACGACACTGCGGTGGGGACGGTGGCATCGGTCGAGCCAGTCGATGGTGACCGGCGCCTGGCGGAGATCGCCCGGTTGATGTCGGGGCGGGTGACCGACGCCGCCCTGGCCCGGGCCGTGGAATTGCGGGGCGAGGCTGTCGAGATCCTGGCCACGGCTCCGGGGTCGACGCGGCGGCGGCGGCGATAGGGTCGGCCCGGCAGCGCTGATGCCTACCATGCGGAGATGGCCGAGAACCTGGTGAACGCGCCTGCCCCGACCCCGGCAGCAGCCCTTCCCGGGGACGCCCCTGCCGAGCTCTTCCACGTGGAGGTGCCTGGGTTCAGCGGCAGCCTGGAGCAGCTGGTGGTGCGCGCCCAGCGTGGTGATGTGGACCTCGACGCTGTCGCCGTCGCCGAGATCACCGGCGAGTTCCGCGCCCGCCTGGAGGCGGCCGGCGATCAGGTCGACCTCCGTGAGGTGGCCGACTTCCTCTCGCTGGCGGCACGATTGGTGGCGCTCAAGGCAGCCCAGCTCGACCCCGCGCCGACCGATGACGCCGGCGAGGCGGACGACACGGTGGCCACCGACGACGCCGGTCGGCGCCTCACCGAGTACCGCCTCTTCAAGGCTGCGGCCGAGGCACTGCTCGCCGAGTCCGCGGAGGAAGGCGCGCGGAGCTTCCTCGGCATGGTCGCCCCCGAGGTGATCCCGGTCGAGCGCCTGCGCATCGCCCCCGAACGCCTCGCCGCCGCCTTCCGCGAGGTGCTGGCCCGACTCAGCGACGCCGAGCCGCTGCCGGTGGGGTCGGTGACATTCTCGGTCGAGGACAAGATGGGTGAGATCCGCGAGCGCCTGCGCGGCGGGCGGCTGGCTTTTGTCGAGCTGTTCTCGGGGGTGGCGACGCGCCTCGAGGCGGTCGCCTGTTTCCTGGCGCTGCTCGAGCTGCTGCGTCTCGGCCAGGCGCTCGTGGAGCAGCCCGAGCAATTCGGGCCGATCTGGGTGCAGGCCCATGGATGAGACGCCACCAGGCGTCGCCGAGGCCGCGCCGGAGGAAGACGACGAGACCTTCGACCTGGCGGTGGACATCTTCGGCCGCGCGGTGGTACCCGAGGACGTTGCCGGCGCGGAGCCCGAGGATCTCGCCGTCGTCCTGGAGGCTGTCTGCTTCTCACTGAACCGGCCGGTCACGCTTGCCGAGGTGGCCTCGATCCTCGGGCGCACCCAGGGCGCGGTGTCTGCGGCAGTCGAGGCGCTGGCCGGCCAGCTGCGCGGGCGCGGCCTGATGGTGCAGACGCATGGCGACCAGTTCCAGCTGGTGACCAGGCCCGAGACCGCCTGGGCGGTGCAGCGAGCCCTGCAGCCGGAGCGGCCCACCCGGTTGAGCCGGCCGGCGCTGGAGACACTGGCGATCGTCGCCTACCGGCAGCCATTGACCCGGGCCGGCATCGAGGCGATCCGCGGGGTCAACTGCGAGGCCGTTCTCGACAACCTCGAGCGCCGCGGCCTGATCAGCGAGGTCGACCGTCAGGACACCCCGGGGCGACCACGGCTGTTCGGGACCACCCTCCGATTCCTGCAGATCGTTGGGCTCGAGCGGATCGACGCGCTGCCTCCGCTGGGCAACGGTGAGCAGATCGCTGCCCCGGCAGACGCAGCCCCGCCCGGCGGGGACAGCTCGTCGTGAGTGCAGCCGCCGGGGCGGGCGGCGAGAGGCTGAACCGCTTCCTCGCCCGCCGCGGGGTGGCGTCCCGCCGGGCGGCCGATGAGCTGATCGCCGCCGGCCGGGTGAACGTCAACGGCAACCCGGCAGCCGTCGGTGCCCGGGTCGACATCGACGCGGACGTGGTCTCGCTCGACGGGGAGCCACTCCGTGCCATCCTCCCGGCCGCGGTCACCCTGGTCCTCAACAAGCCGGTCGGGGTGATCACCACCATGAACGACCCCCAGGGGCGGCCGACAGTCCGCGAGCTGGTGGCGGCGATCCCCGGCCTGGTCCCGGTGGGCCGGCTGGACGCCGACAGCCGCGGGTTGCTGTTGCTGACCAACGACGGCGAGCTGGCCCACCGGGTGGCCCATCCACGCCATGGCCTGCACAAGACGTACCGGGTGACCCCCGCCGCCCCGCTCACGGATGGCCAGGTGGCGGCAATGATCGCCGGCGTGGTGCTCGACGACGGACCGGCAGCGGCGGTCGAGGTCCGAGCTGTGCCCCGCAGTGCCATGGTCGACGTGGTCATGGCGCAGGGGCGCAAGCGCGTGGTCCGGCGGCTCGTCTCGGCTGTTGGCAACGAGGTGGTCGACCTCTGCAGGACGGCGGTCGGACCCATCCACCTCGACGGCCTCGAGGAGGGTGGCAGCCGGGTCCTCGACGACGCGGAGGTCGACGCCCTGCGGGCGGCGACGCCTGCCCTCACCGGGACCAATCGGTGAGCGCCCCACGGATCGTGACCGTCGACGGCCCGGCGGGCAGCGGCAAGTCGACCCTCGGGCGAGCGCTCGCCAAGGATCTCGGGCTGCCCCTGATCGACACCGGCCTCTTCTACCGCGCGGTGACGGTGGCCGCAGTGCGCGCCGGCCTGGACGGCACCGACCCCTCCGCGCTGGGCCGGCTGGCCCGATCAACGTCAGTGACCGTCGCCACGGACCCAGGCTCGGACGACGACACAGTGCTGGTGGACGGGATCGCCGCCGGCAGCCTGCTGCGCGACCCGAGCCACGCCGCCCTGCTCGCCACCATCGCCAGCGAGCCCGAGGTGCGCGCAGCCGTCCTCGAGCTCCAGCGCGCCCCCGCGGCGCATGGTGCGGTGGCGGTCGGCCGCGACTGCGGCACCGTGGTGTTCCCGAGCGCGGCTGTCAAGTTCTACCTGGATGCGCCCCAGCCGGTGCGCGAACAGCGCCGCCTGGCCCAGCTGCGCGCCGAGGGCGCGAACGCCGACGAGGGCACGATCAGCGCCGAGGTGGGCGGGCGCGACCGCACCGACAGGCTGCGCGCGGCATCCCCGTTGCGCCGTGCCGACGACGCCCACGTCATCGACACCTCGGCGATGGGCGTGGACGAGATGATCGACCAGGCCGTCGCGGTTTGCGACCGTGCCGGCCTGCGCACGGCGGGGGCGCGCTGATGTACCCCCTGCTGCGCGCCATCATGCGCATGCTCGCCGCCACCATCCTCTGGCGGCGGCTCCACGTGGAGGGGCTGGCCCATGTGCCCCGGTCTGGAGGCGTGCTGGTGGTGGGCAACCACGTCGGCACTGTCGATCCCCCGCTGACCGGCGCGTTGATACCCCGCCTGGACGTCCACTACATGGCCAAGAGCGAGCACTTCGCCAGCCGGCGCTGGCGCTGGCTGTTCTTGGGCTTCAACGCGTTCCCGGTGGTTCGCGGCAGCGCCGATCGCAACGCTCTTCGGCATACCCTCAGCCTGCTCCGCGACGGTCACGTGGTGCTGGTCTACCCGGAGGGCTCGCGCTCTCCCGACGGGCGCCTTCGCGAACCGCAGCCCGGCGTCGGCTTTCTCGCCCGCCACGGCGGTGTGCCGGTCATCCCGGTGGCGGTGTGGGGCACGGAGAGGGTGTTACCGCGGGGCACACGCCGCATCCACCGCAGCGAGGTGCACCTGCGCTACGGCGCAGCCGTCCGGCTGCCGCGACCGGGGCCGACGCCCCACAACGACAACCGCGCGGTGGCGGCGGCGATCATGGACGCGATCTCCGACATGCTCCCCGCCGGCTACCGCGCTGCCGACGCGGTGGCCAGCTCGCCCGCCGCCTGACTGGCTCCCAGAGCAGGCGCCTTCCTACAATCGGGCAGTGTCCGCTGCCGCCGAGTTCGTCGCCTTCGACCTCGAGACCACGGGGCTGTCGCCGAAGAGCGACCGCGTCCTCGAGATCGGAGCTGTGCGCTTCGACGCCGAGATGCGCCGGCTCGCGGAGATGGACGTCGTCGTCGATCCGGGCATGCCGGTTCCACTTGCCGTGCAACGGCTGACCGGACTGGGCGCGGCCGACGTGAACGGAGCCCCGACACCCGCCGAGGGCGCCGCCCAGCTCGCCGACTTCTGCGCCGGGGCCGAGCTGATCGCTCACGGGGCCGGGTTCGACATCACCTTCTGCGCGGGCCTGGTCCCCGACGCCTTCGCGCGCCGCCGGGTGCTTGACACGCTCGAGCTGGCCCGCATCCTGCTGCCCGTGGCCGGGTCGCACAGCCTCCCCCTGCTGACCGCCGCTCTGGGCATCGAGCACCGCCGGCCGCACCGGGCGTTGAGCGACGCCTCGGCGACCCACCTCCTCTTCGCCCGGCTCCGCGAGTTGGCGGAGGCCCTGCCCGCCTCGGTGCTGGCTCAGATTCGCCAGCTGGCGGCGCGCGGGAGCAACGAGCTGGGCCGGTTCTTCGGGGGGATCGTGCGCGGGCCTGGCGACCCGTCGCGACGTTCGTGGGCAGGAGCGCAAGCAGGCGTTCCACCCGCTCCGCCGGCCACCGGCCCGCGCCCCGCCGACATCGTCGCCACCGCCTTAGCGCTGCTCGGACCGGACGGCCCGCTCGCCGAGGGCGACAGCGGCTACGAGCTGCGCCTCGAGCAGGTGGAGATGACGCGCGCGGTCGCCCAGGCCGTGGACCGCCGCCGGCGGCTGATCGTCGAAGCAGGCACCGGAGTGGGCAAGTCCCTCGCCTACCTGGTGCCGCTGGCGCTGAACAGCCGCAGCGGCCGGCGCTCGGTGGTCGCCACCCGGACCATCACCCTCCAGGAGCAGATCATGGAGCGGGACCTGCCGATGCTCGAGCGCATCGTCGGCGCGCCGGTGCCGGCGGTGCTGCTCAAGGGCCGCAACCACCAGCTGAGCCTGCGCCGCTGGCACCGCTTCCTGGCCTCCTCCGACAGCGGTCCCCACGGCCCTGACCTGGACAGGGTGAGATTCAAGCTCAAGCTGCTCGCCTGGCTGGCGCAGACCGAGGACGGCGACCGCGCCGAGCTGCACCTCACCGGCAACGAAGAGACGCTGTGGCGACACGTCGAGTCCGATGGTGGCGACTGCCTGGGCACAGCCTGCGCCAACTGGCAGGACAACCGCTGCTTCATGGTGGCGGCCAGGCGCGCGGCCGAGGCCGCCTCGATCGTGGTCACCAACCATGCCCTGCTGCTCGCCGATGCCGCGGGCAGCGGCCAGGCGCTCGGCAATCACGATGTGCTGGTCATCGACGAGGCGCACCACCTCGAGGCGGCTGCCACCGAGCAGCTCGGGGTCAGCATCCACGCCGCCGAGGTGCCGCTGGTGATCGACCGCCTCGGTCCCGCTGACGGGGAGCTCGGAGCCGCTCTGGCCGTCGCCCGCGACGCCGCCACCCGGCTCTTCGGCGACGTCAAGGGTCGGATCGGCGAGATCCTCGGCGCCGATCACAGCGGCAACGCCACCGTCGGGCTCAGCGCCGAGATTCGCCAGGGGCACGCTCATGCGGTGCTGCTCCGGTCCGCCCAGCACGCCCTGGAGAGCTGGCACACGGCGGCGTCGCGGCTTCGCCAGCCCGAGCACGCCTCATCGCTGGCCCGGGACCGGCTGCCTCAGCCCGAGCGTGCCGAGCAGGAGACCTTGCTCGCCGCCGCCGCGCTCGAGGAATTCGCCCGCGGCGTGGAGCGGGTGCTGCTCCGCCCTCACGACGGCCACGTGGCATGGCTGGCGCTGCGCGGTGAGCAGGGTGAGCTGCACGAGGCCCCGGTCAGCGTCGCCGAGTCACTTCGTGACTCGATCTTCAGCCGGGCGGACACCGTGGTCGCCACCTCGGCGACCCTGGCGGTGGGAGGTGACTTCGGTTTCATCAGCTCCCGCCTCGGCCTGGAGAGCGCTGACCAGCTCCTGCTGGCGTCGCCGTACGACTTCCTCGCGCAGGCCCTGTGCGTGCTTCCCTCGGACGTCCCGCCGTATGACGACCCCGACCATGAGCGCGCCCTCGCGGTCCTGGTCGGCGACGTCGCGGAGAGCCTGGGCGGAAGCACCCTGGCTCTGTTCACCGGCTACAGCCCCCTGCGACGGGTCCACGCACTGCTGGCCCAGCGCCTCGAGTCCAGTGGCATCGCTCTGCTCGGCCAGGGGCTGGACGGTACTCGCCGCCAGATCCTGGGCAGCTTCCTTGCCAACCAGCGCACGGTGCTGCTGGGCACCAACAGCTTCTGGGAGGGCATCGACGTGCCCGGCGACGCGCTGCGCTGCGTGGTCATCGCCAAGCTGCCCTTCGCGGTCCCCACCGATCCGCTGGTGCGGGCCCGGACAGAGTCGCTGTCCGACCCGTTCGGCCAGTACGTGCTGCCTCAGGCGGTGTTGCGACTGCGCCAGGGCTTCGGCAGGCTGATCCGGCGCGGCAGTGACCGCGGCGCGGTGGTGCTCTGCGACGAGCGCCTGCGCAGCCGCGAGTACGGGCAGCGCTTCCTCCAAGCTCTGCCACCGGCGGCGGTGGCGCGCCTGCCGGTGGCGGACGTGGGCGACGCGGTGGCCGGGTTCGTACTCCACCGCCGCGTTCCAGAGCTGACACGGATGAGCTCCTTCGCCCGACAATCGGAGCAGGATCACCACATGGACGAGGAACCTGCATGACCGTGACCGAGGTTCTCCTGTCCGCGCCAGCGCCGGCCGCCACCATGCCTGCCGCCCAGCCGGATCCCACCACCATCCGCCCCCACGGCGATCGAACCGACGTGGTGGTGGCGCTCGCCCAGGTGGCCCCTCGCCTCGGGGATGTCCCGGCCAACCTCGAGCGCCATCTGGAGCTGATCGCCCAGGCCGCGGAGGGAGGGGCGACGTTGGTGGTGTTTCCCGAGCTGTCCCTCACCGGCTATTTCCTCAAGGACCTGGTGCCGGAGGTGGCGCTGCGGGCGCGCTCGGACGAGCTGACGCGGCTCGCCGCCAGCTGCACGGACGTCGACGTGGTGGTCGGCTGCGTGCTGGAGAGCGACGACGCTCGTTTCTACAACGCCGCCCTCTACCTGTCGGGCGGGCGCATCCACCACGTCCACCGCAAGGTGTACCTGCCCACCTACGGACTCTTCGACGAGGCCAGGTACATGGCTCCGGGCGACCGCTTTCGGAGCTTCGCCGCCCCCCTGACCGGAGCAACCCCGCCGCGTCCGTGGCAGGCCGGAATTCTGGTGTGCGAGGACATGTGGCATCCCACCGCTGCCGGTCTGCTTGCCCGCGAAGGGGTGGAGCTGTTCATCTGCCCCTCGTCGTCGCCGGGCCGCGGGGTGGTCACCGGGAATGCGCTGGGCACCGCCCGCAGCTACGACGCCATGACCCGCACCTATGCCCAGCTGCACACCGCCTACCTGCTGTACTGCAATCGGGTCGGCTTCGAGGACGGGGTCAACTTCTGGGGGGGCTCGCGTGTGGTCGGCCCCGACGGTCGCCTCCTCGAGGAGCCTGCCGGCAACCAGGAGTGCCTGGTCACGCACCGCATCGACCTCGCCGCGGTGCGCCGCGCACGCATCGCCAACCCGCTGCTCAGGGACGAACGACATGACATCAATGACGCCGAGACAGACCGCCTCCGCAGCCGACGCGCTCTCAATTGACAGCGCCGTCGTCCGCGACCTCCTCGTCGGCTTCATCGCCAACGAGGTGCGCAAGGTTGGCTTCGAGCAGGTGGTCGTGGGCCTGTCCGGCGGTGTGGACTCCGCGCTGAGCGCCGCCCTCGCGTGCGCGGCGCTGGGCGCCGAGAACGTGCTCCCGATGCTGATGCCGTACCGAACCTCGTCGTCGGCGTCCGAGGCCGACGCTCGCGCCGTCTGCGACCACCTGGGCATGACCCCCACCCTAATCGACATCTCGCCACAGATCGACGCCTACTTCGCGGCCTTCCCCGACGCTGACAGGGGCCGGCGGGGCAACAAGATGGCCCGGGAGCGGATGACCATCCTCTACGACATGTCATGGGCTCACGGAGCCCTGGTCGTGGGCACCAGCAACAAGACCGAGCTGCTGCTGGGCTATGGCACGCTGTTCGGCGACATGGCCAGCGCGCTCAACCCGCTGGGTGACCTCTACAAGACCCAGGTGTTCGCCCTCGCTCGCGCCATGGGTCTGCCGACCACCGTGATCGCCAAGGCGCCCAGCGCCGATCTGTGGGAGGGTCAGTCGGACGAGGAGGAGCTGGGCTTCGGGTATGCGACAGTGGATTCGTTGCTGTATCACCTCGTCGACGAGCGACGCACGCCTGTGGAGTTGCGTGCGCTGGGCTTCGATGACGGATTCGTGGCCAACGTCACCCTGCGGGTGCGGGGCAGCCAGTACAAGCGGCGTCCGCCGATCATCGCAAAGCTCTCCGCCCGCACCATCGATCGCGAGTTCCGCTACCCACGGGACTGGGGTACTTGACAGCTCGGGGGCCGGGCCTGCTCTACGTCGTCGCCACCCCCATCGGCAACCTCGAGGACATCACCCTGCGCGCCCTGCGGGTTCTCGGGGAGTGCGACGGGGTGATCGCCGAGGACACCAGGCGCACCCGTCAACTCTTGACCGCGCACGGGCTGGGCAGGCCGCTCCACTCGCTGCCCGCCCACGACGAGCAGCGGCGGGTTCCGGCTCTGTTGGACCGCCTGCTCGCCGGTGAGGTTCTGGCGCTCTGCAGCGATGCCGGCACGCCTGTCGTGAGTGACCCGGGGGCGGCGCTGGTCCGCGGCGCCCGCGACGCGGGCATCGCCGTGGTCCCCATCCCCGGCGCTTCGGCGCTGACCGCCGCGCTGTCCGGCAGCGGCCTGCGCGGCGACCGCGTCTGCTTCCTCGGGTTCCTGCCGCGCAGCCCCGGCAAGCTGCGTCGCACCGTGGAGGCCGGACTGGCGTTCGATGGCACCCTGGTCTTCTACGAGTCGACGCTGCGCCTGGCCCGCACCCTGGCGCGGATCACGCCGGTCTGCGGCGATCGGCCGGTGGTGGTCGCCCGGGAATTGACTAAAGTCCACGAGACCTTCCACACCGGCACGGCCGCGACCCTGGCGGACGCGTTCGCCGCTCACCCGCCGCGGGGCGAGTGCACAGTTCTCATCGGAGCCAGCTGACGTGACCCGACCGGCGCACACCTTCTACCTCACCGCCGCCATCGACTACGTCAACGGCGACCCGCACCTGGGGCACGCCTACGAGAAGATCGGCTGCGACGTGCTGGCTCGGCATCGCCGCCTGCGCGGTGACGACGTCCGTTTCACGGTCGGCAGCGACGAGCACAGCCAGTCAGTGGAGCGCGCCGCTCGCGCTGCGGGGATGGCGCCCGAGGACTTCTGCACCCGCCAGGTGGCGGCCTTCACCGCGATGATGCACGCCTTCGACATCGAGCCCACCACCTTCGTGCGCACCAGCAGTGACAGCAACCGGCGCACCTCGGAAAGCCTCTGGGAGGCGGTCGCGGCCGGCGGCCACATCTACAGGGACTGGTACCGCGCCTGGTTCTGCCCATCGTGCGAGCAGTTCTACACAGAGAAGGAGATCAATGCCGGGCTGTGCCCGGTGCACGAGAGCCCCGTGGAGTGGGTGGAGGAGCAGAACTGGTTCTTCGCGCTCAGCGCGTTCGAGGACCGTCTCCTCGACCTGTACCAGCGGCAGCCGGAGTTTCTCGTGCCCGAGAGCCGCCGCAACGAGATGCTCAACGTGATTCGCGGTGGCCTCACCGACATCAGCATCTCGCGTGGGTTCTCGCGATGGGGCATCCCTGTCCCAGGCGACGAATCGCAGGTGATCTGGGTGTGGTTCGACGCCCTTCCAGCCTACCTGACCGGGGTGGGGTACTCGGGTGATGACCAGGAGTTCGCGCGTTTCTGGCCGGCCGACGTGCATGTGATCGGCAAGGACATCACCCGGTTCCACGCCGTGGTCTGGCCGGCGATGCTGATGGCCGCCGGACTGGCGGTGCCGGAGAAGGTCCACGCCCACGGTTTCGTCACCCTCAACGGCGAGAAGATGAGCAAGAGCCGGGGCATCTTCGTCGAGCCCATCCAACTGGTGCACCGGTTCGGCAGCGACGCGGTTCGCTGGGTGCTGCTCAGAGAGGTTCCCTTCGACCGCGATGGGGACTTCTCGATGAGCAGTCTTGTCGACAGGTACAACGCCGACCTCGCCAACGACTACGGCAACCTGGTCTCCCGCACCACCAAGATGGTGCTGCGCTACTTCGAGGGCCGGGTGCCGGCGATGGGCACGCGAGAGCCCATCGACGACGAGCTGCGCAGCACCGCGGCGCGGGTTCTGCCGGTGTACGACGCGGCCATGGACCAGTTGCATTTCAGCGAGGCGCTGGCCGCGGCCATGCAGCTGGTGGGCCGGGCCAACAAGTACATCGAGGAGACGGCGCCATGGAGCCTGCACCGCAATCAGGATCCTCGGCTGGGCACCGTGTGCGCTGAGCTGCTCGAGGCGATCAGGGTGTCGACGCTGCTGCTCCACCCGGTGATCCCGCGCGCCACCTCGAGCGTTGCCCATGACCTGGGGCTGCGCCTCGACGGCGACCTCACCGATGAGCTGCGGGCATGGCCGCGACTGGCTCAGTCCACGCCGATACCGGTGGGGGAGATCCTCTTTCCCCGACTCGACCGCGAGGCCGTGCTCGGCGAGGGATGACCGACCCCCTCCCTCGACAGCCACTGGTCGACACCCATTGTCACCTGGTCCTCCTCGACGAGCGCGGGCTGCTCGACGCCGCGCTCGAGAGCGCGGCCGAGGCGGGAGTGGAGCAGATCGTCAGCGTCGGGCTGAATGTTGACGACTCTGACTGTAACCGGCGGGTCGCCGAGAGCCACGACAACGTCTGGTTCACAGTCGGCTGGCATCCCCACCAGCCGCACCCACCCGATGCGGCGGAGCTGCGCGCGCTCGACCAACTGCTCGACCATCCCCGTGCGGTGGCGGTCGGCGAGATCGGGCTCGACCTTTTCTTCCGCCCCGGCTACCACGACACCCCGTTGGACGAGCAGCTGCGGGCGATGCACGCCATGCTCGACCTCGCTGACGCGCACCACAAGCCCGTTGTGGTGCACGACCGAGACGCCCACGGCGAGGTCCTGGTGGCGATCCGCCAGCATCCCGGTGTGCGCGGGGTGATGCACTGCTTCAGCGGTGATGCAGAGTTCGGCCGTGAGTGCGTCGCTGCCGGATACGCACTCTCCTTCTCGGGGATCGTCACCTTTCCGCGCAGCCAGCCCATCCAACAGGCGGCGGCAGCGGCGGCAGACGGCGACTTCGTGGTCGAGACGGACTCGCCGTTCCTGGCACCCGTGCCCCACCGCGGGCGCCCCAACCTGCCGGGCTACGTCGACGCCACCGCCGCCGCGGTGGCGCGGCTGCGCGGAGTCGACGAGCAGCTGGTGCGTGCCCAGACCACGGCCAACGCCCGCCGGCTGTTCGGACTGCCCGGCCGCGCGGAGTGAGCAACACGCCGGCAGGGGCGGGCGTGGGCGACCTCACCGATCCGCGTACGCTGCAGGCGGTGGCGCGCCGGGTCGGTCTGGTCGCCAGGCACCGGCTGGGCCAGAACTTCCTCGTCGATCGCCAGGTGCTCGACGACATCATCGCCGCGCTGGCGCCCTCGGTGGGGGAGGACGTCCTCGAGGTGGGCTCCGGAGTCGGCACCTTGACGGGCGAGCTGGCGGTGCGGGCGCGACGGGTGTTCGCCGTGGACATCGACGAGCGCTGTGTGGCCGCGACTCGGATCACCCAGCGAGATCGGGTCAACGTCGAGGTCACCCGGGGGGACGCCCTGCGGATCGATGTCGGCGGCCTCGGCCTCGGCGACGGCTGGGTGGCGGCCGGCAACATCCCCTACAGCATCACCACGCCCCTGTTGACCAGGCTGTTCGAGCTGCCGTCGCCCCCCGCCCGAGGCGTCTTCCTGGTGCAGCGCGAGGTGGCCGCCCGGCTGGCCGCAGGCGCCGGCGACTGGAGCCTGGCCACAGTGGCGGTGCGCAGCCTGGCCACTGTTGAGCGGCTGCGCGACGTCTCCCCGGCGAGCTTCGAGCCGCCGCCCGCTGTCCACTCCAGCGTGATCCGGCTGCGGCCGGACTCGGTGCTCAGCCCCGACGACCGGGCTGCCGTCCTCGACATCGCCCGCCGGGCCTTCCAGATGCGTCGCAAGATGCTCCGTCACGGCATCGCCAACGCCGCCGGCGGAGACGATCACCAGGCCATGGCCTGGCTCGACGCGGCCGGCATCGACCCCGGACGGCGCCCGGGAACGCTCGACATCGGGGAATGGCAACGGATCGCCGCGGCCGCCCGTACTCTTGCCGGCGAGCCGTGAGCGAACCGCGCATCTCCCTCCCGCCACTCGACGAGGTCGCGCCCCCCGCCTCCCGACGCCTGCACGCGGCCCGGGCGGCGGTGCCACCGCTGGCTGACGACCGCCAGGGCTTTCGTGCGGTGATCGCGCGGGCGGACTTCCGCAAGCTCTGGACCGCCCAGGCAGCCAGTCAGCTGGCTGACAAGTTCCTGATGTTCACCCTGCTGATCGTGGTCTACGACCTCAGCCGCAAGGCGTCGATCCAATCGCTGCTGATGATCGCCTACACGCTCCCATCGGTCTTCCTGAGCGCGCCCGCGGGGGTGATCGCCGACCGCTACGACAAGCGCACGCTGATGATCGCCACCAACGTGATCCGCAGCGCGCTGGTCCTGATCATCCCGCTGGTGGAGGTGCTCCCTGTGGTGGGTCACCAGGCATGGCCGCTGATCCTCATCACCTTCCTGTTCAGCGGTGTTGGCCAGGTCTTCGCCCCCGCGGAGGCGGCGAGCATCCCCTCGCTGGTAACCCGCGAGCAGATCATGGGGGCCACCTCCCTGTTCATGACCACGGTGATCCTCACGCTCGTGCTCGGGGTACCGGCAGCCACCCTGGCGATCCGACTGGTGGGGGAGACGGCGCCGTTCTACATCGCCGCAGCCCTCTTTGCGCTGGCCGCCCTTGCCATCTGGAGGATCGCGTCGCCACTCCGGGCATCGCGCGCGCCAACCGCCCAGGCCGCCAGCCTGCGCAGCGAGCTCCAGGAGGGTGTTCGCCTGATCGCCGGCAGTCCCGCGATCAGGCTCGGGCTGTATCAGCTGGCGATTGCGCTGGTCGTTGTGTTCACCGTGTTCGCCCTCGGGCCGGTGTTCATGGTGCACGAGCTGCATCGATCCGATCAGGACACCTACCTGGTGCTGATCCCGGCAACCCTCGGGCTGGTCACCATGGCGGCGGTGCTCGCCCAGAGAGGGGGCAACGCGCTGTCCAAAGCCACCATGTTGGTGGCCGCCCTGACAGTGGCCGGTGCCTCGCTCGGCGCCGTCGGGGTTGCTCCACGGCTGCTCGATGGCCTCGGCGCCCGGGCCGCCGTGGTTCCCGTGGTGCTGGTCCTGAGCGGGGTCTTCGGCTGCGCCCTGGGCGGTCTGCTCATACCCGCCTTCACAGTGCTCCAGGAGCGCACCGATGAAGAGACCCGCGGGCGCATCTTCGGCAGCATCTTCGCGGTCATCAATGCTGCGGTGGCCATCCCGCTGCTGGTCGCCGGGGTGATCGCCGATGTGGTGGGGGTGGCCAGCGTCGTGGCCGGGCTCGGGGTGATCATCGTGATCGGCGCGGTGGTCACCCGGCTGGCCTACTGGGGACAGCTGGCGGTGCTCGACGGCCGCACTCCACCAGCCCCGACCGCTGACTGAGCAGCGCCAACTCCGTCGCGGCGGTGCAACGGCGCCGTCGCGGCTCTGTCATGTTCGCCTTCCCCCAACTGCCCGGTGCAAAGCTGGCCGGCACGCTCCCTCGGGAGGCGCGGTCGGGCAGTGGAGAGAGAGAAGATGCGGGCCATCGTCACGTGCGAGTGCTGCAGTCACCGCCAGGCCGTGGCCCGGGCAATCCGCTCGCCCGAGGCCTTCCACGTGGTCTGCCACGAGTGCGAGGGGGTTCTCCGCGTGGAGGTGACCGCCGACGACCTGAGCACTGCCCAGAAGAGCGTCGGCCGCTCACGCAAGGCCCGCGTCTGAGGGGCCGCACAGGTCCTCGAGGGGACGCACGGCTGGTATCATCGGCCGCCCGGGCCGGGGGCCCGCCGCGCGCGGGCGCATAGCTCAGCTGGTTAGAGCGCTGCGTTGACATCGCAGAGGTTCATTGGTTCGAATCCAATTGCGCCCAGCCGCCGCGGCGCGCGCTCGGTCGGCGCATTGTCTCGCGTGGCGCGGAGGCGGCCGTTTCGCCCGGTTGCAAAGTGGTTCTGCGCACACCTTGCGCACAGCCCGTCGGGTCAATCCGCAGCAGTTGTCCACACTGTGCACAGCCGTACGCTTCCCCCTCACGCAGTTGTGCACCCACGAAAGACGCGAATGCAGCGCGTGTGCGCGTTGACAGCGCGCGTGAGAGCCGCCGTAGACTCCCCAGCCGTGGGTCGGAACACCGTCGCGGGGTCGAGGGCATTGCAACCGACGCAGCGCCGCATCTGTGCGCGCCGAGGCTGCACAGCACCGGTGAAGAAGGCGACGGCGAAGTACTGCAGTGTCCGCTGTTGCTCGATTGATCCCGAACGACATGCGCGCCTGCGACTGTCGGCGCAGCGCACCGCCCGGGGCGTGCTGCCCATGACGCGCCAGCTCAGCCTGACATTGAACACAGCCAGCAATCCCGAAGCGGCACTCGCCCAGCTGTCCGAAGCTCGCGAGGACGTCCCACGCGGAATGTCGCGGCTCTGCTGCTGACCAAACGCCGGTGATTGCGGCGGTTGGCCTGGTAGCACTTACAATTCGGCGCCATGGCTGAGCACAGCGTCGATGACTCCGCAGAGGCCGGCCCGCCCATCGACGTGCCGGCCGAGCTGACCCTCGACATCCTTCGCCACAGCGCTGCGCACCTGATGGCCTCGGCGGTGGTCGAGCTCTATCCCGGAGCGCAATACGACGTGGGGCCGGCCACCGACGAGGGGTTCTTCTACAACTTTCGACTGCCCGAGCACACGCATTTCGTCGAGGACGACCTTCCCCGCATCGAGTCGAAGATGAAGGAGCTGGCCAAGCGCCGCATCCCATTCGAGCGTGAGGTCATGTCTCGCGACCAGGCGCGGCATCTCTTCAGCGACCTCGGCCAGCCGTTCAAGGTCGACATCATCGACCGCATGCCTGACGATGTCGACAGCGTTGGCATCTACCGCACCGGAAACTTCGTCGACCTCTGCCGCGGCCCTCACGTGCCTCACTCCGGTCACCTGCGCGCGCTCAAGCTGCTCCGTGTCGCCGGTGTCTACTGGAAGGGCGACGAGTCCAACGAGCAGCTGCAAAGGGTGTACGGAACCGCCTTCTTCGACCGCGAGCAGCTCGACGCATTCATCGCGCAGCGCGAGCAGGCGAGGCTGCGGGATCACCGCCGGCTCGGGGTTGAGCTGGATCTTTTCTCGTTTCCTGAGGAGATCGGCTCCGGGCTGGCTCTCTTCCATCCCAAGGGTGGCCTGGTTCGCAAGCTGATGGAGGACTACTCGCGGCAGCGCCACGAGGAGGCGGGATACGAGTTCGTCAACTCACCGCACATCACCAAGGAAGACCTATTCAAGACCTCAGGACACCTGCAGTGGTACGCCGACGGGATGTTCCCGCCGATGGAGCTCGACGGCGGCACCCGCTACTACCTGAAGCCGATGAACTGTCCCTTCCACATCCTCATCTACGCCAGCCGTCAGCGCAGCTATCGCGAGCTGCCGCTGCGGATGTTCGAGTTCGGCAGCGTCTACAGGTACGAGAAGTCTGGCGTCGTCCACGGCCTCACCCGGGTGCGCGGGATGACCCAGGACGATGCCCACATCTTCTGCAGCAAGGCCCAGATGGGCGATGAGCTGCGCTCGCTGCTGCAGTTCGTGCTCGACCTGCTGCGTGACTACGGCCTGTCCGATTTCTTCCTCGAGCTCCAGACCAAGCCCGAGGGCAAGGCGTTCGGCACCGATGAGGAGTGGGCTGAGGCGACCGACGCCCTTCGTGCCGCTGCCGTCGCCATGGACCTGCCGCTCGTCCTCGATGAGGGAGGCGGCACGTTTTACGCCCCCAAGATCTCGGTGCAGGCCAGAGACGCAATCGGGCGCACCTGGCAGCTCTCGACCATCCAGGTGGACTTCATGCTGCCCCAGCGGTTCGACCTCCATTACATCGAGGCCGATGGCACGCAGGCACGGCCGATCATGATCCACCGAGCGCTGTTCGGCTCGGTGGAGCGCTTCTTTGGAATTCTCCTCGAGCACTACGCCGGTCACTTTCCGCTGTGGCTGGCGCCGGTGCAGGTGGAGATCGTGCCGGTCCAGGACGACGCCCCCGAGGTGCTGCAGTACGCAGCCGTGCTGCGCGATACCCTACGCGCTGCGGGGTTGCGTGCCAACGTGGGGGACAAGCCCGGAGCACGCATGCAGGCCCGCATCCGGGACGCGGTCAAACAGAAGGTGCCTTACGTCGTCGTCGTCGGACGAAACGACGTCGAGCGCGGTGACGGAGTGGTCAACCTGCGGGTGACCCAGACCGGCGCACAGGAGGATGTCGCCGTGCCCGAGCTGGTGCAGCGCATGGTCCGCGAGGTGGCCGAGCGCTCGAGCGGCTGACCGGGCGATGACCGGCGGACCGCGACTGCTCGTCGATCTGGTGCGCGCGCTCTTCCCGGGCGGCGACGCCACGGCGATGATCGCTGCCGGCGACATCCTGGTCGACGGCCTTCCCGTGACAGCTGCGCGCTCGCGGCTGCGGCCCGGGGCTCGGGTGACTGTTCGGAGAGCCCAGACCCTGCGCGGGTCCGCCAAGCTGCGCGCGGCCCTGGAGGCGTTCGAGATTCCGGTGGCGGGGAGGGTCGCGCTCGACGTGGGTGCCGCGGCAGGCGGGTTCACCGCGGTGCTGCTCCAGGCCGGCGCCCGCCTGGTGTACGCCGTCGACGCCGGTCACGGGCAGCTGTTGGGCTCACTGCGCCAGGACCCGCGCGTGGTCAATCTCGAAGCCGTCAACGTAGCCGACCTCGACACCGGCCGCGTCCCCGACGTCATCGACGTCGTCACCGTCGACGTCTCCTACCTCAGCCTCAGCTCGGCGATCGCGCAGCTGCAGCGCGTGGCGATCGCCCCGGACGCGGCTCTGGTGGGGCTGGTGAAGCCGATGTTCGAGCTCCGCGCGGCGACGGCGCCGGGCGACAGGGCCAGCCTCGAGACGGCTCTGGCGACGGCCTCCGCAGGGGTGGCCGAGGCGGGCTGGGAGGTGCGCGGGTCGATGGACTCGCCAGTGCTCGGTGCTCGCGGAGCCCGCGAGTTGCTTCTCCACGCTGTTCGCCGATGAGGTTGCGCCGCCCGCGGGGTGATATGCTGGCCACTCGGCCGCCGACGTGGCGCCGCCAAGAGGGCCCGTGAGCTGCGGTCCCCACCTTCCGGGCTTGCCTTGGAGGTCCAGATCGGCCCAGCCTGGATAGCGGATCGCTGTCCGGGTTTTTTGTTATGGAGGTTCCCACCCATCGCCTTTCGAGAGTTGAGGATCAACGAGCAGATCCGCATTCCGCAGGTGCGTCTCTTCGACGACACCACTGATGAAGCGCTCGGCATCGTTCCCGTCGAGCAGGCCCGGCAACTCGCCGTCGACCGCGGCCTCGACCTCGTCGAGGTGGCACCTCTGGCCCAACCCCCCGTGTGCCGCCTGATGGACTACGGACGGTTCAAGTTCGAGGCGCTCAAGCGGGAGAAGGACAGTCGCAGAGACCACAACGTCGTCCAGCTCAAGGAGCAGAAGCTTCGCCCCAAGATCTCGGACAACGACTTCCGCACCAAGCTGAACAAGGTGAAGCAGTTCCTCGGCGAGGGCGACAAGGTCAAGCTGACGATCATGTTCCGAGGCCGGGAGATGGTCCACCAGGAGTACGGCCGCAAGTTGCTCGATCGCATGACCGAAGAGCTCAGTGATCTGGCGATCATCGAGCGATCCCCACTCGTCGAAGGCCGGAACATGATCATGATCCTGAGCCCGACAACCAAGAAGCATGCTCGCGGCGACCGTCCTCACGAGGAGCGCGCCGCAGAGACCCAGCCCGGCAACGGCAGCGCCGCGCCCGCGCCGGCGTCCCCAAGCGCCCCGGCATCGGAGCCGGTCACCGCCACGACAGACGCACCGGAGCCGGCCCAGGAACCGAGGACGTCCGAGGCGACAGTGCCCGCGCCGACCGCAGACACTGTCAGCAGCCCAGCAGCCGCAACGGGTTCAGCCACTGCCGGGAAGGCCGCGCCAGCGGCGAGGAAGCCGGCAGCCGCGGGGGCGACGGCGAAGCCAACCACCAAGAAGACCGCAGATTCGCGGGGGAAAGAGAATGCCCAAGATTCGAACTCATAAGGCGACCCAGAAGCGGTTTCGCATCACCTCCACTGGCAAGGTGATGCGCCGCAAGGCTTTCAAGTCGCACATGCTCGAGCACAAGAGCAGCAAGCGCAAACGGGTCATGAATGTGCAGCAGCCGGTGTCGCCGGCGGACGTCAAGCACGTGCGCCGCCTGGCCCCGTACCTGTAGAGCGGAGGAGAGACGATGGCGAGAGTGAAAAGGGGCGTTACCGCGCGCGCCCGCCACAAGAAGATCCTCGAGCTGGCCGAGGGGATGCAGGGTGAACGCCGGCTGCTGTTCAAGTCCGCCAACGAAGCGGTCATGCACTCGCTGGCGTATCAGTACCGCGATCGCAAGTTGCGCAAGGGCGACATGCGCGCCCTGTGGATCACCCGAATCAATGCGGCGGCCCGACAGAACGGGATTCCCTACAACAAGCTCATGCACGGCCTCAAGAATGCCGGCATCGACATCAACAGGAAGATGCTCGCCGACCTCGCCGTCGAGGACTCGGCGTCATTCACCCGGCTCGTCGAGGTGGCCCGAGGCGCTCTGACGTCGGCGTGAGCGACGGTCGCACCGGGCCACTGCCCGGCGGCGGGGCAGGTGGGGCAGGGTCGGACGTCCACGCCGTGGCGGCCGCCGCCTTCGAGGAGGTGGCCAGCGCCGCTGACCTGAGGGTGCTCGACGCCGTCCGCGCGCGCTACCTCGGTCGCGGCGATGGCCTGCTCACCGTCTTTCGCAAGCGGATCGGCTCGATCCCCGACGCAGAGGCCCGCCGCGCTCTGGGTCAGACGGTGAACGCCCTGGTCGAGAGGCTGACCGGGGCGGTCGATGAGCGCCGCGCCAGCCTCTCGGACGTCGGCACCGACGGTGCGTCGGAGGCCATCGACCTGAGCTGGCCGCCGCCTCCGCTGCGGCGTGGGCACCTTCATCCGGTCTCGCGAGTGTTCCGCGACGTTCGTCGCATCTTCGGTCAGCTCGGGTACATCGCCGTCGAGGGACCCGAGGTCGAGTACGACCGCTACAACTTCACCCTGGTCAACATGCCCCCCGGCCACCCGTCGCGTGACACCCAGGACACCTTCTTCATCGACGACGACCGCGTGCTTCGCACCCACACATCGCCTGTGCAGATCCGCAGCATGCTGGTGCGCGGCGCACCGCAGCGCGTGATCGTCCCCGGCAAGGTCTACCGCCGCGACTACGACGCCACCCACTTCCCCATGTTCTTCCAGGTCGAGGGCATCTGCATCGACGAGGGGATCGCGCTCAGCGACCTCAAGGGCACGCTGGAATTCTTCGCTCGCTCGGTGTACGGCGCCGATCGCTCGATCCGGCTGCGTCCACACCACTTCGAGTTCACCGAACCCTCGGTGGAGCTCGACGTGTCCTGTGCCATGTGTGGCGGGAAGGGCTGCCGGCTGTGCAAGGGCAGCGGCTGGCTCGAGGTCGCTGGCGCCGGGATGATCCATCCCCACGTCCTGGGCAACGGCGGCATCGATGCCTCACGCTACAGCGGCTTCGCCTTCGGGATCGGCATCGAGCGAATCGCCATGCTGGCGTACGGCATCGAGGATGGTCGCCTCCTCTACGAGAACGACGTGCGCTTCGTGAGCCAGGGATGAAGATCTCGCTCGAGTGGCTGCGCGAGTACTCAGTTCTCGATGCTCCCCTGGACACCCTGGTCCAGGGACTGATCGACACAGGCACTGAGGTCGACCACGTCGACCGCGGTCCGGCGGGCGTGATCGTGGCCCGCGTGGTCGCGCTCGCGCCCGTGCCGGAGTCCACCAAGGGGGTTCAGCTCGCCGATCTCGACACCGGCGGGGCCGAGCCTGTTCGGGTGCTCACCGGCGCCGCCAACCTGGTGGTCGACGACCTGGTTCCGTACGCGCCGCCGGGGACTCTGCTGCCCGGCTGGGACGAGCCGCTTGGAGTTCGTGCCATGTTCGGCGGCAAGTATCACTCCCCGGGGATGCTCTGCTCGGCTGCCGAGCTGGGCCTCGGCGAGGACGCAGCCGGGATCCACCACCTCGAGGGCGGACGCCCGGGGCAGTCCCTGCACGAGGTGGAGCAGATCGACACCGTGCTCGATGTCGAGGTGACCACCAATCGGCCCGACTGTCTCTGCCATCTCGGGATGGCCCGGGAGATGGCCGCGGCCATCGGCGAGACGGTGCGCGAGCCGGACCCCACCATCCCGGCCGGGCTGCTCAGCGCGGCCAGCCTCGCGCAACGGGCCGAGGTCGATGTCGAGGACCCCGCAGGTTGTCCTCGTTTCTGCGTGCGGATCATCGAGAACGTGGCCGTCGCCCCGTCACCGGCGTGGTTGCAACGCCGGCTGCGAGCGGTGGGATTGCGACCGATCAACAACATCGTCGATGTCACCAACTACGTCGCGCGAGAGCTCGGCCAGCCCTTGCACGGGTTCGACCTGGACCGCTTCGTTCGGGCGCAGGGCGATGGCAGCCGGGCGGCGCGCGTGGTGGTGCGCCGCGGCCGTGACGAGCGGGTGCTCTGCCTGGATGGCGTCGAGCGCCAACTGGGGCCCCACGACATGGCGGTGTGCGCCGGCGATGTGGCCGTCAGCGTTGCCGGGGTCATCGGGGGCACCGATACCGCGGTCGGTGACGGCACCCGCAACGTGCTGCTCGAGGCGGCCAGCTGGGACGGACCGACCGTTCGAGCCACGTCCAGGCGTCTTGCGGTCCGCACGGATGCCTCCAGCCTGAACGAGAAGGGCCTCAGCGACACCCTGCCGCCGATCGCGCTCGACCGCGCCGCTGGACTGATCGCCGAGCTCGGCGGCGGCCACGTGCTCCAGGATGTGGTCGACGTGCGCGCCCGACCGCTCCCGCCGATCGCGCCCATCGAGGTCAGCGGCGCGACCATCTCGGCGCAGCTCGGCTACCCCGTGGACCCCACCGAGGCCGCAACCGCGCTGGCCCGTTTGGGCTTTGGGGTCGAACAGCGCGGCGACGAGCTCACGGTGGCCGCTCCGCATTTCCGTCGTGACGTCAGCATCGTCGAGGACGTGGTCGAGGAGGTGGGCCGCTCGCTCGGGTACGATCGGGTGCCCAGCACTCTGCCGGGCCGGCGCTCGGCCGTGTCCGCGGTCGAGCCGGACACAGCCGGTGACGATCTGATCAGGGACGTGCTCGTCGGAGCCGGTTTCGATGAGGCGATCACCTGGTCGTTCCTCTCCCCGGTGCTGGCCAATTCGCTCCACGGGGTCGGTGCCGGCCGCACTCCGATGGCGCTGCGCAATCCCCTGTCGGAGGACTGGAGCGTGCTCCGCACCAGCCTTCTTCCAGGTGTGGGGCAGGCAGTGGCTGGGAACCTGCGACGGGGCGTCGACGAGGTGCGCCTCTTCGAGCTCGGCCGCGCATTCTGGGCGGGCGAGCGGCGCGGCCTGGCGCCGGGATCAATCGCTGACGGGGTCGACGAGAGCCTGATGCCCTTGCCGGCCGAACCACTGCTGCTCGCCGTGGCCGCGTCAGCGACCAGCGCCAGCCAGGTCGCGGCGCATCTGCGCCACCTGCAGGCGGTCGCGGCCCGGCTCAGCCATGAGCTCGGCGCCGGGCTGGTGGAGACGCTGCCGGCCGAGGTCGCCGGCCTGCGCACCGGCCGATCGGGTCGTCTGCTCCTGGACGGGCTCGACGTCGGCGTGATCGGCGAGCTCGACAGGGTCAGCGCCGCCCGCTACGAGCTTCGCGGCAGGATCGCCGTGCTCGAGATGCAGGTCGACAACCTTCTCAGCCCCGAGCACGTGGCGACCCGTCGGTACCTGGCGCCGCCACGACACCCCGCCGTTGTCCAGGACCTGGCGGTGACCGTGCCAAGCCAGGCGCTCGCCGGGGATGCCCTGAGCACGGTCCGAGAGGCCGGCGGCACCCTGCTGGAGAGCGCCGCCATCTATGACGAGTACCGCGGCCCCGGCGTCGAACCGGGCCGGAAGGGGTGGACCTTCCGGCTCACCTACCGGGCTGGCGAGCGCACGCTCACCTCCGAGGAGGCACAACGCCTGCAGGAGGGCATCGCCGCCTCGCTGCGAGCTCGGTGCGGGGCCGAGGTGCGGCGATAGAGGGGCGGGTGTCGCGGCAGCTCCTGGGCCGCCCTGCTGATCAGGTGGCCCGCGACCTGGTCGGAGCGCGGCTGGTTGTCGATGCCGGCACCCCCGAGGAGGTGCGCGCCCGTCTCGTCGAGGTCGAGGCCTACCTGGGCCTGGACGACGCGGCGTCCCACGCCTTTGGCGGCCCCACTCCACGGGCGTCGATCATGTTCGGCGAGCCCGGCCGGCTGTACGTGTACTTCAGCTACGGCATGCACCACTGCGCCAATGTCGTCTGCGCTCCCGCCGGAACCGCCTCGGCCGTGCTGCTGCGCGCGGCGGTGGTGGAAGGCGGTGAGCCGGCTGTGCGATCGCGTCGTGGAGCGTCGGTGCAGTTCTCGCGACTGCTCAGCGGTCCTGGCAATCTGTGCAGGGGACTGGCGATCACACGCAGCGACAACGGCAGTGACCTGTGCGCCGACGGCCGCGTACACATCGAGCGTGCCACGACATCAGTGCCACTGTCGATCGGTCCGCGAGTGGGCATCAGCCGCGCTCACGATCTGCCCCTCCGCTTCTGGTGGACCGATCACCCGGCGGTATCGGCAGCTCGCTCCTCGTCGCGCTTGGGGGTCGAAAAGAAAGGGACCGGCTCAAAGGCCGGTCCCTGAAGTTCTGCCGAACTGTGTCGGCACCCGGCGTGCGGCCGGGCTGTGTTGGTGGGCACCCGTGGGTGCCAGCTGGCCCGCCCGAACCCGGTGGCACTTGTCGGCGGCGCCCTGCGCTCATTTCAATGATCACCGGAGCCCTGCAGGCATCGAGCTGAGGGTCTCAGACGGTGGCGCTTCCGGGCGGATCGCCGGGGTGCGACCCGTGGTCCGGGCCCTACCGATCGGCTCGAGTGGCCCGATACAGCTCGAAGACCGTACGCATCATGAAGTTGACCTCCGTATGCAGTCGGTTCCTTGTCTCTCAGGATAGCCGTCTGGCGGACGGCGTCAAGGGGGAGTCGGCGGTTTGTGACGTCGGTGCGGGGCGGCGGCGGAGGTGCCCCGTCGACGACCGGCTCGCTCAGGGCTTCGCAGGCGCTGGCGCCGGTAACGGGGAGTCCTGCTCTGCAGTGGCGGCCACGAAATCGGCGATGACTCTGGCGAGATCTTCGCCCTTGTCCTCTTGGAGGAAATGCCCGGCGCCGGTGATGGTGGTGTGCGGTTGACCAATCGCGCCCGGAATCTCCGCGCGCAAGAGCGTGTCGGCTCCTCGGGTGATCGCATCGGAGTCGGAGAAGGCGCACAGGAATGGTCGCTCGAAGCGACGCAGAGACTCCCACGCGATTCGGTTTGCTGGTGCTGCCGGGTCGTGCGGGCTGGTCGGCACCAGCAGCGGGAACTGGCGCGCGCCCGCCTTGTACGTGTCGTCCGGGAAAGGTGCGTCGTAGGCGGCAATCACCTCGGGGGCGAGGTCGGTCACGCAGCCCCCACTGACGATTCGCCCCACTCGCAACTCGGGTGTCTCCTGGCTGTACCGTTGCCAGGCGAGGAAGGCGTCACCGGGATGGCGGTCCCCGGTCGGCAAGAAGGTGTTCGCGGCCACCACTCGGGCAAAGCGCTCGGGGTGCTCCCCGACCAGTCGCAGCCCGATCAGCCCGCCCCAGTCCTGGCACACCAGGGTGATGTCGCGCAGCCCGATCGCCTCGACCGCTGCCCATGTCCACTCCACATGCGCCCGGTAGGTGTAGTCGGCCCGGCTGGCGGGCTTGTCGCTGCGACCGAAGCCGACCAGGTCGACGGCCACCGCCCGGAGACCCGCGGCGACCAGCACCGGGATCATCCGCCGGTACAGGTACGACCAGGACGGCTCTCCGTGCAGCAGCAGGACGACCTCCCCGCCAGGCGGCCCCTCGTCGAGGTAGTGCATCCGCAGGCTGATGCTGTTGCCGTCGCCGGCCGGCACCTCGACGTAGCGCGGCTGGAATGCGTAGCCGGGCAACTCGCCGAATCGTTCGTCCGGAGTTCGCAGTACGTCCACAGGGGTCCTCGTCGGGGCAGGGTCAGGCCGCGGCCGACAGTCGCACCGTGCGGTCGTAGCGCTGGTCGTCGACGGACTCGAAGGTGCGCGGGGCGGGCAGGTTCACCTGCTTGCCGCCGCCGGGTCCCTCTGGACCGCCTCCTGCAGGTAGCTGTGCTGGGGACGCGTGAACAATCTCTGCAGCAACGGGCGGAATTCCTCGAGGGGCAGACTGGGGTACGCAGGATCGAACGAGTTCTGATCGAACTCCGCGCAGAACTCGACGGTGCGCTCGTAGCATTCATGGTCGCGATAGGCCTCGCGGGCGTCGCGATTCAGGCCGATGAAGTGGAAGTAGTGGTATCCCTGGAAGATGCCGTGCTTCTCCACCATCCAGAGGTTCTCGGCCGAGACGAACGGGCGCAGGATGGCGACCGCGGCATCGGGATGGTTGTAGCTGCAGAGCGTGTCGCCGATGTCGTGGAGCAGTGCGCAGGCGACGTACTCGTCATCCCGGTTGGCGCGTGCGGCTCGGGTCGCTGTCTGCAGTGAATGTTCGAGCCGGCTCACGGCGAAGCCGCCATGGTCGTCACTCAACAGGCGGAGATGGTCGAAGACCCGATCCGTCAGGCGCGTGCCATGGTCGAGGAAATGAGCGCTGATCGCCTGCCAGTCATCGGCAGTGCCCTCAGTCATGGCGTGGAAGCCGGCGCGACGGACCAGCGGGTCGGCAATGTCGGTCATCTCATCAGCCCTCAGCACGCCGGCCGGGCAGGTGGGCCAGGCCGCTCGCCCTCAGGATACGAGACAGGCCGGGAGGCGCGTACATCCGTGTGCGCGTGGCACGTGTTTGGCTGCCGCGGGGTGGCAGGGCGGTGGGCGATGTGCGGGCAACGATCTCAGCCCGGCAGCCACTGATGGGACCCGCGGGCCGCTTGGCTGAGAATGGCGCGCCTGGTGAGGAACGCTTGACAGCTCAATCGCCAGCGTCGAGGCAGAGCCGACCTGTCCAATTCCGGCACGGCCATTCGTCGTCGATGCAGGATCAACCGATTGGAGGCCCCGAGATGCAGTACATGGTCTTGCTGTCGCGCAGCGAGTGGGAGGACAAGGCGCCCGAGGACGAGCGCAACCGGATCTTCGGCGAGATCCAGCAGTGGTGGGGACGCCTTGCCGCTGAGGGGAAGATCGTCGCAGGACATCAACTCCAGCACCCCGACACAGCCACCACGGTGGTGCTGCGCGGCGGCCAGTCGACGATTGTTGACGGACCGTTCATGGAGGCCAAAGAGGTGGTCGGCGGATACGGCATCCTCGATGTCGCCGATCTCGACGAGGCGATCGCGATCGTCCGCACCTTCCCGTCGCCGAGCGGATTTGCGGAGATTCGACCCGTCGTGGTCCGCTGAGTCCCTGTGCCGTCGCAGAGCCCGGTCGAGCGTGTCTTCCGGGAAGAGGCGGGCCGGCTCACCGCGAGCCTGGTTCGCCTCATCGGCGACTTCGACCTTGCCGAGGAGCTGGTCGCCGACGCGCTCGTCGAAGCCCTGGAGCACTGGCCCCGCGACGGCGTTCCTGACCGTCCCGGAGCCTGGTTGCTGACCGCGGCGCGTCGCAAGGGTCTCGACCGGCTGAGACGGGAGGCGAAGTACCGCGAGCTGCTCCAGAGGGTCGCGGCGATCCCCGAGGTGCCGCGGCGCGAGGTCGACGACCGGTTGCGCCTGATCTTCACCTGCTGCCACCCAGCATTGGAGCGTGAGGCGCAGGTGGCGCTCACGCTCCGCGCGGTGGTGGGGCTGACCACCACCGAGATCGCGCGAGCCTTCCTGGTCCCGGAGGCCACCATGGCCAAGCGCATCACCCGGGCGAAGCGGAAGATCGTGGCCGCCGGCATCCCGTACCGAATCCCGGCTGGGGCGGAGCTCGGCGATCGACTGGGCGAGGTGCTCACGGTTCTCTACCTGGTGTTCAACGAAGGCCACCTGGCCACCAGCGGCGAGGACGCGACCCGCCAGGACCTGGTCCAGGACGTGGAGTGGCTCGCCGGACTGCTGGTGCGTCTGCTGCCCGGCGAGCCGGAACCGCTGGGGCTGCTCGCTCTGATCCGCCTCCATCTGGCGCGATGGCCGGCGCGCCTGGATGAGCACGGGCAACTCGTACTTCTGGCCGACCAGGACCGAGCGCTGTGGGATCGCCGGGCGATCACCGACGCGGTGCGCTTGCTCGGGCGTGCCACCGCGCTGCAGCGTCCCGGTCCGTATCAGGTGCAGGCAGCCATCGCCGCCGTGCACTGCGAGGCGACCACCTGGGAGCAGACCGACTGGCGCCGAGTCGTCGGCCTGTACAGCGTGCTCGCGGCACTCGATCCATCACCGGTGGTTCTCTTGAACCGTGCCATCGCGCTGGGTCAGGTTGATGGGCCTGCGATTGCCCTCACCGAGGTCGATCGCTTGAGCGGCCTTCTCGACGGCTACCACCTCTTCCACGCCACCCGGGCTGTGCTCCTGCGTGATCTGAGCCGCGACGGCGAAGCGGCTGACGCCGACCGGAGGGCGGTCACTCTCACCTCGAACGCGGCCGAGCAACAGCTCCTCAGCCAGCGCCTGGTGGAGTGAGCTCCGCAGCACTTCGTGCACGGGATCAGCAGCGCGCCGCGCGCTTCATCCGCTGACTGATCGTCGCTGACCCGCAGAGGTCGGCGACGATGAGCGCACCAGCACGGCGCGAAGCGCGTCGAGGTCGCGGCGCAAGGCGTCGTCCGGAATGGGCGAAGGGTCCTCTTCTGGAAACGGGAAAGGCCACCCCGGCCGTGGGTCGTCGGCGTAGCGGGGAACTATGTGCGTGTGCAGGTGTGGCAGCGAATTGCCCAGCACGTTGTAGTTGAGCTTCACCGGCCGGAACGCCTCCTCGAGAGCACGACCCACCATCAGAACCTCGCGCCAGTACAGGGCTGCCTCGTCGTCGCGCAACTCCGTTGGTTCGGCAACGTGACGGCCGCGCCAGATGACCACTGTGAGGCCGCGCTGGATGTTGGCGCGACGCAGGTACGCGTCGGTGACCACACCGGCGTGGAAACGAACGCCGTCGTCGGTCGCGTCCGGGCGCCCCTGCGCGCACATCGTGCAGCCGACGCCGCGCAGCTTCTGGTAAAACGACTCAGGCCACTGCACGGTTGCAGCCTACAGTGCCCACCCGGAGGCGTCCATGCCGGAAACGCCCGAGCAGCTCTACGAGCGAGTTCTTGACGGTCTGCGCATGCCTCCGGTGGGGGAGTGGGACACGTTCCCCTTCGGCGGAGAGATGCGTCCACGGCCGCTGCGTGCACCGGCCGACACGGATCCTCCTCGCGAGGGACGAGGCGGGGTGGACTGCAGGAGCTGCACGGCGACCGACGAGAAGTACCTGTGGACGAATGAGCGATGGCGCCTCTTCGCCCCATCGCAGCCCAGCGGCCTGCCCGTGGTGCTCCTGTTGGAGCCTCGCGAGCATTACGCCGAGCCAGGCGACCTCTCGGACGACTTGGCGGCCGAGCTGGGCGTGATGCTGGTCCGCGTCGAGCGCGCGATCCGGTCGGTCGGGGAGATCGGCCGCGTCCACGTCTGCCGGTGGGGTGACGGCACCGAGCACCTGCATTGGTGGTTCATGGCGCGCCCGGCGCGAATCCCCCAGCTGATCGGCAGCTTCGCCGCGATCTGGGATGACGTCCTGCCACCCACGCCCCACGTTGTGTGGCGGGCGAACCTGGACCATGTGTGCGCGGAGTTGTCCAGGTAGGCGTCGGCCGCGCTCCTTCCCACTGACGATCTGACGTGCATCCCTTTGGACGCTTCTCCGACGGAGCCAAGGAGGCGCTCACGCTGGCGCAGGAGGAGGCCGAACGCGCCCGCCACACATACATCGGCACCGAGCATCTGCTCCTCGGTGTGGTCCGTGTGGGCGACGGCCGTGCTGCCACGGTGTTGAATGGCATGTGTGTCGATATCGACAGGGTGCGCCGGATGATCGACCCCCTCCTGGGCCGGAACGCGCCACAGAAGCGTGAGCAGGGGATCATCCCGACATCGCGGGTGAAGGTCGTCGTGGAGCTCTCCTTCGAGGAAGCTCGCCGGCGGGGCGATGGTGAGGTAGGCACACCGAGCACCTCCTGCTCGGTTGGTTGATCGAACGTGAGGGGCTTGCCGCACATGTCCTGACAGACTCGGCGTGACCGTCGACAAGGTGCGCGATCGTCTCCCCACCACGGCTTGGAGCCGGCACGTGGCCGCGGGAAAAGACGTCGAGCGCGGTCAGTCGACCGACGCGTTGCGCGAACTCATTGCCGCTCCCGAGGCCGACCGGCGTGCTGGCCTCGTGCGGGAGCTGGTCTCCATCGCTGTCGCCCTTGCCGATCAGTGGGCGGAGGAGCTCAGCTCTGCACACTTCCTGTTTGCGCTCACCTCTCAGGGCTCGACCACGGCCGCCGAGATTTTGAGTAAGCACGGGCTCTCGAAGGCCACGATCGAGGGTCTCCTCGACGAGCGGCGTCCGTCGTCGCCACCGTGATAGTTTGGGGCGCGAAGCCGCCAATGCCTACGAATCGCGGGCACGAGGTGGACGACGATGAAAGAGTCAACCCACCAGTAGCGCGCCAGAACTGCGTTCGACGCCGTACGCCCTGAGTGTGAGGTTCCCATGAGGCCCAATCAACGTTGTCGACCCCCGCGGTCGTTGCGGCGTCGGTGGCTGCCGAGCGGCCGTCTCCGGCCGCCATACACTTGGCCCATGCGGGCGAACGCCGTGGTCCTGGTGGCCCTCGGATCGGCAGCACTGGGGAACGTTGTCGGGTGCGGCTCACCGGCCACCAGTGGCGGAACCGTTGCCTCGCAGTCTCCAGTGCCTCCGACGGCGTCCCCTCCAAGCGCTGTCGACAGGCTCAAGCAGCTCGTCGCCACCAACCTGCGCTCGCCAGAGTTCAGGCCGGGTGCTGCCACAACCGCCTGCGGGCAACCCGACAAGACTCAGTGCATGACCGACGAGCAGAGCGGAGACAACGCCATCGCGATGTTCCTCGCGGGCGAGAAGACGATCACGGTGAGCGCGAACGTCGCCGACATCGATCAACTGCTCCATCAGCACCTGTCACAGTGGACGGCGATCGCCGACTCGCTGCTGTCGAACTACGCGAACGCTGTCCAGCGATCCAACTTGTCGTACTCGCTCGACGCCGCGAACGCCCAGATCCAGGGCGATCTCAGCGACCTGGCCAACCTGCCATAGGCGAGAACGGGGCTCAGGCGGCGGACATGGCGCCACCAGCCCACATGGCGAACACCCCCGCCAATAACGTGGCGCCGAATGCAATGGTGACAACCGAGCGCCATCCGAGACGAGCGTCGAGCTGAATGGCCCACAACAAAAGTCCGACCGGAGGCAGTACCGCGAGGACGAGAAGCGTCGCGCGCGGTGTCTCCCGTTTGATCTCCTTGATGAGCGCCGCTACCCACGCGAACGCCAAGACGAAGACGCAGTAGGCGGTGACCACCAGGAGCCAGAACGGGAAGGTGTTTGGGTTTCTGAGCTCAACAGCCATCGTTCCGACCACGCCGGACTCACCCGCTGCGATCACCGCGGTCCTTGCAACTGCGAACGGGACCGCATGAGAAGGTCTGCCTGCTGCCGAGCCAACGGTCAGGGGACTCCGACCACCGGTCACGCCAGCATTCTGCCAACCGGAACCCCGCCTGAACGGCTGCCGGCCCTCACAGTCACGGGTGAGCACCATTGTTTGCGAGATTCGGCATGGTGCGCTCGTGACCGTATTCCTCAGCGGCAGTGTCGGCCAGCGTCGACTGACGCGGCGTCCAGGCGGGTTTCTCTCTGTGCGATTGCGGCTCCGTGCCGAACTACCTGCCGGCCCCTGCGCGGAGCTCACGCAGTGCTCGGCGGTTGCTCGCCAACGCAATCGGCGTCCAAATGAAACCGAAGGGGAACCCCCACCAACCGAGAAGAGGTTGTGGACCAGCGCCTGACGAGACTGGGTCTCCAGTTGCTCGGGCGTGCTCGTGTGGACAGTTCTGCGTCGGTTGGTCACGAAGATGACGCTGGTCACCGTGGTCAAGGTCACCTTCCAAGATGACATCGGACGGGGCGGCGCGGGCGGAAAGGGTGGGCTCGGGAGGCAACGGTGGAACGGGCTGGCCCATCTCGCTCATCGGTTTCCCATCCTTTCCTTCCCTTCGTGCAGTCGTCGCGCCGTGGACTCAGGCTAGCTAGTGGACCGTCTCATGGAAACGTTGACGGTTGAGTTGAGCGAGAATTTGCTCAGCTGACTTCACCCAAACGAAGGGCTTGCAGCGCTCGTTCCATCCGTCCAGGAAACGTTGGATGGCGTCGATGAGCGCGCTCAAGTTCCGGAACACGCCGCGCCGAATCGCGCGCCGGCTCAGGACCGAGAACCACGTCTCCACCTGATTGAGCCAGCTCGACCCGGTCGGCGTGAAGTGCAGATGAACGCGGCGGTGCCGACTCAGCCACTGCTGTACCTCCGGTGTCTTGTGCGAGGAGGCGTTGTCAACGATGACGTGGAGTTGCCGCCGCGGATAGACGCGCACGACGAGCTCTAGGAATGCCAGGAACTCTGTCGCCCGATGCTTCTGGTAGCAGGCGCCGGTGGCCTCACCGGTGGCCACATCGAGGGCAGCGAACAAAGTGGTGGTGCCGTTCCGCTTGTAATCGTGGGTCTGGCGTTCCACCTGATGTGGCTTCATCGGCAAGAGCGGCTGGGTGCGGTCCAGCGCCTGGATCTGTGACTTCTCATCGACGCAAAGCACGATCGCGTTCTCCGGCGGGTTCATGTACAGCCCTACCACGTCGCTGACCCTCTCGTCGAGGTGGGGATCGGTGCTGTACTTGAAGGTGCGCGTGAGATGCGGTTGCAGTCCCATGTCCTGCCAAATGCGGTGCACGGTGGCGTGGCTGGCACCGACCCGCCCTGACAATGAACGCGTGCTCCAGTGGGTGGTGCCATCGTCAGGTGCGCGCAGGGTGGCGCTGACCACGCGCTCGACGAAGTCTTGTCCGTACGTCCGTCGTCGTCCCCGTCCAGGGGCCTCCTCGAGGCCGTCGACCCCATCAGCTGCGAACCGGGCGCGCCACTTGAGCACGCTGGGCTTGGACATGCCGAGCCGGGCGGCGATCATCTCATTGGCCAGGCCGTCGGCCGCCAAGAGCACCAGCTGCGCTCTCTGCACCTGACGATGCGAAAGAACGCGACTACGCGTCCACGTCTCCAGAACCGCGCGCTGTTCAGCAGATACAGGGAGTGCAGGAGCCGGCGCCGACATCTCGGTGAAGCATCTCACCTCGACACTTCACAGTCAAGCTTTTAGTGTTACAGACGACTAGGCGGTCCTGCCGCCGAAAGTCCGAGCCTATTCTGGGCTTTGAGGTGCCTGCCAGTGACTGCGAACCGTCCGCGCGTTCGGCCACCATAAGCTGATGAACAACAGGCCGTAGTTCCACGAAACCCAGGACGATTCAGGGTATATCTTGAGCATCCTCTGCTAACGGATCCTCGCTTCGCCCTTGCACCAGACAGGTGCCCGCCCACATCCCCCACTTGGGGGGGATATACACCACTGCCACAATCTGCCCTGGAGGGACGTCGACCGCCACGGCCGACCCTCCGCCGTGTAAAAAGAAGTCAACTAAGAAGTAGCACTTGACCACATGTGAACCAGGACAGACGGGGATAACGGAAGTCGCTTCCCAAGGCTGACTGATCGGCCGAGAGCCATCCACCTGGATTTGAAATCGCCTGCTGCGAAAGGGATTGGACCCTCGCCGAGCTCGCACGCGAATGCCCGTTGACGGAACGATCGGAGCAATTGATTTGGCAGCAGCAGTTGCAGTCGGATCTGACGGCAGGCCCTCCGCTGCGAACTTCTCGCGAAAGAAGCGTTGAGCGTTCCGCTCGTCCTCCTCTGGCGATGGACAAATCCGCCACAGCACTCGAAACTCTCTTGGCACCACGACCATTCTATGGAAGCCGACACTGTCATTGAAGCACACTGCGGACGGCGTGATGACTAGTCCTAATCAAGTTGATCAGCTATCCGCCGCCCAGCCGGGACGACGGCACAACCGGCCCAGCGGCCCATGTCCCCTGCCGTCACGTCCTGCGTCAACGGGTCCGCTCGGTTTTAGGGGAGAGCGTCTGTCAGCTTCCTCCTGGGTCACCGTGGTGGTCAGCGCGTGTGGTCTTTCAACAAGATCACGCCGTCTGGCAGGCGTAACCCGGGGGTCGAAGTCGCGGGCGCAGACGGTTAGGCTAGGCAGGTGTCCAGACACGGGCGGCGTCTCCGGATGGCCCTGCCGCTGGCTGCCGTGGCGGCCATCGCCACGGGTATTCCTGCACTGGCGCTGGGAACGCACGCGGAGGTTCGAGATGCCGCCCATGCCCTGACCGGCGCACAGCTCAACAACGTCAGTGCGCAGGCCACGGCGGTTGCGGCCGCGGGCACCCCGGTGCTGGTGCAGGTACAGGTGGAATCTGCCAACTCCACAACGGCGATCGCCGAGGCGGAGGCGCTGATGAACGGTGCTGACATCGAGAGCGTCACAGGAGCTCAAGACGGTCTTGTGATGCTCGTCGACATTCAACCAGGCACCAACAACCAACACGGCAGCGCCGCCCTCTACGCCGGTCACCGGTTGTCCGCGGGGCGATTGCCTCAGACCGAGCTGTCGCGCCTGTACGACAACATCATGTCGCCGCGACTGCTCAGCGGAGACCTCAGCGGTGCGTTGACGGCGACGCTGGCGGCGGTGCACGAGGATCTGCTGTCCGGTCCACCGGCACCCACCCTGGCGAGAGGGGTCGCTGCAGCCGTTGCCGCCGTCCCCCTCAACATCGCGGCCCTGGTGCTGTTGATCGTCGTGGTTGGACGGGCACGACGAGTGTGGCTGCGGCGCAACCGCGTGGCCGCGCCGGTCACCGAAACGACCGAACCACCAACTGACGACGAGCCCGCCATCGCCGGCGCCGTCTGGAACGGGCATCCCACGCGATCTCTCGTGCTTGCCACGGTGTTCGACCTGGCCAGGCGAGGCGCGCTCACCATCGAGTCGACGGACCACAAACATTACGTGGTCCGTCTCGTGGACGAGTCCAAGGCGCACGCGCCATGGGAGCGCGTCGTCTGGTTGCGGCTGGCTGACGCGAGTCGACAGGACGGAACCATCCCGACCAGCCGCCTGGGTGGCCTGCGCCGGAACTTCGCCGCGTTTCGCACCCAGCTGATCACAGACCTTCGGGACCGCGGCCTGTACAGCGCCGATGCCGACCGTGAGGCGGCGCCCCTCCGATGGCTGGCGTGGATATCGATGGCGCTGGTCGTCGTGGATGCCGCAGCCGCGCTGATCGGACACCAGGCGTGGGCGCTGCCCGGCATCGCGGTGGCGTGCACGTCTGCTGTGGTCGCGTTCGGCGTGGCTGCCACGATCTCCCGCAACACCGACACAGGAGCGGCACTGGCAGCGCGCTGGGAGGGGTTTCGGCGTGGGCTCGTGGCCGCCGCTGGCAAGCCTGACGAGCAGGTGGCGAGAGCGATCGACGTGGAGCACTGCCTGCCCTGGGCGATCGCGCTCGCATGCACGCGCGACATCGACCCCCTCCTGGTGCGGGCCGACGCACGCGGCATCCAACCACGGTGGTTGGTACCCACCCAGGGTGATTCGGGCTTCTACGGTGCCTGGCTGGGCGTCGACGGCGGTTTCGGCGGCGGCGGGTCATCCGCGAGCATGGGCGGAGGAGCAGCGGGGGGCGGCGCAGGTGCGGGCGGCTCGTTCTAGAACGCGCAGCCTGGCGGTGGGGGGATGAGGCTCAGGCGCCCACTGCTCCGTCGATGCCCTCCCGCAGGAAGTCCGCGTGTCCGGCGTGCTGGGCGTACTCGATGATCATCCGCAGCATCAGCCAGCGCAACGTGTAGCCGCCGTTGCGATCGACGGCGCCTCGTTGGACGAGGCTCGACGCCTCATCGACGATGCGACGCGAGCGCACGCATTCACCGCGCCACACCTGGAGAGCCTCCAGCGGATCACCGTCAAGGGATTCGAAGTCCTGGTCAGGGTCGTCGTTGCTGTAATACAGCAGGGGCAGCTCGAGCCCGGCAAAATGGATGGCGAACCACCATCGCTCGACACCGGCGAGGTGTCACGCCAGGCCGTGCAGGCTCATGGTCGACGGTGGTGAGCTGCGCTCCGACATCCGGGCAGGAGCAATCCCGGCGCATTTCAGGTCGAAGGTTTCGCGGTAGTGGTCCAGATACGCTTCGAGCATGGTCAACTCGTCGGCGTCGCGAGGGATCTCGACAGCACGCGGCGCCGGCCACACCGCCGGCGCAGTCACCGAAGGTCCTTCGTGGCTCGCGGCGGTGTCGTCCATGGCCGGAGTATGCGTCCCGGCGGCGCCACCGGAGTCCGTGCTGCGGAGCCGGCTGGGCCGGGCTGCCCCGATGTTGGTTCCTATGATTGAGGGATGCCTCGTCGCTCGCCGCCGGTCCGTCCATACGAACTCGGCGCCCCTCGCAGCGAGCTGCGGAAGAAGCTGGTCGCCGCTGTCCTCCGCGGCGAGAAGACCGCAACCGCCAGCCTTCGTTCGGAATATGAGCCTTTCACTGCGGAACCCCTGCCGCGAGCACGCGAGTGGTTCTTCCTCGCTGGGTATTCCGGCGAGCCTCTCGGCACCATCGAGGTCATCGACGTGAAGGTGGTCGCCCTGAACGATGTGGACCTTCAGTTCGCCATCGATGAAGGCGAGGGTTACACCACCGTCGCCGATTGGCGAGCTGCCGGGCTGCAATACTGGTCGGCTGACCGCGCCACTGGCGACACACTGGTGGTGTGCGAGCGCTTCCGGCTGGTGTGATGCATGCGCCGCAGAACAGAGCCGGCATGCAGGGCCGTTGAGATATCCCTGCTCGTGCACTGACCTCAAAACCCCTCGGGCGCCGAGACCTGGCCAACCTCCGCAGGAATGGAGCTCCAGTCGGGAAATCCACGGTTGCGGGCATCGAGGATTCGGAAGGACCGCACCGCGCCTTCAGGGTCATAATCGACGAAGGCCGTGTATCGGGCGCGCGGCAGCCAGAATGGTGGGCTCGACTCTGAACCAGCGCCGGTCGTGAGCATCACCAGACGGTTGATCTGCACGAAGCGGCTCAGCGGGCGAGAGCCAAGCAGGAGACTGGAAGCCCGCGCTTTCAGGTGCGACGCCATGTGCCCAACGATGTGGATGCCGGTCGAGCTCGTCAAGTCGGCGCCCACACTCCTCAAGAGCTGCGAGGCATGCTTCGATCACCCACCCCAATCTGAATTTCGTGGGGTTGACGAAGCGCGATACTGCTTGCGTGAGGAGGGCAACCGCTGCTGGCGACGGCTGTGCGGATGTTTCCATCGCCGGAGACGGTCTGATCCTGCGCGAATGGACGGACGCGGACGTCGACGCGGTCATGACGTTGTTCGATGATCCTGAGATCGCTTACCGTCTGCCTGTGGCATCTCTCTTCGATGCAGCCGCCGCCAGGGATTTCATCGAGCGAGCACAACAGGCTCGTGTCGCCGGGAGGCGCTTGCAGCTGGCAATCACAGCTGACGGCCGAGAGCCCCAGGGCGAGGTCATGCTCAACTTGGAGTCCGGCAGCGTCGGCTACATGGTGGGGCGGGCATACCGGCGGAGGGGGGTCGCCGCGCGAGCTCTTGGACTGATCACGCGTCATGCCCACGGTCTTGGGTTTGACGCGGTGACCGTGGAGGCCGAGCTGGACAACCTTGCCAGCATCGATGTGGCCCGGCGTGCAGGCTTTCAACTCACGGAGAGGGCACCGGCGATGGTGGAGGACAAAGGACGCCGCTACGCGCTCCACGCCTGGGTGCACAGGATGGATCGCCCGTGACTGACGCGTGGTCCGACTGGTTGCTGCTGCGCCGTCAAGGAGGGTCGGAGCTCCAGGCTGATCAGCGCGATGAGTTGATGCGATATCGCGACGGTGTCCTCGGCGGCGCGGCGCTGCGACCGAACGACGTTCTGCTCGACGTGGGGTGCGGCGACGGACTGATCGGTTTCGGAGCGTTCGAAGCCCTCAGAGGCGCGCTGCGAGTCGTCTTCAGCGATGTTTCCAGCAAGCTGCTGAGGCTTTGCGAGGAGCGGGCGGAGGCAATGGGTGTGTCTGATCGCTCCAGCTACGTGCAGGCTTCCGCTGAGGATCTCGCCGGCGTCGGTGATGAGAGCGTCGACGCGGTGACGACCCGATCGGTCCTCATCTACGCGAGCCGAAAGCGCGATGCGTTCGCGGAGTTCTTTCGTGTGCTCCGGCCGGGGGGTCGCCTGTCAATCTTCGAGCCCATCAACCGTCGCATGTTCCCCGAGCCGCCGGGCATGTTTTGGGGGTGGGATGTCTCGGCGGTGGCGGGCCTGCGAGACCGCGTGGTCGCCGAGATCGAGCGGCGCTGCGGTCCAGACCTGCGACCGATGATGGACTTCGACGAGAACGATCTCGTGCGGCTTGCCGAGGACGCCGGGTTCGAGGAGGTCGAGCTCATCCTGCAGGTCTCGGTCACGCGACCGCACCCACGCGATTGGGAACAGGTGCTTCATTCGTCGCCGAATCCGCTTTCCCCCACCCTGCTGGAGGCTGTCGACGGGGCGCTGGAGAGCACGGAGGCGTCACTGTTCCTGAGCGCTCTGCGTGGGTCCGTCGAGGCTGGCGTTGGCCAAAATCGCCTGGCGGTCGCCTACCTCCGCGCCAGAAAAGGCTGACCCGACAAGAGAGTCAGCGATCGCTCCCCGAGCCCGACGCGCCGCAGTTGCAGCAGTGGCTCGATGTGCTCGACCAAGAGCTCGCCGCTCTCGACGGGGAGCAGCGGGTCGTCGTCTGCCACTCGTTGGCGTGCCTGCTTTGGTTTCGTGCCGCCGAGCGCGGACTCCGGGCGGCCCACCCGGTCGACCGCTTGCTGCTCGTCTCACCGCCGGCATCCGAATGCCTACCGGTCGGTGGGGCGTCGTTTCGCCTCGACAGGTTCGACGCCGACGCGGTGCGAGCCAGCGTGGACGGGGAGATCGCCATGGCGTGCTCGGACGCCGACCCGTACAACCCGGCCGGCGCCCAATCCCTCTACGGCGACGCTCTGGGGATCACCGCCTCCATCTTCGAGGGTGCTGGGCACATCACGCCGGACACGGGATTCGGCAGCTGGCCGTTCGCGTGCGAGTGGTGCCGTGCCCAGCCGCAAACCTGACGGTTCGATGCCACCAGACATCGCGTAGTGGGGAGCTGGTCACCCGTCCGAGTAGGGCCGCCGTGCACCAAGAGAGGGGTCGGTGCCCCCGTGACGGCCGGTAGATTCTGCAGACGGCCGAGGCGCGAAGCGCCGCCAATGCCGTCGAAGCCCTGACCGAGCCGGCTGTCGCGGGGGCACCGACCCCGACTCCACTGCAGCGGCAACCGCCTCGACTCATAGACTGCACGGCAGCGCCAGCAATACAATGGCAAACGCCTGTTCGGAGGCACGGAGGGCTCATGTCCGGTCACAGCAAGTGGGCGGGGATCAAGCACAAGAAGGCGATCGTCGACGCCAAGCGTGGCCAGGTCTTCACCAAGATCGCGCGCGAGCTGTCGGTGTCGGTTCGTGAAGGCGGCCCCGATCCGAGCTCGAACTTCCGGCTGCGCCTGGCCATCCAGAAGGCCCGCGAGGTCAACATGCCCGCCGACAACATCGATCGCGCCATCCAGCGTGGCGTCGGGGGCAAGGACGGCGCCCAGCTCGAGGAGATCCGCTACGAGGGCTATGGCCCCCACGGCGTGGCGGTGATGGTCGACGTGCTCACCGACAACCGCAATCGCACAGTCGCCGCCATCCGCAACCTCTTCACCCGCTCCGGCGGGTCGCTGGGTGAGACCAACAGCGTCGGCTGGATGTTCAGCCAGCAGGGGGTGCTTCGTGTGGCGGCCGCCGGCCGCGATCCTGACGAGCTGGCGCTCGAGCTGCTCGAGGTGGTCGACCTCGGCGCCGACGGTGACATCACCGTCGCCGACGATGCCGTGGTGGTGACGGTCAGCCCCGCGCAGTTCGAGGCGGCACGTACTGCGCTGGAGGGCACCGGGCACACCGTCGAATCCGGCGAGCTGACCATGGACCCCAGCACGTCGGTGTCGCTGGACGCCAAGCAGGCCACCGCCGTGATCCGTCTCCTCGAGAACCTCGAGGAGGATGACGACGTGCAGCAGGTGTACGCCAACGCCGAGATCCCCGACGAGATCCTCGAGTCGGTCGGCTGACGGGTGCGCGTCCTGGGCATCGATCCGGGACTTGGCCGCACCGGCGTCGCCGTCGTCGATGGCCAGCCCGGCAAGCTCCGGCTGGTCCACGCCACCTGCCTAGAGACCCGCGCCGGGTCCGACGCCGAACGCCTTCACCTCCTGTTCGGTTTGATCAGCACGGTGATCGACGAGCACCGCCCCTCGTTTGCGGCTGTCGAGCGGCTCTTCTTCTCCACCAACCGAGCCACCGCGATGCGCGTCGCCGAGGCGCGCGGCGTGCTGCTGTGCGCCCTGGCCGGAGCCGCTGTGCCGGTGGCCGAGTACACCCCCAACGAGGTGAAGGAGTCGGTGGCCGGCTACGGCGCGGCGCGCAAGCCCCAGGTGCTGCGCATGACCATGCAACTGCTGTCGGTCGACACCATCGAGGGTCCCGACGACGTTGCCGATGCCTGTGCCATCGCTGTCTGCCATCACCACCGCGCCTCCCTGACCTTGCGCGTCCGCGGCCGCGTCCGACCGCCCGTCAATGCTCTCGACACCGCCGTCGCTGCCGCCCTGTCACGCCTGCGCGCAGGCGCGCGGTGATCGCGCTGCTCCGTGGGCGCGTCGCCTCGGTCGACGATGATGTGGTCACCCTCGACGTCAACGGCGTCGGCTATGCGGTGCAGTGCCACCTGCGCACCGCCGTCGGCCTGCACACCAGCGCCGGCGACGTCACCCTGCACATCCACACCTCGGTCAGCGACGACGCCATCCGCCTGTACGGCTTCACCACGACCGAGGAGCTTCGGCTGTTCCGGCTGCTCATCGCCGTCGAGCGCATCGGCCCCAAGGCCGCGCTCGGGATCCTCGGCCGCGCCGACCTCACCACGATGGTGCGCGCGCTGCGCAGCGGCGACGCCGCCATGGTCGCCACCGTGCCGGGCATCGGGGTCAAGACGGCCGAGCGGGTGGTGCTGGAACTGCGCGGCAAGCTCGATCGCCTGGCCCTGCCCGGCGACGGCGCCACCCCAGCGGCGGCGGCGGCGGAGGAGGTGGTCCGGGCAGCCGTCGACGGGCTCGCCACCATGGGCTTTCGCGAGGCGGCGGCCCGTGACGCGGTCCGGGCGGCGCTCCGCGACGGCGCCCCGCCGCTCGACGTCGCCGCGCTGGTGGCGGCGGCTCTGCGCCGGCTCGACATGGTCGCAGCCGGATGATGGACGAACCAAGCGTCACCACCCCGCTGGAGGTGGAGGAGGAGCACGCCGCCGAGGTGGCGCTGCGCCCCCAGCGGCTCGACGACTTCGTCGGTCAGGCGGGAATCCACGAGCAGGTTCACGTGCTCGTCGAGGCTGCGCGAGGGCGCAGCGAGCCGATCGACCACATCCTCCTCTACGGGCCCCCCGGCCTCGGCAAGACCACGCTGGCGCAGATCATCGCCACCGAGATGGGCGTGCAGGCGCGGCTCACCTCCGGCCCGGCGCTCGAGCACCAGGGGATGCTGGCCTCGATCCTCACCTCGCTCAACGACAGGGACGTCTTCTTCATCGACGAGGTGCACCGGCTCAACAGCGCGGTGGAGGAGGCCCTGTACCCGGCGATGGAGGATCTCGCCTTCGACTTCGTGGCCGGGCGTGGAGCCGGCGCCCAGACGCTGCGCCTCAGCCTCAACCGGTTCACGGTGATCGCCGCCACCACTCGCGCCGGCGCCCTCGGCGGTCCGCTGCGCGATCGCTTCGGGGTCACCTTCCGGCTCGACTACTACGACATCGCCGAGCTCACCGACATCATCCGCCGCAGCGCCCGGTTGCTGAAGATCTCCATCGACGATGACGGTGCCGGCTTGCTCGCCTCTCGGGCGCGAGGAACGCCGCGCGTCGCCAACCGGCTGCTGCGCCGCGCCCGGGACTACGCGCAGGTGCGTGCCGCGGGTCGCATCGACGTGGCGTCGGCCACGGCGGCGCTGGACATGCTGGGCGTCGACGCCGCCGGCCTCGACGAGATGGACCGGCGAGTCCTGGCCGCGCTCACCGGCCCCCTCCGCGGCCACCCCGTCGGCGCCCAGACCATCGCGGTCAGCGTCCAGGAGGAGCCGGAGACCATCGAGGATGTCGTTGAGCCGTACCTGATCCGCCTCGGCATGCTGGCCCGCACCCCGCGGGGACGGGTGCCCACCGCGCGCGCCTACACCCACCTCGGCCTGTCCGTCCCCGCCGGCACCGTCGGCGCCGACGACGTCCAGCCCTCGCTGTTCAGCTAGCGCGTGGGGGCTGTCACCAACGAGCTCGAGGACCGGGCGCTCGCGCTCTCGACCGAGCAGTTCGACTACTCGCTGCCGGCTGACCGCATCGCCCAGGTGCCGCTCGAGCCGCGGGACTCCTCGAAGCTGCTGCTGATGGACGGTGACGGGACGCTGCACGACCGCGTCTTCACCGACCTGCCGACGTTGCTGCGGGCCGGTGACCTGCTGGTGGCCAACGACACCACGGTTCGCGCCGCCCGGCTGCGGGGCAGGCGTGACGATGGTGGCCTGGCGGAGGTGCTCCTTCTCCAGCGTCTCGACGCCGGCCGATTCACGGCTCTGGTTCGTCCGGGGCGGCGGCTGCACGCCGGTGCGTCGATCCAGGCGGCGCATGGGCTGCGGATCACGGTGGCCGGCCCTGCCGCCGGGCACCGTGGCGCCCGGGTGGTGAGCCTCGAGGCGGACGCTGACCTCGAGCTGGCGATCGCCGCCGCCGGCGAACCTCCGCTGCCGCCGTACATCCGCGAGCCGCTGAAGGATTCCGGGCGCTACCAGACGGTGTATGCCACCGGCGAGCCCGCGTCATCGGCGGCGCCCACCGCCGGCCTGCACTTCACCGCGCGGGTGCGCGACGCACTGCGCGAGCGTGGAGTTGGCTGGGCCACCCTCCAGCTCGACGTCGGTCTGGGGACGTTCGCCCCGATCACAGCCACCGACATCAGCTCACACCGGATGCACGCCGAGCACTGCACCCTGCCCTCGGACACGGCGGTGCGAATCGACGAGACCCACTCCCGTGGAGGGCGGGTCATCGCCATCGGCACCACCGTCGTCCGCACCCTGGAATCGCACGTCGATTCCGGTGGTCGGTTGTGCCCGGGGGGGCTGTCGACCGAGCTGTTCATCACCCCCGGACATCGCTTCAGCGTGGTCGATGGGCTGCTCACCAACTTCCACCAGCCACGCTCATCCCTGCTGGTGTTGCTCGCCGCCTTCACGGGCATGCGAGGGTGGCGCTCCGCCTACCAGCACGCGCTCACCAACAACTACCGTTTCCTGAGCTTTGGCGACTGCATGCTCTGCTGGCGCAATTCTGACGCCGCTGCATGACCGCTTTGACCGTCGAGGCACGTGACGGCGCCGCCCGCACCGGGACGCTGAGCACCGCCCACGGCATGGTCCGCACACCCGCGTTCATGCCGGTCGGTACCCACGCCACCGTGAAGTCGCTGGACCCGGACGAGGTGCGCGCGTGCGGGGCCGACATCCTCCTGTGCAACGCCTACCACCTGGCGCTGCGCCCGGGCGTCGACCTCATCGAGCGCGCCGGAGGCCTGCACAGCTTCATGGGCTGGGACGGTCCCATCCTCACCGACAGCGGCGGCTTCCAGCTGGTCAGCCTGCGGCGGGTCGCCACGGTCGACGAGGACGGGGCCACCTTCGTGTCGCCGTATGACGGCAACCGGCTGCGCGTCACCCCGGAGGAGGCGGTCAGCATCCAGGCACGGCTCGACAGCGACATCGTCATGTGCCTCGACCAGCCGGTGGCCTGGGGGAGCGACAGCGCGGCGGTGGCTGCCGCCTCGCGACGCACCCACCGCTGGGCCGAGCGATCCGCGATGGTCCACCCGGGCGACGGGCGCCTGCTGTTCGGCATCTGCCAGGGCGGCTTCGAGGCGGAGGCGCGGGTGGCATCGGCCCGGGCCATCGCCGCCCTGGACTTTGACGGGGTCGCCGTCGGCGGCCTCTCAGTGGGTGAGCCGCTCGCGACCATGGAGGCGATGACGGCGGCGTCGGTGGCGCAGCTGCCACCCGACCGGCCGCGTTACTTCATGGGCCTGGGCACGGACAGCGAGCTCTTGGCCATGGTCGGGCTCGGCATCGACATGTTCGACTGTGTCGCACCCACCCGCCTGGCGCGTAGCGGCGCGGCGATGACCCCCGACGGACGGCTGTCACTGCGCCGCGCCGCCTACCGCGACGACCTCCGCCCGCTGGTGGAGGGGTGCCGCTGCCCCGCGTGCGCCCGGTTCTCGCGCGCCTACCTGCGCCACCTCTTCGTCGCCGGTGAGATCCTCGCCCACCGGCTGCTCAGCCTGCACAACGTGACCCACGTCAGCGCCCTGATGGCGGCGGCACGCGCGGCCATCAGGGCCGGCCGGTTGGGTACGTTGCGAGCCGAGGCGGAGGCTCGGCTGCGCAACCGTCCCGATGGGGGCGACGCTGTCGACGACGAGCTTGCGCCACCTCGAGCGCAGCGAGTCGGCGCCTCCCGGATCCCGGGTACACTCGGCAGCCGTGGCTGAATTCTTCCTCCGCGTCTCCCGCGTGCGTGTCGTGGTGGTCGCCCTGATCGTGCTGGCGGCGATCTTCCTCGACGGCTACAGCCTGTTCTACAGGTACTTCGTCGTCCACCAGCCGCTCGGCCAGAACCTCACCACCATCCCCAACATCGGCGGCCACCCGATCACCTTCGTCAAGGGGCTCGACCTCCAGGGCGGCACCGAGCTCACCGTCCAGGTGTGCCGCGGCTACAACGACCCCCCCGGTGGCAACTGCCGCAACGGCCCCAGGGGCCAGAGCGTTGGCGAGGCGCGCGACAAGACCCTGCCGCTGCTGCAGGCGAGGGTGAACGGGCTGGGTGTCTCCGAGGCTGCGGTGTCGGCGCAGGGACCCGATCAGATCCTCATCCAGCTGCCCGGGGTGTCACTGGACCAGGCGCGGAAGACGGTGGGGACCACCGCCAAGCTGCACTTCGCCACCGCGGTTCCCGGAGCCCCCAACCCCAACGATCCACAGTTCCTCGCCGACCAGGAGCACCTCTTCAACACCCAGCAGTTCGCGGTCACGCAGTACTACCAGGCCGGCTACCACTGGAAGATCGATGACGCGCTCGATGCCAGCGATGTCACCAAGGCCGATGTCGGCGTCGACCAGAGCGGTCAGATCGCCGTCAACATCAACTTCAACGAGGCCGGCGCCACCGAGTGGGGCAAGGTCACCCAGACGGCGTTCGCCGCCGGGGCCAACTCTCCGCTCAACCGGGTGGCGATCTTCCTCGACAGCGATGTGATCACCGCTCCCGGCGTCACCGGTCCCTCCACCAACCAGACCCAGATCACCGGCAGCTTCACCAACCCGCAGGCGCAGGCGCTGGCCAGCGCCATCTCCGCCGGCGCGCTCCCCGCTGAGATCACCACTGTGTCGAGCAACGAGGTCAGCGCCACGCTCGGCCAGCAGACAGTGCAGCGCAGCCTCATCGCCGGGGCTGTGGGCCTGCTGATCATCGTCTTCTTCATGATCGGCTACTACCGCTTCCCGGGCCTGCTGGCCTGCGTCGCCCTGGTTGCCTACGGGGTGATGGTGCTGGCGCTGTTCAAGGTGATCGGCGTCACCATCTCGCTGGCGGCGCTGGCCGGATTCGTGCTCAGCGTGGGCATGGCCGTGGATGCCAACGTGCTCATCTTCGAGCGCGCCCGAGATGAGCTGCGCCACGGCCGCAGTGTGGCCGCCGCTGTTGACGCCGGCTTCAAGCGGGCCTTTCCTGCGATTCGTGACAGCAACGTGTCGACCATCATCGCGTGCGTCGTCCTGTTCAGCTTCGGCAGCTCGGTGGTCAAGGGTTTCGCCCTCACCCTGGGCCTCGGCGTGGCCATCAGCTTCGTCAGCGCGGTCACCGTCACCCGGGCCCTGATGGCGGGGGCTCTGCGGCTGCGCCTGGGGCGAACGCCCACGATGTACACCCAGATCCACGAGGAATACGTGGAGAAGCCCCCCAAGGGCAGGTTCGACATCGTCCGCTCGCGCAACTGGTACTTCGCCGGGTCGCTGGCGATCATCATCCCGGGGATCCTGGCGATCCTCTTCTGGGGCTTCCGGCTCGGCCTGGACTTCCGGGGCGGCTACAAGGTCACCGCCACCCTGGTCCAGCACACCACCCAGGCCCAGGTGGCGAGCACGGTGACCTCGGCGATCGGCAACCTCCAACCCCAGGTCCAGGCCAGCACCGGCAACCAGTACGAGATCAGCTTCCTCCCCGGGAACGCCAACGGCGGGAAGGATCCCGTCCAGGCGGTGCAGACCGCGCTCAACAACAGCTTCGGCATCGCCAAGGATGCCAAGAACGGAAACCCCAACATTCAGGAGCAGTTCATCGGACCCAGCGTGGCCGCCGACCTGGTGCGCAACGCGATCCTGCTGATCCTGGTGGCGTCGGCGCTGATCGCCATCTACCTGGCGCTCGCCTTCCGTCGCCAGAAGGCGATCTCGCCCTGGAGGTTCTCGGTGTGCGCGTTCCTGAAGCTTCTCCACGACGTCTTCGTCCTGGCCGGGATCTGGGCGATCCTCGGCCACTTCACCAGCCTGGGAGAGGTGGATACGCTGTTCGTCACGGCCATCCTGACCTCGGTGGCATTCTCCATCCACGACACCATCGTGGTCTTCGACCGGGTTCGCGAGAACCTGCGCTACGGTCCCCGGCTCACCTTCGACCAGGTCGTCAACCTCTCCACTGTCCAAACCATGACCCGCTCGCTGAACACCTCGCTGACGGTGGTGTTCGTGCTCCTTGCGCTGGTGCTCTTCGGTGGGTCGACGATCACCGGCTTCGTGCTCGCTCTGCTGATCGGGATCATCACCGGAACCTACAGCTCGATCTTCAACGCCAGCACCCTGCTGGTGGCATGGCAGAAGGCGTCGGCCCTGCGCTCGAGCGCGCCCCCGCCGGGCACTCCCAAGAGGGTGGCACGCGCGGCGTGACACCAACCCGGTGAACATGTGAATACGGTGTCCAAGGAGCAGCTGACCGAGCTGGTTCAGCCCTCGCTGCGCCACCTCGGCCTCGACCTGGTCGACCTGCAGTGGCGTCCTGGACGCACCAGCATCCTCCGCCTGGTGATCGACTGCGCCGCCGGGGTCACCCTTGACGATTGCGAGCGCGTGTCGCATGCCGTCGGAGCCGTGCTCGATGCGTACGACCCCATCGCCGGACGCTACGCGCTGGAGGTCTCCTCGCCCGGGGCGGAGCGGCCCCTCCAGACCGACACTGAATGGCAGGCGGCAGTGGGCCGCCGCATCAACGTGCGGCTTCGCTCCGGCGACGCCGAGATGGTGGTCGAGGGACGGCTGCTCAGCCTCGACCCCGGCAGCGCCGAGCTGGAGGCACGTGACCGCAACCGGCGCAAACGGCTGAGCCTGGCGCGGGCGGACGTGATCGCGGCGCGCATCGTCGTCGACATCTGAGCCCACGCTGAGCCATGAGCGACACACCGACGACCCCGCTAGAGACGGCGATCGCCACCCTCCGCGAGACCACCGAGCTGAGTGACGAGCGCCTGGCCGCTCTGTTCGAGGCGGCATTCATCGACACCTACCGGCACATGGTCGAGGCCGACAACGGCGTCCGGGCTCGCGTCGACCTGACCGCGGGCAGCTGCACGCTGTACCGGCGAACCGGCGAGGGCGCCGAGGTGCCGGTCGACGCCGGCCTGCCCGACTTTCCGCGCCAGGCGGCTCAGGCGGCGCGCGCGGCGGTGGCCACGGCCCTGCGCGAGGCCGGCAAGGACCGGGTCCTGCGCGAGGCATCGATGCACCGCGGCGAGCTCATCGACACCATCGTCGACACCCGTGCCGGGTCGGTGTGGTATCTCCGGGGCGGCGAGATGCGCATCCTGCTGCCGCCCGAGGAGCAGGCCGAGGGCGAGGAGCTGATCCCGGGCCGCCACCTCAAGGTGATCGTGCTCGAGGGCCGCCGGCGCAGCCAGGACGCCGTGGTGGTGGTGTCGCGTTCCCACCCCCAGCTGCTCCGGCTGCTGCTCGAGCAGGAGGTGCCCGAGGTGGCCAACGGCCAGGTGGCGGTGCGCGGCATCGTCAGAGAGGCGGGGCGGAGGAGCAAGGTGGCCGTCGAGGCGACCGACCCCGCGGTGGACGCGCGCGGGGCGTGCATCGGCCCGCGCGGGATCCGCCACCAGGCGATCACCTCCGAGCTGGGCAGTGAGCAGGTGCAGATCGTGGTCTGGTCGCCAGACCCGGCGGCCTACATCGCCAACGCGCTGGCCCCGGCCACCGTGCGCCGGGTGGACCTCGATGAGAGCAGCCGCACCGCCACCGTGACCGCCGCATCCGACCAGCTCTCCCTGGCGATCGGGCGGGGTGGGGACAACGCCCGTCTGGTGGCCCGCCTCTGCGGCTGGCGCATCGACATCGTGGCCGACATCGTGGAGGACGAGTAGCCACGCCCGGTGGCCATGTTCCGCAGCGCACCTGCATCGGCTGCCGCCTGGTGAGGCCACGCTCCGAGCTGGTCCGCCTCGCCATCGATTCTCGCGGACAGGTTACTCTTGACGTTCACAACCAGCTTCCCGGCCGGGGAGCCTACGTCTGCGCGGGGGGCATCGGGTGCCTCGAGCAGGCACGGCGCCGGCGGGCGCTGGCCCGCTCCCTTCGCACCGGAGAGGAGCTGATCAACTACCAGGAACTGGGCGCCATCATCGGGGCGCCGGGACAGGAGGTACAGCCATCGCCACGGTGAAGAAGCTTCAGTTGCCGGCCACTGTGACCGTCAAGGAGCTCGCCGAACGCCTGTCAGTCTCCGGGCCGGAGCTCATCAAATACCTGATGGGCAATGGGGTGCTTGCCAACCTCAACCAGTCGGTGGATTTCGACACAGCTGCCCTGGCGGCCGACCACTTCGGCTTCGAGGCCGAGAGTGAGGCGGCGGCCGCCGCAGCGGATGGTGCGAGCGCTGTCGGGCGGACCTCGAACCGCCGGCGCAACCCGCTGCTCGATTTCTCCGATGCCGACCCGGCGACCCTGGTTGCCCGGCCCCCGGTGGTCACGGTTCTCGGCCATGTCGACCATGGCAAGACATCCCTGCTGGATCGTGTGCGCGAGACCACCGTCGCGGCCGGCGAGGCCGGCGGCATCACCCAGAAGATCGGCGCCTACCAGGTGGAGAGAGAGGGGCGTCCGATCACGTTCATCGACACCCCGGGCCATGAGGCCTTCACCGCGATGCGCGCCCGGGGAGCGGACGTCACCGACATCGCCATCCTGGTGGTCGCCGCTGACGACGGCGTCATGCCCCAGACCGAGGAGGCGATCCAGCACGTCCGCACCGCGGAGGTGCCGATCATCGTCGCCCTCAACAAGGTCGACAAGGACGGCGCCAACCCCGATCGGGTGCTCCAGCAGCTCGCCGATCGCGGCCTGGTGAGCAGCGACTACGGCGGTGACATCACTGTTGTCCGCACCAGCGCCAGGACCGGTCAGGGCGTCGACGACCTGCTCGACATGATCGTGCTCACCGCCGACGCGGAGGTCGAGCCCAAGGCCAACCCCAAGGGCAGAGCGGTGGGGACTGTCATCGAGTCCGACCGTGATCCCGGTCGCGGACCCGTCGCCACGGTGCTGGTGCAGAACGGCAGCCTCAAGGTGGGCGACTACATCGTCGCCGGCCACGTGTACGGGCGCATTCGCGCTCTTCTGGACGAGCGCGGGGGTCGCCTCCAGCAGGCGGGGCCGAGCACGCCCGCGGTGGTCACCGGCCTGTCCGGCGTCGCCGAGGCGGGTGACGTGTTCCAGGTCATGGCCAACGAGCGCAGCGCCCGCTCTCTTGCCGAGCAGCGTGGGTTCGACGCCAAGGAACGCCTCGCCCAGCCGGTGCGGCGGATCACCCTCGCCGACCTCGCCTCGCAGGTGGCCGAGGGCTCGGTCAAGAACCTCAACGTGCTGGTCAAGGCCGACTCCACGGGGTCGCTGGAGGCGCTGCGCGGCCAGATCGAGAAGATCGAGGACGCCAACGTGAAGGTGGTGGTCGTCGCCTCCGGGGTGGGCCCGGTTGGCGAGGCAGACGTCAACTTGGCCGCTGTCACCGATTCGATTGTGATCGGCTTCAACGTGCGCCCCGACGATCGCGCCAAGCTCGCGGCCGACGCCCAGGGCGTCGACGTGCGCTACTACGACGTCATCTACCAGATCACCGACGACATCGCCAACGCCATCAAGGGCCTCTACGAGCCCACGGTCATCGATGTGCTGCAGGGCCGCGCCGAGGTGCGCCAGGTCTTCACAGTGGACGGCAGGAACGCGATCGCCGGTTCCCACGTGCTCGACGGCCGCATCCCCCGCAACTCCACAGCGACTGTTCTCCGCGACGGGAGGCAGATCCATCGCAGCCGGATCGCCGTGCTGAAGCGGTTCAAGGACGACGTCCGCGAGGTGGCTCGCGGCTACGACTGCGGCATCACCCTGGACGACTTCAGCGATTTCGCGGTTGGCGACATCATCGAGGCGTACACGGTCGAGCAGCAGAACCTGTGAGCTCCGCAACGGCTCGTCGCCGTCGCGTGTCATGACCTCCAACTTCCACAGCCACGCCCAGCACGGCTCCCGACCGCCGCGGACCGAACGCGTCGCCGAGCAGCTCCGCCAGGAGATCTCGCGGATGATGCTCATCGACATGAAGGACCCTCGGGTGCGGATGGCCTCGATCAGCCAGGTCAGCGTCGCCCCCGACATGCGCAGCGCGCGGGTGATGGTCAGCGCCGTCGGCGAGGAGCGCGAGCGCCATGCGGTGGTCAGCGCGCTCCGGCACGCCGAGGGCTACCTCCGCGGCCAGCTGGGCGAGCGGCTCGAGAACCTCAAGACCGCGCCAAAGCTTCGCTTCGAGCTGGATGAGTCGATCGCCTACAGCGTGCGCATCAGCAGCATGCTGCGCGAGCTCGACACCGGCGACGGGTCCGGTGCCGCCGTCCCCGAGGCTTCCGCCCGGCCCGACGCCGAGCTGTCCGAATGACCGCGGTGACCACTGGCTGGCCGCCGCTCGCGGACGTGGTGGGGGGGATCCGCGAGGTGCTCGACCGCGGCGGGCTGATCACCTGCCTGGCCCACAAGGACGCCGACGCCGACAGCCTCGGCTCGGCGCTGGGCTTCGCACTGTCGATGCGTGCCCTGGGACGAGAGGTGCGCGTTCTGGTCCCGTCGCCGGTGCCGCGCCTGCTCGAGCACCTGCCGGGCTTCGACACCATCAGCGAGGACACCGGCGCGGAGGTCGAGGTGCTGTTCACCTTCGACTGCGCCACCATCCAGCGCTTCGGCGACAAGCAGGCTCTGGTCCGGGACGCGCCGACGGTTGTCAACGTCGACCACCACGTCAGCAACGAGGGCTTCGGTGGCATCAACCTGATCGAGCCGGAGGCGAGCGCCACCGGCCAGGTGGTCTACGACCTGCTCACCGCCCTGGGCGCGCCGATCACAGCGGACGTGGCCACCAACCTGTACGCGGCGCTCTTCACCGACACCGGTGGCTATCGGCACGCCAACACCAACGAGACAGTGCTGCGTCTCGGCGCCGACCTGGTGGCCGCCGGCGCCGACCCGGCCTGGGTCGCGCTGAAGAGCTACAACTCGCGCTCGGTGTCGCGGCTCAAGCTCGAGGGTATCGCCGTCGCCAACCTCCACACCGAGTTCGACGGACGCCTGGTGTGGTCGGAGATCACCCAGGCGATGCTGGCCGAGAGCGGCGCCGACATGATGGAGTCCGAGGGCGTCATCGACCAGCTGCAGAGCATCGACACCATGAAGATCGCTGTGCTGTTCAAGGAGAACGGCCCGAACCAAACCAAGGTCAGCGTGCGCACCCGCGAGCCCTACGACGCCACCACCGTGTGCATCCCCTTCGGTGGGGGAGGCCACCAGCGCGCCTCCGGGGCGGAGCTCGACGAATCGCTCGCGGTCTTCGAGCCGCGCGTCCTCGAGGTGGCCCGGGAGCTGCTCCGGTCTACCAGGTGAGCGCGGCGGTGGCTGCCGTCAAGGCATCGCGCAGTGGCATCCTGGCGATCGACAAGCCGGCGGGCATGACCTCCTTCGACGCAGTCCGCGCCGTGCGGCGGATCTTCGACGAGCGCCGCGTCGGCCACGCCGGGACGCTCGACCCCACCGCCACCGGGTTGCTGCCGGTGTGCATCGGTCAGGCGACCAGGTTGGTCGACTACTTCCACCAGCAGAGCAAGACGTATCACTGCGTGGTCCGCTTCGGGGAGCGCAGCGACACGCTCGACACCGAGGGCGAGGTGCTCGCCGGTGGCGATGCCTCCGGACTCACCGAGCAGGAGGTTCGCGAGGCGGCGACGATGTTCGTCGGCGACGTCGAACAGGTGCCGCCGATGTACTCGGCGGTTCGCCACCAGGGCAAGCACCTGTACGAGCTCGCCCGCAGCGGTCAGGAGGTGGAACGCACGGCGCGCCAGGTGTCGATCGAGAGCATCGAGGTGACCGCGTTTCGCCCCGGGCCTCGCGCGGAGGCTGAGATCGAGGTGGTCAGCGGCAAGGGCGCCTACATGCGCGTGCTCGCCGCTGACATCGGTGAGCGGCTGGGGGTGGGCGCGCTGCTGGGGTGGCTGTCGCGCACTGCCTACGGCCCATTGCGCGTCGAGGATGCGGTCACCCCGGACGCCCTTGCCGAGTACCCCGATCCCACGGTCGCCCTGCTGCCGATGGATCGTGCTGTCAGCTTCCTGCCCCGGGTCGACCTGCTGCCGCAGCCGGCGACGATGGTGGGTCGCGGCCAGTCGGTGTGGCTGCCCCGGCCTCCGGCGATGACCGCCGGCAACCAGTGCAGGGTGCATAGCGCCGACGGTCGCCTGATCGCCATCGGCGAGATCGCCGGCAACCTGCTGCGACCCACCAAGGTCCTCAACAACTAAGCCGATGCGCGTCGACAGCGGGCTGGGGCGCAGGCAGGATGGCGACGCGCCCGTGGTGCTCACCATCGGCAACTTCGACGGTGTCCATCGCGGTCACCAGGCGTTGCTCGACGAGGTGCGGGTCACCGCGGCGTCGATGGACGCGCAGACGGCGCTGCTCACCTTCAACCCACATCCACGCTGCGTTCTCGACCCCGCCCGCTGTCCGCAGTCACTGACCACCGTGGCCGAGAAACGGGACCTGCTGGCGCACGGTGGCCTCGACAGGCTGGTGGTTCTCGGCTTCACCCGCGAGGTGAGCAGCTGGGGGGCCGAGCAGTTCTGCGACCTGCTTGGGGACGCGTTCGACCTGCGCGCGCTGGTGGTGGGGCACGACTTCGCACTGGGGCACAAGCGGCAGGGCGACATCGCCTTCCTGCGCGACTACGGGGCGCGCCACGGGATCGCTGTGATGCAGGTGGGGGAGGTGCGCGCCGAGGCGGGCGCTGTGTCGTCGTCGCGCATCCGCGAGCTTGTCAGCGCGGGTGACGTGACCGGGGCAATGCTCCTGCTGGGACGGCCGTACTTCATGGACGCACGAGTGGAGCATGGCAAGGAGGTGGGCCGCCATCTCGGGTACCCGACCGCCAATCTCTCCATCGCCACCGAGAAGTGCCTGCCGCAGGCCGGGGTGTATGCGATGTGGGTGCGCGTCGGCGGCCGTTGGCACATGGCGGCGACCAACGTGGGCTACCGGCCCACCTTTGGTGGCGACCGGCTCACCGTCGAGGCCTACCTGCTCGACTTCTCGGGCGACCTGTACGACCACGATGTGCGCGCTGTGTTCGTGGAGCGGCTGCGCGAGGAGCGGGCCTATGCGTCAGTCGACGAGCTGGTGGCGCAGATCGGCCGCGACGTGGACCAGGCGCGCCGGCTGCTCACCGGGGTTGCGCCGCCGTCGTTGTGACTCTGGTCAGCTACCCCGGCGCGTAGGGCACTGCTTCGATCTGGTAGACGGGGTATGGGCCGCTGGTCCAGCTCACCGGTGAGTCGGCCGGCTCGTAGCCATACGCGAACGTGATCGGCGTGGCAGAGCCGGTGCTGTACACGCCGGAGACCTCGATGTGGAAGTGCTCGGTGGCGGAGATCGTCACTCCGGGTGCAGCCGCCAGTCCGCGGTACTGGTGGTACACGGTGCACTTCGAGTCCGCGTCCGGCCAGGTCTGCGTCGAGGCGTCGTAGCTGGGGGTTCCGGTCGGCGCGGCCGGGTCTGTCGAGTCCTGGCCGTGAACGGCGGAGTTCCCGGAGGGATCGTGAAAGTCCCAGTGGACGCCGTCGGCGACGATGGAGACTGCCACCCGGCCGGACACCGCCACGGGAAGCTGGCCGGCGACGCCTTGGAGGGTGATCGGCAGACTGATGGTGAACGGGTTGGGCGTGCCTGAGCCGGTGGGCAGCCCGGTGTCGAGGCCGGCGCAGGTGGGCATGCCGACGTACGTGGGCGTGCCGTTGGCCGGCTTGGTGACGATGCCGCCGCGCCGAAAACCGTGCCACAACTCGTCGGCGATGCTCCTGACCTGGGCCGTGAAGCTCGAGACCAAGGTGGCGACCTGCGTTTGCAGATATGGCGGGTCGGTGCCCATGACCGTGAGGGCGCTGCAGTACTCCGGTCCGTACACGGGCAGGTTCAGCGGGCCGACTCCGAGCTTGTCGTGCACGACAACTCCAACGTCGAGATAGACAGGCTCGAGGAATGACCACGTGGTGGCGTCCTCCGACGTGGCCACTGCGCCGGGTACAGCCGGGCCTTTTGGCACGTAGAAGTCGGTGGCGGCGTACTGCGTGCCGAGGAGCCTTTGTAGCGCGCCCGACGGCTGATCGAAAGCTCGAGCAGACTGGGCGTCTTGGATCGTGGTTGGTCCGCGTTGTACTCATTGGCGATGCCCTGCGCTGCGGCAGCTGCGTCGCCATTCTGCTGACCTGCCGTCTTGACGGGCTCTGGGGGGACGGCGACGTCGTGGGGTCCGTCGGGGGAGCCGATCGGAAGAGCGGAGTGGATGGTGCCGCTTGCCGTCAGCCCGGCCCCGGGATTGCCGGTGATGGCTGGGCTGATGATGATGTACTGGTCGCTGGGGACCTTGCGGCCGGGGTTGCCCACGCCCGGCAGCTTCTGGGTCGGGATGCACGGCGAACCCAACGATGGCCCGACTGCGGGTCCGGCGATGCCGGGGCCGTTGTCCTGCGGGGTGGGCGACGCTGGCGGTGGAAGGCCGCACGAATTGGTTGCGGAAATTCCAGTGGTGTCACCGCCACCGGCGCTGGCACATCCACCCGAACCGAAGCCTGTCGCAAAGACTGGCTTTCCATTGGCAAGCTGCAACGACGTAGAAACCGCTACACAAAGAGTGATCGTAGCCAACTGTCTGGGCCTCATCCGGAGCACCAACTCGTCGGGGCGCCACGGTCGCTGCAGAATGCGGCTCCGTCACCGAACCACAAGTCACCGAGCAATGGATCGTGGCGTAGTGTCCCGGCAGAAATACTTACGATGGAGTTAGGCGTGGCCAGAACTGTCTGAGTGCTTCCTGAAGGACTCTTCCCGAGGATCGCGCATGGACCCGGATAGTGTTCAACCAACACGTATTCGTCGTGCGTTACCTCTCCAAATGAGGTGAAGAAGCGCGATCCTTCAGCGGTCATCGGAAACAATGAGTACTTGTCAGCGAATAGATCGCAAGCCGGGTCAATAACGCTCGTGCCACTACGCATCAACCGGTCAACCGTTGCGTTGACAACCTGCGTGGACTCAATGTGTGTCGTTAACTGGTACTGATCGTTGACCTCGCTCCAGCGAAGCCATGTGCCCGTGCGATTGGCAGCCATTGCCCACGCGTCTGAGGCGGCGTCGGTGACTGCTCCATGTGTTCCATTCACCACCGGGGGGGCCTGCGGCGTCGAGTCCGTGAGGTTGGCCGGCGGCACCTTGGTCACTCCGTACGGCGCCCACAGCGCAGCGCACGCGGGCGGCACCTGCTCGATCGGCGTCGTCGTCGTCACCGACGCACAGGGCCCGGCCGCCGCGCTCGGACGTGGAGCCGTCGTGGGTCGAGCCGTGGCGGAGGTCGTAACGGCCGGCAGAGTGCTCCCACACGACGCAACCAGCAGCAGCGCGACCGTCGCTACGGCGACGCGGATACCGTCGGTCAGGACCATCGCATGCCCTTCCTCTTTCTCCCGGATCAGTGACCGTACACGACCGTGCCGACCGGCGTCGCCCCCATCGGTCCAATGTTCGTCAGCCAGGGGGCGACCTTCAAGCACGCGCTCGTGACACGACTGGAGACCCCCTCGGTACCCGTCTCAGCCCTGTCACGCCGGCCGAACTCGGAGGGCCTCCAAACGCACCAACGGCTGTGACGGCTCGGTTACGGCGGTCCCCTCTTGCGCGCTCGTACCATCCGCCCACCATGACCGGGGGCAGTGTCGACCGACCGCGAACGCTCGTGGTGGTCAACCCCGCCAGCGCCGGCGGTCGAACCGCCAGCCGCTGGCCATTTCTCCGCCAAGCTCTCAGGGCGGCCGGCGTCGGTCACGACGCGCACAGCACCACCCACCCCTCTGAAGCCACCGCCGTCACCCGCGCCGCGCTCAGAGAGGGCTACACCCGGGTGGTCGCGGTGGGCGGTGACGGCACCCTCAACGAGATCGTCAACGGCTTCTTCGATCTCGACGGCACCGCGATCAACAGCCACGCCGTGCTGGCATTGCTCCCCAGCGGCACCGGCGGCGACTTCCGCCGAACCATCGGACTGCCGACCGACCCGGCCACGCTCGCCCGCATCCTCGCCGCCAACCACGTCCGTCGCATCGACCTTGGCCGCATCGAGCATGACGACCGAGCCACCGCTCCGAGGCAGTTCATCAACATCGCCGACTGCGGCGTCGGCGGCGAAGTGGTCGCCCGCGTCAACCGCAGCGGTTCCAAGGGTGGCGGAATCCGTGGCACGACAGTCTTTCTCGGCATCTCTGTCAGGGCTTTGATGAGCTTTGGCGGCCGCCCGATTCGCTTGACGCTCGACGGTGAGATCACGGAGACCGAGGTCCAGAACGTGGTCATCGCCAACGGCCGCTGTTTCGGTGGGGGCATGCGCATCGCGCCTGATGCGGAGCTGGATGACGGGCGGTTCGATGTCGTCGTCTGGCCGGCGCTGGGGAGACTGCGAACCCTGGCAACCGTGCCGTCCGTCTATCGGGGCAGGCACCTCCACCGGCCCGAGTTCATCGTCAGGCGCGCAACCAATGTCCGCGTTGAACCGCTCGACAGTCGCCCCCTGCTGTTCGACATCGAGGGCGAGCAGGTCGGCCGTGCCCCGGCGACACTGACCTGCCTTCCCCGTGCGCTCAACTTCTGCGTCGCCACGCCGTAGGGCGGAATTGGGCAGAAGGGGGGTGGCCCTCGCCGGGTGAGCATGCTGGGTCGCCCCGGCACACTGCGATACCTCCCCGCCGGGAACCGGTGCAGGCCCTGCACCTCGCCGTGTTCGGGCGCCGCATGAGTCCATGAATCTGGATTGCTGGTAGACTCGCAGCGACCTTCGAAGAGCCCCGCTCGGATTGACGCATCGAGAAATGTGGTCACGCGGCTTCGCTCTCCGACCGGCGACAGCCCAGCTGGGCTCCACGGAGAATCGATTGACAACAGTTCGGCCCAAGGCGGAGATCATCGCCGAGCACCGCCGCCACGACACCGACACCGGGTCGGCGGAGGTGCAGATCGCTGTGCTCAGCGACCGCGTCGCGATGCTCACCGAGCACCTCCGCGACCACCCCAAGGACCACGCCTCCCGTCGTGGCCTGCTCAAGCTGGTCGGCAAGCGCCGCCGGCTCCTCGACTACCTCACCCGCACCGACGTCGAGCGCTACCGCGCCATCATCGCCCAGCTCGGGCTTCGCCGGTAACCGATGCGCTCACGGTCGACGGTCCACTCCATGGAGGGTTGCGCGCAGCCCGCCTGAACGGTGGGCCTCATACATCACAGACAACCAGGCACTTCCGACCCGGAAGCGACCATCGCCCGCAGCCCACGCGCAGCGGTGAGAGGTTGGCGCCTGGACCTCGGCCTTCCCGCGGCATCGCAGCCACAGGCGCGAACCGCCCGCCGACCTCCAGACACCAATCTCACCACCATCCGCGCGGCGCTGCGCCAGGTGCGCTCGTGCCCGGGTCATCCATCAACACAGGAGACCCAATGGCCTACCAGAAATTCGAATCCGACTACGCCGGTCAGCCACTGATCGTCGAGACCGGCCACATCGCCGAGCAGGCGAATGGCGCCATCCTCATCCGTTGTCGCGACACCGTCGTGCTCGTCACCGCAACCGCCAACAAGACGCCCCGCGAGGGCATCGATTTCTTCCCCCTCACCTGCGACTACGAGGAGAAGCTCTACTCGGTCGGTCGCATCCCGGGCAGCTTCCCGCGTCGCGAGGGCCGCCCCAGCGAGGCCGGCGTGCTCGCCAGCCGGATGATCGACCGCCCGCTGCGGCCGCTCTTTCCCAAGGACTTCCGCAACGACGTCCAGATCATCGCCACAGTCCTGAGCGCCGACCAGGAGCAGGACCCCACCACCCTCGCCGTGACCGGGGCCTCCCTGGCGCTGGCGATCAGCGACATCCCCCATGCCGGCCCGGTTGGCTGCGTGCGGGTGGGCATGCTCGACGGGCAGCTGATGCTCAACCCCACCCTGCAGCAGATCGCCGAGTCCGAGCTGGACCTGGTCGTCGCCGGCACCGCTGACTCGATCAGCATGGTCGAGGCGGGCGCGCGCCAGGTGCCTGAGGACCTGATGCTCCAGGCAATGCGCATGGCGCACGACGAGATCAGGAGACTGGTGCAGTTCCAGACCGACATCCGTGACGCCCTCGGCGCCAAGCCGACCATGAGCTACCCACCGGTCACCACCGATGCCGCCGTCGCGGCCGCGGTGCACGAGCTGGTGGCTGACCGCATCGGCCAGGCGGCGCGCAACGTCGACAAGGCGACCCGTGAGCGCCAGCTCGACGAGCTCAAGGCCGACGCGGTGGCCCAGCTCTCAGAGCGATTCCCCGACAAGCGCGGCGACATCGGCAAGGCCTTCGAGTCCGAGACCAAGAAGGCTGTGCGCCACGCCATCCTCAGTGAGGGGGTGCGCCCTGACGGCCGGCGCACTGATGAGATCCGCCCGATCTGGACACAGGTGGGCGTGCTGCCCCGCACCCATGGCAGCGCCATCTTCACCCGCGGCCAGACGCAGGCGCTGTCGATCGTCACCCTCGGCTCCGGCCAGGACCAGCAGAAGATCGACGGTCTTGGGCTGGAGGAGTTCAAGCGGTTCATGCACCACTACAATTTCCCGCCGTACTCTGTCGGTGAGGCACGCTTCCAGCGCGCTCCCGGGCGTCGCGAGATCGGTCACGGCGCCCTCGCCGAGCGGGCGGTGCACAACGTCATGCCGGACGAGGCGGACTTCCCCTACGTGGTGCGCATCGTCACCGAGATCCTGTCGAGCAACGGCTCGACATCGATGGCGTCGGTGTGTGGGTCGTGCCTGGCGCTGATGGACGCGGCGGTGCCGCTGCTGGCGCCGGTCGCCGGCATCGCCATGGGCCTCATCGAAGGTGATGACCACTCGGTGATCCTCAGCGACATCCAGGGAATGGAGGACGCGCTCGGCGACATGGACTTCAAGGTCGCCGGCACGCAGAGGGGCATCACCGCCCTGCAGATGGACATGAAGGTTCGTGGCCTGCAATGGGACCTGCTCGAGCAGGCACTCGAGCAGGCACGTGCCGGGCGCGTCCACATCCTCGCCAAGATGGCCGAGGGGCTGGCGCAGCCGCGCACCGAGATGAGCCCGTGGGCGCCGCGCATCGAGACCATCCAGATCAACCCCGACAAGATCCGCGA